>NZ_JBHZBU010000001.1:0-707411 GCF_042754945.1 Nocardia sp. NPDC059180
TCTCCGCTGCCGCTGCGCAAGCCGAAGGCAAGCAGCGGTAGCGGAGACGCGAGACACCCAGGGGCCGCGAACACGCGGTGCCGCAGGCGCCGCAAATTAGACACCGAACAAGTAGGCATCGGGGGCCGCAGCCCATATAGTCTGGTCATGCTCCTGCCACGCATAGGTAAATTCCGGTCGCACCGGACAGCTCCGCATCGGACTGGGATGCGAAAAGCCGCGATCGCCGCATCGGCCGCGATCCTGCTGTTCGGCCCCACCGCGGCGGTGGCGTCAGCACAGCCCGACGCCGAGCCGGGCCTGCCCGCCGAGCTGATCACCGCGGTCTCCCGCGATCTGAAGATCTCGGCCGACGAGTACCTGCGCCGCGCCGATCTGGCGCAGCAGGTCGCCGCGTTCGCGACCACCGCGCAGCGGCAGTTCCCGCAGGTGTTCGGCGGTGCGTGGCTGGACGACGCAGGTAAGGCCGTCGTCGCACTCGCGCCCGGCTCCGGTCTCGACGAGGCCAAGGTCGCCGCCGAATCCGCCGGTTTCGAGGTCCGCACGGTGGCCAAGAGCCAGTCCGCGCTGCGTGGTGAGAAGAGCGCGTTCGAACGGTGGCTGGACGAGCAGCCCGAGCCGGTGGCCGCGCTGGTGCGCGGCGTCGTCATCGACACCGTCAACAACAGCATCGCGGTGCGGGTGGACAAGCCCGGTCTGCCGATGCCGAGCTTCGTCGACCCGGCCCGCGTCATCGTGATGGCCCCGCCGGTGGCCGGCGAGGCGCTGCCGTCGGCCGACCCGATCGCCGACGTCACCGGCGCGTCGCTGGCAGGTGGCGACGGCTACGCCTCGGTCGCCGGACGCACCTCGCTGCGCTGCTCGTTCGGCTTCAACGGCATCGACCGTGACGGTGCCACCGTCAACATCACCGCGGGCCACTGCAACCCCGACGTCGACAGCGCCGGTGGCGGCAATGCGGCGTCGGTGCACGAACTGCTCCCCGGCGACAAGCTCGGCGGCAAGCTCGGCACCTTCAGCAAGTCGGTGCTCGGCAACCAGGACTACTCCATTGTCCGCATCGCCGACCAGGCCAGGGATCGCTTCGCCAACAACGCCGTTCGGGTGCCGGGCGCGGGTCCCGTCCTCGTCGACGGTGTCGCGACCCCCGTCGTCGGTGCGCCGGTCTGCAAGTCCGGTTCCCGCACCGGCTTCAGCTGCGGCGTGGTCAATGCCGTCGATCAGACCGTGCAGGTCGGTGACCGCGAGCTCACCCAGAGCTTCTCGGCCAATATCTGCGCCCTGCCCGGCGACAGCGGTGGCCCGATCGTGACCGGCCGTCTCGCACTCGGTATTTCGAGCGCGTCCTCGGTGGCCGACTTCCCGATCTGCGAGATCCCCAACCTGATCGGTGCCCTCACCGGTAACACCCCGCAGTTGTTCGCCCAGCCCGTCAGCGTCGTCCTCTCGGACAACCCGGGTCTGCGGGTTCGCACCAACTGAACTCAGGGCGCTCAGCCCGAATAGCGACAAAGGCCGGCAGCATTGCGCTGTCGGCCTTTGTGTTTGTGCGGATGTTTATCGCGGAACGGGATCGGCGCTGCCGCACTTGTTGATCATCAAGGGATCACACCCGCTTGAATGGCCCTGTGAGGCGCTGGCGAACGCCGGATGAACCCAGGGTTACCCCAGCGCCTCTCGAGCCGTCTGCGGCGCTCAGGCAGCCCGAAGCGCGATCTGCTTGCGGCGCTGCCGGATCGGCGCCGGTAGCCGGAAGAGCCACACCCGGCGATTCGTGCGTCCCGCCCACCGCGACCGCACGACCGATAGCCTCATCGCAGCGCCGGTGGACAGCCGGCCCACTCGACGAACGCGGGTGTGACATCCACGCCGATCGTGGCCCGCCCCCGAAACGCAAACCGGCCCGCCCCTTTCGGGACGGGCCGGTCGCTTCGAGCGTTCTCACTACCTCGAGGTGGTTACTTCTCGCCCTTCATGTGCTCGTCGGTCCACTTGGTGGTGCCGGGAGCCGCGTTCAGAGTGTTCATGAGGTCCATACCGGCAATCGCCAGGGCCGGACCACCGATCGCGATGGTGCCGAGCAGGCCACCGATACCGGCGAAAGCAACGATCGTCGGGATGGCCGCGATGCATCCCACGATCGTGAGGCACTCGATGAGACCGACGGCCACACCGATGATGCCTCCGGCAACCACGCCGATGGCTGTGCCGAGGAACCCACCGACGGCCGTGGCGATTCCGAACTGGCTGGCGAACTCATTCTGAGCACGCTGGTTCTCGATCGGCGAGGCGATCGGCTTGATCGCCATGTCGACCGCGTTGACCTTCTTGCCTGCCAGCTTGTCGGCCGGGACCGCAGCCTGGTCCGGAGTCAGCTCCAGAACCTTGCCGTCTTCCTTCACCACCGGCTCGACCGGGACCACTACGTCTTCCACACTGAACTCGAGCGGCAGCGAAACCACCGTTGCGCCCTTGCCGTCCTTGATCAGGTAGACGTCGTCCTCTTTGACGTCCTCCGAAGACTTGGCCAGCTCGAAGGTGCCGTTCTTGAGGGTGGTGACGACGGTCTTGTCGACCAGCTTGACGGAGTAGCTGATGGGCTGCGCCGCCTCGGCAGCGGGTTCAGCGTGGGCTGTGCCGAACCCCATGGCCATCGCGCCGGTCACCATCGCGGCGACCGCGGTGGTCTTGCGGATCTTCATTCAGTTTCCAATCCATCATCAGGTTGTCCGCATGCCGTGGACGTTCACCGCGAGCTCATTCATTCCGGCCGGCCAGACCGAAATCCCCTCCGAGCATTGTGAAACGGGCACACAGAACAGAACGTCGTGAGCTTAGACGAACAAATGTCCAGATGCGAGATTCATTACGTGTACTCAGGTACCTGGGCGGGTAAGCCTGTCCTTATCTCATACCGGGGTTTGCATGCCCTTTACGGTGTTGAACAGCTCGAGCAGCATATTGACCCAACAGTCTTATGTGAGCTTGATCACAGCAGAATCAGCGGTCAACCCCCAGGAAGATGGGGCACCAGCCAACCGCAGATCCTACGCTGGACACCACATGTTACCGGCGGGTAACTTACTGGCAGTTAGGATACGAGCCAAACCGAGGCACACCGCCTCGACAGCTCGTGTTGCCTCGAAAGAAAGGTCGCGACATGAATGCCCTGACAGTCACGCTGGGCACGATTGGGGCGGCGCTCAGCCTCCTGTGTTGGGTGTCGTTCTTAGGCGGCGCCGGAAACATCGTGCGGACCATCATGGTCGGCCAGTCCGCGCCGGATCGGTGGCGGCCGTTCTTTCCGCGTTTCAAGCAGATGCTCGTGGAGTTCATCGCACATACGCGCATGAACAAATTCCGCACCGTCGGCTGGGCGCACTGGCTGGTGATGATCGGCTTCTTGGCGGGCGCGCAGTTCTGGTTCATGGCCTACGGCCAGACCTTCAAGCCCACCTGGTCGTGGCCGCTGATCGGTGAAACCTGGTGGTTCCACCTCGGCGACGAGATCCTCGGTGTCGGCACCGTCGTCGGCATCGTGACGCTGATGGTTCTCCGCCAGATGAATCACCCCCGGCTGCCCGAACGGCTCTCCCGTTTCAGCGGTTCGAAGTTCGGCCCCGCCTACTTCGTCGAATGGGTCGTGCTCACCGAGGGCATCGGCATGGTGCTGGTGAAGGCGGGCGTGCTGTCGCTGCACGGCCACTCCAGCTGGACCGACCCGGTCACCGGACTGATCGCCAACGTGATCCCCGCCAATGTCACGCTGATCTCGATCTTCGCTTTCATCAAGCTGATGTCGGGCATGGTCTGGCTGTACGTGGTCGGCCGCAACATCACCTGGGGTGTGGCCTGGCACCGCTTCTCGGCGTTCCCGAACATCTACTTCAAGCGTGAAGATGATGGCGATGTCGCGTTGGGTGCGGCGAAGCCGATGATGTCGAAGGGCAAGGCCCTGGACATGGAGAACGTCGATCCCGATACCGACACCCTGGGTGCGGGCCGGATCGAGGATTTCTCGTGGAAGGGTTGGTTGGACTTCACGACCTGCACCGAGTGTGGTCGCTGTCAGTCGCAGTGCCCGGCCTGGAATACCGGTAAGCCGCTGTCGCCGAAGTTGTTGATCATGTCGCTGCGTGACCACGGGTATGCGAAGGCCCCGTATCTGCTGGCGGGTGGCCGTAAGGACATGGGCGGCGACGAGGTCGGGTTGGTCGACGCCGACGGTAAGCCGGACGAGGCGGCGCTGGCCAAGATTTCCGAGGCGGCGCGGGCCGAGGCCGAGCGGCCGTTGGTCGGTGGCGAGGACATCAGCGGCATCATCGACCCCGAGGTGCTGTGGTCGTGCACCACCTGTGGCGCGTGTGTGGAGCAGTGCCCGGTCGATATCGAGCATGTCGATCACATCATCGATATGCGCCGCTACCAGGTGCTGATCGAGTCGGAGTTCCCGTCCGAGCTCGCGGGTCTGTTCAAGAACCTGGAGAACAAGGGCAACCCGTGGGGCCAGAACTCCAAGGACCGCCTGAACTGGATCAATGAAGTCGACTTCGACATCCCGGTGTTCGGTAAGGACGCCGACAGCTTCGACGGCTATGAGTACCTGTTCTGGGTGGGTTGCGCAGGCGCCTACGAGGATCGCGCGAAGAAGACCACCAAGGCCGTGGCCGAACTGCTGGCCACCGCGGGCACCAAGTTCATGGTGCTCGGCGCCGAGGAGACCTGCACGGGTGACTCGGCGCGCCGCGCGGGCAACGAGTTCCTCTTCCAGCAGCTGGCCATGCAGAACATCGAGGTCATCAACTCGGTATTCGAGGGCGTCGAGCAGTCCAAGAAGAAGATCGTGGTCACCTGTGCGCACTGCTTCAACGCGCTCAACAACGAGTACCCGCAGGTGGGTGGCACCTACGAGGTCGTGCACCACACTCAGCTGCTGAACCGCCTTGTGCGGCAGAAGCAGCTGGTGCCGGTGGCGTCGGTGTCGCAGAACATCACCTACCACGACCCCTGCTACCTGGGCCGCCACAACAAGATCTACAACGCTCCCCGTGAGCTCATGGAGGCCTCGGGCTCGAACCTGGTCGAGATGCCGCGCCACGGCGAACGTTCCATGTGCTGTGGCGCCGGTGGCGCGCGCATGTGGATGGAAGAACAGCTCGGCAAACGCATCAACGTCGACCGCGTGGACGAGGCACTGGCCACCAACCCGACCAAGATCGCGACCGGCTGCCCGTTCTGCCGCGTCATGCTCACCGACGGTGTGACCGCGCGGCAGGAAGACGGCAAGGGCGAGGGTGTCGAGGTCGTCGACGTCGCCCAGCTGATGCTCGACTCCATCGAACGCGTCGAACCGGCCATTCTGACCGAGAAGCTGACCGTCATCCAGGAGCCGAAGGCCGAACCGGAGCCGGAACCCGAACCCGAGCCCGCACCGGTGGCCGAAGCAGCCCCCGCCGCGGCCAAGGCCGCACCGGCCGGCGGCGGCCTGGCCATGAAGGGCCCCGCCAAGGCACCCGGCAAGGGACTCGGCATGAAGGGCGCCGCCAAAGCACCCGGCGCCAAGGCCGAGGCTGCTCCGGCAGCCGAGGCGGAAGCCGCGGCTGCGGCCCCGGCCAAGGGCCTGGGCATGAAGGGCGCCGCGAAGGCACCCGGTAAGGGCCTCGGGATGAAGGGTGCCGCCAAGGCTCCCGGCGCGAAGGCTCCCGGCGCCAAGGCGGAAGCTCCCGCCGAGGCCGCTGCCGAGGCTCCGGCCGCACCGCCGGTCAAGGGTCTCGGCATGAAGGGCGCCGCGAAGGCACCCGGTGGCAAGGGCTTGGCGATGAAGGGTGCGGCGAAGGCTCCGGGCGCGAAGGCCCCGGACGCTCCGGAAGCTGCTGCGGCCGAAACAGCTGAGGCGAGCACCGAAGCTGCTTCAGCTGCGACCGAAACCAAGCCGACAGTTGCTGCCAAGGGCTTGGCCATGAAGTCGGGCTTCAAGCGCCCGGGACCGAAGGCGCCCGGTGCCAAGGCACCGGCGGCGGAACCGGCATCTGCCGCAACCACCTCGGCAGAGCCCTCCGCTCCGGCCGAGTCGGCTACCGCACCTGCCGAGCAAGCGGCAACCGAATCGGCTTCGGCACCTGCCGAATCCATGCCGACGGTGGCCGCCAAGGGTCTGGCCATGAAGTCCGGATTCAAGCGTCCCGGACCCAAGGCGCCCGGCGCCAAGGCACCGGCAGCGAACCCGGCTCCGGCCGAGTCGGCTCCGGCTGCGGACGCTTCGGCTTCGGCCGAAACCGCCTCGGCTGCTACGGAAACGGCTGCGGCGACCACCGCAACGGAATCCGCCGAGGAACAGACCCCCGCGGCTCCCGCGAACGGCAACGGTGCACCGGATGCCCCGCTGCCCGCCGCCAAGCCGGGCGGGCTCGGATTCAAGTCCGGTGCGAAGGCGCCGGGCCGGAAGAACTGAACATCCACATCTGAATAACCATGATTCGACCCGGGTCCCGCACAGCGGCCCGGGTCGAGTCGTCTCAGCGGCCACGCGACCCGCGGGCCGAGAGAGGAGCCGAACAACCATGGGTACCGTCCTGATCACCGGCGGCACCGGGGCACTCGGAAAGCTGATCGTCGAGCGCTTGCGTTCGACCGATCATGAGATCCGAGTGCTGTCCCGTCGGCCTGGTGCGGGCACCCACGTGGGTGATCTCCAGACGGGCGACGGTGTTTCCGAAGCCACGGCAGGCGCCGACCTGATCGTGCACGCTGCCACCGATTTCCGGCGCTCGGGGCGTCATGACCTACGGCAGACCGAGAATCTGCTCGCGGCCGCGCGCGATGCCCGGCACCTGCTATACGTGTCGATCGTCGGCATCGACCGGCTCCCCCTCGCGTACTACCAGCGGAAACTGGCCTGCGAAGCGCTGATCACCGAGAGCGACATCCCGCACACCATCCTGCGCGCCACCCAGTTCCACGAACTCATCGCCTTCATCCTCAGCACCGTCGACCGCTGGCCGCTCGCACCACTCCCCCTCGACTTCCGCTTCCAACCGGTCGCCGCCGCCGATGTAGCGACCCGAGTCGCAGAACTGATCGATGGCGATCCGCTCGGCCGCGCCCCTGACTTCGGCGGCCCAGAACTCTTCACCCTCGCTCAGCTCACCGACACCTGGCGCACCGCCACCGGCCGCCCCTGCCGCACGATCCGCATCCCCATCCCAGGCCGAGCCGCACGTGCCTACCGCGCCGGCTACAACACCTGCCCCGACCACCGCGACGGCAAGCAGACCTGGGCCGACTACCTCGCATCCAACCCCGCCACCACCTACCGCCTCCGCGGCTGAAGGCACCGCGAGTGGCACCTGACTGCGGCGAACGTCGAGAAGCCCCCGCAGCCAGGTACCACTCGAGAACCGGTCGTGCCGCATCGTTCCACCAAACCGTCGTCGAACTCGCCCGCGAAGCCGGTGTGCCCGTCGAGATCGTCTGGCTCGAAGGCTCTCAGCGCGGATGACCTGTTCGGACTGTTGGATCAGCGAGTCATGAACCCGCCGACAACCTCCGCGTACTGAGCAGGGTGCGTCACGTGTGGAATGTGCCCGGTGCCAGGCAGTGTCCGCACCTCGGCTCCGTCGATGGCCTCGGCGACCCGCGCCGTGATCGTTGCGAAGAACGGCGGACTCTGGTCGCCCTGAGTCAACAGGACCGGGAACGCGACCTCGCTCAGGGCGGCGAGGTCGATCTCGGCCCAGTGCGGATCGCGTTGCTCCCCGGCAAAGGTATGGGCGTTGATGATCATCGACAACTGCTCATCGCTCGACATCAGCTCCCACGCGCCAGGACCGAGGGCGACGTTGTCGACGAAGGTGCGGGCCGCGGCTTTGAACTCACACCCGTCGATCAACTGCAATACGGTTCCGATGACACCACCGGCTGCGACGGCCACCGGGTCATCCGCTGCGAGCGAGATCAACGGCGGCTCGTGCACGCAGAGAGCGCGGAAGAGTTCCGGCCGCCTGGCAGCCAAACCTAATGCGATCGAAGCTCCGAACGAATTGCCCACCACGTTCGCGGGCGCAAGCTCGAGCAGACCGATCAACTCCGCGAGATCATCTTCATCATCGCGGCGCGTCCCCGACCCGGAACCTTCTGAACTGCCGGCGTGACCACGCCGGTCATAGCTGACTACCCGAAAGTGTCGCGCCAGATCCTGCCCGACGAGTTCCCATACCCGCCGGTCGTCCCAACTCCCGTGTACCAGCACAAGAGGATCACCGCTGCCCGATTCCTCGACGAGCAGCCGCACCCCATTGACCTCGACGAGCGCCATCGGCGGAGTTTATCACTTCGGGGGAGACAAAACCCCCTGTGAACAGCTGATTTACCCACGGGCATTGCTGTATGCGAGGCGTGCCGGGTGGCGTTCGATCAGGCGGCGCCCCGTGGCTACTCGGCACCCCTGGGTGCATCAGGGAATGCGGCGCCGGCACGGGCTCGTCGTCTGAGCGTTCGACCGACGGATACGAGCACGCCGTCAACCTGATGGCATATGCCTTCAGTTTGACGAAGTGCGAGAATTGCGGATAACTTCTCTCATGGGTGCCCGGTTCGCGGGCGCTGCGGCGATTATGCACAGCCCTCGGGAGTATGGATGGATTTCGACTGGTCGGAGGCCGACTCGGCCTTTCGGGACGAGGTGCGGGGGTTCCTGCGAGACAACCTGACGCCGGAGCTGCGGGCGGCTGGGCGCTTGGCAACGAGCGTTTATCCCGACCATGAGGCCAGCATGCGGTGGCAGCAGATCCTGCACGCGCGCGGCTGGGCGGCGCCGAGCTGGCCGGTGGAGTACGGCGGCTGCGACTGGACCCTGACCCAGCACTACATCTTCAACCGGGAACTGGCACTGGCCGGTGCACCTCCGCTGTCGCCGATGGGTATCCGGATGGTGGCGCCCGGCATCGTCGCGTTCGGCACGCCGGAACAGAAGGACTTCTTCCTGTCCGGGATTCTCACCGGCGAGGTGTTCTTCTGCCAGGGCTACTCCGAACCCGAAGCCGGTTCCGACCTCGCGTCACTGACCATGAGCGCCGTCGACGACGGCGAGGACTTCATCTGCAACGGCAGCAAGATCTGGACCACCCACGCCACCGAGGCGAACTGGATCTTCTGCCTGGTCCGCACCTCGCGCACCGGTAAGAAGCAGCAGGGCATCACCTTCCTGCTCATTGATATGACCACCCCGGGCATCGAGGTCAGGCCGCTGGTCATGACCTCGGGCGAGCAGGTACAGAACCAGGTGTTCTTCGACAACGTCCGGGTGCCCAAGAGCAATGTGCTCGGCCGCGTCGATGAGGGATGGTCGGTCGCCAAGTACGTGCTCGTGCACGAACGCGGAGGGGCGGCGGCGCCGGCATTACAGGTCATGGCACAGGATCTGGCCGACGCGGCGGCCGAGCAGCCTGGCCCGGACGGTGAGCCGCTGATCGACGATCCCGGATTCGCGGCGCGGCTGGCCGATGCCCGCATCCGCGCCGATGTGCTGGAAATTCTCGAGTACCGGACGATCTCGGCGCTGGCACAGGGCCGGGACGCGGGACCCGCCTCGTCCATGCTGAAGATTCTGGCCACCGAACTGAGCCAGCAGCTGACCGAACTGGCGCTGCTGGCGGCCGGGCCGCGCGGTCGCGCCTACCAACCGCACGCCACCAAGCCAGGTGGTCCGATCGCCGAGTTCACGCCACCGGCCGACGGCTATCACAGCGGCCCGCAGTGGCAGGCCGTCGCGCCGCTGCGCTATTTCAACGATCGCGCCGGTTCGATCTATGCCGGTAGCAACGAAATTCAGCGGAACATTCTCGCCAAGGCAGCATTGGGGCTCTGATGGACTTCTCACTCACCGATGAACAGCAGCTGCTGCGCGATTCCCTCGCGGGATTCCTTTCCGCGCGGTACGAGCTGGAGAAAAGTCGCAGCGCGGCCAAATCCGTTGCCGGTTGGCAGCCCGAGATCTGGCGCGGATTCGCCGACGAACTCGGCATTCTCGGCGCGACGCTGTCCGAACGGGTCGACGGCATAGGCGGCGGGCCGACCGAATTGATGGTCATCGCAGAGGAATTGGGGCACGCGCTGGTCGTGGAGCCGTTCGTGGACACCGTCGTGGTCGGTGGCGGACTGCTGTCGCGGTCCGGTGGTGAACCTGCCGACGCCGTGCTGCGCGAGATCGTCGCCGGTAGCGCGCGCACCGCCTTCGCGAGCTTGGAGCCCTCGGCCGGCGAATCGCCGCACGATATTTCCCTCACCGCCCGCAAAGACGGCGACGACTGGGTGCTAGACGGCACGAAGATCGTGGTCACCGGCGCGCCGCTGGCCACGCACCTCATCATCAGCGCCCGCACCGCAGGCGAACGGCGCGACCGGGACGGCGTGACGCTGTTTCTCACCGAATTCGATGCGCACGCACCCTCTTCGGGCGTCGAGGTGCACAACTACCGCACGATCGATGACCGGCACGCCGCCGACCTGACCTTCACCGGCTTCCGCCTGCCCGCCCCGGCGCTGCTCGGCGCCGAAGGCGGGGCCACCGAGATCGTCGAAGCGACCCTCGAGGAAGCCATTGCCGCGGTCGCCGCCGAGGCGGTCGGACTCATGCGCAAGGTCGTCGCCGACACCGTCGAATACTCCAAGCAACGTCAGCAGTTCGGCCAGCCGATCGGCGGGTTCCAGGTACTTCAGCACCGCATGGTCGACATGTACATGGAACTCGAACAGGCCACCGCCGCTGCCTATCTCGCCGCATTCGCCTTGTCCGCGTCGGCGACGGAGCGGGCTCGTGCCATCTCGGCGGCCAAGGTCACCGTAGCGCGCGCGGCCCGTTTCATCGGCCAGCAGTCGGTGCAGCTACACGGCGCGATGGGGATGACCGAGGAACTGGCCATCGGCCACTACTTCAAACGACTCACCGCCATCGAGAACGAATTCGGTTCCAGCGCCTACCATCTGAACCGCTACGCCCGCCTGACAAGGCCGTGACCGCCCGCACTGCCCGGAATCCACCACCGGGCAGTGCGGCATCCTCGCCGTGATCGGGCCGGGGCAGCTCTCGTGACTGAGCGGCGGCGCCGGACACGGCCTAGCCGCAGTCCTCGAATACCGCTTTGGCGTATCCCGCGGACTGGTAGACGTAGTCATAAGCCCAGCGTGCGACGGAAAGTTGCGGCTTCGGGTCCACGAAGAGCATTTCCCCGGACCAGCACTTGCCGAGAATGTAGCGGGCGCGGGAAATATGCGGGGTGAACGTCACCACGATGACGCGCGTCCATCCCTCCGCACGCGCCCGTTGCGCCAGGTAGCGTCCCTCGCCTCGGGTCGTACGCGGATCCGGATCGAAGCACTCCACGTCGAAGCTGTACCCGCCGTGACAGATCCGGTTGACCAGCGCACTGTGCTCATACGGATTCGACACCAGCACACGCGGCGCATAGCCGTCTCTGGCCAATCGCAGCCCGAGTTCCTCCCGCCCGTCGTGCGCGCCGCCGAGAATCAGAATCGCGTCGGCTGGCGCGGGCTGTTCGGTCTGCGGTCGCACATAGACCGGCCACAGCGCGGCCGTGACGATCGCGAGTACCGCGCATATGACGAGCACAGTCCCGCCGATCCGCCGCATCGGCCGATCCTATCCACGCCGGCCGCTCGAGCCGACCATCGCGCGACCCGCTCAGTCGAGGAGCAACCCGGACATCGCCTCGCGCTTTTCGGTCAGTCGGTCGATCTCGGCTTGGAGTTCGCCCAGTTCACGGCGCAGTATCGCGTCGACCTCGGTGCACAGCTCGACGCTCGGCTCCTCGCCGTGCACGCACGGGAGCAGCGTACGGATGGTTTCGGTGTTCAACCCCGCATCGAGTAGTCCACGAATCCTGCGCACGACGGTGACGGCGTCGGGGTCGTAGTCCCGGTAACCGTTCGGGTGGCGGGAGACATCGAGCAGACCCTGCTGTTCGTAATAGCGCAGCAGACGTGGCGATATGCCGGTCTGTTCGGCGAGTTCTCCGATGAGCACGAGCACTCCTCTTCGCGTGCAGGCTTGACATTGACACCCATGTCAGGGCCTAGGTTCGCCCCATGAGCGCATTTCCTTCCGTGACATTGATCGACGGACAGCCCGCCGACCCCGCCACCCTCACGACCAACGCGTTCGCGGGGTTCGCACATTTCACCGCGATGCAGGTGCGCGACGGTGCCGTGCGCGGACTCGACCTGCATTTCGACCGTTTGGTCTACGCCTCCCGGTCGATGTTCAACGCCGAACTCTCACCTGAGCGGATCCGCGCCGACCTGCGCACCGCGATCGAAGCGTCTCCGTCCGACCTATCGCTGTACCTCACGGTGTTCGACTCCAACGGGGAATTCACCAACGACTCCGCCGAGCCTTCGCTGCATACTCTCATCCGCACCGCGCCACCGGCGAACGGTCCGCAAGGCCCGCTCTCGCTCGCGATCTTCGAACACGTTCGGTTCATGCCCGAGATCAAGCATGTCGGTGAGGGCGCCAAGACCTACTACATGCGCCGCGCTCGTGCCGAAGGATTCGATGACGCGGCCTTCGTCGACCGGCAGGGACGCCTATCCGAGGCATCGATCTGGAACCTCGCGTTCTGGGATGGCGACGCCGTCGTATGGCCGGAGGCGGCCGTGCTCACCGGCACCATGATGGGCACCGTTCGCCGTCGACTCGAGGCGGCAGGCGTGCCCCAAGGCACACAGGTGGTACGGCCCGCCGACGTGGGCAAATACCGCGGCGCAGTCGTCCTGAACTCATGGACACCCGCGATCGCGGTACACCGGATCGGGGACACCCCGCTGGACGGTTCATCGGAGCTGGTCGAATTGCTGCACACCGCATACGAATCCGAACCTCCCGTGGCCATCGCCGGGTGAGGACCGCCGGCCAAGCCCCATGACATGGACGACGAGCAATCCCGAGGTAAACCCGCAGGTCACACGAGGTTCCACTCCCTGTACATCTACTGTTGCCCGGACTCTTCCCTCGGTGTGGTGGTGTGGCCACCGGGGCGGCTTACCAATCGATCATGCGATGCACAGTCTTCGGAACCGGGTACCTGGGGGCCACGCACGCCGCGTGCATGGCCGAACTCGGGCATGACGTGATCGGGGTGGATATCGATCCGGGCAAGGTCGCCAAGCTGTCCGACGGGGTGGTGCCGTTCTACGAGCCGGGACTCGAGGCCGTGCTGCGCCGCAATCTGGACGCCGGACGCCTGCGCTTCACCACCTCCTACACCGAGGCGGCCGCGCACGCCGAGGTCCATTTCCTCGGCGTGGGCACGCCGCAGAAGAAAGGCGAGTACGCCGCCGACCTGAAATACGTGCATGCCGTGATCGACTCGCTGGCGCCGATGCTGGAGCGGCCGTCGGTGATCATCGGCAAATCGACGGTGCCGGTGGGCACCGCGGCCGAACTCGGCTCCCGCGCCAGGGCTCTGACCTCCACTGATGTCGAAGTGGCATGGAATCCGGAATTCCTGCGCGAGGGGTTCGCGGTGCAGGACACCCTGCGCCCGGACCGGCTGGTTCTCGGCGTCGACCGGGACCGTTCCGAATCGGTCTGGGTGGAGCGGCTACTGCGCGAGGCCTACGCCGATCTGATCGCCGCCGACATCCCGTTCCTGCTGACCGATCTGGCTACCGCGGAGCTGGTCAAGGTCTCGGCGAATGCGTTTCTGGCCACGAAGATCTCGTTCATCAACGCGGTTTCGGAGGTCTGCGAGGCGACCGGCGCCGACGTCACCGTCCTCGCCGACGCGCTCGGCTACGACGCCCGCATCGGCCGCCGCTTCCTCAATGCCGGCCTCGGATTCGGCGGTGGATGTCTGCCCAAAGATATCCGGGCGTTCATGGCCCGGGCGGGTGAACTGGGCGCCGACCATGCGTTGACCTTCCTGCGCGAGGTCGACAACATCAATATGCGCCGACGCACCAAGATGGTCGATATGGCCACAAGGGCCTGTGGCGGATCGCTGCTGGGTGCCAATGTCGCGGTGCTCGGCGCCGCGTTCAAACCCGAATCCGATGACGTGCGCGATTCCCCGGCATTGAACGTCGCGGGCATGATGCAGCTGCACGGCGCTGTGGTCACGGTGTACGACCCCAAGGCGCTGGAGAATTCGCGCCGGGTGTTTCCGACGCTGAATTACGCCACCTCGGTGGCCGAGGCGTGCGATCGCGCGGACGTGGTGCTCGTCCTCACCGAATGGTCCGAGTTCACCGCGCTTCGA
The DNA here is from genome assembly GCF_042754945.1 of Nocardia sp. NPDC059180. NCBI lineage: Bacteria > Bacillati > Actinomycetota > Actinomycetes > Mycobacteriales > Nocardiaceae > Nocardia > Nocardia sp. NPDC059180. The sequence goes on from NZ_JBHZBU010000001.1 coordinate 14,277, forward strand.
CCGCACGACTTGGATCCGGTGGTGCGGACCCGGTCCATCATCGACGGCCGCAACTGTCTCGTGCCGGCCACCTGGCGGGACGCGGGATGGGTGTACGCGGGGCTCGGCACACCGTAGAGTTGCCTGTCGAGGCGGGGGCCATCGGATAACGGCCAGCACTGCCGCGAACTCCGCAGATCTCGGTCGGTAGGGTTCGGGGTCGAGCCGTCGCCGAGCAATGGAGCGAGCTCACATGTCGTGGAGCGGGAACGAGACGAGCAGCTGATGGGTGCGGTACTGGGAGTTGCGGTGGGGGCCTGCGCTGTTCGACTGGCGCGGCCGCACGCCGGGTTCCAGCACGAACACCTCTCCGCGCACTCCTTCGACACACAGACCATATCCGTCGGCGAACAGGACCTGGCCGAACTCACCGCCGAGGTCATCGGGGTGACGCTCGAAGCGTCCACCGATATCACCGCCACCGCCATCGCCTACCGCACCGATCAGCAGGCCCGGGCGATCCGCGCGGCCATGGCCAAACAGCAGATCACCAATTACGAGCTGGTTCCCGAACTCAACGCGATCGTCGAATTCGCCGAGAGCAGCGGCGATATCCGCGGTGTCTCCGCGCTCGTGGTCTACGACCTCGGCAGTTCCGGTCTCTCGGTGAGCATCGTCGATGTCGAGACCAGGCAGGTCCGCCACACCGAACGCACCAGCGATATCAGCGGCGATTACATCGATTCGCTCATTCGCGAACAGCAGATCGCCTCCGGCCGGATCGCGCATCCGCACGACCATTCCGGGCTGGCGCAGCTCGACGCACTGTGCAGGCAGGCCAAGGAGCAGCTGTCGAGCAATACCGCGGTGGCGTTGCCCAGTGAGCAGGGCCTGGTGCTGCTGGCGCAGGAGAACTTCGAATCGCTGATCATGCTCGCCGTTGAATCGTCGGCGCGCATGACGCGCGAGGTGGTGACACGTTCTGGTGTGCCGGTCAACGGGGTGCTCGTTGTCGGTGGCGGCTCTCGGATTCCGCTGGTAGCCAAGGTGTTGGAGCACTGGATGGGTCTGCCGGTCACCGTGCCCGCCGACCCGGAGACCGTCGCGGTCCGCGGTGCGGCGCTGTTGGCCCGCACCGTACGCGCACCGCGTCCGGTCGCGGCTGCCGCACATCCCACTCCGGCCGTCGACATCGATGACGACGACCTCACGCCGTCGTGGCTGTCGGCCCCCACCGCACGCAAGCGCGGGCGGCGCGAGATCAGCGGTGCCGCGCTGACGGTCACCGCGCTGGCCGTGGTCGCGGCGATCGGCCTCGGGCTCGGTTACGGACCGCAGGTGCTGGAGCGGGATTCGCACACCAGCGAGGGCAACACCTCGCCGCTGCCGACCACCCCGGCCCATGCCACCGCAGCGGATCCGCAGACCGCGGCCCCCACCACCACCGAGGCCGAGGAGGCGATCGCGGAGCCGCCGCCGCAGCGTCAGCGGCCGGAGGAGCCCGCCCCGACGACGCTCGGGCCGAACACGATCGTGGTGGTTCCTGGACTGCCGCCCATCATCGTCCCGACCATCCCGCCGCTGTTCCCCCCGGCGCCTGCACCCTGATATCAGACTTTCGCGTGCCGAGCCCTCCGGTTGACCTGCGGTGCGGGCTTACCCGCTCCGAACGGACGGGCAAGCATGACCGCGATACCCGTGGTCAGCGGAACCGATAGCGCCAGCGCGATACCGCCGACCGCGGAGCGGGCGATCTCGATCGCCACGGCGTCGCCGACCAGCACGTCTTGGATCGACCGGCCCGCGACGCTGAACAGCAGCAGCAGCGGCAGCGCGCCACCGGCGTAGGCCAGCACCAGGGTGTAGACGGTGCTGGCGATGTGATCGCGACCGACGCGCATGGCCGCGGCGAAGATCTCCCGCCGGGACGCGCCTTCGTCCAGCGCCGCCAGTTCGAACGCGGCCGACGCCTGGGTGATGGTGACGTCGTTGAGCACACCGAGCGAGCCGATGATGAACCCGGCCAGCAGCAGCCCGGTGATGCTGACGTGCTCGAGGTAGGTGGCGACGTTGGTGTTCTGTTCCTCGGACAATCCGGTCAGGTTGGTGACGCCGATGGTGAGCCACGACAGCACCGCCGCGAGCACCATCGATGTCAGGGTGCCGAGCAGAGCGGAGCTGGTGCGCAGGTTCACCCCGTGCGCGAGATACAGCACCGCGTACAAGATCAGCGATCCCGCGACCAGCGCGACCGGGATGGCCGGCTTTCCGTCCAGCAGTGCAGGCAGCATGAACACGACGAGCACGCCGAACGCGAACCCGAGGCCGAGCAGTGCACGCAGGCCACGCCAGCGTGCGACCACGATGATCACGACGACGAAAGCCACCGTGATCAGCGTCAACGGCAGACCGCGAGCGTAATCGTCGAACGAATACAGGGGCGTGCCATCGGGTGCGGTCTGGCGCACGATCCGGATGCTGTCGCCCGCCTGCAATTCGGGTTGTCCGGGCCCCGGCGCAATCTCGAGCAGTGTGTGGTTGCCCTCATGCGGCCCCGACTCGATCGCGATCAGGCTGCGCTGGCAGGTGTAGGCGTTGGTGGCCGGCGGATCCGGCCTCTCGGGGAACACCTTGCCCAGCGATGGGCTGCCACAAGCGCCGATGTCCTGCAGCACCACCGTCCCCGCCTCGGTCTGCACCGCCCCACCACCCGCATTCTGCATCGGCAGCGGAATATCGACCTTCTGCTCACTCGGCCACAGCATGATGGTGGCGATCACAACGATGACGCCGATCACGGCAAGTAGCCCGACGACGACCCGAGCAGCGGTAGCCCCGATAGCAATCGGCCCGGAGTGATCGTGATGGTGATGGTGGTCGCTCACGCGGCGAGCTTAATGGACGTCATTTTCAAGAGGCGCAGCAACGGCGGTTATGTCGGCACTCAGCGGCGATCACGGTGTGCACACAGCCACGGCCCCGAAAACCTCGCGGCCACAACAACTGCCTCAGACGACCGGTAAACGCAGCAACCGGCAGTGAAAGCGACACAGAGGCACCGCGGGCCGAATTTCTTCTTGCCAACGCACCAACTGATCTCGCAAGATCCGGGTAACTCACCGGGTACGGGCTAACTCACCCTTATGCACTACCGCCGGTCGCCAACGCAAAGAACCCCGCGCCTAAGTCTGGCCAAGAATCGCGGAGAGGCGGACCAGCCGGGCCGAGGGACGGCGGAGAGCAGGGGGATGTCTCCGCCGTCCACAGGTCGGCGCCCAGGGGGGTAGGCAGCCTAACCCGAAAGCTGGATTGTCCAGGGGGGGTAGACAATCCAACCGGGCGCTCGAAAGCGCCGATGCCTACTGTACACAAAAGAAGTTGTTTTGCGCTAGTAAGTCTCCAAAAACCCCTCGAACCCCGACATGAGGTCGGTTTTGGCCGGTGTAACCGGGGGCAGGACCGGTTGCGCTCGGACCTACTGGCGGTAGCTGGACAGAAAGTTGCCGAACCGCTCGATGGCCACGGCCAGGTCGCGCGCCCACGGCAGCGTCACGATTCGCAGGTGATCGTGCGCGGGCCAGTTGAAGCCGGTGCCCTGCACCATCAGGATCTTCTCCTGGAGCAGCAGGTCCAAGATGAGTTTGGCGTCGTCGTAGATCTCGTGCACGTTCGGGTCCAGCCGCGGGAACGCGTACAGCGCGCCCTTGGGCTTGACGCAGGAAACGCCGGGGATCATGTTCAGCCGCTCCCAGGCGACATCGCGCTGTTCCAGCAGCCTGCCGCCGGGCAGGATCAGATCCTCGATGCTCTGATGTCCGCCGAGCGCCACCTGGATGGCGTGCTGAGCAGGCACGTTCGGGCACAGCCGCGACGAGGCCAGCAGGTCGATACCCTCGATGAATCCGGCGGCATGCTCCTTCGGGCCTGTGATCGCCAGCCATCCGGACCGGTACCCGGCCACCCGGTAGGCCTTGGAGAGGCCGTTGAAGGTCAGGCACAGCAGGTCGGGGGCGAGGGTCGCCAGCGAGATGTGCTTGGCGTCGTCGTAGAGGATCTTGTCGTAGATCTCATCGGCCAGCAGCAACAGCTGATGTTTGCGCGCCAGATCGACCAGCTGCTGCAACACCTCGGTGGAGTACACCGCGCCGGTGGGATTGTTCGGGTTGATGACCAGCAGTGCCTTGGTCTTGTCGGTGATCTTCGACTCGATATCGGCGATATCTGGCTGCCAGCCGTTGGCCTCATCGCACAGGTAGTGCACCGGAGTGCCGCCGGCCAGGCTGGTCATCGCGGTCCACAGCGGATAGTCCGGGGCGGGGATGAGTACCTCGTCGCCGTTGTTCAGCAGCGCCTGCATGGTGATGGTGATCAGCTCGGAGACGCCGTTGCCCAGGTAGACGCTGTCCACGTCGAGCTCGGGGAAGCCGGGCACCAGTTCGTAGCGGGTCACGATCGCGCGCCGGGCCGACAGGATGCCCTTGGACTCGGAGTAGCCCTGGGCATACGGCAGCGCCGCGATGATGTCGCGCATGATCACATCGGGGGCCTCGAACCCGAAGGGGGCCGGGTTGCCGATATTGAGCTTGAGGATGCGGTGCCCCTCGCCCTCCAGCCGTGCCGCATGCGCGAGTACCGGTCCACGGATTTCGTAGACGACGTCCTGCAGCTTGGTGGATTGCTCCAGTACGCGCGGCGGGCGATGCGGATGATGACCAGTACTCACCGCTCCATGGTGCCATCCTCGGCAAACGTATATCCGGCTCCCCGCACTTCGGACCGGTAAGGTGACCGCCGTAACTGCGGGTGGAGGAGAACCGGTTTTGGGGCAGTCACTGGCGGATGGCCAGGAATTCGCGGGCTATCGGATCGAAAGGCTGCTCGGTGTCGGCGGCATGGGTGAGGTCTACCTCGCGCGTGACCCCGACCTGCCGCGACCTGTCGCATTGAAGCTGTTGAGCCAGGCATTGACCAACGACGCGGAGGTCCGCGAGCGTTTTCGCCGCGAGGCCGACACCGCGGCCCTGCTGACACATCCGGACATCGTCGCGGTGCACTCGCGCGGTGAACAGGGCGGGCAGCTGTGGATCGCGATGGAGTACATCGACGGGATCGACGTGGGCGCCGTGCTCGGCGAGGGACCGTTGCATCCGGCGCATGCGGTGCGGATCGTCACCACGACGGCTCGCGCGCTCGATCACGCGCACCGCGCCGGAATCCTGCACCGCGACGTCAAGCCGGCCAATATCTTGCTGGCGCGCGGTGCGCAGGAGAGGGTTCTGCTCGCCGACTTCGGGATCGCGAAGGCACTCGACGAATCGGTCGGGCTCACCCGCACCGGTGAGGTGTTCGCCAGCCTGCGCTACGCGGCGCCCGAACAGTTCGATACCGACACCGAGATCGATCACCGAGTCGACGTGTACGCGCTCGGCGCCACCCTGTTCCACATGCTGACGGGGACGGCCCCATATCCGGGGACGAATTCCGCGCAGCTCATCCACGCCAACCTCAACCTGCCGATACCTACGCCGACCAGCCGCAATCCCGCTTTGCCTCCCGGATTCGACGCGGTTATCGCACGAGCCATGGCCAAGGATCCGGCGCATCGGTTCGGTAGTTGCGGCGAGCTTGCGGCGGCAGCCAACGAGGCGTTGTCCGGTGCACCGATGCAGTACCCGGCCTTCGCGCCGACGGCATCACCATATCCAGCCGCACCAGCACCGAGCGGAAACCGTCGCCGCATCGCGCTGATCAGTGCCGCCATTGTCGCGGTGGTACTGGTGGTCGGCGGTGCGGGCGTGGCGGTCGCGGTGGCGATGCGCAACTCGGCCGCGGTCGAGCAGCAGGCCCAGCAGCAGGAAACGGAGCGGAAGCAGGTGGAGGACGCTCGGGAGGCTGCGCGGCAGGCCGGCTGCGATTTCGCCGCGGCTATGACGACCTACGACTACCGCGATCTGGACGCCTTCCAAAAGGCCGTCGAGGCCGGTTCCACCGGAGCGCTCAAGAGCGAGTGGGCCAATACGTTCGCGAACATGCGCGACCTCATGGTCCCTATGGAAGTGACCTCGAAGGGCTCCGACATCCAATGTTTCTACCAATCCGGCAATGACGACCGGGCCGAGGTGATGACCCTTGTCACGCAGACCTCCACGAAATATGGCATGCCGGTACCGGAGACCAACCGGCACTCGATGGCCATGACGATGGAACTGGTCGACGGCAGATGGTTGTGCAGCAAGGTGGAGCTCAACCAGCCGAAATAGTCGCGCTCGCACCCACTTGTCACGGAATCCCCGTGGCCGCGCTCACGCAGATCCGGCCGGAATCCCCTTGGCCGCGGTGCTACCGCAGAACTCCTCGATGCTCTCATCGAGCGCGACAGCCTCGGTAGCACCATCGAAAGCCGGTGCGGTGAGCCTGCGCCGAACACCGGTCAGCCGCTCCTCCAGCTGGGCGATGCGTTTGTCCTCGTCCAGCCCGAGCACCGGATGCAGTGCCGCCGCCGCACCGTCGAGACTGCCGTTGATCAGGTGCGCGGCCGCGGAATCGACGCGTGCCAACGCTTCCGCGCCATAGGAACGCTGCCACGACGGCCCCGACGAATACAGCTCGATCGCCTGCTGGGTCGCGGTGAGCGCGGGCTCGGCCAGACCCAGATGGATATAGGTGGCGCCCGCGTAATACTCGGCCTTCGCGTCGGGGAATCCGAAGACGCCGCCGATTCCATCGTGCAGCGTGTCCGAGCCCGGGCCACCGCGGGCGTCGGTGGCCGCGCGCAGGCAGCGCTCGGTATCGGTGACGCTGCCGATCTTCGACCAGATCCTGGCCTCGATATTGCTCAACCGCACCCGCGCTGTCGCCGAATCCGCGAATTCCAGACCGCTCTGGGCCAGCTCGACTGCGCGGCGTGGGCGCTCGGACCAGTATTCGATGAGCGCGTGCATACCGCGGGTCCAGGCACGTAATCCGTTGTGGCCACATAATTCGGCGTAGGACCGTGCGGCGCGGATCTGTTCGGCGGCCGCGTCGTAATGGCCGAGGTCGGTGCTCGCGTTGGCGAGCAGACCGGACAGGCTGCCCGCGAGCAGATACAGATGGCTGGTATCGGCCGGACGCTGCTGCCCTTCCAGCAACCGATACACCCGCCGCCGCACCCGCAGCATCTCCACCATCATCGGTACCGGCGGAATATGCACGTAATCGTTGGCGATTCGGGTGACATCGGCGTCGAGCTGTTCCAACGTCATCGCGCCGACATTGGTGCTCTCGGCACGACTCGCGTGTTCACTGGCCTCGTGGGCAGCCGCCATAATCAGGTCCCTCTCCGAAATCGCTGCTAACGCATCGCCTCTCACCGCGCCGGCGTCTATGAGGTCCAAGAGTTCCGCGTCGCTCGAATAACTGCTGTGCGCCGAGTCGCCGGCTCGCGCGTCGAATCGCGGTACCGCGGGCTGACTGACCAGCTCCGCGAACCGTGCCCGCACCACATCGTCGGACCTGGCCAAGGAAGTATCGAGCGCGGCCTGGTTGACCGGGCGTGGATGAACCCGGCTACCGCCCGCCTCCCATTTGGATACCAGGCGCTGGTGCACCCCCAAATGGGCGGCGAACTCCCGGATACTCATCCGCATGGCGTCGCGCAGCGCCCGGGTCTCCTTGCCTGACCACTGCCGGACCACGTTGTCTTCCCTTCCGAACGAAACGTCCTCCACAGATTACGAGCAATTTGTGAGCCCTGCCACATGGCTTTTCGGGCCGAATAACTGGCGGCGCAAGGGCAGTGGAACGCCGGCGTGTGGGCGCTTGTGGCGCGCCGGGGATTTCGGCGAGCCTGGAATCGGTGGCGAAACCGACTCCGACCGGCCCGACATCAGGGGCCAGGGGGCTCAGGGATGAACGTGCAGAAGCTGAGAACGATCGACGATTGGGCGGCGTACTACCGGCACGAATTCGGTCTGGTGGTGACCGAACGCGGCGGGTTCGTGATGCTACCGATCACCGCACGCGCCTGCGTGGTCCATCTACCCACCGAGCGCGCCGAAAAGGTCCGCGCGGCATTGGATCAGCAGGGCATCCGAGCGCCGATGCTGGCCAGGCAGATCCGGTGGAGTTTTCTGGCAGCGCCCGACAGCAGGCCCGGCTCGCAGATCATGGAAGTCCTCAACCGCCTCGACATCGGCATTCCCGCTGTCGGTAGTGCTGTCATGTTGCCGACCGGTCTGGGCCGTTGGACCAGAGAGGGCTGCTACTGGGTCGAAATGCCCGAACGCGACGAACTGTTGCCGCCGCTGTCGATGATCGTCACCACGGCGCTGGCGGTCGGATCGGATCGGCCGGACTGAGCGGTCGTCCGCGCTCGGCCCCGGCGCATAGACGAGGAAGCTGTGCGCTGGGCCGAGCGGGCTAGCGGTCCAGGCTCGGGAGCGGGAAGTTCAGGTACGCCTTCGACGGCGTCGGCCCGCGCTGGCCCTGGTACTTGGAGCCCGTGACGGCACTGCCGTAGGGATTCTCGGCGGGGCTGGTCAGGCGGAACAGGCACAGCTGGCCGATCTTCATCCCCGGCCAGAGCGTGATCGGCAGGTTCGCCACATTCGACAGCTCCAGCGTGATGTGGCCGCTGAAACCCGGATCGATGAAACCGGCGGTCGAATGGGTGAGCAGGCCGAGACGGCCGAGACTCGACTTACCCTCCAAGCGCCCGGCCAGATCGTCGGGCAGGGTGCAAACCTCGAGGGTGGAGCCGAGCACGAATTCACCGGGATGCAGCACGAACGGCTCACCCGGCACGGGCTCCACCAGGCTGGTGAGCTCGTCCTGCCGCTGCGCGGGATCGATATGGGTATATCGGGTGTTGTTGAACACCCGGAACATCCCGTCCAGGCGCACGTCGATACTCGACGGCTGGATCAGGGTTTGTTCGAATGGCTCGAGCCCGAGACGCCCACCGGCGATCTCCGCCCGGATGTCACGATCGGAAAGCAGCACGGGCAAGAGCGTAGTGGCAGGCTTCTGCGCGCGCGTCACCGGGAAGTTGTCGTACCCCTGGAGCATCATCGGCTCATGTCTGATTCCGACGCCGGCGGCCACCGCCACCACGCCATCGATTACATCGAAATCGCCGTCACCGATCTGGACGCGGCCAAACGCTTCTACACCGAAGCATTCGACTGGCAGTTCAACGACTACGGCCCCGCCTACGCGGGCATCCGCAACCCCGCTGCACCCGAAACGTCCGAGGTCGGCGGGCTGGCGGTGGCCGATCAGACCCGGCACGGCGGGCCGCTGGTGCTGCTGTACTCCAACGACCTCGACGCCTCGGTCGAAGCGGTCGAAGCGGCGGGCGGCACCGTCGTCAACGGGCCGTACGAGTTCCCTGGCGGGCGCCGGTTCCATTTCACCGACCCCAGCGGAAACGAACTCGGAGTCTGGGCGGAGAAGTAAGCGCCTCGGCCTGACGAGCCACCCACGGCGCAGGGCGCCCGCACACCAGCCCCGCCAGCACTCGGCCGATCGGACTCCACGCCCGCCGCGACCCCCCGGTCGGGGACGCCGGAGATCACGCCCACTCGCGGCGATGCCGAGTGCCTACGGCGCTGGCCGAGGCAGGCCACGATGCGGCTAACTCATGTTCCGTTCGCTCGCGGACTCCACATCGGTGATACGCGGGAACGGGCTGGCCGACTCGAACTGGTAGGCCAAGTCCAGCAGTGTCCGTTCGGCGCCACGCCGGGCGGACAACTGGACCGAGCCCGGCAGATTCGCCGACATCCGACCATGTGGCAGCGATACGGCGGGCCCGCCGCCGACATTGTTGAGCGGGGTGAACCCGACATAGTCGACGAGTTTGGCGAACAGCTCGTCGAACGGCAGGTTCGGCGAATGCTCACCGATCAGCGGCGCCGGATGCGAGAGCACCGGGCTGAGCAGCACATCTACCTCGGTGAAATGGCCGTCGTAGATCGCGGGTGCGGCGCGTAGCCTGCGCACCGCGCCCACCACGCCCAGCGGGCGGCTCGTCGCCAGTGCCGACAGCCCCTTGGTGAACGGGTCGCGCAGGCGCGGGTCGAAATGCTTGCGCTGCGCGACCCGGAACGAGGTCGACAGCAGCGCCGCGACCGCGGCCCAGTACAGCTTGAAGTCCTCGATGAACTGGTCATCGATATCGAGGCGGGTTTCGACCACCTCATGCCCGAGTCCGGCGAACACGGCCGCCGCGGAGTCCAGCACCGCGCCGGTTTCCTCGTGCACCGCACGGCCGCGGACGTCGTACCGGATCAGGCCGATCCGCAGCCGTCGATCACTCGGGCCCTCCACCAGACCGATCGGCGGCAGTTTGGTGTTGGTGTGGAATCGCTCGGCCGCGGCCAGATAGTGGGCGGTATCGCGTACGGACCGGGTGAGAACACCTTCGGCCACCAGATGGACCGGCAGCTGCCGCGCGCCCGGCTGATCGAGCAGCCGGTTGCGGGTCGGCTTCAACCCGACCAGGCCGTTGGCGGCCGCCGGGATGCGGGTCGAACCGCCACCGTCGTTGGCGTGTGCGATCGGCACCACACCCGCCGCGACCAGCGCCGCCGACCCACCCGATGACGCCCCCGCGGAGTGATGGATATTCCACGGGTTGCGGGTGGGTGGCCGGTCGGCGTACTCGGTGCTGGCGGTGAGCCCGAACTCGGGCAGCGTCGACTTGCCGAGCGACGAACCCCGGGTGCAGGAACTGCGCGCCCGGACCGCTGGTGCGCGCGGCGGGATGCGGGTCGAAAGCGGCCGAGCCGTGGCAGGTCGGCAATCCGGCGACGTCGGTGTTGTCTTTGACGAAGACCGGCACGCCGGAAAACACCCCTGAGGTCGGCCGCGAGGCGCGCGCTTGTGCGAAGCATTCCGTTTCGATGGCGTTGAGCTGTGGGTTCACTCGATGCGCCCGTTCGATGGCGGCCTCGATCACCTCGGCACGGCTCACCTGCCCGTCGCGGATCGCCGCGGCCAGGGCCACCGCGTCCAGCTCCCCCAGCGCGTCGTCGGTGAATGCGTGTGCGGTTGTGCTCATGTGCTGGGTGTTCCTTACTTGCCGGGTGTGCGGTCTGCGCCGAATCGAATCGTCGAGATGGGATGCGATTGCGGTAGCGGACGCTGCATTCGCAGGATAACGACGCTCATGCCGCTGCGGCTCCGGCCGGCGATCCGTGCAGGTCAGGGCGCCCGGCCTGCTCGGGCAACAGGTGAGCGAGCAGCAGCTTGATCAGCAGCACGGGCGCGAACCACATGAGCTCATGCGGCACCGTGACCATGCTGGTCACCGCGACCAGGCCGAACGCTGTGGCTGCGAAGGCGATCGGACGGCGCAACGCCTCAGGCGCCACCGTCACGATCACGGCGCCACCCAACGCCACCGCGTAGATGGCGGCGGCATCGATCCAGCCGAATCCAGGAACCACCGCAGCCAGAATGAACGGCTGCACATGCACCCCGACGAACCCCAAGTGGTGAACCCATGTCCGGCCCGGCCGGTGGTACCACCGCTTGGCCGAGGCCATCGCATTGACGACCGCCCCGCCGAACATATCGAACGCGATCACCGCGACCACCAGCACTGCGAGCCACGACCATCCGGCCGACATCGCGAGCACGAAACCCGTTGCCGCCCCGCCGATCGCGGCACCGAAACCGAGGCACACCTCAGCGCGCGTCGCCTGAGGCGCGATCAACCGATCAATGAGAGTCATCGCCGAATCCCTTCCACACAGATCTGCAACACGGGTTCCACCAGCTCACGCAGCGACATCTCGGGATCGACCAGCGCCTGTACGAGACATCCTTCGATCGCGGCGACGATCACCGCCGCATGCCGCGCATCAATCCCCTGACGCAGTTCACCACCATCGGCAGCCTCGGCCAGCAGCTCCCCGATCGCCGCGCGATAGTCGCGGTAGACGCCGACCAGGTCGATCGGCGGATTCGCGGCCCAAACGTCCAATAACACCCGCACGTGGTCGGGATGAGCGTCGAGCATCTCCATCGCCCCGCGCACCAACCGGGCGAGCCGCTCCAACGCGGGCCCGTCACCGAGTTCGGCCAGCACCTGCGCCGTCTCCGCGACATAACTGGCGAACACCCCGGTAAGCAGCGCGTCCCGGCTGTCGAAATACAGGTAGACAGTCCCCTTCGCGATCCCGGCCTCCGCCGCCACGTCATCGATCCGCGAGGCCGCGAACCCCTTGCGCGCGAACACCTTGGCGGCTGCATCCAGGATCTCTTGCTGACGAGCGGCACGATCGACAACCTTTGGCATGAGTCTATTATGAATGACCGGTCAGTCATAAACAACCCCTGATGTGCGCCTCCAGCGAATTCCCGTGGAAGCGGCGACAATCGGGCCGCACAGCAGACCCGATCCCCGCAGGTCAGATGCGCTTACCTGGAGCTTTCCCCCGACCGGACGGACTCTGCTACAGTCTCCGTTGATACCCGATATCGGGTACTGCCGATGTAGTTCAATGGTAGAACTTCTGCTTCCCAAGCAGACAGCGCGGGTTCGATTCCCGTCATCGGCTCCATATCGAAAAGACCCCGCCGGAACTTCGGCGGGGTCTTTTCGTGTCCGGCTCAGGCCGGGGCTTTTTCGATCCGGGTGATGCGGGTGTGGCCGTCGAGGGTGGCGACGGTGACCATCTGGTTGAAGGTGTCGGGGGGTTCGCCGGGGTACTGCTGGACCAGGTCGACGAGGTAGCGCTCGGGGGCGGAGTTCGGGAGTGGCGTGATGGTGACGCAGTAGCGGGTGCCGAGGGGGACCTGCGAGATGCCGCGGTCGATGCCCGCGGCGTCGGAGACGCCTGCGTCGGCGGTGACGAAGCCGCGGGCGCGGTGGCCGTCGCGGGCGACGTAGTAGGCGTGCTCGAAGCCGAAGATCGCGTCGGCGCCGGAACCGGTTCCGCCGGTGGGGGTTCCGGATACAACCGCACCACCGGTGCCGTCGAGTTGCTGAACGCACCCGTCGGCCGCGTAGGGCGGTGACTCCACCGGCGATTCAGCGGGCGACGGAGTAGGGGGCGCTGCCGTCGAGGAGCTGGCCGACGGAAGCTGGTCACCACCGTTCGGAGTCTGCCCACGGACGTCGGCGGACACCGCGCGTTTGTCCTCCTCGCCGGACGAGGTCGAGATGACAACGGCGACAGCCGCGATCCCGATCGCCAGCCCCACACCCATGAGGATGCTCAGCGCGCGGCCGCCGCCGCTGCCGTCGTCCCGGGTCGAGCGCTTCGACCGCGGCTTACGCCAGCCGCCACCGATCTTGCCGCTGCGGTCGATCAGCGGCGGCAACAGTGACGGCTCGTGATCGCGGTAGGCGGCGACCGTCTCCTCCGGTGCGTCGTACTCCGGCTCCTGCTGCCACTGCTCGGCCTCCTCGTCGGTGGCCTCCGTATCGGTCGCGGGCGGTTCCAGCGGACCGGTGGGCGTTTCGAGCCAGTCGTCCCAGTTGCCTTGGCGGTCACCAGGACCGCCTTCGGGCGCAGGCCTGCGCCGCCGCCCGCGTTTGCGGGGCGGCGGAACACGCACCATCGGCAGCCCGGGGTCGAACGGGTTGTCGCTCATCGGTCGTCGTCGGCGCCGATCGCGGGTGCGGTGGCCATGGTGAGGGTGGCCGGGACGGTCACCCCGAGTTGGCCGGGCCTCGGCTTACGGTCCTGGTCGCCGCCGCCCTGGCCGGTCCCCGGCGGGATGACCATGCCGCCGTGCTGTCCGCCGGAGGACGGCGGCGGTGCGGCGAACGGTCCAGCGCCGCCGCCACTGTTATCGGACGGCTTCGGCTCGGCCGGCTGCGACCTGGGTGCGGGCGGGGGCGGCGCCGCCATCGCGGCACCCGGAGCGGACGGAGCCGTCTCCGGCTTAGTGGCGGGACCACCACCGAAATCGAACGCCTTCGGGGGCACCGGGTTCCCGGCACCGGCGGGTGCGGTCGAGGCCGGACCGGTCTGCGCCTGTTCGGCCTTGTTCGGGTTGAGCGCCTGCTCGATGGCGGTGCCTGCCTGCGCGCCGACGGTGTCGACGACTTTGAGGCCGACGTCGGCGATCCGGTCGATGATCTTCGATCCGAGTTCCACCCCGGCATCGATGGCCGTGGTGCCGAGCTGCACGCCTGCGGACACGAGCTGCTGCTGCAACTGCAACTGCATCGCCAGCGCCGGATCCATCGGCTGGCCAGGGACCGCGCCCGGCACCGTCGTGGTGGTCCCGGGGACGGCGCCGGGTGTGGTGAGCACGCCCTGCGGGGTGGTCATCGTCATCGGGCCCATATCGCGCAGCCGCTGCCGGTGGCCGTCCATGTCGCCCTGGGCGGTGTTCACCACGCCGAGCGCCTCCCGGATGGCCTGGGCGGCACGGTCGATCACGGCGTCGGTCTCCGGCGCCGAGGTGGCGGTGTCCAGGATGGAGCGGGCATCGCGCCGGAAATCGGCGATGATGACGTCGACCTCGCGTGCCGCGCGACTACTGGTGAACTGGGCATCCGACAGCAGCGCTGCGTACTGCGGCCCACGGTCGGCGACGGCGCCGATCTCGCTGCGGGTGGTGCGGATGACGGGCACCGCGGTGTCGGCGGCCTGCCCGGACCAGGTCGATTCCAGCGCGTGCAGGCCACGGGTGTGGGTGGATTCGGTGGCATCGGCGGTGGCCGAGGCTGTCGTCAAGGCGCCGAGCACCTGCTGATCGGGGGCGGCCGCACCCGATCCCAGCCCGGAACGCAACCGCCGCAACGGTTCGGCAAGCACCGTCACCATCGGCGGATCGGAGATCGGTTTCATGCCTGCTCACCCGCCCGGCCGAGCGCGGCGGCGCCATCGGCGTCGAGGTCACCGGCCGCTGCGGCCTGCCCCTGCACCGTCTGCCCATAGGCGCTGACCAGCGTCGCCGCCGTGGTCAGCGCGGTGTGATCGTCGCCGACGGCCGCGACGAACTCGGTCGCGAAATCGGCGCCGAGCAACCCCACTCCGGCGGCGATGCGGGCAGCATCGGTTCCGGGCGCCAGCTGCGCCGCGGCACCCGCGAGCTCACCGGCCACCTGATCCGCGACCACCTTGTATGTGCTCACCGCATCCGGATCGATCCGCACAGTTCGCGCCACTTCGGCCCCCTTCGCTCGTCGTTCGAGGTACGACTGGACTGTAGAACAAAAGCCCTGACCCAGCGTCTTCCACGATGGGTTACCCAGCGGGACACCGCAACCCCCACGCCCGAAACCGGACGCCCGCGCGTGTCGCCCTCGGATGACGAACTGGGCCGATGCCGCCGAGTCCTGGGCCGATGCTGTTCGGACTTGGCGCGATGCAAGTCAGCCCCGACGCGATGCCGTTCAGACCCGACACGACGCAAGTCAGCCCGACGCGACGCCGTTCAGCCCGCGCGCAGCAGGCGAAACCGGGAACCGTGGAAGATCAGCGGCTCGCGGTGCGGATGGGTGGCGAGGCGGTCGATAGCGAGGATGACGACCTGATGGTCACCGGCGGGGACCTGGGCGTGCACGGTGCCTTCGATCCACGCCGACGCACCGTCGATGAAGACGGCGTCGCCGGAGCCGTGGTGCAGGTCCAATCCATGGAAGCGGTCGGTGGACCGGCTGCCGAGGGCGCGGGCGGCGTCCTGCTGTTCGGTGCCGAGCAGGCTCAGGCCGAGGCGGCTCGCGGTGGTCAGGCGCGGCCAGGTGGAGGAGGTGTTCTGCACGCAGAACGACACCAGCGGCGGATCGAGCGACACGGGCACGAAGGTCGCCACCGCCATACCGTGCGGTACGCCGTCGACCCGGGCGCAGACCGCGACCACACCACTGGGGAAGTTGGCGAACGCGCGGCGCAGACCGGCGCCGTCGGCGGGTGAGGAGAACAGTTCATCCATGATTCGGCACTCCGGCCTCGGCGGTCAGCGCCTGGACCACCGGCCGCCAGCGCAGGCTGTAGTCCGCGATGACGCCGTCGTCGGCGAAGGTGCGATCCGACAGGTACAGCCCCGGCAGCGCCGTGGTGGCACCCAGCTCCACCAGAACAGGTTTGAGCAACAGGTCAGGGGCGAGGGCGTGCGCCGGGCCCGCACCGAGCATCAGCGGCACCGCAAGCACACCGGACAGTCCGGTTCCGCCATCGAATTGTTCGAGGAACAGCTTCAGCAGACCGGTGTAAGTGGCCTTGAAGGTGGGGCTGGCGAACACCACCAACTCGGAAGCAGCCACTGTGCGCACCGCCTCGGTGACCTGTGGATCGCCCCAAGACAGCAGGCCGTGCCCGAACGACACCAGCTCCACCACGTCGGGCGCCACGTCCGGGCACAGCGATTCGGCCAGCTGTGTCGCCGCGGTCAGCGTGCGCGAGGCCGGTTTCGGATTGCCGACGACAACCGTCACTGCCACTTTCGTCTCCTCACTCGTTCTCAGATCACGCCGTGCAGCGGTGGCGCGCCACGTACTCCCCCCCGGCGGCAAACCGGTCAGCTCCTCCGGATCGTCGAGCTTGGCAAACACCGCGAGAACGTCGGCGAAAAGCGAACCGGTGCTGTAGTACTTGACGCCGTTGAGCAGCCAACGGTCGCCGTCACGGGTCCGCCCGGCCCGGTAGCGCTCGACCGCGCCCGCGGCGGTGGATGTCATCAGCCAACGATCGCCGAGTCCGCCGCAAAGATCACCTGTTACGCGCAGCGCGATCGAAACGCATCGTGTCGGTGCCGCGGGCTATGGTCGCATCGTGGCTGGCGGGCGGTACACGTTTACGGCGCAAGTGTGGGAGCACCATGGGCAGGGCTCGTGGCATTTTGTCGACCTACCGGAAGACATCGCCGATGAGATCGAGGAAATCTACGGGCACCGCTCGGGCGGATTCGGCGCGGTGCGGGTCCGGGTGACCATCGGCGGCAGCCGTTGGTCGACCTCGCTGTTCCCGGACAAGTCCCGCGCCACCTACGTGCTGCCGGTGAAGAAGCCGGTCCGCCTGGCCGAAGATCTGGTGGCCGGGTCACGGGCGCGGATCGAGATCGTCATCGCGATCTGATCCGCGCACCGCTCATCCCGTCAGCTCGGCAGGTTCACGCATTCGGTGACGATCTTGGCCTGCGCCGTTCGGGTCTTGTCGGCGTCTTCCTGGCTCATCCCGAAGTTCTCCCCATCCGGGGCCTGCGGGTCGTGCTCGCCGCTGAGCAGCGTGCGCAATCCGTCCTGGGAGATGCCCTCGGCGACAAAGACCTTCGCCACACAATCGGCGAGTGCCTTGTCCTGCATGCCCTTGTCCTGCATGGACTTGGACAGGTCTGCCTCCGTGACGGGGGCCGCCTCGGCATCGCTGCCGCCGCACGCAGCCAGCAGCGGCAGGGCGATGAGCGCCGTGGCAATGAGCTTGATCCGCACCGAATTCCTCTCTCAGGTGGTGTTGCCGACCCGACGGCCGGCGCCGGGTCGATGGCCCGCACCGCCGATGCGGCCGAATCCACGCACCGTGTGTAGCCGCAGCGGGGCGAGGTCCGCAACCCGAAGGGCGGATTCCGTGTATTACACAGCCCGGTCCTGCGCATTCGGCGACTGATCTCGGGGGCGGATCTCAGAGATCCATCGCGGCGCGCAGGGCGGTGTCGATTCGGTCCATCGTCTCCGGCTCGGCCTCGTCCACCTGTTCGGCCAGCCAGCCGCGATAGATCCGGCCGATATTGCCCGCGTGCACCCAGCCGAGCGCACCGAGCTGCACCGCGAGGATGTCCTGGGGGTCCTGGTCGAGCACTTCGGCGGCGATCAGCCAAGGGCGCGGGGATTCGTTGATGCCGTCGCTGCTGATGAGCACGACGGTGCGGTGTCGTGGCGAACCGTGCGGGTGGTAGAGCCAGAGTTCACCCCTGCGCACGCATCGCCTCCTCGGCGGCGGCCAATTCGGCCGCGTCGATGGCCGCCTGGGCGGCGATCTGGGCTGGATCGGGAGCCGGGCCGACGCCGGTGCGCACGGCTTCGCGGCGTGCGGCCTTGGAGATCCAGGCCGACGGTGACATTCCCGCGCGGGCAGCGGCCTGTTCGGCGAACGACCAGGCGGCCTCGTCCAGCGAAAGGGTGACCTTACGCGTTGCCATACCTTTTATCGTACCGATCATCAGGTTCCGCGCCAGCCCCGAGTTTCAATTGACAGCACCCGCCCGCTGTTAGTCTTCCGGCACAACCAGACAATCGATCGGAGTTCGACGATGAGCACGCTGCGCCATGACCGGTCCGGCTCCGGCGAACCACTGGTCCTGGTCCATGGAGTCGGCAGCCGCAGGCAGGTGTGGGAGCCGATCATCCCGGCGCTCGCCGAATCCTTCGAGGTGATCGCGGTGGATCTGCCCGGTTTCGGCGAATCGGAGCCGCTGCCACACACCTCCGTCGCCACCCTCACCGACGCCCTCGCCGATTTCCTCGCCGCGGAGGGCATCGAAAACCCGCACCTCGCGGGCAATTCGATGGGAGGGGGGATCTCGCTCGAACTCGGCGCACGCGGGCTCGCGCGCGCGGTCACCGCCTACTCGCCGATCGGCTTCTGGGACACCGCGGGCCGGATCTGGTGTCAGCAGTCGCTGGGCAAGTCGAAGGTCATCGGCGGGCGCATGCGGTCCCTGTTGCCGAAGGTGCTCGGCACCGCCGCCGGACGCACTGCCTTCCTCAGTCTGGTGGTCGGCAAGCCGTGGGCGCTCGACACCGACACCGCGATCGCCACCGCACTCGGCGCCATCGACGCGCCGGGTTTCGATGACGCCCTCGCGTCCTTCACCGACTTCCGCCTCCCCGACCCCGCCGCCTTGGCAGATATTCCGGTCACCATCGCCTGGGGCAACCGCGACATCCTGCTGACCTACGCCACCCAGTCCCGCCGCGCGAACCAATACCTTCCCGGCGCGAAGCACATCACGTTGCACGGCCTCGGCCACACGCCGTTCTACGACGACCCCGCCGCCTGCGCTCAGGTACTGCTGGGCGATCGGCGGTAGTCGCACGAAAGCGGCCGCCGCCTCCCCCTGCGAGGCGACGGCCGGACCCGAGGTTAGTGGGTCAGCGTCCCTGCCACTGCGGCTCGCGTTTCTGCGCGAAAGCAAGTGCGCCTTCGGCGGCGTCCTTGGAGAACAGGGCGGGCAGCGCGACCTCACCTTGTTTGGCGAAGGCTTCGGCGGCGGTCCAGTCCGGCGATTCGTCGATGATCCGCTTGCTGGCGGCCACTGCCAGCGGAGCCGCTGCCGCGATCTCGGCGGCGAGCTCGAGGGCGGTATCGAGCGCGCCGCCGGGTTCGGTGACCCGGTTGACCAGGCCCAGTTGATACAGCCGCTCGGCGCTGATCCTGCCGCCTGTCAGCGCCAGCTCGGCAGCGGTACTGCGAGGCAGGCGCTGGGTCAGCCGCAATACGCCGCCACCGGCCGCGACCAGACCACGTTTGACCTCGGGAATCCCGAACTGCGCATCGCGAGCGGCCACGATCAGGTCGCCGGACAAGGCCAGCTCGAATCCGCCCGCGAGCGCGAAGCCCTCGACAGCCGCGATCATCGGCTTGACCGGCGGCTTCGCGGCGATCCCCAATGGGCCGCGATGCGGGGTGATCGGCATCTCGCCACGGGAGGCGGCCACCAGATCCATTCCGGCGCTGAAAGTGCCGCCCGCGCCGGTGAGTACGAGCACCCTGGCTTCCACATCGGCCTCGAACGCGTCGACGGCCGCTTCGATGGCCTGCGCGGTCGCCAGGTCGACGGCATTGCGGGCCTCGGGGCGGTTCACAGTCAGCACGGTGATCGCATCGCGCCGTTCGACCAGCACCAGATCGGTCATGGGGTGTCCTCTCGATGAGCAGCACGTGGCCGTCGCGATCGAGTCCGATGACGACCACCGGGATCGACACTATGCGAGCCGGGCGGTGCGTGGCCCGGCTTCGGGTGGCACTTCCACTCAGCGGACCGTCCCACCGGGCGGCGGCTGCGCCCCGGAGGGTACGAAACCGGCCCGCATTCGATCTTACTAAAGAGTAAGATACCGGCCATGGGTTCACACATCGCGGTGCGATTCGAGGGCGAACGCGCCTACGTCACGCTGGACCGCCCGGATAAGCACAACGGGCTCACCATCGACATGCTGCGCGAACTGATCGACGCCGCGCACACCGTCGGCACCAATCGCGACGTACGGGCGGTCATCCTGTCCGGCAACGGCCCCAGCTTCAGCAGTGGCCTCGACATCGCCGAGGCCACCGGCGACCCCCTCGCCATCGTGCGCAACTTCGTCCCCCTGCCATGGCGCGGCACCAACACCTTCCAGGAAGCGTGCTGGGCGTGGCGCAGGCTGCCGGTCCCGGTGATCGCGGTAGTGCACGGGCGTTGCTACGGCGGCGGCTTGCAGCTGGCCCTCGCCGCCGATGTCCGCTTCGGCACCCCCGATTCCGAATACTCGGTCATGGAGGTCAAACACGGCCTGATCCCGGATATGACCGGGACCGCGACGCTGGCCAAGCTCGTCGGCGCCGATCAAGCGCTGCTGCTCGCCATGACCGCCGACATTGTCGACGCCGCCTACGCCGACCGCATCGGCCTGATCACCGAGATCAGCGCCGACCCGATGGGCGAGGCCGAGAAGCTGGCCGACCGCATCGCGGCCCGGCCGCCGCAAGCCGTCGCCAGCGCCAAGCGCCTCATCGACCGCGCCTGGCATGCCTCCGCACGCCGAGCCTTCGCCCTCGAGCGTGCTGCCCAATTGCCGCTGATCGTGCGGCGCGCATTGGGATCCGGTGGAAAAACAACGAAATAACTTTGGAGGATCGGCCGGTCGCGGGCGCAACCCCCCAATTTCGGGGAATTCACTGCTAGCATTTCCGACGATTTGCCAGCCAGCCGAAATGTGGTGCACGACACACGTGCATGCCGTGGATCGAGGCCCGTTTCGGCGCGACCCCGGAGGCCCGACTCAGTGAGCAGAACCGCGTCCATCCTGCTGACCGCGATCGCGGGCGCCTCGGCCCTGCTTCTCACCGCGACTACCCCGGCCACGGCAAACCCAAACGCCATCAACCCGATCCCGGTGCTCAACGGCACCAACGGACTGCCCAACCTGCCCGGGCGCACCAAAGCGGTATTCCAGGTCACCGGCATGGCGAGCCCGAACGTCACCCAGAACTACAACGTGCTCGGCACCGACCTCGGCATCATGTGGGACAACGGGCACGGTGAGATGCTCACCGCCTTCGGCGATACGGCCGGTCTCGGCTTCCCGAATCTGCTCGCGGGCAGCATGTGGGCCTGGCGCAGCAATATCCTGGTGCGTAGCCACACCACCGACCCGTCCAATGGCATCTTCTTCGACAGCGTGGTGCGCGACGTCTTCGGTCAGGCCAGGGATCTGATTCCGAGCCCGAAGATTCCGTTCCTCGAGATCAGCCGCATCCCCACCGCGGGCATCTCGGTCGGCGGCGTGCAGTACATGAGCACGATGTCGGTGAAGACCTGGGACGCTCCTGGCGAGTGGACGACGAACTTCTCCGGGTTGGCCGCCTCGGCCGACAATGGCGAGACCTGGGCCGATCTCACCGCCACCCGGCGCCCGAACGAGGGCGGCAACGCCAACTTCCAGATGAATGCCTTCCTGAAGGACGGCGGCTTCGTCTACGTCTACGGCACGCCGGGCGGTCGAGACAATGCCGCCTACATCTCGCGGGTGCGCGAGCCCGAGATGCAGAACCTCGGCGCCTACGAGTACTGGGACGGCGGCGGCTGGATCCGTGACGTCAACAAGGCGGCCCCGATCATGCACGGTGTCGGCGAATTGTCGGTGATGTACAACGAGTATCTCGGCCAGTTCATCTCGCTCACCACCGATCCGTGGAACTCGGTCGTCATGCGTCGCGCATCCTCGCCGGTCGGCCCGTGGAGCGCGCCGGAGGTTTTGATCGACACCCGCGAACTGCCCACCGCGTACGCGCCGGCGATCTTCCCGTACCAGACCGGGCGCGATCTGTACTTCCTCACCACCGTGCACAGCCAGTACAACGTGGTGCTGATGCGGACTCAGTTGTAAATACCCTCGCTCCCACCGATGCCCGCGCCGAGCAGCGCGGGCATCGGCATTTTCGGAGGGGTTCGCGTGCGGACTTGACCTGAACAATGGTTGATGTACGAGTCTCGGGGAATCATGCTCGACCGACCCGGGAGGAACCGATGACCGCGAATACTCAGACAAGTCCGGACATCACCGCCGTGCAGGAGTGGCTGCGGGCACGCGCTCAGCCGCTGCGGACCGAATCCGACGCCGTCGGCCCCGATCTCGATCCCATGGTTGCGCGGCTCGCCGATGCGACCGTCGTCGGACTCGGCGAGTCGACCCGGTTCTCCCGGCAGACCTTCGGCGTGCGCGAGCGCATCTTCCGGGCTCTGGTGCAGCAACATGGCTTCCGGGCCTTGGCCATCCAGGACGGCGCACGCTCCGGGGACCGGCTCGACGCCTACGTCCGTACCGGCGAGGGCGATCCGGCGACGGCGCTCAGCGAGGCCTGGCGACCATGGCGGACAGCGGAAATGGTGGCCGCACTCGAATGGATCCGCGCGTTCAACGAACAGCATCCCGACGATCCGGTCACGGTGTTCGGCATCGTGCCACCCGCGGCCGAGCCCGCCGATTACGACGCGGTCATCGACCACGTACGGAAGCACGCCCCGGACGCCTCGGCATCGCTGGAATCCCACCTGGACCCGATCCGCACCGCGCATCGCGTCGACGAACACGTGCAGCGCCATCAGGGCATCCACCCCGGGCGCCCGTTCGCCGAGCACGCCCGCGACGCCCTGGCTCTGCTCGAGCAGCTGCCCGATATCCCCGACGACATCGCCGCGCGCATGCGCATGATCGTCGATTTCCATCATTACAGCGTCGCGGGTCGGGGTGGTTTCGCCGTGGATGAGCGCGTGCAGGCCGAAACCATCGTCGAGCGGCACCGGCGTACCGGCGCGAAGATCGTCTACTGGGACGGGATCGGACACACCGCGGCCTCGGCGGCCGGCGTCGGAAGGACCGATCCGGCTCGATTCCGAGGCGCGGGCGACCATCTCCGGGCGGAGTTCGGCGCGAAGTACACCTCGGTCGCGATCGGTTTCCACCACGGGGACCTCGGCCTCGCGATCGCGCCCGATCCGGCACCCGAGCTCCTCGACGCGACCCTTGGCGCGGTCGACCTGCCCGCCTTTGCCGTCGACCTGCGCGGAGACGCTGCCGGCGTCGTCGACCAGTGGCGTCACACACCCGCGAAACTGCGCACGATCAGCGGTGTCTATGACCCGGCCGAGGACGACGACGCCATGATGGCCGTCGACTCGCTCGCCGACGCCTTCGACGTGCTGATCCACATCCGTACGGCGACGCCGGTCGATTGGCTGCCCGAGTTCACCGCCTGACATCGAGGGCTCGGGCGGTCAATACACTGGCCGCTATGGACGCGGCCGATTGGGATGCGCGGTACGCGCAGGGTGAATTGGTGTGGGGCGCACCGCCGAACAGCACCGTCGTGGAGCATGTGTTCGGCCTGGACCGGGTGACGCCGTTGCATCAGGGAGCGGACGGCGTCGTCCCGGACCTGCCGCGCGCCCTCGATCTGGCCTGCGGCGAGGGGCGCAATGCGCTGTGGCTGGCCACCCATGGCTGGCAAGTGCACGCCGTGGACTTCTCGCAGGTCGGTATCGACAAGGGGCGGACTGTCGCGACCCGGCTGTCCCGTTCGGTACGGGACAGGCTGACCTGGCAGTGCACCGATCTCACCGATCTCGACAGCGCCGAGATCACCGGACCCTTCGAACTCGTGCTGATGGTGTTCCTGCATCTGCCCGCCGCCCAGCGTCGCCCGCTGGTGCGGCGGGCGGCTGAACTCCTGAGCCCCGGCGCAACCCTGCTCGTACTCGGCCACGACAGCACCAACCTCACCGACGGTTACGGCGGCCCGCAGGACCCGGAGATCCTGTTCACGCCGGACGACATCGTCGCGGACCTGGCCGGGCTCCCCGATATCCATATCCGCGTCGCCGACCGGGTCCAACGACCGACCGAGGAGCGTGACGCCATCGACGCCCTCGTCATCGCCACGCGCGCCGACCTGGATCCGGAGGGCGAACAGCAGTCGCAACCCGCCTGATCACCACGCATGTATCACCGCCGACACCGAGAGTCCACGATCACCCCTGCCGCGGGCTCCGGGCCTGCTTCGTCGACTCACGACGCCGGGCCGGGTACGGCTACCGGCGTCGCCGCCACATCCGCGCTAGTTACTCCAGCGCTGGAACCACGGCGTCACCGTCTCGGCGATGACATCGAATCCGGTCCGGAAAGAGTGCGGCTGGCCTGGGATAACGCATACCTCGGCGGCGTCTGCCGGGTCGGGAACCCCGAAGGGATCGCTACCGCCGTTGATCACGACGACCTCGATATGTCCAGGTGCGAGCAGCTCATCCCGCCGGGATTTCTCCGGTTTACCCGGCGGATGCAGCGGAAAGGACAGTGCGATCACGCCGCGCGCACCCACCTCGATCGCGGTGCGACACGCCACCCGCGCCCCGTTGCTGCGTCCGCCCTGGATGAGCGGCAGTTTCTTACCCACCCGCCGACGCACCGCGTCGACGATCTCGAGCCAGGCCGCATCCTGTTTGGGTGCCGATCCGGGCGCCCGCCCGCCCGCGACTCGATACGGCTGTAGCACCAGCCCCACCGCGCCACCGGCGGCGATGGCCGAATCGCGAACAGCCAGAATATCTTTGGCATCGACGCCGCCGCCTGCGCCGTGGGTGAGCAGCAGCAGGAACTTCGCCCCACGCGGCCGTCGTAGCTCCACCTCGGCGGGCCCCGCACTCGTCTCGATCCGCACACCTCACAGTAACCGCAGGTCAACTGCCAGCATCCGGGCCCGAGGCCGGCGGCGTGTTCATCGCGTCACATTGGCGGGGTTCGTCTTTGCGACCGCCTTACCGGCCGGTAATATGGCTCATAAGTTACCCGCGAGTAGCATGCGGAAAACCGGTATGGCTACCCGGAGGCGACAACGGGCGGGAACGGCAGAACAACCGACCGCACCAACTCGATGGAGAGTGAGTAGCAGACATGGGCCACTACAAGAGCAACGTCCGGGACCTGGAGTTCAACCTCTTCGAGGTCCTCGGCATCGGTTCGCTGCTGGACAACGGCGCCTACGGTGACCTGGACACCGAGACCGTGAAGGAAATGCTCAGCGAGGTCCGGCGCCTGGCCGAAGGCCCGCTGGCCGACTCCTTCGTCGACGGCGACCGCAACCCGCCGGTCTTCGATCCGGAGACTCACACCGTCACCCTCCCGGAGTCGTTCAAGAAGTCCTACCGCGCCCTCGAGGACGCGGGCTGGTCCAAGGTTCCGGTGCGCGAGGAGCTCGGCGGCCTCGGCGCGCCCAGCGTCATCGGCTGGGCCCTCGGCGAGATGGTCCTCGGCGCCAACCCGCCCGCGCAGATGTACGCGGCGGGCGCGGGCTTCGCGCAGGTCTTCTACAACAACGGCACCGATGAGCAGAAGAAGTGGGCTCAGACCATCGCCGAGCGCAACTGGGGCGCCACCATGGTGCTGACCGAGCCCGATGCCGGCTCCGACGTCGGCGCGGGCCGCGCCAAGGCCGTCAAGCAGGAAGACGGCTCCTGGCACATCGAGGGCGTCAAGCGCTTCATCACCTCCGGTGACTCCGACGACCTGTTCGAGAACATCATGCACCTGGTGCTGGCCCGCCCTGAGGGCGCCGGACCCGGCACCAAGGGCCTGTCGCTGTTCTACGTGCCGAAGTGGCACTTCGACTTCGAGACCGAGACCCTCGGCGACCGCAACGGTGTCTTCGTCACCAACGTCGAGCACAAGATGGGCATCAAGGTTTCGGCCACCTGTGAGGTCACCTTCGGTGGCCACGGCGTGCCCGCCAAGGGCTGGCTGGTCGGCGAGGTGCACAACGGCATCGCGCAGATGTTCGACGTCATCGAGAATGCGCGCATGATGGTCGGCACCAAGGCCATCGCGACCCTGTCGACCGGTTACCTGAACGCCCTCGACTACGCCAAGCAGCGCGTGCAGGGTGCGGACCTGACCCAGATGACCGATAAGGCCGCGCCGCGCGTCACCATCACCCACCACCCCGACGTGCGTCGCTCGCTGGCCCTGCAGAAGGCCTACGCCGAGGGCCTGCGCGCCATCTACCTCTACACCGCCGCGCACCAGAACGACGACATCGCCGAGCTGGTGTCGGGTGCCGACAAGGACACCGCCTTCCGCGTCAATGATCTGCTGCTGCCGATCGTCAAGGGTGTCGGTTCCGAGCGGGCCTACCAGTACCTGACCGAATCGCTGCAGACCTTCGGTGGCTCCGGCTTCCTGCAGGACTACCCGATCGAGCAGTACATCCGCGACGCGAAGATCGACTCGCTCTACGAAGGCACCACCGCCATCCAGGCGCAGGACTTCTTCTTCCGCAAGATCGCCCGTGATCGCGGTGTCGCCCTGGCCCACGTGGCCGGCCAGATCCAGAAGTTCATCGAGTCCGAGGCGGGCAACGGCCGGCTCAAGGCCGAGCGCAAGCTGCTCGCCACCGCGCTCGAGGATGTGCAGGCCATGGCCGCCACCCTGACCGGGCACCTGATGGGCGCCCAGGAGCAGCCGTCGGAGCTGTACAAGGTCGGCCTTGGTTCGGTGCGCTTCCTGCTCGCCGTCGGTGACCTGCTCATCGGCTGGCAACTGCTGCGCCACGCCGAGGTCGCGGGCGCCAAGCTCGACGAGGGCGTCACCGGTGCCGACGAGTCCTTCTACACCGGCAAGGTCGCGGTCGCGCAGTTCTTCGCCCGCAACGTCCTACCGGAGCTGACCTCCACCCGCGCGGTGCTGGCCAACCTGGACAACGACATCATGGAGCTGGACGAAGCCAGCTTCTGACGCGCCGATAGCAATACCGAAGCGGCCCGGGTTCTCCCGGGCCGCTTTGCTATATCTGGCAGGTGTCGGTGGGTCCGGCTAAGGTTTTCCTGCGTAACGTTCGGAACGGGTAGATCACGGCACAGGAGGAAACGTGCGGCTGAACCGATCGTTGTCCGCGTTCGCGCGCGCCGGGGTGGTCGGCGCGGTGTGCTCGATGGTTCTCGCCGGTCCGGCCATTGCCGACCCGAACAACGTCAATCCGATTCCCGGGCTGAATGGCCAGCCGCGTGGGCTGCCCGCGCTGGCGGGGCCAACGCAGGCGATCTTCCAGGTCACCGGGATGGACAGCCCCAATCAGACCCAGAACGCCAATGTGCTCGGCACCGACCTCGGCATCATGTGGGACGACGGCCGCGGCGGGATGATCACGGCCTTCGGCGACAGTGCGGGGCTCGGTGTGCCGAATCTGCTCGCGGGCAGTGTCTGGGCCTGGACCAGCAATGTGCTGTTCCGCAGCCACGATCCGAACCCGTCGGACGGCATCATTTTCGACGGTGTGGTGCCGAATCCGCTACCGAGCCCGAAGATTCCGGGCATCGAGATCAGCCTCATCCCCACCGCGGGCATTTCCGTGGGTGGTGTGCAGTACATGAGCATGATGTCGGTGCGGCACTGGGGCGATCACGGCAAGTGGGACACCAATTTCTCCACCCTCGCCGTCTCCGGTGACGGCGGCCAGACCTGGGCCCAGCTGCCGACCACCCGCCGCGCGAATGTCGACGGCTTCGAACGTTTCCAGCAGAACGCCTTCGTCAAGAGCGGCGGCTACGTCTATAAATACGGCACCCCGGCCGGTCGCGATCACGCCGGATACATCTCCCGGGTGAAAGAACCCGATATCGCGAATCTCGACGCCTACGAATACTGGGACGGCCACGGCTGGAAACCGAACGATGCCAAGGCCGCCGCTCCCATCGTTGGCGGCGTCGCCGAGCTGTCGGTGCAGTGGAACGACCATCTCGGCCAGTTCGTCATGCTCACCACCGACCCCGCCAATTCCGTCGTCCTGCGCACCGCTCCCGCACCGGAAGGCCCGTGGAGCCCGCCCCGGACCCTGATCGAGGCCGCAGCCTTGCCGACGGCGTACGCGCCCATGGTCTACCCGTACCAGACCGGCAGCGACCTGTATTTCCTGCTCACGGTGCACAATCAGTACAACGTCATCCTGATGCGCACGCCGCTGTAACCCGGTCTGCACAGCGTAGAGATATCGCCGACGCCGACCTGATTGCGGCGCCGATCACTCCGGCGTCGCCCGATCCGCACTCGTGTCGGCACGTGTGGGTACTCTGCCCGCGATACCGATCGCCCTCCGCTGCAACGAATTCGAAAGACGGGTAACGAATGAGCGACGACACGATGTAGATATTCGCCGAGGTAGGGATCGGCGCCTATCGTTTCCCTTCTCGGTACCGAGGAATGCGCAAATGTGGACATCCGGCGCGGCCGACCGTATTCCAGGGTGGTCGTTCGTGCCGGTTTCGTGGTTTCAGGCGAAGCGGTGAGGGGATATGATCGAACAGCGCTACACAATCGGTGAATACGTTCGGGAACGGCGGCATTCGGTGGGAATGAGCTGTGCCGAACTGGCGGTCCGGGC
Source organism: Nocardia sp. NPDC059180 (assembly GCF_042754945.1). Taxonomy (NCBI): domain Bacteria; kingdom Bacillati; phylum Actinomycetota; class Actinomycetes; order Mycobacteriales; family Nocardiaceae; genus Nocardia; species Nocardia sp. NPDC059180. The sequence continues at coordinate 42,827 of NZ_JBHZBU010000001.1, forward strand.
CCGGATTCCCCGGGTGGTCGCCGAGGAAGTGGAAAGCGGTGCGCGCGAACCCAGTTCGGACACCATGGCGCAGCTCTTCGACGCACTGCAGGTTCCGGTGTGGTTCCGCGGGCATATCAGCAGCCTGGCGAGGCCCGACTTCCTGCCCGCCGGTCTCGGCGCGGTACCGGCCACCCCGACACCCGATGACCTGGCCGATCTGCACAGCCTGACCCATCCGGCCTGCTTCCAGGTGCTGCCGACCTTCGACATCGTCGCCGCCAATTCCGCGTATCAGCGCTGGTTTCCGGGTGTGGAGGCCGGAACCAACGTGCTGGAATGGATGTTCTTGAATCCGGTCGCGAAGACCGTACTCCCCGAATGGCCCGGTGAGGCACGGTTGCTGGTCAACGCTTTCCGGGTGATGTCGCCCGGCCTCGCCGACGACAAGCGGATCGCCGAGATAGCCGATACCTGCGGCCGCGCACCGGAATGGGAGCAGATGTGGACCGCTCCGTTGCGCCCGGAAGAACTGCACCGTGATCGGATACTGGTGCGTGACCCGGTGAGCCGGCGCGCACGAGGGATGATCGCGCGCATCTACGCGCCGGAATTCCCACTGCGGCCGTGGATGCTGTACCGGCTGGTTCCGGGCGCCCGGCGCTGAGGTTCCGCGCCGGGCAGGCGCAACCTACTCACATTTGACGACGGGGATCGGATCGTATTTCACCGTCCGTGTCGTGCGCGCGACCTCTTTGCCGGTGTTGACATCGGTGATGACCCGGGTGTCGCTGACGGTGAATCCGTCGGCGCCCTCGGTCGCGATGCACTCATCGCCCTTGGGCAGGGTGACGGTTTTCGGTTTCGTCGGCTTGGTGCGGTCGCCGGTGATCGATTCCACCTCGACGGTCTTCGTTCCCCAGATACGCACTGTCACTTCGGAACCGTTGGCTGTGGCCTCGATATAGAGGCCGGTCGGAGTGTTGTTGCGGAAGCTCAGGTCGATCGCGCCGTCGAACACGGTGGCTTCGCGGGCGGCCGGGTACCGCGAAATGTAGTAGCTGTGCTCGGTGTGGCCCGCGTCCTCGAGTCCGGCGAAATACGCGGCGTTGTAGAGGGTTGTCGCGAACTGGCTGATACCGCCGCCGACCGCCTTGCTGGGGCGGCCGTGGTCGATGATGCCGGATTCGACATATCCCTCCGCGGTGCCGCGGGGTCCGGTGAACTCGTTGAGCGAGAAGGTATCTCCGGGTTTCACGACAGCACCGTTGACTTTGCGGGCGACGGTGCGGATATTCACGCCCGATGGCCCGCTGAATCCGCTGGTGGTGAATTCGCCCATGGGCTCGACGATTCCGAGAGCGTCGGCCGCGGCGGTGGTCAGCTTCGGCTCGACCTTCTCGTACACCGCGGGGGCGGTGCGCTGCGGGTCGGAGTTGGCCAGTAGCCCCGCCAGCGGTTCGAGGGTCTTCGGCCAGTTGATCATGTCGCCGACGACAGACGGCACCACCGTGGGTTTGCTACCGGTCAAGGTGAAGGTCGCGTCCTTCGGTTCGACCTCCGACTCCTTCAACTGCGGCACCAGCAGGTCGGTGGCGACCTTCTGATCGATCCGCGGAGTGAGGCCGCCGTGGCCGTCCGGGGCGAACGACACAATGGTGGCGATCTGCTCCGGCGCCAGCACGGCCTTGCCGCCCTTGCCGTCGAAGACCACCGGGCCCGACACCGCGGGCTGGGCGATCTGATGCAGTGCCTGGTCGATCGCGTCCTGCCGGACCGCTACCGGCGCGGGCACCACCGGCAGGCTCATCGGCGAGCCCGCGATCCAGTTGTCGACGAGCACCCCACGCGCCGCCGCCACATCGAGTATGCGGCCGGGCACCGGGGCCACCGCGACCGGCTGTGCGTTCTCGAAGACGATGGTGCCCTCGACGGTCGGGCGATCGTGCACCCGCAGCGCGTCGAGTGTCATCCCGAGCGCCTGCTCGTCGACAGCACTCTCGACGTCGACGGTTTCGGTGCCGAACAGCGAGGTCAGACGGGTGATCGGATTGAGCGGCTGGTCACCGATCCGGTCCCAGGTGCCGTCCCAGTCGACGCTGAGCCCCGCGGTGCCCGGCACCAGCGTGGTCTGCACATCGCCGATCGTCACGGGCAGTTCCCGACCGGCGCGACCATCAAGCTCCGCGCGCAGCCGCGCATCCGCCGCCGACTTGTCCATGCCACCGATATCGACGCCCGCGACAACCACACCGCGCGGCACCTCACCCGATGACATCACCAGATCGGCCACATAACCCAGCAGCCCGAGCCCGAGCACCGCGCCGACGGCGATACCGATCTTGCGCGCCTTCGCCGATTGCAGAACCTGGCGGAACTCGGGGCGCTTGTTCGGCTCCTCCGATTGGCGCGTGATGGGACGACGCTCGCCCGGTGCGCGGGGGGCAGGCGGGCGGGGGGCGTCGGCGGACTCGCCGACCGGCGAATCGGGTCCATAGCTCGGCGCGATCTGTGCGGAGTAGGCCGGCTGCGCCGATCCGGTGCCTGCGTGTTGCGGCGAATCCAGTTCCGCTGGAGTCAGCGCAAGTCGCTGCGTGCTCTGGGTGGCCGGAGGCGCTTCCGGTGCGAATCGAAGAGTCGACTCCGGGTTGCTCGGTGCGCCTGAAGCCTGCGGGCCGGAGTACAGGTCGACGGGCTGCTGCCCGGGGCCGGCTGCCGAACCATTCGAGAGGCCGCCGATGTGCTGCGTGCGTTCCGAATCGGGTCCAGCCGATGCGAGGCCGCGTAGTGGAGCCTGTGCGTCAGCGTCGAACGCCGCTGCGTTCTGGGACTGGAGATCGCCGGTAACCGGCGCGAACCGGGTCGTCGGTTGTGGATCATCCAGATCACGAATACCGCTACCCTGCTGCTCATTTCGAGTGCCGTTGATGCGTGACTCGTCCCTGGTGGGGCCTGCGGCCTCGCGCCGCGGATCGTTGCTGGTCATGGCGGCGCGGGCCGCCTCACGCAGCGGTTCGGTCGACGCCGCGCCGGTGACCGCGTTCATCACCTCGGTGGGCGGATCGGTAGCCGAGTGAGGCGGGACAGGTAGACGCTGGGTCGCGTAGTCCTGGGGTGACGGCGCACTACCGAGCCGCGGGGTCTCGTGGTCCTGAGGCGCTGGACGGCCGGGGAGCCCGTCGTCCCGGCTCGGCGATTCAGGTACCGAGCCATGCGACGCAGGGCGCTCGATCGGGGGCGTGGTTGCCGACTCGAAGTCGCCTCGCGTTCGGCCCGCCGGGTCCGACGGCCGACGGTCCGAGGGCACACGTCCGGCATCGGACGACCGACGGGGCTCCGCATCCCACGAACTTTGCTGGTTTAGTCCGGCAGCGCCCGGTGAATCCTGGTGCTGCGGGGGCCGATGGTCCTCGAGGGACTGCTGAGGCTCCTGTGGCAACTGGGGCTGTTCCGCCTGGCGGCGCTGCTCCTGCTGCTGGGCTCGGGCCGATTCGAGGAACTGACGTAGCCCGCCGTTGGAGGGCTGTGCGCGGCGGGCGGGCTTGGATCTCTCGCCGCGTCCGGTGTTCGACTCGCCGGTCACGAATCGTCCTCCCCACATCGGGTTACAAGGTCTCGCGCGGTGCGCGCTCCGCCCAACGATAACGGTCGGCGTCAACCGCGTCAGTGCCGCGCAGATCACACCGGATCGTTATCCAGCAAACAGCGGGCAAAGTCGCAGCTCGCGCACCAAAAGGCTCCGTGCAGTTGCCGGGTCGGGGGTCTGGCAACTACACGGAGCCGATCTGTCTATCGGCACCGCACTCACCGCGTTACACCTCCCCGCGACATCTGTTTGCTCCGGCGCGGGACAATCGTGCTCGACCAGGGATGACGACGAGCGAGGAGATGGATGGCATGCAGCTGGGAATGATCGGCCTCGGGCGCATGGGCGCCAATATCGTGCGTCGGATCGTCGAGGACGGGCACACCGCCGTCGGGTACGAACGTCACGCCCCGCTCATCGGCGAACTCAGCGCCGAACTGGGCGGCTCGTTCTCCGGAACCACCGACCTCGCCGAGTTCGTCTCCAAGCTGGAAGCACCCCGCGTGGTGTGGGTGATGATCCCGGCGGGCGCAACGGGCGCGGTCATCGAGGAAGTCGCCGAACTGCTCGAACCCGGCGACATCGTCATCGACGGCGGGAACAGCCGCTACCACGAAGACCTCGAGCGGGCCGCGCAGCTGGCCCCCAATGGCATCCATTACGTCGATATCGGCACCTCGGGCGGCGTGTTCGGCCTCGCGCGCGGCTTCTGCCTGATGATCGGCGGCGAAGCCGAGCAGGTGAGGTACCTGGATCCACTGCTGCGTTCCATCGCCCCCGGCGTGGACGCCGCGCCGCGCACCCCCGGCCGCACCGGCGAGCCCTCACCCGCCGAAGAGGGCTACCTGCATTGCGGTCCGGCCGGTGCCGGGCACTTCGTGAAGATGGTGCACAACGGCATCGAGTACGGCGCCATGGCCGCCTACGCCGAGGGCCTCAACATCCTGCACAAGGCCAACTACGGCGCCGAACACGCCGGAGGTGAGCATTCGGCCGAACAGACCCCGCTCGAGCATCCCGAGTACTACCGATACGACATCGACATCCCCGAGGTGACCGAGGTGTGGCGGCGCGGTTCGGTGGTCGCCTCCTGGTTGCTGGATCTGACCGCGGGCGCCCTGCACGCCGACCCCAACCTGGACTCCTTCGGCGGCCGCGTCTCCGACTCCGGCGAAGGCCGCTGGACCCTCGACGCCGCGATCGACATCGGCGTGCCGGCCCCCGTCCTGTCCGCCGCCCTCTTCCAGCGCTTCTCCTCCCGCGGAGAATCGCACTACGCCGACAAGATGCTGTCGGCCATGCGCCAGGCCTTCGGCGGGCACCACGAGCTGCCGCAGGAGTAGGGGCGTCGCACAGGCTCCGATCTGCATGACCGGAGGCCGTTTCGGCATACCGAAGGCAGTCCTGCTCGCGCTTGCCGCCGTACGCACATGTGGTTTTACGCCGACGCGCAACACGCCCGACACGCCGCGGAGAGTCTAACCATAGACCTTATAAGTATAGTTATATCCATGGCGCGGTTGAGCAAACCCAGCCGAGTCTTCGACCGCGACCGAGAATGGGACGGCCTCGCAAGGTTCGTGACCTCACCAAGCCCCGATGTCCATCTCGGCATCGTCAGTGGCCGGCGGCGGCAGGGCAAGACCTTCCTGCTCGACGCTCTGGCAGAAACCGTCGGCGGCTTCTTCTTCACCGCGACCGAGGCGACCGAAATCGAAACTCTCGAGCGGTTCGGCCGGGCAGTCGCGGCATACGCCGGAGGCGGGCGATACGCCTTCGCGGATTGGGACGAGGCGCTCGAACGTTTATGCACCGTCGTCGGCGAAGGCCTCATCGTGATCGATGAGTTTCCCTACCTGAGCAAAGCGACACCCTCGTTGCCCTCCGTGCTGCAACGCGCCCTCGATCCGCGCGGGTACGCACGCGTTGCAGGGTCGCGCTTCTTGCTGTGCGGCTCGGCGATGCCGGTGATGGGCAATCTCCTGTCCGGCAGCGCGCCGCTGCGCGGTAGGGCGAGTATGGAGTTGGTTGTCAAGCCGCTCGAGTATCGAGAAGCAGCATCGTTCTGGGAAATCGAGGACCCGCGACTAGCAGTGCTCGTCCACGCGATTGTCGGCGGCACTCCCGCCTACCGGCGCGAATTCATCGCGGGCGACTCTCCCGACTCATTGGCAGATTTCGATTCCTGGGTGCTACGCACGGTCCTCAATCCACAGGTGCCGCTGTTCCGCGAGGCGCGCTATCTGCTCGCCGAGGAGACCGACATCCGTGACGTCGCGCTCTACCACGCCGTCCTCGGCGCGATCGCAACCGGCAACACCACCCGAGGTGGAATATCCAACGCGATAGGTCGCAGCTCAACCGATCTCGCACATCCGCTGGCCGTACTCGAGGACTCGCAGCTGATTCAGCGCGAGACAGACCCGTTCACCAAAGGCAAGTCGACCTATCGAATCGCCGAGCCACTGATCGTGTTCTACGAGGCGATCATGCGTCGGCAATGGACGTTGCTGGAACGCGGGAATTCCGAGGGCGCATGGCAGAACGCCAAGCCCACCTTCTCGGCACAGGTCGTCGGCCCCCATTTCGAGGGAATCTGCCGAGACTGGGCCATGACGGTCGGGCCGGAGGTGTTCGGCAAGCTTCCCGGACACGTTGCGGCAGCGACGATCAATGACCCGGCAGAGCGCCGCCGGATTCAGGTCGACGTCGCCGTTCTCGCACCCGAGTCACCGGGCGAACCTCGGCGCATCCTGTCGCTGGGTGAAGTCAAATGGGATCGAACGATGACCATCGGGCACGTCAACCGGCTGCGGCGCGCCCGGGACCTGCTCTCCGCCAAGGGGTTCGATACCAGCGAAACCGTCTTCGCCTGCTACAGCGGTGCGGGATTCGACGAGAACCTCCGCGAATCGGGCGAAGCTATGCTTGTCGACTTGAACGATCTCTATCGCGTTCGGTGAACAGCACGACACGCGATTCGATCTAATCAGCTTCTGACCTGCGCGTCTGCGGTCCTACGCCGACGCGGCGGGCTATATTCGGCGCGACCGGACGAGGCAGGGTGATCGGGATCATCGGCCGGGCGCGTGACGATCGGCGCGGTGCGCGGGTCGACTCTTGGGACCGACGACCGCTGAGGTGCGGCGGGAGGCTAGGAGGCTGGTTCGATGCTGCGGGAATTTCTGGACAAGGGTGTGGTGTCGGCGTTGGATCGGGCTGCGCATGCGCAGGCGCCCGTGGTGCAGAAATATGCGGGGTGGGTGCGCGGGCGGCATCCGGAGGAATCGGCCGAGCAGATCGTGGGGCGGCTCGAGCGGCATTATCTGATCGCGGTGACGGTCAGCGGGGTTAGCGTCGGATTGAGTGCGGCGGTTCCCGGGGTCGGAACTTTTGTGGCGCTTGTCGCGACCGGAGCCGACACGCTGGTGTTCCTGGAAGCCTCGAGCGTGCTCACCACGGGCGCGGCCGCCGTCTACGAGATCCCGCCGGATGAAGTGCTGAGCGGTCACCTGGTGTCCGCGGTGGTGCTCGGACAAGCCGGAACCAAAGCGCTCGGCCGGACCGCAGGTCATGCGGCGGGCAAATGGGTGGATGTGCTGGGTAACTGGGTTCCCGGCCTCAACCGCATGGACGACTCGCCCATGAAGCGCTTCCTGGTGCAGTTCGTGGTGAAGCGCGGTGTGCTCATGTTCGGCAAGGTGATTCCGGCCGGGATCGGTGCGGTGATCGGCGGCGTGGGCAACAATGCCCTCGGCCGGACCGTGATCGCGAACCTCCACAGCACCCTCGGTCCCGCGCCTTCGACTTGGGCACCGGCACCCGCCAACACCTGATCCGACGCCGCACGCTAGGAATCGATCCCCTCAATCGGCGATTCCGGCCGCAGCGTGTCAACGAATAGCAGCAGGTAGACAGCAGATTTCTGGTTCAGTTCGCATGCGATATTGACATGTTCTACCTGTTCAGTCTTTACTGAACACATCAGTCATTGCGGAACTCGCAAGACCGAACGGCAATCGGAATCCTCTGCAAGGAGCATCATGACCACCGCCGCCATTCGCACCGAGGGCCTCACCAAGCACTACGGCAAGCACGTCGCGCTCACCGATCTCGAGCTCGAGGTGTACGCGGGCGAGGTGTTCGGATTTCTAGGCCCCAACGGAGCAGGCAAGTCCACCACCATCCGGATCCTGCTCGATCTGATCCGGCCGACCGCGGGTTTCGTCGAGGTACTCGGCATGGATCCCCGCGCGGGCGGAGCCGAGCTGCGCCACCGCATCGGCTACTTGCCCGGCGAGCTGGCGATCGAAGGCCGCAATTCGGCGCGCGAGCTGCTGGCCTTCCTCGCCGACCAGCGCGGCAACGTCGCCCAGCGGCGCATTGCGGAGCTCGCCGAGATGCTGGATCTCGACCTGTCCAAGAAGGTCGGCTCGATGTCGAAGGGCAACAAGCAGAAGGTCGGCATCATCGCCGCATTCATGCACAACCCCGACCTGCTGATCCTGGACGAACCCACCTCCGGCCTCGATCCGCTGCTGCAACAACGTTTCCTCGATCTGGTGACCGAGGCAAAGCGCAATGGGCAGACGGTGTTCATGTCCTCGCACATCCTCACCGAGGTGCAGCAGACCGCCGACCGCGCCGTCATCATGCGCGCCGGGAAACTGCTCGGCACCGAGAACGTCGAGGATTTGCGCAGGCGCTCACCGCGTTCGGTCGAGCTGATGTTCGGCGAGGAGGTTTTCGCCGACGATTTCGCCCGTCTGCCCGGTGTGCACGGTCTGACCGTCGACGGCACCACCGTGCGCTGCACCACCGAGGGTGAGGTGGACGCACTTTTCAAGGTCGCCGCCAAGTACCAGCTGGTGAGCGTGCTGTCCAACGAGCCGGACCTGGAGCAGATCTTCTTCAGCCTCTACGGCCGCTGACCATCTTTTTCCCTTTCCGCACAGGAGAATTCGTCATGAAGCGCACAGTTTTCACCCAAACCCTCAAAGAACAGCGGCGCGGCCTGATCGGCTGGTCGATCGGCATCGCCATCGTGCCCGTGATCTACCTGCCCTCCTATGAATCGCTCAAAGAGCAGGGCTCGCTCGATATTCAGCAGAACAGCATGTACGACGCGATGGGTTTGAGCGATTTCGCCAGCGGCACCGGCTTTCTCAACTCGACGGTGTATTCGCTGATGGGTCTGCTGCTGATGCTGATCTTCGCGGTCACCATCGCCACCAGGTCGGCGACGCAGGAGGAGAACGGCACCCTGGATCTACTTCTCGCACAGCCGATCAGCCGGACGAGCCTGCTGATGCAGCGGTTCGCGGCACTCGCCGTGCAGATCGCGATCGTGACCGCGGTGCTCACCGTGAGCGTGATCGCCGGCGCGAACTCCGGCAATCTGAATGTCGAGACCGGCAACATCGTCGCCGCGAGCGCCGGGCTCGGACTGCTCGCGCTGCTCGCCGGATCCGTCGCGCTACTGGTCGGCGCCGCGACCGGGAAACGTTCGCTGGCGCTCGGCGTGGCGGCACTACTCGCGGTGGCAGGCTATCTGGCCAACAATCTCGGTGGAGATTGGTTGCGCAAGCTTTCGCCGTTCTACTACGCCAACGGTGATTCGCCGCTGGTCAACGGGTGGAACGGGGTACATCTCGCGGTGCTCGCGGTAGCCGCAGCGGTGGCGCTCGTCCTCGCGCTGGTGAGCTTCGATCGCCGGGACCTGGCGATGTGAATTCCGCATCCGGGGCGGGCCGACGTGGCCCGCCCCGTCTTTCCGTTTCTCCAGCCGAAAGGGATACTCGACCGATGACCAGCTCGGAACACGACCCGGCGGCCCCGACCCCGGAGCAATTGGCCTTCGTCGAGGATTTCGCGCTCGTGCTCGAACGCATGGGCCTGGTCCGCATGACCGGCCGCGCCATGGGCTGGCTGATGGTCTGCACACCCCCCGAACAGACCTTCGCCCAGATCGCCGAGGCATTGCAGGCGTCCAAGGGCTCCATCTCCAACGCCCTCAAGAACCTCACCACGATGCGCTGGGTCGACAAGGTCTCCAAACCGGGCGACCGCAAGGACTACTACATTCTCCGCGCCGGCGTTCTCCCCGAGCTGATCCGCCAGCAGAGCACCCAATACGAAGATCTCACCGCCATGACCTCCCGCGGGCTGGCCCTGTTCCCCGACCCCGATAGCGAGCAGGCGACGCGGGTGCGGGATATGCACGAGTTCTTCGTGTGGATGGGGAAGGAACTTCCGGCGCTGATCGACCGCTGGTATGCGGAGCACAAGGAAGGGTGAGGACTCCGGCGATCACTCGCCGAGATAGTCGGGGTCGGCGCAGTTGTTCCGTCGTCGTACCACCGCACCCACACCGAGGTCACGCGCTGGGACAAGGCCCGTCGTCTGAAATATATTGCGGTATAACCTTTCTGTAGTTGCGCCGATTTCCCACCCAATGCATCTGGCGATCCCCGTTGAGGTCTGGGCCGGCTGACTCGATCGTGTTCGAACGGCGTATTCGTCAAACACAAGAGAGAATAGAGATACGGATGAACATTGGAATCGGACATTTCGCTCGGCTGGCCGTAATTTCCACGGCGGCCGGCGCAACACTGCTGGTCGGTGCAGGCGCGGCAACCGCCGATGAGTGGCCCTCGCAGGGGAATGGCCGCTCGGTGTTCGAAACCAAAGACTTCGCCGTTCCGAGCGATGTCGATTACTGGAATCCGCTGTCCAGTCGCAACCGCCTGTCCTCCCCGTTCGGCACGAGCACCCGTATCGTCTGCACCGGCTTTCATGGTGTGATGCAGGACTGCTGGCAAGCCGATCTCGACGGTAACCCGCACAAGCTCGAGATCGCCCCGTTGGAGATGCCGTACGCAGGGTCCAGCCAGACCGGCCGCCCGGGGCCTACGCACTACGTCTTCCCTGGCTGATTCCACGGATAGCGCTGGGTGGCGTGCTGCCGAACGTGGCACCCGATCAGTTGTTGGCGCGTTGGATGGAGCGTCGGACCAGGCCACGGATTCCGGGGAGTTGGATGGCGCGCAGCATGAGTTCGCCGGCCCAGACATGTGTTCGTGACGGTGGGGCGAATCGGCTGATTCCTCTCCGGGCCAGCGCCTGTCGTTTGTCTACCTCCCAGGTTCATCACCGCGGCCGTACGTCCGGGTCCGATAAAGGTGGTGCCGACGCCTTCGGGTACATGGCCGGGAACTGCTTCCAGCGCAAATGCCCCGACCATGTGGCCCAGGTCCACGAAATATTCGGGTTCGGCACCGAATACGAGCTCGCGGACTCGGGAGTGCACGCCGTCGGCGCCGACGAGGAGTTCGGCCTGCAGGCGATCGCCATCACTGAGGGTGACCACAACCTCCCCCGGAGTCTGGGCGACGGCCTGCACGGTGGTGCCGAATCGGATGTCGACGTGGTCGGCCACTGCGTCGTACAGCGCTGACTCCAGGTCACCGCGAAACAGGCTCAATGCCCGGCTCCCGACCGCAGCCTCGGCGACAGCGGCTGGAATCGCGAACTTCTGCCTGCCGTCCTCCTGAATCGATCCGTTGTCGACGAAAGCCATCCGCAAGCTAGCGCCGTGCCGTCAACTAGTAGTTGACGATGACGCAATCGTCAACCTATGGTTGACGCATGGATCAACAGGTGCCACTGCGCGGGGTAAACCTCGCAAGCGAGCGCGCCACCCCGACAACACCCTGATGCGCGAAGGGCCGATTGCCGTCGGCGCCCCGGCCAGCCGTGGTGTTGCCACCGGCCCGGTCCGACTGGTGCACAGTGCCGACGACTTCGACACGCCTTGGCCGCTCAACGCACGGTTGGTGCGGGCTTGCACCGACTGGCAAGTGACCATCCATCCCGATGGCAGCATGCAGGACAACGACCACGCGGACATACAACGAGACCGGCGTACCCTGAGCGAGTTAAAGCGCCTCGCAGAGGAATTGGTTCCACTGACGAGCCGGCTCACCGAACGACTCGCCCGGTTTTCTGGCTACCACACTCGGTTCGCCGCCGCCCTTTCCCTTGCCGCCGATAATCCCGATATGGTCACCGGCACCGAACACGATTCCGCCCACCGAGTGTGGTTCGAACTGCACGAAGATCTGATTGCCACCCTGGGTATCGACAGGGCCGCCCTGCCCTCCAGCCCCTGAATGTGTTCGCCCGAGACCCGGCGGTTCGGGCCGCACGAGCCGAATGGGCGATGCCGACTCGGCCATCGACGATGCCGTGGTGAAGTCGCTCCGTGACACGGCAGAGTGCGCCGAACGGTCAGCCCTGCTGAGTTCCGGGCTGTACGTGTGCGCGTACCCCGTGCAGACCGAACAGGATGAGGAGTTCGACTACACCGCCGTCGGCGGTGCCGAGCCAGTGCGGCATGGAGGTGTCGAATTCGGCGGCTTCGCCCGGGGGCAGGGTCAGGTCGCGGTCGCCGAGGATCAGGCGGAGGTGGCCGTTTAGCACGTAGAGCCATTCGAAGCCTTCGTGTGTCTGCGGTGTCGGCTCCTGCGGGTACGGGCGGGCGGGTATGAGCATCTTGAACGCCTGCACGCCACCGGGGCGGCGGGACAGCGGAATGAAGATCATCCCGGCTCGCCGGATCGGTTTCAGATGGATACGGGGGTCGCCGGTGCGTGGGGCGCCGACGAGGTCGTCGAGCGGAACGTCGTAGGTGCGTGACAGCGGTAGCAGCAGCTCCAGGCTCGGTCTGCGCTGACCGCTCTCCAGCCGGGACAGGGTGCTCTCCGATACCCCGGTCGTCGCCGCGAGGTCGGCGAGGGTCATGCCGCGGTCGCGGCGCAACGCACGCAGTCGCGGGCCGACCGCATCGAGTACGTCGTCGGTGTCGTCCACGAGACCATCTTGCCGAAACCGCAAGAGTTCGTGCCAGAACTCGGTGACCGCGGAAAGACTGAATGCGGTATACCGGCCGACTCCCAGACGCTCGCCGCAAGCTGATCCAAGCGCGGCCGGGCGCTGAATCCCGCACCCAAGGACAGGCACTCATGATCACTGCACCGCCGCCCTCGTCGCGTCGATCCCTCGGATCCGCACGCACGATCACGGCCGTCACCCTCACCCTGCTGCTCACGATGCTGACCGCCGCCTGCTCCACGACCACCGGGGCCGAAGTACCCCCTTACGCCGCCGCCACCCACGCAGACCCGGAGTTCGAGAACACTTTCCGGCACGAGTTCGCCGACGTAGACGGGGTCCGGATGCACTACGTGACGGGCGGGAGCGGCACGCCGGTGGTGCTGATCCATGGTTGGCCGCAAACCTGGTTCGGGTGGTGGCAGATCATGCCCGAGCTCGCCGAACATCACACCGTCTACGCCGTCGACCTCCCCGGGCTGGGTGACAGCACCGGGTCCCCAGCCGGCTACGACAAGGCCACCCTCGCGCGGTACGTGCACACCCTGATCGCCGAGCAGTTGGGGATACGTGACGCCAACGTCGTCGGGCACGATTTCGGCGCCGCGGTGGCGTTCCAGTACGCCGCACAGTTCCCCGCCGACACCGCACGTCTCGGCTATCTCGACCTGCCGCTTCCCGGACCCGGGATCGATGCGGCCACCTACCGATCCATGAGCTGGCATATTGCCTTTCACTCCCAGCGGCGGGTTCCGGAGGCAATTGTCGGCGACGACGTCCGCGAGTACCTCGCGCTGTTTTATCCCCAGGTCTCCCACGGCGGCACGGCCTTCGGTGGTAGCTCGGATCGATCTCCGTTCACAGATGCCGAGATCGACGAGTACGCACGGACCTACAGTCGCCCCGAAGCCCTGACCGGAGGTTTCGGGCTCTATCGCGCCTTGGATCAGGATGTGCGCGACACCGTGTCCGCGCCGCCGACACCTGTTCCTGCACTGCTCATGTCCGCGCAGGGTCAGATCGACGCGGTCCGAACCACCACCGCACCGAGAATGACCAATATCGTTCGAGCGGTCGATGTTCCGAACACTGGACATTGGCTCGTCGAAGAGAACCCGCAGTTCGTGACAGCGGAACTGCTGCGCTTCCTCGGCGAATGAAGGTGGGATCGGTTTCGCTGCCGCGCCCCGCGATTGGGTCGAAGCAGTCGTCCATCTAGGGGTTGAGCGCGGCACGGGAAATGGTCCTGCCGGCTCGACCCCAGTCTCATCGGGACTAGTTCCCGTCAGCTCGAGCCTGCTCGTCGAAGCTCGCCCTCGCGCGTTCGACATCGGGCAACCTGAGCGTCGACCAGTGCAGCAGCGCGTCGATGAGGTCCTGCAACGTCTTTCCGAGCGGCGAGACGCGGTACTCGACCGCGACGGGTCGGGTACTCGTGACGATGCGCTCGACCATCCCGTTGCGCTCCAGGCGGCGCAGTGCGGCCGTCAGCGATTTCTGCGTCACGACGGGGATCGCCCGTCGCAGTTCGTTGAACCGCAGCGGCCGCTCGCACAGCGCATCGAGGATCTGGAGTGACCACTTGTCGAGCACCTGATCGAGCAGCTCACGGTGATGCTCGGTGAGGATCGGGCTGCCCGAATGTGCGGTGGCGGTTTCCTGCATGACACCTAGTCTCGTTGAAGTTCCCTTCGAACACCAGGTAGACATCGGATACCTACCTCGACAGCGAAGGGACACACCATGGCCGTGCAGCTACTCACCCCCGAAGACATGTTCGCTCCCGTTCCGTACCACCACGTTTCGGTCAGCACCGGTACTCGCCAGGTGCATGTGGCAGGCCAGATCGCCCGCGACGCCGAAGGCAATCCGGTCGCGACCGGCGACCTCGCCGGCCAGGTCGCGCACTCGCTGCGCAATACGGCGCGCGGGCTGGCCGGAGCAGGGGCAAGCTTCGCCGACGTCGTCCGGCTGCGGTTCTTCGTCACGAACTGGGCTCCGGACATGTACGACGACTTCATCGCAGGAATCGAACGCGTCACAGACGAGCTCGGGATCCCGCAACCGCTACCGCCCGTGTCGGCGATCGGCGTCGACTATCTCCTCGAACCCGATGTGCTGGTCGAGGTCGAGGCGTACGCCGTGCTCGACTGAGATTCGTACGGCATCGCCGGGTGACGCAGCGGCATCCACCAGCCCGTCTTCGGTCGATGGATCAGTCGAACTGCGCGTCCAGCCAGTCGATGGTCTGCATGCCGAACAAGTCTGTCCCCCAACCGTAGAGATCGGTGATCATCCGGATCATGCTGCAATTGGACGGCGCGTAGGTGACGTCGGTGCCTTTGGAGCGGTAGATATCGGCGAGTTCACGGGAGTCGGCGGCCGGGACCAAGGACATGAAGGAGTCATCGGCGCCGCATGAGGTGATGAGGACCTTGGAGTCCGGCGTGCCTGCGTGGCCGAGGATGTTGTCGTCGTAGGCGCGCTGGAAGGCCGGTTCGTCGGCGGGGTTGAGGCCCGACTTGAACAGCATGTTCAGCGGGACGAACGGCATGCCGAAGTAGGCGGGGGTCTGGCATTGCGTGCGGAAGAAGTCGGCGATGGCTTTCCCTGCGGGGTTGAGCTTTTCGTCGATTTTCATTTCCGGATACCAGGGTTCGAGGCCGAGCAGGGTGGCGAAGGCGAAACCGGAGCCCACCGAACCGTCTGCGACGCGCATGAAGTTGCGCGGCTTGACCACCATGCCTTCCAGCACAGTCGCTTTCACATTCAGTTCCGGCGCGTAGGTCGGCTGGAGTTCGGCGGAGAAGCCCGCGCCGACACCGCCGCCCGCGATGCCGAACAGCCCGACCTGCGCGTTCGGATCCAGGCCCGCCTCACGGAAGTTCAGCGCGGCGCGCGCACCGTCGAGCTGGGCGTGGGCGGCGAATTTACCAGCGAAGACGCCGTGCGGCTTACGGTCGGCGTCATTGCCCACGTCGGACATCATGACCGCGTAGCCCTTGCCGAACAGCATGGCCAGCGGGCCGAGCGCCGACCAGGAGGCGCCGTCGAGCGGGTCGCCGCCGGTCCACTGAGTGCTCGGGTGACACGACCAGCCAACGCTGTCGTTGGCCTCCTGATAGGAGATGAGCTTGCGCTGGTCGTTGGGCTTGCCGTCGACCGGGATCATCAGGATGCCGGTACTGATCACCGGGGTGACGCCGTCGGCGCCGGTGGTGACGTACATGAGCTTGTAGGCGTCCAGGTTCGCCGGCTTGACACCGGAGAACATGACGTCGACTTTCTTGGATTTGAGCACCGTGCCGGGCTTTTCGTCGCCGGTCAGCGGGGGTTCCTGATAGAAGGGGTCGTTCGCGAGCAGCGCCTGGAAGGCTTCCTGCGGTGAGGCGACGGTGGCGCCTTGCAGGGTCCCGACCACGTAGCCGTTGAAGATCTCACCGAGGCCGGGCGTGCGCGGGGGCACGAACGGCGCGGGTGGAGCCGGTTCGGGTTGCGCGACCGCGATTCCGGCTCCGGCGAGCAACGTGAGGGCGGCAGCGAAAACGGCGGTCAGCGCCCTTCGCGAGTTACCCCGGCCCGAAGTCGTGTTTCGGTTCCAGCGCATCGATCGTCGTGCTCGCATCAGTTCACCGCCATTTCCGCGCCCACCGGCGTCACCTGCATTTCCCGAATCGCCGAATCCAGCAGCTGCGGAATATTCAACAGCGGGCGATGCGATTCCATCTGCACCTCGTACGGCGTGCGCATCACCGCTTCGAGTGCGGGCCAATTGTTTTCGACCTGCCACTTGTACTTCGGCAGCAGCTCGGTGGTGATGTAGTCCCAGCGGGCATCGAGCACCGACCAGTTCCAATCCGGCAGCGGCATCGTCAGCAGGGCGGGTCTGCCGTCGGCCATCGTGAACGGGATTCGCACCGGGTTGAATTCGCGCGGCGGGGCCACACCCGCCACCGACGGCGAGCCCGCCGCGCCGCTGACATAAGTGATGGCCTCACCGACCGCGCCCTTGTAGGCCCGGACGTGGTCCCATTGCGCGCCGATGGCCCAATCCTGTTCGCGGCGCAGCAGGGTGGCATTGCCTGCGGCGATGCGGGTCTGGTCGCCCGAGGCGACATCGCGCCAGGCGTTCATGATGTCGGCGCCGAAGAGTCCGGCGGCCTGGAATTCCTCCAGCGCGGGCAAGCCCTCGGTGACGTACGCGTCGTGCATCGGCATGAGGTCGGAGAAGATGTTCTTCTGCATCACCAGGATCATCCCGATGATGTAGTGCAGATCCTCGGGCGTGATCTGGGGGCCTGCCTCGGCGAGGGCCGCCAGACCAGCCGGAAGCATCGCGACGGCCTGCGGGCCCGCGGCCTGCTCGACCGCGCCGATCACCCCGCGCGCCGATTCCGACAGGCCCGGGAGCGAATAGATGGTGCTCATCAGCTCGAAATCGAGGAGACCGCCACCGAAGTCGGCGCCGACCTGGCCGCCCATACCCGCCCACTGCAATTCGCGGTGGGCCAGCTGCAGATCCTCGTAGTAGCGGTAGGACTTGATCAGGTTCTGCCGATTGGCCTCGACACCGTCGCGCGGATTCCACGAACGCAGGTCGATCCCGGCCTTGTTCGTCGAATCGACCAGCCAGTACTGGTACAGCAGTGCGGCGTATCGGGTCGGAGCGACGCCCTGCGACCGGGCTTGGTCGAGGAGACCACGCAGCTGGGCGGCGTCATAGGGCAGATCCGGATGCACGCCGCCCGGCCCCGCCTCGGCATTGCGATTGACCAGCGGTAGATCCAGATAGCGGTCCAGTTCGTCGGCCGCCGCCGGTGCTGTGGCCAGTCCGAGCCCGACCGCCGCCGCGAGCAGCACCACCGCCGCGCGTAGCAATATTCCGATACGCATCAGCCGTTCAGCCTTCCTCTCCGCACGCTCGATCTTCTTGACCTCGAATTCAAGAAATGCGCGATGTGACAGCACATTTCCCGCGGATAGCCACATTCCGAACTGACCGGTCGGATGTCGAAACACCGATCAATCACCACTCGGCCCCGACAGCCCAGCAGGTTACGAGCAGGTCATCACACCTGGACCAGCGATTGCAACCTTGCCACGCATCGGTGAGCAACGACCGGCTAATGAGCAAGATCAGGAAAATTGCCCGGTAATTGCGGGCCGACCGGGACGAGCCCCAGCAAACACCGCCAGGCATTTCGATTCGACACGATGCAAAAGATCACAAAACAGTAACGCGGACTGGCACCAACGCGAATGGGCCGTTTCCCGCCGGGCAGAGCGGCGCTCGGCGGATCGATTCACCGATCACTGACCGCGAATTGTGGGGCACCACCGGCTACGCCGACCGCCGCAACGTCTCGATCATCCGCCGCAATCGAATCCTGGTCAGCGAACGCAAAAGGGTGGCATCCGGCCGAACAGCCGGATGCCACCCTTGCATTTACCCCGCGTGGACGCGGGATCAGATCAGCGCTCCAGGATCGCGACGACGCCCTGGCCGCCCGCGGCGCAGATGGAGATCAGCGCGCGACCGGAACCCTTCTCGGCCAGCATCTTCGCGGTCGAGGCCACGATACGACCACCGGTGGCGGCGAACGGGTGACCGGCGGCCAGCGAGGAGCCGTTGACGTTGAGCTTGCTGCGGTCGATAGAACCCAGCGCACCGTCCAGGCCCAGGCGCTCCTTGCAGTACTGGTCGGACTCCCACGCCTGCAGGGTGGCAAGCACGACCGAGGCGAATGCCTCGTGGATCTCGTAGTAGTCGAAATCCTGCAGGGTCAGGCCATTGCGGGCGAGCATGCGCGGCACCGCGTAGGTAGGCGCCATCAGCAGGCCGTCGGGGCCGTGGATGTAGTCGACAGCGGCGACCTCGGAGTCCACCAGATGCGCCAGCACCGGCAGGTTGCGCTCGGTGGCCCACTCATCGCTGGACAGCAGCACCGCGGAGGCGCCGTCGGTGAGCGGGGTGGAGTTGCCCGCGGTCATGGTGGCGTCACCGGCCTTGACGCCGAAGACCGGCTTCAGGGTGGCCAACTTCTCGATCGAGGAGCCGGGACGCAGGTTGTCGTCGCGGGTCAGCCCGAGGAACGGGGTGATCAGATCGTCGAAGAAACCGCGGTCGTAGGCGGCGGCCATGTTCTTGTGCGACAGGTAGGCCAGCTCGTCCTGGGCCGCACGGGCGACGCCGAATTCCTTGGCGGTGATGGCGGCGTGCTCACCCATCGACAGGCCGGTGCGCGGCTCGGCATTACGCGGGATCTCGATGCCGACCATGTTCGGGCGCAGCTGGCCGACCAGCTTGAGGCGGTCCTTGTTGGTCTTGGCGCGGTTGACATCCAGCATCCACTCACGCATCCCCTCGCTGACGCCGATGGGCGCGTCCGAGGTGGTGTCGGTACCGCCGCCGATGCCCGCGTCGATGCGGCCTGCCGCGATGGCGTCACCAACGGTCACGATGGCCTGCAGACCGGTGCCACAGGCAAGCTGCAGGTCGTGGGCGGGGGTGTAGGGGCTGAGCTTGCTACCGAGCACGCTCTCGCGGATCATGCCGTGCTCGCCGACCCGCTTGAGCACCGCGCCGCCGGCGACCATGCCGAGGCGCTCGCCCTGCAGACCGAAACGGCTGACAAGGCCGTCCAGTGCGGCGGTGAACATGTCCTGGTTGGAGGCGTGGGCGTACGCCTTGTCGGAGCGAGCGAACGGAATCCGGTTACCGCCAACGATCGCGACCGGACGCGGCTGCTTGGTGGTCTTGGCCGTGCTCTTCGTCGAACGGGCTTTGCTAGTCACTCGAGTCTCCAAGGTCTCGTCGGGATCTTCCGGCGCGCCCCGGGTGCCGGTGCGGAACCCCTCCACACGTTTCCGCACCCGGTCGCAATCGGTTTACATTAAACTTACTCTGGAGTAAGTTTGTTGTCGATACCGCACCCCGCAATTGTGCGCTCACGCACCTCACGGGCGGAGCCTGCGCCGCTGGTCAGGCAGCCTATGGAGTGATGCGAGCGCAAGCAGGGGGACGCACCGACATTCCAGACATCGAGCACAGAAAAGGTAGGAATCGTGGCAGCCAAGAGCAAGGGTGCACCCAACCTCTACGGATCGTTCGTCCATTCCGCCCCCGGCGCCTTCCTCGCGAGCAAGCTGGGCCTGCCGCAGCCGGAGTCCCTGCGGCGCTACGTCAAGGGTGAGCCGGCCCTGCCGGGTCCGGTGCTGCTCGGCGGTAAGGGCCGGGTCGCCGAGCCGGTCCGCGCCCTGTTGACCGACTGCACCTTCACCGACACCCCCGTCCAGGGCACCAAGCACGGCGCGCTGGTCTTCGACGCCACCGGCATCGGCTCCATCGAGGACCTGTCGCAGCTGTTCGAGTTCTTCCAGCCGGCCATGCGCAGCCTCGCCGCGTCCGGCCGCGTCGTCGTCATCGGCACCACGCCGGAGCTGACGTCGAGCGTCGACGAGCAGATCGCCCAGCGCGCGCTCGAGGGCTTCACCCGCAGCGTCGCCAAGGAACTACTGCGTGGCGCCACCGCCCAACTGGTGTACCTGCACCCGGAGGCCTCCGCCGCCGCCACCGGCCTGGAATCGACGCTGCGGTTCCTGCTCTCGGCCAAGTCGGCCTTCGTCGACGGCCAGGTCATCCGGGTCGGCAAGGACGACGCCGTCGCCCCCGCCAACTGGGATCGCCCGCTGGAGGGCAAGGTCGCCGTGGTCACCGGTGCCGCGCGCGGTATCGGCGCCACCATCGCCGAGGTCTTCGCCCGCGACGGCGCCCAGGTGATCGTCGCCGATATCCCGGCCGCCGGTGAGGCGCTGTCGGAGACCGCCAACAAGGTCGGCGGCACCGCGCTCGCGCTCGATGTCACCGCGCCCGACGCCGCGCAGAAGCTGGCCGAATTCGCCACCGAACGTTTCGGCGGCATCGACATCATCGTGCACAACGCGGGCATCACCCGCGACAAGCTGCTCGCGAACATGGACGAGGGCCGCTGGAACTCCGTCATCGGCGTCAACCTCGCTGCGCCGCACCGCATTACCGAGGGCCTGGTGGCCTCGGGTGCGTTGAAGGCTGGTGGCCGCGTCATCGACGTGTCCTCCATCGCGGGCATCGCCGGTAACCGTGGCCAGACCAACTACGGCGCCTCCAAGGCCGGTGTCATCGGGATGGTGAACGCCGAATCGCCGAAGCTGGCCGAGAAGGGCATCACCATCAACGCCGTCGCCCCCGGCTTCATCGAGACCGCGATGACCGCCGCCATCCCGCTCGGCACCCGTGAGGCGGGCCGGCTGATGAGCTCGCTGCTGCAGGGTGGCCAGACCGTCGACGTCGCCGAGGCCATCGCCTTCTTCGCCTCCCCGGCGTCGAACGCGGTGACCGGCAACGTGGTTCGCGTCTGCGGTCAGAGCCTGATCGGAGCATGATGACCGAGACGATCACCCTCACCGAGGCGCCGAAGAACGGCAAGCTGTACCTGAAGGCAGCGCTCGGTTCGGTGCCGTTGCCGCTGGTCGCGGCACGCAAGCCCGCGCTGCCCGATCGTGAGATCAAGCTCGAGGGCGTCAAGGTCGATCCCGATCATCTGGCCGCCTACTGCCGGGCGACGGGCCTGCGTTTCGGTGATTCGCTGCCGCTGACCTACCCGTTCATCCTCACCTTCCCGGTGGTGATGCAACTGGTGGTGCAGCGCGACTTCCCGTTCGTCGCGGTGGGCGCGGTGCATGCGGAGAACGTCATCGAACGCACCCGCGAGATCTCGGTGAGCGAACCGCTCGACATCACCGCGCATATCGAGAACCTGCGCGAGCACCCGAAGGGTCTGCTGGTCGACGCGATCAGCGAGATCCGGGTGGGTCGCGAGCTGGTGTGGCGTCAGGTCACCACCTTCCTGCACCAGCAGCGCACCTCACTCTCGGGCGGGCCCAAGCCCGATCCCAAGCCCGACGAGGTGCCGCCGCCCCCGCTGCGCGCCCTGCGTGTGGATCAGCCGACGATCACCCGCTACGCGGCGGCCTCGGGTGACCACAACCCGATCCACACCTCCGCGCTCGGCGCCAAGGCCTTCGGTTTCCCGAAGGCAATCGCGCACGGCATGTGGTCGGCGGCAATGGTTCTCGGCTCGATCGAGGGCCGGATTCCGGAGCGGGCCACCTACTCGGTGAAGTTCGGTAAGCCGATCTTCTTGCCGTCGAAGGTGAACCTGTACGCCGATCAGGCCGACGGCGGCTGGGATCTGGCGTTGCGCAACCCGAAGAAGGGGTTCCCGCATCTGACCGCGACCCTGCGCTGAGTTTCAGCTGGACTCGATGAGAGCCGCGCACCTCTATGGGTGCGCGGCTCTTTCGTTTCGGTCGCAGCGATTCAGCAGTCGCAACCGCACCCGTCACAGCAGCAGCCATCGCAGCAGCCGCCGTCGCCGCCGCAGCAGTCGCCACAGTTCGAGCAGCAGTCGACGCCATCGCAG
The DNA here is from genome assembly GCF_042754945.1 of Nocardia sp. NPDC059180. Lineage (NCBI taxonomy): Bacteria > Bacillati > Actinomycetota > Actinomycetes > Mycobacteriales > Nocardiaceae > Nocardia > Nocardia sp. NPDC059180. The sequence continues at coordinate 64,745 of NZ_JBHZBU010000001.1, forward strand.
CAATCGCCGAGGTGTTCCTTCCACCAGGCGGGGCGGCGTTCGCCATTGCACGGATTGGTGTGGTCGGCGCAGCACGCATATCCGGTGCAGTAGATGCCGAGGACGGCGGGCAGGGCGTCGCCGATGCCAGGGCGGCGGGTCGGCGGGCGATGGCCGGTGTCATGTCTGCGCAGTTCGGCCGAATCACGCGATGTCACCGAGCAGGCGTGCCCGGTCACCGCACCTATACCCCGCCCGATGCGGCGCACCAGCGAATTCAGCGGGTCGAGCAACATCCACCGCACGGCAGGCTGGTCAGCGAGGTCGGTCACAGCGATAGCCGCGCGCAAACTCGAGTCCGACTGGTGCAGTAGCTCATACGCTTGCGGCATCCCGGTGCCGGTGGCGGCGAGGGGGTTGAACCGGCCGCGTTCGCGATCGGTATCGAAGTCCTCGATCGCGTCGGCGAGGTGGGCGATATGGCCGAAATGCCTGCCCGCCTCCCGCAGCGGGGCAATGTTTTCCGGCCGCTCGGCCAGGACCGCGGAGTGGGCGAAGAACTCCGCGGCGCACACCTGGGTCGGCACGGTCAGCTCCTCGAGCGTGAGCAGATGCGCGCGACGTTCCCGATCAGCTTGTGACTCAATGGCAGCGACAAGCGGTTCCACATCGAAACCGATCAGTTCCGCCTGGCGCCGGGCGCGTTCGGCCCAGCGGCTCGACACCTTCGCCATCGGACGGCGGGTCAGCACCGACGTGTCGCCGTCGTCGACGTGGTCGCGAATCTTGGCCGATCCCAACAGCAGCGATGCCGTCGACGCCAGCATGATCCCCGCCGAATCTGCCGTGGCCACCTGTGCGCGCCGCATGCCGCGCAACGGGCACGGCCCGGCAGTGGTCCGTTCTCCTCGGCCCTCCAGCTGCGCTTCGGTGAGCATGCTCAGCACGATCGCATCGGTATTGGTGGCGCTGCGGGCGAGTTGCCCGTGCCCGTCACGCAGGCCGAGACAGAGCCCGCACATATGTGCCTGCCATTGCCCCGGATCCACCCCGTACTTCGCCGCACTGTGCCCACACGGCTTCAGCAACCCGAACAAATGTCCCCTCCGTGCATGTCTTGCCGAATATCCCCGGCCCCGCAGAACGCACCGAACTCTCGCACCTACCGCGCTGCGCGGCAACCCATCGCCCCGTTTCGGCGGCAACGAACGCCCCACCGAACCGCGCCGCACCCGCGAACTCGACCTGACCGTCACCGCACGCACCCGTCGACGCGAATCGCGAGTGGTACATGGCTGCGGCATATCGCGAGTGGCATCCGCGCTGAGGTACCACTCGCGGGCCGAGCTATTCGGCTTTCTTGCGGCCGGCGAGACCGCTCCACGCGAGGTCGTCGAGGAGGTCGACGGCTTCGGAGACCTCGATCTTCCCGGTGGCGACGCGGTCGGCGATGGCTTCGCCCGCGCCGATGACGGCCGCGGCGACGACATCGAAATTGGTACCGGGTACGGCATGCTTGGCGCTGGATTCGAGCAGTTTGGCGGTCAGCTCGATAACGCGCTCGCGGGCGTTCTCGATTTCGGAAGCGAAGGCCTGCTGACCGATGGCCTGCCGATAGAGCACCTGCCAGGAGTGGCGGTTGTGGTCGACGAAGCCGAGGAAACCCTCCAGCGCGGTGCGCAACTGTTCGTGCGGCGAGAGCAGCGGGTTACCGGCAGGGGCGACCGATTCGATGAAGCGCAGGCCCTCACGCTGGATGCAGGCGCGGAACAGCTCGTCCTTGGAACCGTAGTAGAGGTACAGCATCGGCTTGGAGATCTTGGCTTCGGCCGCGATCGCGTCCATGGACGTCTCGTGGAAACCCTTACGCGAGAACACCTCGACGGCGGCGTCGAGCATCTGCTGCTCACGAACCGCCCGGGGAAGTCGCTTCGTTCCGCCCGCCATCTGCTCTCCTACTACAGGGTGAGCCTTCTATATTACTCCAAGGTAAGTTCTCCTAGGACCGATTTGCCCAGCAGTCGCTCAGAACGGCTCGAGGTAAACACTGGCGGCTGGATAGTGCGCATCGGCGGCGGCGCACAACGGGCCGCACCGCGTCGGGCAGCCTACGCGGCAGATCACAGCACGCGATTCCCACCGGCGGCAACGGCGCCGATGTGGGCGGCGGCCGGCAGCGTCACGGGGCTCAGCAGTGCAGGGGCGCGCCCTTGAACCAGGCCATCCGCAGCACCGACGCATCCACCTGCGCGATCGGCAGACGTCCGCTCCATACAGCCTGCTCGAGACGGTCGAGCACCTGCGGGACAGCATCGGTGGTAATCCACAGGGCGTTGTCGGCGCCGGCGACCAGCGCAGCCTCCACCGCCTCCGCGATCGTCATGCGGTTGGTGATGGCCGCCATGCCGCCCAGATCGTCGGTGAAGATCGGGCCGTCGAAGGGCGCGGCGCCGTAGCCGGTGCCCTTGCGCAGCAGATCCATCACTGCGGGGCTGATGCTGGCGGGGACGTCCGGCTCGGTCAGACCGGGCACATCCAGGTGGCCCACCATGACGGCTGCACCCGAGCCGACCAGATCGCGGAACGGCACCAGATCGCGGTTCTGCAATTGATCCAGCGGCGGGGTGCGTACGGCGCCCAGATGCGAATCACCGGAACCGGCACCGTGCCCGGGGAAATGCTTCATCACCGTGCCGACACCGACCTCACGCATGGCGCGGATGTAGGCGCCCGCGTACTCGGTGACGACCATCGGATCGTCGGAGAAGGAACGATCACCGATGACGGAGTTGGCCGGCTGGCTGCTCACATCGACGTCGGGCGCGAAATTCACCGTGATGCCGAGATCTTTGAGCGCCTGACCCCTGGCCAGAGTCGCGGTGTAGAACTCGTCGGTGGTCATGGTTTGCGCTGTCTCGCGGGCCGAAGGCGCAGGCCCGATCAGATCGGCGACGCGCGAGACGCGACCGCCCTCCTCGTCGATGGTGACCATCAGCGGCACGTTCGCCGCCGCCTTCACCTGCTCCATCTGGCCGCCGGTCAGCAGCGACTGATCGGTCCAGCCGCCGATGAAGATGCCGCCGACCTGGTGATCACGCACCACCGCCAGTGCGTCCGCGGTGCCGTTGACGCCGACGGTCAGCAACTGGGCGAGTTTCTGACGCTGGGTGAATTTCGCCAGATAGTCGGCGGAACAGTCGCGTTCGCCGGTGGTGGTGGCGCCGGGAGTCGCGCCGGTGGTCGCTTCGGTGGCCACCGGACGGGACGTGGCCGAGTTTCCGGCGTCACCGCCGGAACAACCGGTCGCAATGGCAGCCAATACCGCGAACAGGACGAGAGGCGTCTTCCGCATGAGTCGACGGTAATCCGCGCGCATGTCTCGACGGTAATCCGCGCGGCGGTCCCGCAGTAGCCCACAGTGCGCCAGGCCCCGCGACCACGGCCCACCCGCCCCACGCAGATGCCCGGCGCGGCACCGATGCCGGAGTAACCTGAGGACGTAGCCATGAGACCACCGGGAGGTCGTCGTGCCCTGCGATCTGATGCTCATCGCCTACGACGGATCCGAGAACGCCAAACGGGCCATCGAATACGCCGGACGATTCCTCACGGCCGATCGCGCGGTGGTGCTGACCGCATGGGAACCCATGGTGCGCCAGGCCGCCCGCATCTCCGGACTGTCCGGGGTGATGCAGCCGGAATGGGTGCCCGACGAAGAGATCGAGGACATCGCCTACGTCTCGGCCCGCGAAACCAATCGTGAGGGTGTGCGCCTTGCCGAATTGGCCGGGCTCAACGCCGAGGCCAGAACCGCGGAATGCACCTCGACGATCTGGAACGCCATCGTCGAATGCGCCGACGATCTGGACGTCGACATCGTCGTCGCGGGTACCCGCGGCGCCACCGGAATCCGCGCGCTACTGCACAGCAGCGTGGCCGACGCCGTCCTCAAACACTGTCACCGGCCGGTGCTGCTGGTTCCGCCGGGCAAGTGAGCACCGCCCGGAGGGCGAGCTGCGCCGTCGAACCGGGCTCGGCGCGTTTTCACGACGGGCAACCGTTAACAACGAGCTGCTATGGCCGCAGATGAGATCTTCGTCGCCTCGGCGGACGTAGCTCACCAACTCCGCGATTTCCGCGGATACCGTCGGGCTATGGACGGGTTCTTGCTGGCCACGCCGGACGGTGTGCTCCGGGCGCACGACACGCGCGCCGCTTTCGACGACGCACAGCAGGCGGTGGCGGCACTGCGCGACGGATCGGCCGCGATGGTGGTGGGGGCGCTGCCCTTCGATCCACGAGAAAAGGCCGCGTTGACCGTTCCGGGCCGGGTGGAACATACGGCCGGACCCTGGCGGCCCGCCGCTGTGCCCGAGCTGCCCGAGGTCACGGTGATCAGCGAGCTGCCGAGCCCAGGTGAGCACTTGGCGCGGGTGGCGAAACTGGTCGAGCAGCTCGGCGATCCACGGCAGCCGCTACGCAAAGTGGTGGCAGCGCGATCGGTGCTCGCCGCTTCCGAGCAACCGCTCGACCCGGAGGTGGTGGCCGCTCACTTGCTGATCCGGCATCCGCGGGCGCATGTCTACGCGGTGGATCTGTCCCCGGCCGGACGTCCGGGCGAGACGCTGGTCGGTGCGACGCCCGAGGTGCTGGTGTCCCGGCACGGCAGCACCGTCACATTGCATCCGCTCGCGGGTACGCTGCCCCGCCTCGCCGATCCGGACGCCGACGCCGCCCAAGCCCGAGAGCTGCTGGCGAGCCCGAAGAATCGCGAGGAGCACGCCTTCGTCATCGATTGGATCGCGGAGAAGCTGAGCCCGCTGTGCTCGTCGCTGTCGGTTCCCGACGGCCCGGAACTGGTGCAGACCCAGCAGGTCTGGCATCTGGGCACGCCGATCACCGGCACCCTGCGCGATCCGGCGCCGACCGCGCTCGAACTGGCGTTGCTGCTGCATCCGACGCCCGCGGTGTGCGGGACGCCGACACCGGAAGCGCTCGACGCCATCGTCGAGCTGGAAGGCGAGCGCGGCTTCTACGGCGGCGCCGCGGGCTGGTGCGACGCCGCCGGTGACGGCGACTGGGTGGTGGCGATTCGCTGCGCCGAGATCGCCGCCGACGGCCTGTCGCTGCGTGCCTTCGCCGGCGGCGGAATCGTGGCGGCCTCGGAGCCGCAGATCGAACTCGCCGAAACCACCGCCAAGCTGCGCACACTGCTCGACAGCGTGAACTGTGCCCTACCACCGGCCTGATCCGGAGACAGGGACCTGATGACCGCCACCGGCGCATCTCGGCGGGTAGCGACACGTCCCGCTGGATCGGCGCTCGTGCGACCATGGTCACCAGCCGATCTGGAAATACCTGATGGCTATAGCAGGCCTGCGCGTACGCGGATGGCCGAAGTCCTGCTAGGTTGGCCGGGAATACCTGCCTTCCGCGAAGTATTGGAGTGCCCCGATGAAGTTTGCTGTACCTGGTGCCGCTAGTGCGGTCGCCGGCGCCGTCCTCGGCGCGATCGCGGTGTTCATCATCACGGCGGCAGTGCAGCAGAACTCGCGCCCGGACATCGACCGCAGCGGCGACGCCGACTCCTCGCTGCTGAACAACGTCGAATACGGCAGCCGCTGATCCACACCCGGTTTTCTTCGGATCGCTCGCGTCCGGCGCGAGCGATCCGCTGACCGTGGTGCGCGCCGAACCTGCGCAGCACCGCACCCCGACGATGCCCCACCTGGCCACCCCGCGTGCGCCAGGTTCGGCGCATTTCGCGGCTACCCTCGCGTGTGCTCGACCCGATGCCCGCGATGCCGACTGATACGAACGAGATGCCCGACCAGACCAGCACCCCCGTGCGCCGACCGGATGCCGACCGGCCGTCGAAGGGCGCGCCCAGTGCAGATCGGGCACCGGCTCCTACCTCGGAGACCGCCCCCCTTGGCAGACGCTGGTTCGCGGGCACCGTCGTCGCCGCGTTCCTGCTGACCTTCCTCCAGGCCCCCGGCCTCACCGTCGCCGACACCAAATACGACCTGGCCGAGAACCCGCTCGGATTCCTGGACCGCGCCTCGCATATGTGGAGCAGCCAGGCCCCGATGGGGCAGGTGCAGAACCAGGCGTACGGGTACTTCTTCCCGCACGGAACGTTCTTTTCCCTCGGCGACCTGCTCGGACTCCCGGCCTGGGTGACCCAGCGGATCTGGTGGGCGCTGCTACTGCTCGCGGGATTCTGGGGCATCGTGCGGCTGTGCGAAACGCTCGGGATCGGCAGCAGGGGCTCCCGGGTGGTCGCGGCGGTCGCGTTCACGCTGTCGCCTCGGGTGCTGACCACTCTCGGGTCGATTTCTTCGGAAACGCTGCCGATGGTGCTGGCGCCGTGGGTACTGCTGGCTCCGGCCGCGCTGGGCACCGCGTACAAACGTCGGCGTGGTGGCGCGCGATCGCCCGCGGGCAGCGCGCTGGCGCTGGCCCTGATGGGCGCGGTGAACGCGGTGGCGACCGTCGCGGCGTTCCTGCCCGCCCTGCTGTGGTGGGCTTCCTACCGCCCGAACCGGCGATGGTGGCGCTTCACCAGAGCGTGGGTGCCACTGCTGGTGCTCGCGACATTCTGGTGGGCGGTGCCGCTGCTGCTGCTCGGCCGGGTGAGCCCGCCGTTCCTCGACTTCATCGAATCCTCGGGTGTCACCACCCAATGGGCCTCACTCGGCGAGGTGCTGCGCGGGACCGACAGCTGGACGCCGTTCGTCTCACCGGAACGCATCGCGGGCGCGGTACTGGTCACCCAGCCTGCCGCGGTGCTGGCGACCGGGCTGATCGCGGCGGCGGGGATGGCCGGGCTTGCGATGCGGTCGATGCCTGGACGCGGGCGGTTGACGTTGATCCTGTGCGTCGGGCTGGTCGGCATCAGCGCCGGATACGTCGGCGAACTCGGTGGCCCGTTCGCCGAATCGGTGCGGGTGTTCCTGGATTCGAGCGGCGCGCCGCTGCGCAATGTGCACAAGCTCGAGCCGCTCATCCGCATCCCGCTGGTACTGGGTCTCGCCCATCTGATCGCCCGCGTTCCGCTGCCCGCCTCGGTGCCGATGCCGGTCTGGCGCAGCGCGTTCGCCCATCCCGAACGGGACCGGAAAGTCGCGGTAGCGGCATTGATCCTCACCGCGCTCGCCCTGTCCACCTCGCTGGCATGGACGGGCAAGCTCGCGCCGCGCGGTGCCTACGACGACGTGCCCGACTACTGGCGCCAAACCGCGCAGTGGCTGGAGAACAATGCCGCCGACACCCGGGCCCTTGTGGTGCCCGGCGCGCCGTTCGGCAGTCAGGTGTGGGGACTCACCCGCGACGAACCGTTGCAGGCGCTGGCGCAAACACCGTGGGCGGTGCGCGACGCGGTGCCGCTGAACCCGCCGGGCACCATTCGCGCGATGGATTCGGTGCAGCGACTGATCGCCGACGGGCGACCGTCGGCCGGGCTGGCCGCGACCTTGGCCGGGCAGGGCATCGGCGTTGTGGTGTTGCGCAACGACCTCGACCCGGATACCTCGCGCTCGACCCGGCCCATGCTCGCTCATCAGGCACTCGAGGGTTCGCCGGGTCTTCGTCGAGTGGCCGCCTTCGGCGATCCGATCGAGGCCGGCGTGATCGCCGACGGGCTCGTCGCCGACGGTGATCTGCGGCCCGCCTACCCGGCGATCGAGATCTACCGGGTCGAGACTCCGACGCCCGGCACCCCCGCCGACCTGCGCAGCGGCACCGGCGCACCCGATTCGTTTGCCGGCGCCTACACCGTTCCTTTGAACACCGTGCCCACCGTGCAGGGCGGGCCGGAGGTACTGGAACGGCTGAACCGAGATCCCGGCTCGGGGGCCGAACCTCGCCTCCTTGCCGCCGACGTCCAACGCGCCGGACTACCGTTGGGACCGGTCACCATCACCGACACCCCGATGGCACGAGAGGCCGATTTCGGCAAGGTCGACAACCATAATTCGGCGCTACGCGCACCGGACGACGCGCGGCGCACCCACAATCTGGTACCCGACTATCCCGTTCCCGGAGCCGAATTGGTGCGCGGTGAATGGACCGGCGCGACCGTCACCGCATCCAGTTCGGCCGCCGACGCCACCCAGCTCGGCGGTTCGGCACCCGGCAGTTCCACCGTGGCCGCCGTCGACGGCGATCCGGCCACCGGCTGGGTGAGCAACGGCGCCGAACGCGCGGTGGGGCAATGGCTTCGGCTCGATCTCGACCAGCCCATCCGCTCGGGCCTGCTGCGGTTGACGACCAGCGCGGCCGCGATCGGCGATCCGGTGAAATGGGTGGAGGTGCGCACCGATAACGGCAGCGTGTCCGCCCGCATCTCCGAACCAGGTGCGCAGGTGTCGATTTCGCTGCCCGCGGGCTCGACCAGCTGGTTGACCGTCACCGCCATCCGCACCAAGGACGGCACCGGCGGCGGACAGTTCGGCATCAGCGAACTCACCCTCGACGATTACTCCGTGCGCGACGCGCCCGTGCGCGTCGACATTCAGCACCGGACCGTGCTGCCTCCCGCCCCCGAAGGCGCGCAAGTCGCGGGCTGGGATCTCGGACAGGAATTCCCTGGGCGCAGCGCCTGTTTCGACGCGCCCGACCGGGTGCGCTGCGGAAAGGGGCTGGCGCTCGCACCCGAGGAACTCGGCGCGTTCCAGCGGACGCTGTCGGTCCCGGATCCGATAACCGTCACGCCCGAACTGACCGTGCGCACCCGCCAGGGCCCCGCACTGGAGGCGCTACTCACCGATCCGCGCCGCCCGATCGCGCGCGGCAAATCCGATGTGGGCGACCTGCGCGGTTCGGCTTTCGCGGCCACCGACGGCGACCCGCGTACCAGCTGGACCGCGCCGGAGGATTCGGTACGCAACCTGCTCGGCGCCAAACCCACTCTGACCATCGAACTACCGGAACCGGCACTGGTCGACGGCCTGGAGATCACGCCGTCACTGGGCGGCCTGCCCGCCGCACCGACCGCGGTATCGGTGAATCTCGGCAACGGTCCGCAAGTCCGCGACCTCGACGAGGACGGGAAGACCCGGATCTCCCTGCACCCCACGGTCACCGATCGCATCGAACTCAGCATCCAGAGCTGGGCGCCGGTGCTCGACCGCACCGCACTCGGTTTCGCCCAATCACAACCACCCGGACTGGCCGAGGTGTCGGTGCTCGGCCCGGACTATCCGGCGCCCGCCGACCCGAACCGGCTGATTACGGTCGGATGCGCGGACGGGCCGACCGTCGCGTTGGGCGGGCAGGTCTTCCACACGTCCATCACCGGGACCGCTGCCGAACTGCGTTCGGGCGCACCGGTTTCCGCGCGAGTCTGCACAGGTGCGGGCGCGGCACTCGAAGGACCCGACAGCGCCCCGGCTGATTCGGATTCGTCCCAGCCCGATCCCGATGCGTCTGACCCTCCCACCGCTGGCGCCCAGTCGCCCGACACCGATGGCACGGCGGGGGATCAGAACTCGACCCAGACCGCTACCGTCGACCTTTTCCCGGGACGAGTCGATGTGATCGCGGCACCGACCGAACTGTTCTTCGTTGACCGGCTGCGCCTGGACAACCCTGCGGTCGACCCCGTTCCCGCCGCATCGGATCAGGCAACCGGCCCGCAGCTACTGGTTCTCCCGCTGAGCACCAACGTCGGTTGGACCGCCCAGACCGAGGACGGGCGCGAACTCGAACCGATCGTCGTCGACGGCTGGAAGCAGGGCTGGCTGCTGCCCGAGGGCACGACCGGACCGATCACTGTCGCGTTCCCGGTCGACCGCTGGTACCGCGTGGCCATTTTCGGCGGCCTGTTGCTGCTGATCCCGCTCGCCGCACTCGCGTTCCCCCGCCGCGGCCGCGCGCTCGCCGACGGCCCCGCACCACGCACCTGGCGCACCCGCTGGCTCCCTGCCGTCGGCCTCACCGCCGCGGCCACGATCATCTCCGGCCCGGTCGGCACCGCACTCACCGCAGCCGGTCTCGCGCTGATGCGCTTCGTCCACCGGATTCCGCGCACCGCATTGGTCGTGACCGCCGGTGTCGGCACCGTGCTCTCGGCAGCTGCCCTCTCCACCGGTCCGTGGCGTTCCCCTAGCGGCTATATGGGCGGATCACTGTGGGTGCAGTTGCCCGCGCTGATCGCGGTTATCGCAGTCGGGATCGCTGCGCTGCCGGCGCGCGGGGTCAGGGATGACGCCAACCGAGCCGACGGAGAGGCCGACCACGACGAGGCCTCGCGCCACGAATAGACCGGGTCGCGTATCAGGGATCCGAGCAACGGCCGTTATTGCTGCGCGGCCAACTCCGCTTTGCGCGCCGCCGCCGCCTGATCCCGTCGGCGGACGTAGCGGCGGACCGGCTCTTCGATCAGCGCGTAGCTGGCGGCGGAGATGGGGAGGGTGATGGCGATGGTCAGGGTGAGCACGAGCAGGAAATCACCGCTGAACGGCACGATGCCGAACACCGGGAAGACGATCGACAGCACCGCCAGGTGCCAGATGAAGATGCCGTAGGACCAGCGGCCGATCGCTTGGCAGACCGGCGACTCCAGCCAGCGGTGCGGTGCCGCGGCGGAGTCGCGCAGGATCAGCGGCGCGAGCAAGGTGAATCCGATCAGCGCGCCGAGCCCCATCTTGGCGGCGTACTGCCACGGTTCGGCACGCGTGAGGCCGGCGGGTCCGCCGAAGTTCGTCGCCGAGACAAGGAAGGCGACCAGCGCGACACTCCACATCAACCACTGATTGCCCGCGATCCGGCGCAGCTTCGATAGCGGTCGGCTATCGACAGCCAATTCGGCGAGCAGCATGCCCCCGGCGAACCAGGGCAGATATCCGGGCAGCCAATTGTCGGCGTGAATCGCGTCCGGTGTGGGCACTGGAAGGAAATTCCAGGACAGACTTATCAGCCCGAGCGCGAGCACCGCCGGAATCCGCGCCCGCGCTGCCGAACCGCGCAACCCCGACAGCGCGAAAGCCAACAGCGGCAGCACAAGATAAAAGGCCACCTCCACCGACAGACTCCACATCTGGGTCAAGCCGTCGGTCAGCGTCAAGGGGATGAACACCTGCAGCAGCGCGAGATTGGACAGCCACACCCGGAAGCCCGCGGTGTCGGCCGCGCTCGGCAGCAACACCAGCACCACACACACCACCACCCAGTACGCGGGCAGAATGCGGGCGGCACGATGACGCAGGTAGCGGCCGACACCGGGTGCGGTACCGAGGCCACGGGCCGCAGCCGCGTGCGGTCGCCACAGTAGGAATCCCGACAGCGCGAAGAACACCGCCACCGCCATATCGAAGCGTTCCAGCATTTTGCCCAGCACCGGCACCCCGGTGGTCGCCGTCTGGAAGGCGACATGGGTGACCAAGACACCGAGTGCCGCCATCCCGCGCATACCTTCGAGCGCGGGCAGGAAGGCGCGGGGACGAACCGGAGCGTCCGTAGTGGTGGGTGCGGTGGCGATCATCGAGTCCAGTCTGCCCTGCGGCTTTCGACATGAGAATCCGACATTTCACTTTTCGCGCTAGACTCGGGCGATTTTAGGTCCGATTCCGGCCTCGGCACGGTGTGGTTCATAACCGGACTGTTAGTGTCGGGGCTCACGAGTGCTGTGGCATGCCCACAGTACCGACGGAGCGACCCGTGTTCTACAACGAGGAGACTTTGCATGGCACAGAGTGCCGGAACCAAAAGGACGGTTGCCTGCCTGCTCGTGGGCCTCGGCGCGCTGCTCATCGTGGCCGCGCTGATGATCCCGACTTATACCTTGAGCAAGATGTCGAAGACTCCCCTCGACCTCGAGATCACCACCGTCGCCGTCAATGCCGAGGGCACGGAGAGCCTCGTGCTCGACTCCAAATCGCTGACCGCCCCCGAGGGCTCGGCGAAGGTCGACGCGAAGGTGCCGCTGGTCTTCCAGCGGTTCGTCACCGTCGAGGAGCCGTCGGACGCGACCGAGATGACCATCCAGGCGGGCACGACGCTGCGTCGGACCGACAAGCAGGGCGACACCGGCCTGCTGACCGCCGAGGTCGACCGCGTCACCATCGACCGCAAGTCCGGTGAGCCGGTGGACGAGGACCCGAACGGCTCGATCGCGGCCACCGTGAACAAGGAAGGCGAGAGCGTCGCCGAGCCTTTCAAGCGTGAAGGCCTGCAGTACCGGTTCCCGATCGGCACCGAGAAGAAGGACTACCCGTACTTCGACCGGACCGCCCGCGTCACCTCCGATGCCAAGTTCATCGAAGAGACCGAGATCAACGGCACCAAGGTATACCACTTCCAGCAGGTCGTCCCGCCGGCGAACCTGTGGGAAGCCAGCCAGCAGCCTGCCTACAAGCTCACCCTGCCCGCCGCGAAGTGGGGCGTCGAGGGCGAGGGTGACATCACCATGTACCGCTGGTACACCAACACCCGCGACATGTTCGTGGAGCCGGAGACCGGCACCATCGTCGACGGCCAAGAGGCCATCCACATGTACTACGGCGAGACCGGCGACAAGCCCCAGGTCACCGCACTGAAGGCCACCCTGACCTTCGATGAGCCCACCATCGAGTCGCAGCTGGACGTCGCCAAGGAGAACATCGACAAGCTGTCGCTGTTCGGCCGCGTCGTGCCGATCATCCTCGGCGTCGTCGGCGTGATCGCGCTGATCGCGGGCATCGTCCTCGGTGTGCGCGGCGGCGGCGCGGCCGCCCCGGCCGGCCGTGGCCCTGTGCCGCCCCGCCGTCCGGCTCCCGCGGCGCCCACCGCACCGTCGGCCCCGCGCCGTGGTGACGCGGACGCACCGACCGAGACGATCAAGCTTCCCGAGAAGCCCTGATCGCTCAGCGGTAGTAACTGATCAATTCGGCTCCCCGGCAATCGCGCCGGGGAGCCGAATTGTTTTCGTGGGGTGCGCTGCTCCGGAATAGCACTCCTCGACATCGGATCCGCCGAGCACGTGCCGAGAACAACCGATGCGGCTGGGCGTGGCCTGGGCCTGGCCCGCACTCCCGCAATACCGACCGGCGGAACTCGGGGTAGACCAGAAACCGGACCACGGTGCGTGATCACGACCGCGCCCGATCCGGCCGACGATATCGGGCCGCACCGGCCGGCCCAGCCGCGTACATCGACCGCGATCAGGACCCGGATTCAGCCCGGTCCGGTTGGCGGGCAGCGGTATAGAGCACCAGAACGGCGACGATGGCGGTCGTGGTGGCGGCCACGCCTGCGGCGGTGGTGATGAGGGCGGGGATCGTGCGGGCGAACGCCAGCATCAGAGCGAGCTCTATCGCAAGGCCGAGCCAGGCGAGGGCGGCCAGCGCGGTGCGGTCGACAGCGATCGCGGACAGCAGCGCGCCCTGTAGCACCGCGAGAACGGCGCCGTGCAAGGCGAACAACCACAGCAGGCCCTGAATCGGCGCGTAATCCTCCCCGGCGAACAGGGGCGCCAGCGGTGCGGCGACGGCCGCGCCGAGCACCGCAACGGCACCGATGCCGGACAGCACCGCCAGCGCCGAGCGGATCGCACCCGCCGAGTGGCCGGGCTGGGCCATCCGGGGATACAGCACCATACCGACGGCCGCAGGCAGCCAGAAGGCGATCTTGGTTGCCATGGTGCCGAGGGCGTATCGGCTGGCGTCGTCCTCGTCCAGGACGATCCGCACCACGATCAGGTCAGCCGATGACAACGCCATCAGCGCCGCCTGCACCTGCGCGGCCCGCAGCACCGCGATCACGCCCGCGAACCCGGCGCTGGTGATCGGGGCGTACAGATCGAGCGAACCCGCGCCGTCGACGGCCGCCTCCACCTCCGGCTCGGCCGCTTCCGGCGTGCGCACCACATCCGCTGACGCCCCCGCCACGTACCGAGCGAACACGGCCGCCCCGGCGATACCGAACGCTGCCGCCCACAGGGCGGGCGCGGCACCGGCACCCAGCGCAAGTACCACGATCGCGGGAACCACACGCGCGACCCCGGCAGCCCCGAGCACGACGGCGAGTCCACGGAATCTCCTGCTGCCCTGCAGAACGCCCTGCTCGCCGGAGAGCATCACCAACGCGGGCGCGGGCACGAGCGCGGCGGCGCAGGCGACCGGACTCACCTCCAGCACCATGGTCACGACCGGAATCAGCGCCACGGCCACCGCGGCCACGATCACCGCGCACCGCCACTGCAACCCGCGCAGCGCCGCCACATTCGCGCCACGCACGAGTTCCCTGGCGACCACGTTCTGCAGCGCAAGCGCGGGCACCGCGCACAGCAGCTGCACCGCGAGCAAACTGGCGAATTCGCTGTAACCTGCGACGCCGAGCCACCGTCCGGCGAGTAGCTGAAGCAGATAACCGGCCACATTCGCCGTCATCGCACCCGCCGTCACCAAGCTCAGATCCGCCACGACGGGAAGGCGACGAACAGCAGGCACGCCCGCCATCGTCGCACCCCGACCATGGATCGCGCTTGTCTGCCCCCGCGATGGCCGCATGTCGCCCGGTGGTCCGGGGCGTGCCGCACATCGGCTCCGGCAGCGGAGCGACAGGCCTGGCGATCCCACCGTCGACACCGGGCCGAGCAGACGGGCCGTGACAGCGTCGAGCCGGGCTGCCGAGCCCGACTGACACAGGGCCGAGCCACCTATGCCATCAGAACGTAGGGTGCACAGTCGTGAGTGCGCGCGGATGGAGTCGAGGCGTCCGGTGGGCGAGGGTCCTTCCGGCCGCGTACAGCGCGCTGCTGTCGATCCTCATCACGGGCCCACTGCTCGGCCCCGGCTATCTGCTGCTGCGCGACGCGGTGAGCACGCCACGCTCCTACCTCACCGACGCCGCCCTTGGTTTGGGCGATGCCGCGCCACGAGCCGTGCCGCAGGACGCGCTGCTGGCGATCCTGTCACCGGTGATCGACGGCGGCCTGCTGGTGAAGGCGATCCTGCTGACTGCGCTGTGGGCCGCAGGATACGGTGCGGCGGTCCTGTCGCGGGAGCTGCTGAGGGTGCCTGTCGCGGCCCAGCTGGTGGCCGTCACGGTGGCGATCTGGAACCCGTTTGTCGCCGAACGGCTCCTGCAGGGGCATTGGAGCCTGCTCACGGGGTACGCGGCGCTGCCATGGACGGCGCTCGCGGCACATCGGCTCCGCCAGCGGGCGCATGAGCGCCGTCGCAGCGACTCACGAGGCCAGACCACCACTGACCCTCAGGCCCGAGCGATCGCGATTCCCCAGGACAAGGACGCCGCACACCACCGGACCACCTCACACGACCGGACCGGCCCACAGCCGCGGGTGCTGTCCGAAGGGGCCGAACCTGAGTCGACTGCGCTCCCGGGCAAACAGCAGCCCAGGCGGGCACTGCGTGACTGGGCAGCTCTGGCCGGATGCTTCGCTGCCGCCGGCCTGACACCGACTGGCGCACTTCTGGCCGGCATCGTCGGCCTCACCGTCGCGGGCCGCCGGAACTTCGCCGCCGCACTCGCGCTGCTGATCGCCGCCTCCGCGCCCTGGCTGGTCGCCACCGTCGCCTCCGGCGCGGGCACCGAGACCTCCGACCCCGCCGGTATCGCCGCCTTCGCCGCCCGTGCCGAGCCCGGCCTCGGCACGCTGGGCAGCCTCGCGGGCCTCGGCGGCATCTGGAACGCCGACGCCGTCCCCTGGTCGCGCACCACCCTGCTCGCTCTCGCGGCGACCGTAATCCTGCTGACCCTGGTCGCCTTGGGCGCGCGGACCGTCGCAGGCGTGCGCACCGGGCGCAGGCTCATCGGGCTGGCGTTCGCGGCCGTATTCCTGCCCGCACTCGGTGCGACCGGCTGGGGCGTGGACGTTCTCGAATGGCTCATCGTCGAGGTCCCCGGCGCGGGGCTGTTGCGCGATACCCAGAAGTACGTCGCGCTCGCGATGCCCGGTTACGCACTGTGCGCGGCGGCGGGATGTGCGGCCGTGGCAGCGCGTTTCGGCGGCGTTCGATCCGCAACCGACGCCGAACCCGACAGCTCCACATCAGCGGAGATCGAATCCCGCACGACCGACCCGGCTTCAGGAACATCAGCATCCATCGGCGGCCCGGCAATCGGCGTCGTCGCCGCACTCTTCATCGCCGCGCTGATCCTTCCCCTCATCGACATGGCGTGGGGTGTCGGCGGGCAGATGCAGGCGGTGCGCTACCCGGCGGCGTGGCAGGAGGTCGCCGAGGAAGTCGACGGTCCGGGTGACGTGGCCGTGTTGCCCGGAGGGATGTTCCGGCGATTCCCTTACAGCGGAAGCGCCCCGGTGCTCGATCCGGCCCCGCGCATGCTGCCGAACGATGTGCTCCAGACCGGTGAGCTACCGGTACGCGGACAACGGGTTTCGGGCGAAGGCGCACGTGCGCGGCAGGTAGAAAGCCTGCTGCTGAAGGGGGGCTCACCGAGCGATCTCGCAGCGCTCGGCGTCGGCTGGGTGCTGGTCGAGCACCGCACACCGGGTCCGATGGGCGAAGCGAAAACCACCCTTGCACAACTGGAGCCGGTGCTGAGAACGCCGGATCTCTCGCTCTATCGCGTCCCCGGCGTCATCGCCGAACACGCGACCGCACACCGCCCCTTGGTGATCGGCGCGCATCTGCTCTGGGCGGCACTGCTGTTCGCCCCACTGCTCACGATTCGGTCATCCGCCCGGCGGTGAAACCGATCGGGATTGCCGGCCGCCGCGGCCCCACGCCTGTACCGACTCGCGACGGCCAAGCGGTGCGGGTTCGGCGGTGAGTCGGCAACCGCTCGCATTCAGACCGGCGGAATGAGCCCGGAGACCTTTCGACCGTCCGCCGCCGCGGACAGCACCTGGTACACACCGTCAGCCGTCCTCGCCCAGGAGAATTCGCGCGCCCGCGAGCGCGCCTTCTCGCCCATGACGGTGCGGCTCGGGGCGTCGTCGAGCAGTTCGGCGACCGATTCGGCCAGCTGATCGACATCATCGACGAGCACGCCCGTCACACCGTCGACGATGGAATCGGTGAGCCCGCGCGAGGACCGGTAGCCGACGGTCGGCACACCATGCTGTGCCGCCTCGATCACCGCGAGGCCCCAGCCTTCCTTGCGTGAGGGCATGACGTGCACCCAGGATCGGGCGAGCAGTTCGTGTTTGCGGCGTTCGTCGACGTGCCCGTGGAAGGTCACCGCGTCGGCGATACCCAGTTCTCGCGCCACGGATTTCAGGTTGTCGGCCCACCAGCCGTCACCGATGACGTCGAGCTGCACACCCGGAATCCGCCCACGCAGCCGCGCGACCGCGGACAGCGCGTCCTCGATCTGCTTGTGCGGCACCAGCCGTGACAGCACGACCACCCGTGGTTCGGCGGTGCGGGTTTCGGACGCGCCGGTGGGGGCGTCGACTGGAACAGGTTCAGCTCCGTTGCGTACCACCGCGATGCGAGAACCGTCGACGCCGAGCGTCGTCAATTCCTCGGCGGACGGCAGCGAAACCGTCAGGTATTGATTGTCGCGATGCACCCGTGGCGACAGCCACGATTCGATCCACCAGCCGATCCGGCCGACCAACCGGCCCGCGACGGGCCACTGTTCGCGATGCCCGTGATGGACAAGTACCACCGACGGCGCCTGACTTGCGGCCCTGGCGAAGAACGGGATGCCGTTCTGAGTGTCGATCACCGCATCGGGCCGTAGTCCGCGCAGCGGTCCGATCCCCCGCCGCCCGAGGGCGATGGCGGCGAGCGCGCGCGGGTACACCGAGTAGCGCCCGCCGGCCCGGCTGATGTCGATGCCGTCGACGGTCTCCCGCTTGGCCGCGCCGGGGTAGCGCGCGGTGCGAAGGGTGACCTTGACCCCGCGTGCCGCCAGGTGGGCGCCGACCTGCTCGAGGTAGCGTTCGCTGCCCCCACCCTGCGGATGCCCCGTGTCGCGCCAGCAGAGCAAAAGGACTTCGCGCACGGTCGAGCTTCTCCGGTCGTCGGGTCCCCGTCGGGAACGTCGGATATCGTCGTACACCCTAATGGACGGGACTGGACAGTGGTCCGATCCCGGCTCTGACCGCCCCCTGACCCGGCCGCGACCGGGTGGCCGGGCGGTTTGTGCGAGACTCGGCGCCGTGCTCAGAGCCGATAGAACGCCGACTGGGTGGACGCCGCAGGCCCGGATGCGACCGGGGCGGCCGACTACACCGGCGGCTGCGCGTGGATCGCTGCGACGCCCGCGCTTCGCCGAGCGGGCCACCCTGCGCCGCTCGATCCGGCTGCTGAGCAGTTTCCGATTCGAGCAGACCGCTCCCGCGGTGTTCTACGGCGGTATCGCCACCGACAGCGCCGCCATGATCAGCGATTTCTACGCGGATGTGACCGGGCGTGAGCTGGCGGGCGCGACGATCATCGACGTGGGCGGCGGGCCGGGCTACTTCGCCGACGAGTTCGCAAGGACCGGCGCCAGGTACATCCCGGTGGAGCCGGATCCGTCGGAGCTGCATGCGGCCGGGTTGACGGTGCCGGGCGCGGTGCGCGGCTCCGGGATGGCGTTGCCGTTCCGTGACGGCGCGGTCGATATCTGCTTTTCGTCGAATGTCGCCGAGCATGTGCCCCATCCGTGGCTGATGGCCGACGAGATGGTGCGCGTGACGAGGCCGGGCGGTGTGATCGTGCTGTCCTACACGGTGTGGCACGGCCCGTTCGGCGGGCACGAGACCGGCCCGTGGCACTACCTGGGTGGTGAGTACGCGGCCCGCCGGTATCAACGCAAGCATGGTCGCGAGCCCAAGAACAGGTTCGGCCGGTCGATGTTCGCGGTGCGCGCCGCCGATGGTCTGCGGTGGGCGCAGCGCACGCCTGCGGAGGTCTTCGCGGTGTTCCCGCGCTATCACCCGCGCTGGGCGTGGTGGCTGGTTCGCATCCCTTGGCTGCGCGAGTTACTCGTCAGCAACCTGGTGATAGTCGCGATCAAACCGGACTGAATCGTCCATACCGCAGCAGAACCGGCACTCGCTTTCAGCGCACCCAGAGCGCCTGACGCCAGCCGCGAGTGAGGTGCCTGGCTTCCTGCCACGGCGACTCCTGCATGGCGAGCCCTACCGTCTCCAGCGTGGTCAGGCCGACCAGATCGGCAAGCGTCCCGACCACCGCGACAGCCTCGGCGGCCTGCATTGCGGCAGTTGCTTGCTCAATGGTCAAGGTGCGGCCGGGTAGGAAGGAAACCACCCAGCCTCCGCTGCCAACGCTCTTAGCTTGATGCTCGGTCTGGTCGCTGGTCATCAACGACCGGTCGATCACTTGCACCGCCATGAATCGGACTCCCCAACTGCGGTTTCGGTTCGGAGTATCGAGCGAGCTGATCAGTAGCTACAGCATCCACTGTCCAGCAACAGAACGCAATAGTGCGTTCTGACGAAAAGCGAACCGACAGGTCGGAATTCACGCAGCTCATGGGGGGTGCGCACTGGCGAAACTGAAACCTGTTACAGACAACCGGACGACAAAACTGTAACGTGTTCTCATGGATTACGACAGCCTCTTCATCGGCGGCCGCTGGACCGCGCCCGCCACCACCGAGCGCATCCAGGTCATTTCCCCGGCCACCGAGGAGCCGGTCGGCAGCGTCCCCGCCGTCGATCGCGCCGACGTCGACGCCGCGGTCGCCGCGGCCCGCACGGCCTTCGATTCCGGCCCGTGGCCGTCGACGCCGCCGGAGGAACGCGCCGAGGTGCTCACCCGCGCCGCCCGCCTGATCGAGGAGCGCGGCGCCGACCTGGCCGCGACGCTCACCGCCGAGATGGGCGCGCCGCTGATGGCGGCGACCACGCTGAACCAGATCCCGGCCGTCGCAGCCCTCGACTACCACGCGAGCCTGGCGAAATCGTTTCCTTGGAACGAGACCCGCACCGGCATCTTCGGCACCACGCGCGTCTCGCGTGAGCCGCGGGGCGTGGTCGCCGCGATCACCGCATGGAACGTGCCGCTGTTCCTGGCCGTCAACAAGCTCGCACCGTCGCTGCTGGCCGGTTGCACCGTGGTGCTCAAGCCCTCACCGCTGACGCCGCTGACCACCAACAAGGTCGCCGAGATCTTCACCGAGGCCGGCTTGCCCGAGGGCGTGCTGTCAGTACTGCCCGCCGAGGCGGAGGCATCGGAGTACCTGGTGTCGCATCCGGGTGTCGACAAGCTGACCTTCACCGGCAGCACCGCGGTCGGGCGCCGGATCGGCGCCATCGCGACCGGCCAGCTCAAGACGGTCTCACTGGAACTCGGCGGCAAGTCGGCGGCAATTCTGTTGCCGGACATGGATATCGCCGCGAGCATCCCGGCGCTGGCCTTCTCCGGCCTGATGAACACCGGCCAGGGTTGTGTCGCGCAGACCCGAATCCTGGCACCGCGCAGCCATTATGACGAGATCATCGAGGCGCTGGCCGCGCACGTGCGGACCATGACCGTCGGCGATCCGACCGATCCCGCCACCATGCTCGGCCCGCTGATCTCGCAGCGTCAGCGCGAACGAGTCGAGGGCTACATCGCCAAGGGCAAGGCCGAGGGTGCCCGGCTGGTGCTCGGCGGCGGCAGGCCCGAGGGCCTGGACAAGGGCTGGTTCGTCGAGCCAACCATCTTCGCCGATGTGGACAACTCCTCGACAATCGCCAGGGAAGAGATTTTCGGACCGGTACTTTCGGTGATTCCCTACGAGACCGAGGACGACGCCGTCGCCATCGCCAACGATTCCGACTACGGCCTGGCCGGCTCGGTGTGGACCAGCGACGTGGAGCACGGCGCCGAGATCGCCGGGCGCGTGCGCACCGGCACGTACGCGATCAACTGGTACGCCTTCGACCCCGGCTCACCGTTCGGCGGCTACAAGACCTCCGGGCTCGGCCGTGAGAACGGGCCCGAGGGAGTCGACGCCTACTGTGAGCAGAAGTCGGTGCTGATGCCCCTCGGCTGGACCGGCTAGTACCGAGGACGATTCGACGGCCTCCGGGGTGGGTGCTCACTCACTCCGGAGGCAGCACCACGCGCAGGACCGACTGCGCGTCTTCTCCAGGCACGGGCCCGTCGACCACCTCGACATACCAGCCCGGCGGTAGAACCGATTGCAGGCGCCGTGCTGCCCGGCGCAACGGCGTGCTCGCGTGCGGCACCGCCCCTATCGGTAGCTCGGCTACCGGAGCCCTTGTGTACCCATCGGCCATGCTTCACACCCTCTCGCGCGGCGATCGCGTCGTCGGCGGCGGTTCTCGCGCGCCACGAGCAGATCTAGGAAGCAGTTCAGTCGATCAGTTATCTTGCGGCAATCGAACTGTGCTGTCGTGAGCCGGAGAACACGCAAAGCATAAGCCACACAACAGGCTCAACTCGGCATAACGGACAGGTACCCGCACCGCGTCGCACCGAAACCCAATGGCGCACCTGCCATCAGGCATGGTTCGCACCGGTCGCAGCGCTTCGGACACAACGTCCGGTCAAACGTCGAATTTCGAGCGAAGCGAGACCGAGCATCCGAGTTCGCGGCCCGGCTCGCGTTTCCGCTGCCGCTGCGCAAGCCGAAGGCAAGCAGTGGTAGTGGAAACGCGAGCCATAAAGGGGCCGCGAACACGCGACGCCGCAGGCGTCGCAATCAGACTCAGCCCAAACGCTGCTTCAGTGCTTCGAACTCGTCGCGCACGCCGGAGGGCAGCTTGTCGCCGACGAATTCGAACCACTCTTCGATCATCGGGATTTCCTTGCGCCATTCTTCGACGTTCACCGCGAGCGCCTCGTCGACATCGGCCGGATCGACGTCCAGGCCCGCAAGGTCGAGGTTGGCCGCGTGCGGCACGGTGCCGATCGCGGTGGCCTCACCCTCGGCCTTACCGTCGATGCGGCCGACGATCCACTCCAGCACGCGGGAGTTCTCGCCGAACCCGGGCCACAGGAACCGGCCGTCATCACCGCGACGGAACCAGTTGACGTAGAAGATCTTCGGCAGCTTGGTCGCGTCCGCGCTCTTGCCGAGCGAGACCCAGTGGTTCATGTAGTCACC
The DNA here is from genome assembly GCF_042754945.1 of Nocardia sp. NPDC059180. Lineage (NCBI taxonomy): Bacteria > Bacillati > Actinomycetota > Actinomycetes > Mycobacteriales > Nocardiaceae > Nocardia > Nocardia sp. NPDC059180. The sequence goes on from NZ_JBHZBU010000001.1 coordinate 86,705, forward strand.
GACGTGGTAGCCCATGAACGGCAGCATCGCCATCGGGTCGCGGCGCACGGTGCCGACCTTGCCCTCGGCGGCAGCGGTCTGCTCCGAGGACATGGTGGCGCCCATGAAAACGCCGTGCTGCCAATCGAAGGACTCGGTCACCAGCGGAATGGTGGTCTTGCGGCGGCCGCCGAACAGGATCGCCGAGATCGGCACACCCTGCGGGTCGTCCCACTCCGGCGCCAGCGTCGGGCACTGCGACATCGGGGTGCAGTAACGCGAGTTGGGGTGCGCGGCGAGGGTTTCGGTCTCCCGCAGGTACCAGTCATTGCCCTTCCAGTCGATCAGGTGATCGGGCTCGCCCTCCAAGCCTTCCCACCAGACGTCGTTGTTGTCGGTCAGCGCGACGTTGGTGTAGACGGTGTTGCCCGCGTCCATGGTGGCCATGGCGTTGGGGTTGGAGCTGTGGTTGGTGCCGGGCGCGACGCCGAAGAAACCGAACTCCGGGTTCACCGCGTAGAGGCGGCCGTCCTCGCCGAAACGCATCCAGGCGATGTCGTCGCCAAGGGTCTCCGCGCGCCAGCCGGGGATGGTCGGCTGGAGCATCGCGAGGTTGGTCTTACCGCAGGCGCTGGGGAATGCGGCGGCGACGTAGTAGGACTTGTTCTCCGGGGAGATCAGCTTGAGGATCAGCATGTGCTCGGCCAGCCAGCCCTCGTCGTGCGCCATCGCCGAGGCGATCCGCAGCGAGTAGCACTTCTTGCCGAGCAGCGCGTTGCCGCCGTAGCCGGAGCCGTAGGACCAGATCTCGCGGTCCTCGGGGAAGTGGGTGATGTATTTGGTGTCGTTGCACGGCCACGGGACGTCGGCCTGGCCCTCGGCCAGCGGCGCGCCGACGCTGTGCAGCGCCTTCACGAACGGGCGATCGGTGCCGAGCTTCTCCAGCGCGGCGGCGCCCATCCTGGTCATCACGCGCATGGAGACGACCACGTACTCCGAGTCGGTGATCTCGACGCCGAGCTTCGGATCATCGGCACCGAGCGGGCCCATGCAGAACGGCACCACGTACATGGTGCGGCCCTTCATCGAACCGCGGTACAGCTCGGTCATGGTGGCGCGCATCTCGGTGGGGTCGACCCAGTTGTTGGTCGGGCCCGCGTCGGCCTCGGACTTGGAACAGATGTAGGTGCGCGATTCGACGCGCGCGACGTCGGAGGGGTCGGACAGGGCGAGGAAGGAGTTGGGCTTCTTCTTCTCGTCCAGACGCTTGAACGTGCCCGCCTCGACCAGCTGGTTCGTCAGGCGGTCCCATTCGGCGTCGGAACCGTCGGCCCACACCACCCGATCAGGCTGAGTCAGTTCGGCGACTTCCTGTACCCAGGCGAGCAGTTCGCTGTGTTCGGTCGGCGCTTTGCCGTCGGATCCACGAAGACCAGGAATGGTCGCTGAGGTCATGAAAACTCTCCTGAGATGGGCGGTTCTGCGGTGTTTCGGTCCTGGCCCAATCGGCGCATGACCAGCCCCGAACCACCGAGCGCCACCATTGGCTGGATGGCACCCGCTGCGGCCCGTCGATCGCGCCGACCGGCCGGCCGACGCACAGGGCGAAGCGGACGCCCAGGTTCCTGTCTAGAGGTTAACGCGATATGACGAACCGTACGGAATCGGGTTCCTTATATGTACCCCTCGTCACCGCTGATCATTCGTCCAACGACCGGGCGAGCCCATCCAGCGGTCGACGCTGTCGATGTCGCGTTCACAGGCGGCGAGCTGACCCGGTTGTTCGGCGATGTAGCGACGCAGCCGCGCCTCCAGTTCGGCGGCGCGGCGATCGACCTCGACCATCCGTTCGTTGCTCGACCGCACCACCCGCTCGGACAGCTGCGCTTCGGCCTCCACCATCGCCGTGCCGACCCGCTGCTCGAGCTGGGCTTTCACGTTCACCAGGGCATCGGCGACCCATTGCCGCAGATGGTTGCGGTCGGCGAGCTGGCCGCGCGCGCGCACCACCCAGTAGGCGACGCCCGCACCGAGCAGCAGCGTCACCGGCACGCTCGCCACGTCCAGCGCGGGCACAAGGCTGAAGGGCGATACCAGCAACCGGCCGAGGCCGACACCGGCCGACGCGCCGAGCGCGATCATGAGGTGATCTTCGACACCCCGCGCCCGCGGCTCGGGGTCCGGGCCCACCCGAGGCGGCGGATCGCGGCGCACCGGGCCCGGGTCCGGGCCGCCGACGCGGGATGCCAGTTCGGCCAGCCGATGCTCGATATCGGCGTCGACGGCACTGGCCAGTTCGGTCACCGCCCGCTGTAGCCGGTCCGGGTAGTCGCCGATATCGGAGCGGCCGAGCCGGTCGAGTTCGGCGCGAGCGGCGGTGTGCAGGGCCCGTACCCGCGCGCCGACCTCGGTCATCAGATCCAGCCGCGCCAGATGGAGCTGACTGCGCAGGGTGGACATGGCCGCGGTCCGGCCCCCGTCGCGACCGGCGAGCACGGTAGCGCGTTCCTCACGCAGCCGGACCGCGGCGGTACCGGCGCGCAGCGAACCCACCTGCTCGACGATGCGGGCCCTGGTGTCGGTCAGGACTCTGGTCCGTACTGCGGCGAATCGGTCGTCGCCCTCGTCGGCGGCGCCGAGCGTGGCCGCGGTGAGTTCGGCGTGCAGGGCGGCGAGGCCGGAGCGGTCGAGCAGGGCGGTATCACCCGAGGATCGCGCCGCCACCGCCAGGCGCGCGGAGACCGGCACGATATCGATATCGGTGATGCCCTGGCCCGCGAGCAGCGCCAGATCGCGGTCGAGCACCGTGCGCCAGTCCTGATGGGCGTGGATGCCGTTCATGGCGAGCAGCACCCTGGTACCACCCGCGCGCAGCCCGCGCACCATGTCGAGGATTGCGACGCCGAGGGTGATACCCGCGTCGAGCAGGATCAGCGCCACCGCGGCGGGCGCGTCACCCGAGGGTGAGGTGGTCTCGACGGCCGTGCGCGCGTCGGCGACCGGGTCGGTGAGGTCGACGTGCGGTTCGAACCGGGCCAGTTCGGTCTTGAGCAGCGTGGTGCCTGCGTCATCGGGACCGATCAGCACCACACCCGAGGCGCTGCCATTGCCGCCGACGGCTCGCAACAGCGCCATCCCCTGTGGATTCCATCGCTGCACCACCGCTTCCAGCTCCGCGGGCAACGCGGCGACGGGTGCGGCGGAATCGGTGCGCGAGGGCGGTTCCGGGGGATCAGAGACCTGCACTGCTCATTCGCTCCCATAGCCGGACGTACCCGTTGTGCACGCGCACCGCGGCACGGCGAGCGGCGGGCGGCATATCGCTGGAGACCAGCGAACGCCAGCGCGCGGCCCGGTTGAGCGCGTCGTCGGCGTCGGCGGGCGCAGGAGAGGGGTAGCCGGCGGCCAGATGCGCCACCGACGGATGAGCCAGGCCCGCGCACAGTCCGGTCCACAGGGCGTCATCGCCGTAGAGATAGTCCTCGAGCACATCGCGGGCCTGCCCACCATCGCCGGGCACCGCACGTGCGGCGAGCCTGGTGAGCTCATCGAGCAGTTCGCCGCCGCGCTGCGCGGAAACCTGCTCGTAGCGGCGGTGCAGCAGTGTGTGCAGCGGGTCGACGGCGCTGACGGCGTGCAGGATCTGCAGCAGGCCCTGCCCGCTGATCTCCGGCTGATGCCGGACGGCGCTCAGTGCACAGCTCACCCCATACAGATCCCAGCGCTGCAACAGTTGGGTGCGCTCGGCGACGTCGGGCCCGGCGTTCGGCGCGGTGAACAGATCCGGCGAGAGAGTGAATGCCGGGTCGGTGTTGCCGGCATGCCTGCGCAGGGTGTCCAGATCGGCGTCGGTGATCGCGCCTGCCCTGGTCCGCACCGCGAGCGAGGCGACGACGGGCAGCACGGGCCTGCCCAGTTGGCGGCCGTACTGCTCGGCGGCGATGACGGCATCGGGCCACCGGGAGCCCACCGCATCGGCCTTGTTGAGCACCACGATGGTGCGGTCCGGTGCCAGTGATCCGAGGATGCGCTGGTCGGCTGGGCCCGGGGCCGCGGCGAGCACGTAGACGACGATGTCACCGTCGAGCACCGGATCGGGCAGGCCGGGTTCGTCCACGGGGCCTGTCTCCACCGCCGACATCAGCGCCAGCGCGTGCAGCACGGTGGTGCGTCCGGTGTGCGCACGGCCGGTGACCTGGATGCGCGGCGGCATCCGCCAGCGGTCTACCGCGAGGCCCGCGTGATAACCGATCTGCGGATCGTTGCCCGGGCCCTGACCAAGGGCGTCGACCAGTTCGTCGAGCTGATCGCGCTCACGTGCCGGTTCACGTCGGTCGAGCATCGTTCCATCCGGTCCGGCGGCTGTCGGCATCGGTGCGCACCCCCCTGTCGAGTTCTGCGGGCATTCTTTCAGAAGTCGGGCCGACGGCGAGTGTGGGCCGCCGCACCGCACGCATCAGGAGCCGCTGACGTATTTGTTCACCGTGCGCACCGCCCAGTTGGGCGCGTACTTCGCGGCGGTGGCCAGCAGTTTCGCCTGGGCGCCGATCTCGTAGTGCACTCGTGGCAGCCTGCCCTGTTTCCTGGTGGCCGACCAGATCCCCTTGGCGACGTCCTCGGCGCTGAGCCGCACGCCAAGGGATCGAGTCGACTTCGTGTTCACGCCCTCGACCATCGCCGTGGCGACGAACAGCGGCCACACCGCGATGACGCGGATGTCGTGATGCGCCCATTCCAGGTCGAGCGCCTCGGTGAGCCCTTTGACCGCCGATTTGGTGGCGCCGTAGCTGGCGAGTTCGGGCTGGCCGTAGATGGCCGAGGCCGAGCACAGGTTCACCAGCTGGGCGCCAGGAGTGTCGCGCAGATAGCGGAAGGCGAGGTGGGTGCCGTTGATGACGCCACCGAGATTCACATCGACGATGGCCTGATGCTGGGCGAGGTCGATCGATTCGAACGGGCCCGCGCGCATCACGCCCGCGTTGTTGACCAGGATGTCGAGCCTGCCTGCGTCGTCCCAGAACTCAGCGAGCCGCTCGGACCATGCTGTGGTGTCCGTCACATCGAGGAGCCCGGTGCGCACGCTGCCGCCCGCGCTGCCGATATCGGCGGCGAGCCTGGTCAGCCCGACTTCATCGACGTCGTAGGCGCCGACGTGGTAGCCCTGGGCTGCGAAAAGCAGCGCCGTGGCGCGGCCGATACCGGCTGCCGCCCCCGTGATGAAAACCGTCGGACCACCCATGCCAGGCAGCGTAATGGCGATCACGGCGGCGTGCCGTACTATCCGCCTGGGCTGGTCCGGCGAATGCCGGGTAACTTACCCTGACCTTAGGGTCGGCACCACAGTCGGTGCGTAGCTTGACTTTTCGATCACGACGAGCGGGCGACACAGCGCGGCGCCGGACCGCGCGGCGGCGAGACGCCGCTGAATGTGCCCGAAGCCCGCGCATCGGGCCTCGATGAGGAGGTTGCGATGACTCGCGACAGGGCGGTCGATGCCGACCGGACGATCGGTGCCGAACCGGGCGAGGTGACGATCCTCGACACCGGCGAGGCGAGCACACCCCTGCTGCCGAGCCGCGACCCCTTCCATCGCCCGCCGCCGGGATTCGCCGATCAGCCCGCGGGCACCATCCTGCGCAGCCGCAAGATCGAGGTCGCGCTGTTCGGCATCGTGCCGCAACAGGTTTCGGCCTGGCAGCTGCTCTACCGCAGCTGTGACCTGCACGGGGACCCCGAGGCCGCGGTCACCACGGTGCTGCTGCCCCATGACGCCGATCCCTCGGACGCGCGCCCGCTACTGGCATTTCAGACAGCGATGGACGCGATCACCGAAAGGTGTTCGCCGTCTTACGCATTACGCCGAGGCGCCAAGGCGCTCGGCTCGGTGACCCAGATGGAATGGCTGTTGGTGGCCAACGCGCTGCGCCGCGGCTGGGCGGTGAGCATCGCCGACCACGAGGGCCCGAACGGCAACTTCGGTGCGCCGCGCGAACCCGGCTACCGCGCCCTCGACGGCGTGCGTGCCGCCCTCGCCTTCGCCCCGCTCGGCCTGCGCGCGGACACCCCCGTGGTCGCGTGGGGCTACTCAGGCGGCGGGATGGCCAGCTCCTGGCTGGTGGAGATGGCTCCGACCTACGCGCCTGAGCTCGACTTGGTCGGCGCGGCGCTCGGTGCGCCGGTAGGCGATCCCGGCCAGGTGTTCGTCCGGCTGAACGGCAGCCACTATGCGGGCCTGCCGACCATCGTCATCGCCGCGCTGTCGCGGCTGTACCCGGCGCTCGGGGCGCTGGTCCGCGACGAACTCACCACCGAAGGTAAGCAGCTGCTCGACCGGGCAGCGCGCTGGCCGACGGTGGCCGCGGTGCTCGGCCTGGCAGGCAAGCGGCTCGACGACTATCTGGACCGTCCGCTGGCCGAGGTGCTGGCCCGGCCCGAGTTCCAGACCATGCTCGACGATCTGCGGCTGGGCTATTCGACACCGGCCTGCCCGCTGCTTGTCATCCAGCCGGTGCACGACCAGATCATCCACATCGACGGCGTCGACGGGCAGGTGCAGCGCTATCGCAGCGGCGGTGCAGCGGTCAGTTATCTGCGCGACCGGCTCAGCGAGCACCTCACGCTGATGCCGCTGGCCGCGCCGATCAGCTTGGACTGGCTCGCCGACCGGGTGGCGGGCCGCCCGATCGTCGACGACGGCGACACCACCGTCTGGTCGGTGACGGCCTCGGTGGCGGGCGTACGCGGACTGGTCGAGCTGGCGACGACCGCGGTCAAGGTCGTGCTCGGCCGCCCGTTGCGCGCACCGCAACCTGCGGTCGCCGAGGTCGAACAGGCCAAGGCCGCCTGACACCCGGTGAAGTGCCGAAGGCGGCAGCGGAGCGGAACCATGCAGGCCCTCCGGGAAAGGCACAGTCGATTCCGCCCGACCCGGTCAAGCGCGGTTTACCGGCCACCCGGCCGGGTAACCACGCGGTCGCCTGCGCCGTAGAACACCCGATGCTGGACAATGGACGTGTGAACGACGCCGTGAACCATACAGACGAGTCCGTTCCGGTCCCACCGTCCACAGCTTCGGCTCCCGCTGATGCCGGCCGGCGGTCGAAGACCGGGTCCCGCCTGTATCCCCGGGTGACCAGCTTCCGGTCCCGGCGCGGCGCACTGACCCCCAACCAGCAGAAATCCTGGGATCGCACCTGGCCGGTGATCGGGCGCGAGGTGGCCGACGAACCGCTGGACGCCGATGCCTGGTTCGGCCGGTCGGCCCCGGTGGTCATCGAGATCGGCTGTGGCACCGGTACCGCGACCGCGGCGATGGCGCAGGCCGAACCGCATCTGAACCTGATCGGCATCGAGGTCTATCAGCCGGGCTTGGCCCAGCTGGTGCAGGCGGTCGAGCGGGAGCAGATCAGTAACATCCGGCTGCTGCGCGGCGACGCCGTCGACGTGCTGGAGAACATGATTGCCGAACAGTCGCTGACCGGTGTGCGGGTGTTCTTCCCCGATCCGTGGCCGAAGGCGCGTCATCACAAACGCAGGTTGCTGCAGCCCGCGACCCTCGCGCTCATCGCGAGCCGGCTGAAGCCGGGCGGTGTGCTGCACGTCGCAACCGACCACGCCGATTACGCCGAGCACATCGCCGAGGTCGGCGCAGCGGAACCACTGCTGACCGGCCTGAACGAGACCACCGGCGGCGTCAGCGCCGACCACCGCGACAGCGCGCCGATCGGCTTCGAACGGCCGGTCACCAAGTTCGAGGGCAAGGCCCATCGCGCCGGAAGCGCCATCACCGAGTTCATATGGGGGAAGATCGAATGATGAGCGTCAGTGAGATGGCACCGGCCGACGAGGTTGCCGGCGAGGTGCGCGGAGCCGATAGTTCGGATGTCCGCCGGGTGCTGCTGGTATGGGACGCCCCCAATCTCGATATGGGACTCGGCGCCATCCTCGGCGGCAGGCCGACCGCCGCCTACCGCCCCCGTTTCGACGCGCTCGGCCGCTGGTTGCTCTCACGCACCGCCGAGCTGTCGGGTGGCGCCGGTCAGCGCGTCGAACCCGAGGCCACGGTGTTCACCAATATCGCGCCGGGCACCGCCGATGTGGTGCGGCCGTGGGTGGAGGCGCTACGCAACGTCGGCTACGCCGTCTTCGCCAAACCCAAGATCGACGAAGACTCCGATGTCGACGCCGACATGCTCGCCCATATCGCGATGCGCCGCCGCGGCGCCGGGCTCGCGGGCATCATGGTCGCCTCCGCCGATGGGCAGGCCTTCCGGGAGCCGCTCGAGCAGATCGCGGCCGACGGCGTCCCCGTGGCGATTCTCGGCTTCCGCGAGCACGCGAGCTGGGCGGTCACATCCGATACCCTCGAGTTCGTCGATCTCGAGGACATTCCCGGCGTATTCCGTGAACCGCTGCCACGGGTTAGCCTCGACTCGCTGCCCGACGAGGGTGCCTGGCTGCAGCCGTTCCGGCCGCTGTCGGCGCTGCTCACTTCTCGCCCCGCACAAGGAGTCGCTTAGTGTTCACCCGCTGGGGCGATCTGGTCTACCGACTACGTTTCGCCGTCATCGGCGTTGTCGTGGCAGCTCTGCTGGCCCTCGGCGGCTACGGTCTCGGACTCGGCGACCATTTGAGCAACAGCGGATGGGACGACCCCACCTCGGAATCGGCCGACGCGGCGCGCATCTCCGACTCGGCCTACGGCCGCGATCACACCAGCGATGTGATCGTGCTGTACACCGCGCCCGAGGGTAAAACCATCCAGGACCCCGAGTTCAGCAGCAAGATCATCGACAACCTGAACCGGTTGCCGCGTGAGCATCCCGAGCAGATCGCCAAGATCAACGGTGCCTATTGGGCCACCGAAACCGGTCCGGCGCAGCCGAGTCTGTTCGGTTCCAAGGACGGTAAACACACCTTCGCCTCGATCGCCATCGTCGGTGACAACGACACCGATATGGTGCGCAACTTCCGCGCGGTCAAGGACGTCTTCTATATCGAGGGCATCGATGTGCAGGTCGCGGGCCTGCAAGCAGTCGCGGGCACACTCAACGACACCATCGCCAGCGACTCCAAACGCATGGAGGTCCTGGCCATTCCGGCCGTGGCCATCCTGCTGTTCTTCATCTTCGGCGGTGTGGTCGCCGCGGCGCTGCCGCTGATCGTCGGCGGCCTGACGGTGATCGGCGCCAACGGCATCGTCATGGCGTTGACGAATTTCACCGACGTCAACTCCTTCGTCTCCAACGTCGTCTCGATGATCGGTCTCGGTCTGGCGATCGACTACGGCCTGTTCATAGTCAGCCGGTTCCGTGAGGAATTGGCGGAGGGCTACGACACACCAGCGGCGGTCAGACGCACGGTGATGACCGCCGGTCGCACCGTGGTGTTCTCCGCGACCATGATCATCGCCAGCCTCGGCGGCATGCTGCTGTTCCCGCAGGGCTTCCTGAAATCGGTCGCCTACGGCACCATCGCGACGGTGTCGCTGGCCGCGCTGGCCTCGATCACCCTGCTGCCGGCCATGCTCGGCATTCTCGGGCCGCGAGTCGACAAGTTCGGGCTCAAGTGGTTCCGCAAGACCAAGACCGCCGAGGAAATCGAGAACGGTTTCTGGGGCCGCTTGACCCGCTGGGTCATGAAGCACCCGCTCAAGATCGCCATCCCGATCAGCATCCTGTTGCTGCTGCTGATCATCCCGGTCAAGAACCTGCAGTTCGGCGGCATCAACGAGCGCTACCTGCCGCCGGACAACCCGACCCGGATGGCGCAGCAGAACTTCGACGAGATCTTCCCGCTGCGTAAATCCGATCCGGTGCAGCTGATCATGATCTCCGAGAACAGCAATTCCGTCGGCAAGGTCTGGAAACAGGCCAGTGAGGCGCCGGGGCTGGCGGGCAAGTTCGAAGTGCCTGCCCGGTCGACGGAGCAGACCGACGTCTATCGGACGACCGTGACGCTGACCGACTCCGAGGACTACCGGCCAACCATCGAATACCTACGGGCGATGGAAGTTCCCGACGACGTCACCCTGCTCGTCGGCGGGCAACCAGCGTTCACCATGGACAGTATCGATGCGCTGATCGATCGCATGCCGCTGATGATCGCGCTGGTGCTGTTCGTCACGACGTTGCTGATGTTCCTGACGTTCGGCTCGCTCGTGCTGCCCATCAAGGCCGCATTGATGAGCGCGCTCGGCCTCGGTTCGACCCTCGGCATCCTGACCTGGATATTCGTCGACGGTCACGGCGCCGACCTGCTGAATTTCACGCCGCAGCCGATCATGTCGCCGGTGCTGGTGTTGATCATCGCGGTGGTCTACGGCTTGTCGACCGACTACGAAGTCTTCCTACTCTCACGCATGGTGGAGGCGCGCGCTCAGGGTGCCTCCACCACCGAGGCGGTCCGAATAGGCACCGCGCATACCGGCCGCATCATCACCGCGGCCGCATTGATCCTGCTGGTGGTGACGGGCGCCTTCGCGTTCTCCGATCTGGTGATGATGCAGTACATCGCCTACGGCATGATCGCGGCACTGTTCATCGACGCCACCATCCTGCGCATGTTGCTGGTGCCCGCCACCATGAAGCTGCTCGGCGACGACTGCTGGTGGGCCCCCGCCTGGATGAAGCGCATTCAGGAGAAGATCGGGCTCGGTGAACCCATCCTCGACGATGAGCGGCCGACCGGCGGCGAGGTCGTCGACCTGGTGAAGACCACGCCCATCACCGATCCGGTGACCATGCAGATGCCCGCCCTGCCGGAAAGCCAGCAGCGCAAGACGCCGCGGCGCCCGCGCACCGTGGCGGAGATCGAGGCAGAGGCGCCGACACAGCGGATGGATGCGCTTGCACCGGAAACGAAACCGGCGCCGGGATCCTCTTCCACCCAGCACATTCCGATGCCCGTGCCACCGGACCCGACTCGCCCGAGGGCTCAGCAGGCGACGCCGGAGCATGATGCTCGCGATACCGGAGCCGTGGGCGAGCCTGGCGGTTCGACATTGCGGTTCGCGCCGGCCGAACCACCCGCTTCGCCTGCGCGCGGTTCCGAACGCGTCATGCCGCCGGGCGGCGCCGATCGCGCCGACGGGACGATCGCCGATGGCGTCATGCGCGGTCACACACCCCGCCACGATGCGAGTTCGGCTCCGGGGCATGCCGAATCGAATCCGCAAGCATCGTCGTTCGGTTCACCATTCGGTCCCGCCGACCCGACGCGCCCGCATCCGCACCCGCAGCCCACGACGTTCGGCGCGCAATCGGAGCACTCCGACGATTCAGCGGAATCGGGACGTCCGCACCGGGATCCGTTCGGAATCGATTCGACCGAATCGGGTTTCGACCCCTTCGGTGAGACCGAATCACCGACCCAGCATTCGGATTACACACCCCCGGTGACACCTTCCCCGGAACAGCATTCGGCGCCTCGCCCGCTGCTGCCACGCGTCTCCACTCCCGGCGCCGCACCCGGGCAGATCCCGGTTCCTGATGAGGCGCCGACGACGGAAGCTCCCGCACAGCCGGAATCGGCCGAATCCCCATCGCCGGAACCCGAAGCCGAACCCGGCGACGACAGCCGCAGCAGCATCGAGAACTGGATGGCCGAACTCCGCTCCTCCCGCCGCCGTCCCCCACCCCCCGATCAGGGCCGCCACCATTCCGGTGACGGCCGCACGGTCAGCGTCAACGAGCTGCTGCGGCGGCGCGAGAGCGAGTAGATCGGGGCTGAGTCTCGTAGGTGACTTCCTCGGGTCGGCGGCGGCTCTGGGCGTCGGTCGGTCTGCCGGTCACAGCGGCAGCGACCTCACGCCGAGAGCTCATCGACAGTCGGAGCGGACTGCGATGCGCTGCCCGATCCTCGCTTGTCCCGCCGCGCGGTCATCCGCGGTAGCAGCAGGGGTGTCGCGAGCAGGAGCACACCGGCGGCGGCGATGGCGGCGCGAGGGCTGGTCACGGTCGCCAATACGCCCCAGATGGCTGTCGCCGCCGCGATAGTCGCGGTGCCCGTGATCGACCAGGCCGCGAGAACTCTTGCGAGCACGCCCGATTCGGTGCTGCGCAGCCGGTAGGTGGCGGAGACCGGGTTGAACAGGCCTATCGACAGGATCAAGCAGAACTCGGTGATCATCACGACGAGCAGACCTCCGATGCCCGGTCCGATGAATGCGAGTCCGAGTGGCCAGCAGGCACGCAGCGCGCCGAAGACGCGCAGAACGCGCTGTTCGCCGCACCGCGCGACCACGCGTCCAGACAGCCGCGCTCCCACCAGCCCGCCGAGACACGGCACCGCGAAGGCGAGCCCGTACTGCCAGGCGGGAAATCCCAACGGGCCGAGCATGAGTACGGCGAGCAGTGGTTCGGTGGCCATGATCAACCCGTTGACGGCCATGACATTGAGGAACAGAGGCCGCAATGTCTCATGGCGCAGGATGTAGCGCCAGCCCTCGATCAGATCACGCCCGCGAAATCTGCCCTTCGGCTTCGCCGGAGGCTGTTCGGCGCCACCGATGGCGGTGATCCCGAGGGCCGACAACAGGTAGCTGGAGGCATCGGCGGCGATCGTCACCACCGGCCCGAGCACACCGATCGCCGCGCCGCCGAGTGCGGGACCGACGATGGTGGCCGACCACGTGGTGGATTCGAACCGGGCATTGGCGATCAGCAGGTCCTCGCCCGGCACAAGCGTTTTCAAGAACGCACCGCTCGCCGCGTTGAACGCGATCTTCGAGGCCGCGACCACGATCGAAACGACCATCAGCTGAGCGAAGGTGAGTATGCCCGCGACGTAGGCGACCGGAATGGTGATCAGCGCGGCGAACCTGGTCATGTCCATCGCGATCATCACCGGCCGTTTCCGGTGGAACTCCACCCACGGGCCCAGTGGCACTGCCAGCAGGGCGCCCACCGCAAGGCCCGCCGCCGACAACGCAGACACCTGCGCAGGTGAAGCATCCAGCACCTGAATCGCGATGAGCGCGAACGCACCGAATCCCAGCGTGGTCCCGTAGGCGCTGACGGCGTATGCCGCCCATAGCCATCCGAACTGTCGTCCCAACGCGACCCGTCGCGACATCATCCGCACCTCGACCCTGCTACCCGTGCCGGCAGGCACAACCGCCCGTTGCGGCTGATGATGCAACCAACTGGCGACCAGGCCGGTCAAACAACCGATGACGGTCGCCTGACAACCTCTGGTTGTACGCGCAGCACCCGCGCAGTCGACGCGCTCAAAGTGCGCACAGTCTGCCGCCGCTTTCGGCTGCCGCTTCGCCGTTCGCGGATCGGGCGATCGGCCACCGAACCCATGAACAGATCCGCGACCTGCCTGGCCGCTGGCCGCGCCGACTGCAGCGAGCGCGGCGATTCATGAGCAGAACAAAAGGTCGTCCAAGCGCTTCGGCCTGGCCGGACCGACGCGGCCCTCGGGATATCTCCGTATGGCCCGTGCCCGAGATGCAGAAACCCCCGACCGATTCGGGCCGGGGGTTCCGCTGCGGATCAACCGAGAAGCGCGACGCCGTCTGGCGGTAGCTCTCAGGGCGTCGGCGGGTTCCCGCCGCCCGCATCGGCAAATGCTCGGGCGTAGCGGGTGCCTGCCAGCAGGAGCAGGACGCCGACGATGAGGAAGGCCGCGACGCGGACCAAGCCGTCGAGGGTGGCCAGGTCGAACAGGAACAGCTTGGCCAGGGCAGCGGCGGTGACGAGCAGACCGGAGCCGAGGGCCAATTTGGCCACGGCGGGCGAGCCCGCCAGTTTGCGCAGGCCGTAGAGCAACGCGGCAGTGGCGGCGACCATCCAGGCGATGGTTGCGGCACTATGGCCGATGAGGAAGCCGTCGGGCGTGCCGGTGGCTACCCCGATCGACACCGTCGCCGCGGTCACCGCGTACAGGCCGGCCAGACTTCCGGTGATCCACAGCACCGCATCGGCGACATCACCACCGACTCCGGGCAGCCTACGGGCGGCCCACACACCTACCAGCACCACTGCGAGTGCGAGCAGTGCGGCCAGCAGCGTCGAGATACCGAGCTGATCTTCGGCGTAGCGTTGCACTGCAAGGGTTTCCGGCGAGGCGCTGTCGAGGAACACCAGTGCGCCGAGAACCGCGAATGTCGTGCCGATTCCCGCGGCGACCGGATTGCGCAGCTGTCCGGCAACCGCCAGGAATCCGAGTGTGATCAGCAGTAGCGCTATCGGCAGCGTCTGCACGCTGGTCGCGCCGATGCACGCCTCGAGCAAGGCGAACGATCCGGCGACGGCGGCCGCGATCGCGGTGTGCGCCGGAATAAACTGGCGCAGGCGCTGATTCGGCAGCACTGCCGTCACTGCGAGAATGAGCAGCACCGTGGCGAACAGGGCTGCGATCAGTACGGAGGTGCGCCGTTCGAACATCACCGGCGCGGCGAGCAGCGGGGTGGCCGCCATCGCGAGAGTGATGGTCGCGGTGATGTCCCCCTGCCGTTTACGCACCGCGAACACCGCACCGGCCAGCCCGACGACCGCGATGGCGACCGCCGCCGTGAGCAGCCAGTACAGCCGGGCCCGCTCTGGGTCATCGAAGGTGACGACGGCAATCGCCGCCAGCGCGGCCAGTACCGCGGGCGCCGTCCGAATGATGTGCAGGATCGGCCAGTTACGCGCCAATTGCACCGGTACACAGGCGGCTTGCAGCACGATCAGGAATCCGAGCAGCACCAATTCCACCGTGACCACCGGCGACAACACCGCCGCCCCGGCCACCACCAGCACGGCGAGGGTCTGCGAATTCCACCGCATCGCCAGCCACACCCCACCCGCCGCGACCGCAGACCCCAGCGCAAGCCCCCCGACCGGCGGCAACCATTCGTACACGGTGGTCACGCCGACCACATTCAGGTAGCCGCCCGCAATGCCGGTGGCCGCCAAGGCGATTCCACCGACCTGCCCGCCACGGCGTCCGTACACCCGAACCCCGGCGGCCACGAGCACGGCCGAGAACGCCACTCCCGTCGCGACCCGCGGCACCGGCCCGAAGAACCCCGCCTGCGCGGCGAGCACCAGCAGCATGACCACGCCGATCAACGTCACCCCGACCCCGGCCACCGCCAGAATTCGGCTGATCACCCCATCCTGCTGCCACCACGGCGTCCGCTTCGGCACCTGCGGCGGACGCCACGCGGCGCCGACCGGCGCACCCCATCCGCGGTTGCCGGGGGGAAGACCGTAGGGCACACCGGCACCCCGCGGTGCCCACGCGCCTTGCTGCCCGAACTGTCCGGTGGGTGGCGGGTACGCCCCTGGCGGCGGCACGTAGGTCCCGGCGGGCGGCGCGAACGGTCCGAATGGCGGCACCGCACCCGCTCGGCCAGGCTGACCAGCGGTGTCGTTGCCCGGACCCGCGTGCACACGTCCGGAGTCAGGAGGTTGCGGCACACTTGCGGCCGACCCGGCCTCCGCACCTCGAGGCGCCTGGCGTGATGTCTCCTGCGCGCCGACACCAGCCGCGGCGACAAACGCGGCGTCCTCGGTCGGCACCGTCGAATCGGCTGCGGCCGTCGACGCCGTCCGCGCGCCGTCCGGCACAGCCATCGAACCGCCGTCTGCCGAGGCGGGGCCGGGCGCGTCGGCGGACGCCGAGTCGCCGGATTGCCCCGCAGTCGACTCGCCTCGCCGACGCGACGCCGCCGAGCCCTGGGCCCGGCCCGCATCCCCCTCTGCCGCGACCTGGACCCGCAACAACTCCAGGTCGCGCCCCATTGCCCACATCTGATCGCCGAGCGCCTCGAACTCCCCCGACAACCGCGAGATCAGCACCGGATCAATAGCTGTACTCATGCTCCTAATGCTCGGCCCCGGCCCTACCAGCAGGCATGAGTAGAAACCCCCGTCGGCCCCGAAGATCTACCCGAGATTGCTCAGCGGGTCGGACCGGCGCGTGCGCAGGCGGGCGGGCACGCTATTCCCGTCTGCCCCGCGACAGGGAGCGCGATGACGTCGATGATCCGCTCCAGACCGGCGTAGTCCTTGGGATTGGAAGTGACCAGCGGCAATTGCTCCGCCGCAGCCTTTGCCGCGATCAGAATCCCATGAGCTTGCGCCAGTTCGACATGAACGGGTGTTTGGCGGTGACCGAGCCGAAGCGGGTCCGGCCATGGACGACGAGGTGGAGGCGGCCGATGGGCGGGCCGGTGCGGACCTTGTTGTTGGTGCTGGAGCCGACCAGTTCGATGCCGTTGAGGTCGACGGTGGCTTCGCTGGGGACGATCAGCGTGAGCGAGCTGGCGTAATCGTCGACGTGCAGTTCCACGACCTGGGTGGACATGATCGCCTCGGTGAAATCCAGGGTCACGGTGGAGAGCACGTTGTTGGCGTGCAGTACGGGCGCCACCTGCCATGGGCCGCGCCTGCTCAGCGTCGACAGCCTGCCGCGGATCACGCTGCTCGGATGGTGCGGCACCGGAGCGGTGGGCGGCGTGGCCGGTTCCGACAGCGAACGCGGTGCGTTCACGAAGTCCGTAGACGGGGCGGCGGGCTGCCCGACCAACCGGACACCGGGCAGGTCGATGAGCACGGAATTCAGCTCGCCGCGTGTCTTGGCGGCCAGCGCGGTGTCCATTCGCTCGGTGAACTCGCCCAGCGAGAGCATGCCCAGACCGACGGCGCGTTGCAGCAGCTGACCGACATGCTCCCGTTCGGCGTCGGAGACCCGCAGGTCGCGATCGCCCACCGGACCGCCGGAGCCGGTGCCTGAAGAATCCGAATCGGGGCCGCCCATGCGTCCGAGGTTACCGATCACGGGCCCGTTCCGGCATCGGGGCGATCCCCGATTCCGGAGCTGACGACATCCTCCCGAAGTCGTACAGCACAGATCCGGCAGTCTCGCCGCTGAGGAGCCAGCCTATTCGAGCCCCTGCTCGATCGCGTACCTGGTCAGCTCGACCCGGTTGGCCAGCTGCAACTTCCGCAGCGTCGCCTGCACATGGTTCTCCACGGTGCGATGCGACAGGCCGAGCCGGGACGCTATCTGTTTGGCCGACAACCCCTTCGCCACCATCCGCAGCACCTCGGTCTCGCGATCGGTGAGCGCGGGCCGCGGCGGCGTCGCCGGATCCGCGGGCGCGGTGGCGATGCGCCGGTATTCGCCGAGCACAAGCCCCGCCAGGCCGGGTGTGAACACGGCCTGACCGGCTGCGGTGGCACGAACGGCATCGAGCAGTTCCGCCGATGACGCGCTCTTGACCAGGTATCCGATGGCGCCCGCTTTGATCGCGTCCAGCACGTCGTCGCGTTCGGCCGACGCCGACAGCACCAGCACCCGGCTGGCAGGCGACACCCGCAGCACCTCACCGGTGGCTTGCGCACCGTTGCCGTCGGGCAGCTGCATATCCATCAGCACCACATCGGGGCGCACCGCCGCCGCACGCCTGGTCGCCGCGCACACACCGTCGGCGGTCGCGACCACCTCGAACCCGGACTCGGCCAGATCGCGCGAGACACCGTCGCGCCACATCGGGTGGTCGTCCACCACCATCACGGTGATCGCGTTGCCGCTCATCCGATACCTCCCTCGTCCGAGTGCTCAACCACGTGGCACCCGGATTTCCCATTCGGTGCCGAAGCCGACACCACCGGTTTCCTCGGTCAACAGTTCCGCCGTGCCACCCAGCGCCTCGATCCGGCCGACAATGGAGCGTGAAACCCCCATCCGCCCTTCGCGTTCGGCCTCGGCCAGGCGTCCTGGCGCGATACCGACACCGTCGTCGCGCACGCTGATGATCAGCTCGTCACCAGTGTCTTCCAGCAGCACATAGGTTTTCGCGTCCGGCCCGGCATGCAGTCCGACATTCGACAGCGCGGTGGCGACGGCCGCCGCGATCTCGCCCGCCGCCCATCGCCCGACCGGCACCGGATCGCCCGGTGTCGATACGAAGACGGTCGGCGTGGCGTGCTCGGTCAGCAGCGGACGCAGATCGACCTCGGCGCCGCCGTCGTCGACACGGGTGCCCTGTTCGGAGATCAGCACCCGAAGCGCCACCTCCTGCTCGCCCGCCCGACGGGCCAGTTCTTCGGTGGGTCCGCCGATTTCGGTGCCGCGACGTTTGATGTAGCTGAGTACTTGCAGCACCCCGTCGTGCACTTGACGGGCGAGCCGCTCGCGTTCCTCGGTCGCCGCAGTCAACCGCACCGCACGCTCCAGCTGACGTTGCGCGGCGCGCGCGGTATTGGCGGCGAGTCCGAGCGCCAGCCCCACCGACACCAGAACGGGCGCGGTCGCATCCGTCCACACGTCTTGGCCCCACTGGTCGCGCACGGTGATGCTGGTGGCCGCGATCAGCACTCCGGACAAGACACCGAGCAGCGGTCCGCGCAGGATCGCCGCCGAGATCACCGCATTGGTCGCCCACAGCGTCGTCGGCAGGGTCTGATGGCCGTGGTACCAGTCGTAATCGGCGACCAGCCGGGTCGAGGCCATCAGCGCGATCACCACCACATGGTCGCCGAGCACCACCCAGCCACGCAGCCGAATCGCGTCGGGGAAATGCCACTGCGACAACATGATCGCCGAGACACCCGACCACACGGCCATTATCGCGATCAGCACCCAGCTCAGCCGCTGGTTTTGGTAGTACGGCACCGAGGCGATCTGCTGGCCTACCGCATACAGCAGGGTCACCAGCCGGAACGCCTGCGCGGCCCGCCACAGCGGCGCGGTCGCGGTGTCGGCGGCGCTCAGCTCAATCGTGCGAGGTCGCGTCATCGGCTGTCCCGGAATCATCGGCAGGCTTGTCCGCGGCGGCCTTGCCCGATTCGGGCTTATGCTGTGCCTCGGCCAGCATCGCCGACAGATCGAACCGGCCCGGCTCGGGCTCGTCCGGTTCGGCCGAATACAGCCGGCCGCGCTCGTCGTCGTCGGTCTGCAGCTCCTCGAACAACTCCTCCGGATCGTCGGCCAGCAACGACCGGATCGCGGTATTCATCACCGCGACGAACGGCACGGCGAGCAGACCACCCGCGATACCGCCGAGCACCACACCCGCGGTGATGGCCAGCACTACCGCCAGCGGATGGATGCTCACCGCCCGGCCCAGCAGCAGCGGTTGCAGCACATGGCCTTCCAACTGCATCACCGCGATGATGATGCCGAGCACGATCAGCGCCGTCACCAGCCCCTTGGTGACCAGCGCGATGAACACCGCGACGAAGCCGGCCAGGAACGCGCCGATGATCGGGATGAACGCGCCGACGAACACCAGTGACGCCAGTGGCAGCGCCAGCGGCACCCCCAGGATCGCCAGCCCGGCGCCGATACCGATCGCATCGACCGCCGCCACCGCCACCGTCGCGCGCACGAACCCGACCAGCGACCCGAAGCCGAGCTCACCGGCGGTACGCACCCGCTGCCGATGCGGCTTCGGCACGATCCTGGTGACGAACTGCCAGATCTGATCGCCGCCATAGAGGAAGAAGATCAGGATGAATAGCGTGAGGAAGGTGCCGGTGAGGATGTGCCCGATCACTGTCGCCGTGGTCAGCGCCCCGCTGGTCAGCTCGTCCTGATTGGACTGGATGGTCTTGACCGCGGTGTCGCCCGCGCTGCGGATCTGGTCCTCGCTGAGATGGATCGGCCCGTTGATCAGCCAGTTCTGCACCTCTTTGATGCTGTTGGTGAACTGATCGGTCAGCTGTGGCACGCCCTCGACGAACTGCTCGACGACGAAGGTGAGGATCCCCGCGACCAAGCCGAGCGAACCGGCGAGCACGACGAACACGCCGACCCAGCGCGCTATCCCCAGTCGCTGCATCCAGTCCACCAGCGGCGCCAGCAGTGCCGCAGCCAGCAGGGCGATGGCCAACGGAATCACCACCGTCGCCAGGCGCTGCACGACCATGGCGAGCACCGCGACCAGCGCGAAGATGACGAGTAGTCGCCACGACCACTCCGCGCTCACCCGCACGATCGGATGCACCGCGTCGGCTGCCGCTGACGCTCTCCCCTCCCGCTGTGCCGCCGTCTTCGGCGTCGACCCCGCGGAACCTGACTTCGGCTCGGTCACCTTGCCGAGCTTATCGGCGCAACCCCACCGCGCAGAGGATAGATGTTCGAAACGCTAGATTGGTGATCGTGTCAGCGCCCTTGGAAGCGGTCAAACAGACCATGCATACGCGCTGGCCGCTGTACCTGGCGTCGATGCTGCTGGCGAATGCGTTCGGCGCGGTGCTGGTGTGGGCGTTCATTCAGTACGGGCTGCCGGTGCCCGAAGGTGAGCTCGGCGGCCCGCGCCGGGTCGGCCTGCTGATCCCGGCCTTGGTCTTCACCATCGGCGGCCTGCTCAGCGTGGTCGCCTCGGCGTTGATGCTGCGTCCGGTGATGCGCTGGCAGGTCCGCGGCGGCCCGCCGAGCAGGCAAGAACAGATGGCCGCGCTGCATGCACCGCTTCGGCAGGCGATCCTGCATCTGGCGTTGTGGCTGGTCGGCGGCGCGGTGCTGGCCTCGCTGATCATCGTCGACACGCCCGAACTGGCCGGCGCGGTGATCGTCACCGAATGTATGGCCGCGACCATCGTGTTCGGCTTCACCTACATGCTCGGCGAACGCATCCTGCGCCCGGTCGCCGCCGAAGCGCTCACCTCCGGCACCTTCGATCAGACCCTGACCCCCGGCGTCGGCACCAGAATGGCCATGACCTGGGGCATGGGCACCTTCGCCCCGACGATCGCGATCGTGCTGCTGTGCGTCACCCAGATCTCCTCCGACATCAAATTCTCGGCTCAGTCGCTCGCGGTGTCGATTCTGCTGCTGTGCGGTGTGGTGATCATGCAGGCGCTGGCGTTGTCCATGCTCACCGCCTCGAGCATCTCCGATCCGGTGCGCCAGCTCAGCCAGGCGATCAACCGGGTCCAGGCCGGCGCGCGGGATGTGCAGGTCGAGGTGTTCGACGGCAGTGAGATCGGGCTGCTGCAGGTCGGCTTCAACCGCATGATGGAGGAGGCCGCCACCCGCCAGCAGCTGCAAGAGCTGTTCGGCCAGCATGTCGGCGCCGAGGTGGCGCAGCGTGCCCTCGACTACGGCACCGAACTCGGTGGTGAGACCCGCTTCGTCGCGGTGCTGTTCGTGGATATGGTCGGCTCCACCGCGACCGCCGCCGAGCGCCCGCCCACCGAGGTGGTGAGCCTGCTCAACGAGTTCTTCCGGGTCGTGGTCGACGTCATCGATCGCCACCACGGATTCGTCAACAAGTTCGTCGGCGATGCCGCGCTGGCGATTTTCGGTGCGCCGCTGGATCGTCCCGACGCACCGGGCGCCGCCCTCGCCGCGGCAAGGGAACTGCGCGAGGCGCTGCGCGAAGTGCGCGGTCTCGATATCGGTATCGGCGTGTCGGCCGGTTTGGCCGTTGCGGGGAATATCGGTGCGGCCAACCGTTTCGAGTACACGGTCATCGGAGATCCGGTCAACGAGGCGTCCCGATTGACCGAGCTGGCCAAAGACCAGCCCGGTCGGGTGCTCGCCTCGGGCTCCGCGCTGTATTTCGCCGATGAAAGTGAGCAAGAGTTTTGGGTGAGCGGCGACGAGGTACAGCTGCGCGGACGCCGCAGAAAAACCAGATTGGCCTGGCCGAAGAACGGCGCCGAGGCGACCGACGGTGCAGACGAAGAACAGGTGCGTTCGTTAGGCTGACCGAGTGACGGCCAACGGTGCTCCAACAGGCGATCATGCCTCGCCCGCGGCTACCGTCGCGCCGATTCGGCGGAAATTGCGGTGGCTGAAATGGGTCGCCGGTGTGGTGTTGCTCGCATTGTTGATCGGCGAAGCCATCTATCTGTGGCCGCGTTTGCACGAATCGTGGCGCACACTCACCGAAATTCATTGGGGCTGGGTCGCGCTGTGCATCGCATTCCAGGCGATGTCGATGAGCGGATTCGGGCGGGTGCAGAAACAGCTGCTCAGCGCCGGTGGTGTCGAGGTCAGCCAACGTAAATCGGTCGCCGTCGTCTACGGCGCGACGGCGATGTCGGTGACGCTGCCTGCCGGGCAGGTCTTCTCCACCGCCTTCACCTACCGCCAGACCAGGCGCTGGGGCGCGAGCCCGGTGGTGGCGTCCTGGCAGCTGGTGTTCTCCGGCGTGGTCGCCGCGGCGGGCTTGGCGCTGCTCGGGGTCGGTGGTGCGCTGCTGGTCGGCAATCGGGTGGGTCCGGTCAAGCTGATCGTCACGGTGCTGGCCATCGTGGCGCTGGTGTGGGCGGGCAATTACATCTCCAGCAATCCAGGTGCGCTCGAACTGGTGTTGCGCAAATCGTTGGCGCTGGTGAACCGGGTGCGCAAGCAGCCTGCCGACCACGGTATGGACAAAGTCACCGAGATGCTGGCCCAACTGGAGTCGGTCGACCTCGGCAAACGCGACGGCGCGTGGGTGACCGGATGGGCCCTTGTGCACCGATTCGCCGATGTCGCCTGCCTCGGCGCCGCTTGTTATGCGGTCGGTGGAGATCCCAAGTGGGCCGGCCTACTGATCGCTTTCGCCGCGGGTAAAGCCGTCGGCTCCATTCCGTTCGCGCCGGGCGGCATCGTTTACGTCGACGCGACCCTGATCTATGGCCTTACCGCCGCCGCGGGTCTGCCCGCCGCGCAGGCCGTCGCCGCCGCATTCGTCTACCGGTTGGTGAGTTTCATTCTGGTGGCGATCATCGGATGGATCGTTTTCGCGTTCCTTTTCCGTACCAAACAGGCCGACGACGCCGAATACGAAAAGGAATTCGAACAGCGTCGCACCGTGTAACCGTGGTGTCGCGGGGAGCTTGTTGAAACAAACACTAAGCTGACCCGCGTGAGGATTTTCCTGCCGTTGGTGATCGATGCCCTCCTGGTGGTCCTGTTCTGCGCGATCGGACGGCAAAGTCACGACGAGGCGGTGCTCGCCGGATTGTTGCGGACGGTATGGCCGTTCGCCATCGGACTGGCGGTCGGCTGGCTGGTGGCGCTACTCGCGGCGAGCCGGATGTACGGCGAGAGCGCCCGCTTCGACGGCAGTGCGCTCTGGCCCACCGGAGTCCTGGTCTGGCTCGGCACTCTCGGCGGTGGCATGCTGCTGCGTTCGATCAGCGGTCAGGGCACCGCGTTCAGCTTCATGCTGGTCGCGTCCGGTGTGCTCGCGTTGTTCCTGCTCGGCTGGCGCGCGGCGTGGACCGCGATCAACTGATCCAGCTCAGGGCTCAGGCGTGGTGAAGGCCCGGAACATCCGGGCCGCCATGCGGACTGCCGCGTCACCGCCGTCGAGATTGTCGATGTGAATAGCGAAGGCCAGATCGCCCATCGTGGCGATCAACCAGCCGTCCTCGCCCGCTTCCGCCACAAAGCCGGTGACCCCGCCGTAGGTCCGCAGCTCTGCCATCCGGGGATCGTTCATGCCGTCGCGCATCATGGTGCGCAGCCGGTCCGTGATCGGCGCCCCCAATGGGCCGAGCTGAGCATCTGTTTCACCGGGCCGCCCACGTTCGATCATGGGTGGCGGCACCGAACCACGCGCGATGGCAGAGGCGGCGATCGCCATCCCGAAGGGACTGGCCAGTACCGCGTCCGCCCCGCCGCCCTGCCGGACTTGCTCGGCGCTGCGTCCCGAGATCGCCAGCCGTCCGGTGACCTCGTCCAGGCCGGGAACCCGGAAATCGACGCCGACGCCGAGCATCGAGGCGGCCTCGGCCGCTTCCTGCACGGACACGTCCTGCGGTGCCTTGCCTTTGGCTGTCGCCGCGACGGCGCGGAACAGCTCGATGTTCCCGCCGATCGGGTACAGCCCGGTGAACGCCACCGGTCCGTGCGCGCTGGCATAGCCGTTCTGGGCAACCGCGACCACCGCACCGCTCGAGGGCTGTATCGCAACGATCGAAGCGGGACTAGCCACGCTGACCACCGCGTCCAAGGCGGCACGCTGCAGCTTTTGGTCCAGGGTTGCGGCGATATCCGGTCCTGCCGGGCCCTGCTCGCCGGCCAACTGGGTGATGAAGCGGCCGTCTTTTTCGAACAACTGGACGCCCCACCCGGAGTGCGCTTCCTGGCTGTCCTTCCACACCTCGTTCAGCGCGTCGAGCATGGGCGAGCGCACCCGGCGATCGATGGAGATGAGCCGAGGATGCTTTTCCATCACCACACCGGGAATGGGCGCCATGCGCGGCTCGAGGATGTTGAAGTCGCCGTCGCGCAGGCTGACCGCGACGATCGGCTTGCCCTGCGAGGACGCCAGGTCCTGCATCAATGAGGGCCCCGTGATCAGCGAGGCGACCGGTTCGATCACGGTGGCCAGGGCATTCGTGGAGGCAACCGGATCTGGCATCAGTGCCGGATCCAGTTTGATCACGTTGATCGTCTGCTCGGCCATCATCGGCTCGCCGACGATATCGACCACGCGTGGTGGTGGATTCGGTGTGGTGCGCACCAGCTTGACGTCGCGGCTGTGACTCAGCTGCGGCATGACGATCGCGGGGTCCCAGGAGATCCGCCAGCCGATGGCGAGCTTGCGCACCGAACCTTCGATGCCGTAGCTCCAGTCCTTGCCCTCGCCGAAGTTCCAGTCGACGTCCATGCTGAACAGACCCGACGCGGGATCGAGTCCGATGAATTGGGTCTTCTCGTAGTCGACTTCGCCCGATTCCAGGCCCTCGAACATTTGCTTCAGGGTTGCCGAGGCCGCAGTGGGGTACGAAGTCAGCTCCGCGGCGGCCGCGTAGTCATGGTCGTCGAGCAACTCGGTAAAGCGCTCGACCACAGCCTCGGCTTCGTTCGGCTGCTCACCTAAACCACACGATCCCATCGCGAAAACCAGAACCGCCACCCCCGTGAGGGCCAGTGCGCCCCGGAAGCGAAAGCGGCGGGATCCCCACACATCCATGTCGCCCACTCTTCACTCTTGTCACTCCAGTAACAAGACCACCGTACCTGAACGATCCCTGTATGCGGCGCCCCCGGACCCGGGAACGCAACCCGTACACAACGATCCCAATTGTGCCCGATCCCTCCCGTCTTCGAGGCCGTTCACCTACGTCGTCCGGCAGTCCGAAGACAACCGGCGCCGCTACCGTACCGGCAGCGGCCATGCCGTGTGTAGATACCACCGCACTCGGCGTTTCTCCATAGATACCCGGGGCGGCCCGCGGCCAATCTCGGAGGCCCTCGCCGACCGGATCGGTAAGGTTGCCGGCATGCCCGAAACCGCTGCGCCGAACCTGCCGATCCTGGTGCTGAACGGACCGAACCTGAATATGCTCGGTGTCCGCCAGCCGGAGATCTACGGTTCGGCGACGCTCGACGACGTGGTGGAGCTGTGCACTCGCACCGCCACCGGACTCGGCCGCGAGGCGCAGGCTTTCCAATCCAACTCCGAGGGCGCCCTGATCGATCGGATCCATCAGGCCCGCGGGACGGTCTCGGGAATCGTGATCAATCCCGGTGGGCTCACCCATACCTCGGTGGCCCTGCGCGACGCGCTGGTGATTCCGGAGGTTCCGATCGTGGAGGTGCACGTCAGCAATGTGCATGCCCGCGAGGAGTTCCGGCACCACTCCTTCATCTCCCCCATCGCGACGGCCGTGATCGCAGGCATGGGCGTGTTCGGTTATGCCGCCGCCATCGAATTCCTGATTCGGCGCTGATCAGGCGATACGGAAGACGGGGAACCCCGGTGCAACCGCGGCCAGCTCGTCGTCGGTGGAGTCCTTGGTGATGCCGTCGAAGAACCGGCCCACCTCCCAGCCCCAACGCTTCAGGTAGAGGCGCAGCAACGGCACCTTGTCGGCGTCGTCGACCTCGCTCACGGTGAACGCCTCCACCTTCCGCCCGAGGCGCAGCTCGCCCCCACCGGCCACCCGCAGATTCCGCACCCACTGGGTGTGCCCGCGCGGCGCGACCAGGTAGCGCGCCCCGTCGGCATCCATCACATTGACCATCGTCGTCCGCCACTCGCCACTCTTACGCCCACGCACCGCGAGCAGCCGCGAACCCATCACGCTGATCCCCAGCTTGGGCAGCAGGTTCGCGATCCGATTCATGGTCGCCTCACCCCGGCCCGGGCCGATGTATCGGTTGGTCGCGTTGTTGCCGGTCATGTCCGCCTCCTGGTGAGCATTGCTCTCTGTTGAGAACAACAGTCTCACATGTCGACACCGGAGTCAAGAGCAGTGCTCTCTTTTTGTTCTCAACACTGGCGTGTCGTCCGATCACCGTTGCCCCAGAACTGGTGGACGATGTGCGGGTGGAGGCGGCTGATCTGACCGATGTGTTCCTTGTGCTCGACCTGAGCGGAGTACTCGCCAACGCGATATTGGGCGGAGTACTCGCCCGCGCGGAGCGGTTCGACCCGATCGGCTTCGTGACCCTGGCGATACTGTCCGGGCTCGGCGGCGGCCTCATCCGCGACACACTGCTACAGCGCGGAACCCCGATCGCGTTGACCAACTACGCCTACCTCGCGATCGCGCTGACCGGCGCGTTGACCGCTTTTGTGCTGCTGATCGAAGGCAAGATCTGGGACCGCACATTCCTGTTCGTCGACGCCGTCGCCCTCGGCTGCTGGGCCGCCACCGGCGCACAGAAGACGCTCGCGGTGGGGTTGGGCTGGCTGCCCGCGGTGCTACTTGGCACCATCACCGCCGTCGGCGGTGGCATGGTCCGCGACATCGTGCTCCGCCGAACCCCTCGAATCTTCGGCGGCAACACCCTCTACGCGACGGCCGCGCTGGCGGCGAGCATCGTCATGGTCGCGATCAGCAGCGCGGGCCATCCCACCATCGGCATGATCTGCGCGACCGGCCTCGGCGCCGGACTGTGCCTCATCGCGCATTGGCGCGGATGGACGCTTCCGGAAAGCCTGCCCCGGCGGGCCGAAGGATGACCGCCGGGGGCAGGCGAGCCGGTGATTCGGACCTCCCGTTACGCGGCCGGTGCGGTAGTGACGGTCGGCGCGGGAGCAGACGATGACGTCTGCTCGGGCGTAGTTTCCGCCGGCGAGGTCGTCGTGGTCGTGGTGGGACGAATCGGGTCCGGGCACTTGCCGTCCCGCATGCCGATCTTGTTGATCTCGTCAGCCGACCGCGGATCACCTGTGTAGTCACGCTCGCCCGCGCAATTCGTCGGCGCACCACATTGGCCGGGACCGCAATTGTCGGTGCCGCCCGGCGGCGTCTCGCCGCATTCGCCGGGCCCGCAGTGGTCGTGCCCGCAAAAACCGGGCTCACACGGGGGGAAATGCTCTGTCGGATGCGCGTTATCCGAGTCCTCGTGGTTCCCAGAGCCGTCCGGCTGCGGACCCGCGGGCTGCCCGGAACCGCCGCCGTCACCCTGTCCCGCAGACCCACTGCCTCCGGACTGCGACCCGCCCTGCGACCCGCCCGGATTCTCCTGCGTCGTACCGGACTTCGTCGGCGTCACCGTCTTCGACCCGGCGACTGAAGTCTTGGTCACCGTGCTCGAAGCCGGCGCATCCGAGTCGGACCCACCGGACGAACACGCACCGAGCACCAACGCGAGCGCCAGCACGCCCAGCGCAACACCGATCACCACACGCAACCGTCTACCGGCCCGCATCATCAGCACCCATTCTCTTTCTGCTACCACTGAACCGTCACGGGCAAGAGCCGTGCGCCGGATCGACGGAACCACCGACTGCCCATCACGCATCGGTAGATCGATGTGCGACGACAGGCAGTCCGTGATCTGTCAACAATCAGAATCATCCACTGCGATCGACTGCGCGGGACTCCCCAACTCTGGCGACAGAAGAGCAGGGCCGGCACGGCCGAGGCCGGCCGACTTGCCGCACAGCGCGGGGGTCGGCCCAGGTCACGAGCGAGTGCCGCTCCGCATGGAATCGATGGCGGCGAGGATGCCCTTCTTGTCGTAGCTGCTGGTGGGCAGTGTGGCGCCGTGGACGTGGCGGATGATGCCGTCCGGGTCGACGAGGATGCTGCCCGACTGCTGCATCGAGCCGAAGACGGTGCGGGTCAGGCCGATCGACTCGTGCGGGGTTCGGTCGGAGCCGACCAGGACAGGGAAAGGGATGCCGTGCTTGGTTTTCCAGGCGAGGGCGCGATCGCGGTCTTCGGGTACCGCGATGTAGACACCGACGTTGTCGGCGGCGAACTCGTCTCGGCGCGCGACGAGGTCGCGAACGTGGCGGTTGCATATCGGGCAGGACGTCGACCGCATGAAGTACACGAGGGCACTGCGCGGGCGGAGGTGATCGGACAGACGCCAGGCCTGTCCTGCGGTGTCTTCGAGTTCGATTGCCGGTGCGGAGGATCCGGGGGTGAGCATGGCGGGACTTCCTTCTATTCGGGAGGGCGATTTCACGCATCGCGGCGCGCGGAGGCCGATCACTGGCGCAAGCGGTTGGCGTGGGATCGGCGACGAGAGGGCCGCACTCGCGTAGGGGATGGCGGACTACAGATTCGAGCTGAGGCTTTCCCGGATCGCGGCGCGGGCGCGGTGCAGCTGCGACTTCATGGCCGCGGTGCTGAGGCCGAGCGCTTCGGCGGTCTCGCGTCCCGGGTATCCGAGCACATCACGCATGATCAGCGCCCTGCGCTGGAGATCGGGTAACGCTGTGATCGCCTGCGTCAGCTGGTCGGTCTCGAGCCGGCGCAGGACTTCGTCCTCGGCCGAGAGAACCGTGTCGGCGCCGGGGGTGTCGATCAGCGGCCCGCGGTCGAGCGCGCGACGGGCGCGGCGCAAACATTCGTTGCGCACGATGCGGAACATCCACGAGGCGATGGCTGCCGCGGTGCGCAGCGTCCCGATCTTGCGATACAGGGTGATCAAAGCCTCTTGCGCGGCGTCCTCGGCGTCGGCAGAGGACGCACACAATTGTTGCGCGAACCTCCGCACATGCGGATGGGCGCCGGAGACGATCGCGGAGATCGCCTCCGGATCACCCCGCTGGGCCGCCTCCACGAGCTGTTCACCGGCCCATCCGCGTTCCATTCCATCCACCTCCTCGAGGGGACCGGCGCGATGGATGGTGCGGGCGCGACCACGCGGGCATGGCTCGCGGCCCTTGTCTCGGTTCGACTGTCACAACCATAAGAGCATCCGCGACCGAGAAAGGATTCGAACGAGCGGAAATCCGTCCGTGGTTGCCGCTCGACCGGCCGCTATTCGGCGGGCTCGGGCAACACATCTCCGGTTTCCAGCAGCGTCTTGAGGCTCGACAGGATCGCGGGCCAGCCGCCCTGGATGCCGTCGAGGACGCGGCTTCCGGGGTCGAAACCGTCGTGGACGACGGTCAGCTTCACGACCTCACCCTGCGGTTCGATCTCGAAGGTGATCTTGGAGCGCGATTCGGCGGACCATTCGGCGAGTTCGGCGGGGTCCATGCCGAACTCGGCGGCGAACTCCGGGCCGATGGTGTGCCAGGTGTAGGACAGCCTGCGCGGAGGATCGGATTCGAGCACGACTTGTTCCGGGTCTTTGCCGACCCAATTGCCTTGTTTCCACACCATTTCCGAGCCCTGCTGCCAGTCGGTGTCGAAGGTGGCGCCCCAGTAGCGGCCGGTGAAAGCGGGGTCGGTGAGTGCCTGCCAGAGCTTTTCCGGCGTGGTTTTGATGTAGGTGGTGTAGACGAATTCGGTGTCGCTCATCGGACTGGTCTCCAATACGGATTTCAGGTCGGCGAGGGTGTTCACTCGCGCGCGGTGATAGCGGTTGATCCAGCGGTCGGCGATGGCGTTGATGGGTTCGGCATTGAGGTAGTGCAGTTTTTCCCGGCCACTACGTCTGGTGGTCACCAGGTTGGCGGCCTCGAGCACGGCCAGATGCTTGCTGACCGATTGGCGGGCCATATCCAGGCCCGCGCACAGTTCCCGCAGGCTCTGGCCATTGTGAGCCTGGAGGCTGTCGAGTAGCCGCCTGCGACTGGGGTCGGACAGCGCTTTGAATATCTCGTCCATCGCCGTTCTCTCATTATATGCAGCCATTTGGCTGCATGATTCGAGGATAGGCAGCCATGCAGCTGCATGTCAATGCTGAGCCACTAAGCATTGTCACTGCGAAATGTAGTAGGTATGCTACAAACCATCACTAACCCACGACAGGGAGGGAAACCATGACTGTGGGTGATGGCGTAGTGCTCAATGTCGAGAAGCTGCGCATGCGCTACGGCACCAACGACGTCCTCAACGACGTCACGTTCCAGGCGCGACACGGCGAAGTCCTGGTCATGCTCGGGCCCAACGGCGCGGGCAAGACCACAACCATCGAAATCCTCGAGGGGTTCCGCGCGCCATCGGCCGGCCGGGTCGAAGTGCTCGGCGTCGAACCGGTGCACGGCGACGAAGCCTGGCGCTCACGCGTCGGGGTGGTTCTGCAATCATGGCGCGACCACAGCAAATGGCGGGTGCGCGAACTGCTCGCCTACCTCGGCTCCTTCTACGGCCCCTACAGCACCGACAGCACGCGACGGCCATGGGACGCCGATGAACTCATCGCCCTGGTCGGCCTCACCGAACATGCCGGCGCCAAGGTCTCGACTCTGTCCGGTGGGCAACGCCGCAGACTGGATGTGGCCATCGGCGTCGTCGGGAAGCCCGAGGTGTTGTTCCTCGACGAGCCGACCGCCGGTTTCGACCCGGAGGCTCGTCGCGAGTTCCACGACCTGGTGCACCGCTTGGCCGACGAGCAGCAGACCACGATTCTGCTTACCACCCACGATCTGGACGAGGCGGAAAAGCTCGCCGACCGCATCCTGATCCTGGCCGGCGGCCGGATCATCGCCGACGGTTCCGCCGACGAATTGGCACGCCGGGTATCGGTGGACGCCGAGGTGCGCTGGACCCGAGACGACCAGCGGTTCGTGCACACCACCGCAGAGTCGACCAAGTTCGTCTACGAGCTGTTCCAGCAGTTCGGAGCGGATATCGGTGAACTCGAGGTACGCCGTGGTTCGCTCGAGGAAACCTATGTGGCGCTGGTCCGGCACTACGAGTCCGGGTCCGAACAGGCGGAGATCCACGCCATCGAGGAGGTCGCGCGATGAACCCAACCATGGTCGCGATTCGGGCCGGATTCACCCGGGCGCGGATCGAATTGCGGATGCTGTTCACCAATGGCGAGGATGTTGCCGGCGTCATCCTCACCCCGATCCTGATACTGGTTGCGTTGTTCTTCATGCGCAACAGCACCTTCCAGGACACCGGTTTGGAGCTCGGCGCGCTGGCACTGCCCAGCGTGCTCGGGATGATCATCGGGTTCAACGGGTTGTACACCGTCGCCCAGTATCTGGTTCTGGATCGCGAGGACGGCACCCTACTCCGGGCCAAGGCCACACCGAACGGGATGATCGGCTATTTCATCGGCAAGATCGGCGCCAGCGCCGGAGCGGTGCTCGCGCAGGTGGTTATCCTGCTGGGCGTGGGCATGGTGATCGTGGGAGGAGTGGCGCTCGACAGCGTCGGTTCCTGGCTGACGCTGGCGTGGGTACTGGCGCTCGGCCTGCTCGCAGTGCTGTCGATCGGCGCGATCCTCGGTGCGGTCTTCGACGATCCCCGCGGCCTGTTCTTCTTCACCATGCCGCTGATGGGTCTGGTCGCCATCTCGGGCATTTTCTACCCGATCACCGGACTGCCGGGCTGGTTGCAGGTTATCGGGCAGGTATTCCCGATGTACTGGATCGGGCTCGGTATGCGATCGGCGATGCTGCCCGCGAGCGCGGAGGCGGTCGAGCTCGAACAGTCCTGGCGGCATCTGGAAACCGCTGCGGTACTGGGAATCTGGGCAGCCGCCGGACTGCTGATCGCCCCGATCGTGATGCGCCGGATGGCCCGGCGCGAATCGGGAGCCGCCATGGCCGAACGTCGTGAGAAAGCCTTGCAGCGTGCCTACTGAGGTCATCTACAACCGGATCGCGATGCTGCGCGCCGAGCGCGGCATCTCCCGGCGCGAACTCGCGGAAGCGCTCGGCGTGCACTACCAGACGATTGGGTATCTGGAGCGCGGCGAGTACAGCCCGAGCCTGCATCTGGCCTTGCGGATCGCGGAGTATTTCGAGGTGACGGTGGAGGTTGTCTTCTCCACCGCCCCCTTCCCGCGGCTCGGATCGTCTTCGGAGACGGCCTGATTCACCCCGCGCGGCCGCGAAACAGCCGGAACGTCGGAATCGGCGTTCCGGCTTCTTCGCTGTCTGCGATGGCTCGCTGCCAGTAGGCCGATACCGTGTTGCGAATGGGCGTCCATCAGCAGTGCAACCCGACGGACTACGGATAGAGGGTAAAACTCGCGACGTGCCGAGGGCGTACGGCGGTGAAGTGCCGCCGATCGGTGGTGGCAATATCTGCCAGCCCTCGACGCTCCGCCATGGCGACTACCGACGCATCGGCCGTGCCGAGGGGAAGGTTGCGATACCTGGCGACGAGCTCGGCAATCCGCAGCCAGTCGGCGGCGTGGACCGGTTCGATCGCGAACAAGCCCTCTGCTAGATCCCCGAGGAAGCGCACTTCGGCGTCGGTGCCGAGTCGGGTGCTGATGAGATATGCCGCCTCGGTGATGACCAGGGTCGGCACGACGAGCGGGCCTCGATGGGTTTGCAGAAGGTCCAAACATGCTTCGTGGTGGGCGTCATCGGCGTCGACGTAGGCATACAAGGGGCCCGCGTCGACGACCAGAGCGCTTATTTCCCCCACTCCGTGCTCAGGATCTCATCGATCCGACTCGACACATCCGACTGCCCGCTGCGCCCGGCACCGGCCGCACCGAACCGCCGACGCCCCTCGGACGGCGCAGACAGATAGCAGGTGATCGCGGCACGAGTTATCTCCGAGACGGTGACTCCCCGCCGTTGCGCCTCATGACGCAGACGGTCGTCGAGTTCGTCGGGTAGTTTCACCGTCGTCCGCTTCATGGTATGCCAGCATACCCGTCGACCGGCCCGCACGGTTTCGGCGACCTGCCGCCGCCCTGAGTCCGGGCCGTCGGGCGACGTCAGTCCTGGTCCCCGCGCATGAGCTGGAACATGGAGACCGGGCTGCCACTCGCCTCGCTCGCGGCGATGGCCTTGCGCCACAGCGATTGCGAGGTGTGCGACAGCGTTGCGTCGACGCCGACCTCCTCGCTGGCGTCGATGATGTGCTGGGCACCCGCGTCCATCATCTTCAAGGCCGCCCGATCACCCCAGCCGCCGGCCTTCGCCTCCTTGGCGTACTCCTCCATGAAGAACGGGTAGGCCCCTGCCGAGCGAATGGCGTACGGCAGGAACTGGTCGATGTCGTGACCGGAACGCTCGACCACCGCCAGCGCCTGGTGGTAGGACAGGATCCACGGGTGGAAGGTGATGAGCAGCGCCTGGTAGAAGACCTGCGCCAGACCGTCATCAGTGCCGAGGTACTCCTGCGGGCTCAGCGGGCGCAGCAGCTCGGCGTGCGCGTCGAACACCTCGCGCGGCCCGCTGTAGAAGACGTACGAGGCCGGGTGCTCGATATTGTCGCCCGCCGACATGAAACCGCCGGAGACGAACTCGGCGCCGTGTGAACGCACCCAGGCGCCACCCGCGCGCGCCTTCTCCGGCGAATCCGACGACAGATTCGCGATGACCTTGCCCGCGAGATGGTCCGTCGCCTGGCCGAGCACGTCGTACATGGCGTCGTAGTGGGTCAGACTCACCACGATCACCTCGTTGGCGTCGAGCGCCTCGGCGACGGTGTCGGCGCGCTTGGCGCCGAGCTCCACCATGGCGTCGACCTTGGCGGTGCTGCGGTTCCAGACCGTCACCTCGGTACCCGCCTTCAAGAAGGCCCGCACCATCGATTGACCCATCGGGCCGAGACCGATGACCGAGACCGAGGCCGTGCTGCCCTGCTGCTGAGACATGTGCTGATCCTTCGAAAGTCGATACGGTTGTTTGCCTGCGCCGGTATAGATGTTTCATCCGCGCAGGTAGGAGCCACAAGAACGCACGTGCGGGTACGGTTGCTTACGTCGAGGTCCGTATCGAGGTCAGGAGAATCCAATGACGACCGGCAGTGACACGGATCACGATGTCTGCGGTATGACCGTGGCGATCGACGTCGTCGGCGGTAAATGGCGGCTGCACCTGATGTGGGTGCTCAGCGAGGGGCCCCGCCGCTTCGGCGAGATCCGCCGCCTGCTCGAGGGCGTCAGCGAGAAGGTGCTCACCGAGAACCTGCGCCACCTCGAAACCTCCGGCGTCGTGCACCGCGAGGTGTACCCGGAGATCCCACCCCGCGTCGAATACTCGCTCACCCCATTGGGCGCCGAACTCGCGGTAGCGCTACGGCCCTTGGAAGAGTGGGGTGATCGGCATCGGGGTGTGCTGTTCACAAACCTGATGTCGGCGGCCAGTTGAGGCATCGAAACCCAGGCCGGTCGAGAACGGCTCGACCACGATCGAACCCAGGGGGTTCGCGTCGGTTACCGCTGTTCACCTGGCCGCTGCTCGCTGTCGTCTTCCACGTGCTGTGCCTGTGGCCGGCCAAGGCCTGATCGACGTGATGTCCGGATCAGCCGAGAACCGTGACTAGCCCCGGTCTCGGCCGTCGAGTTGTTCGGCGGCAATCCGGGCTCCGATCTGTTCGAGCAGCGCGGCGGCGTCGCCGATCGAGCGGGCTGGATCGGGTTGCAGCTCAGCGAGGGTATAGGTAGCCGCGAATCCCGCTGCGGCGAGCTGTTCAGCGGTGAGTTCGGAGCGTCCTGCGACGGCGACAACCGGGACACCCGCAGCTCGCGCGGCGGCGCTGACGCCCATCGGCGCTTTGCCATGCATGGTCTGCTGGTCCAAGCAGCCCTCGCCGGTGATGGCCAACGTCGCGGATTCGAGCACGGTGGCGAAGTCGAGGAGTTCGAGCACGACCTCGATTCCACTGCGCATCTCGGCGCCCAGGAGGGCCATGGCACCGAAGCCGGTTCCGCCGGCCGCACCCGCGCCGGGGCGCGCGGCGAACTCGCGACCGGTGAGCAGAGCCCAATTGTGCAGTGCTGCTTCGAGGATCGCCATGTCGTGGCGACTTGCGCCCTTCTGTGGGGCATACACCGTGACCGCACCCGAAGGGCCGAGCAGTGGATTGTCCACATCGCTGGCCACGATGAAGTGCGCAGCCGCAAGACCAGGATGCAACCCTCTCGGGTCCACGCGCTTCGCATCCAGCAAAGCCGCGCCGCCCCTGGGCAATTCGCTCCCATCGGGGCCAATTACCCGCGCACCGAGCGCCGTCAGCATGCCCGCTCCGCCGTCGGTCGACGCGCTGCCGCCGAGGCCGAGGACGATTCGTGTGGCGCCGGCGTCGAGCGCGTGGGAGATCAGGACGCCGAGCCCGAAGGTACTGGCGTTCAGCGGGTCCGGGCGACCGCC
This sequence comes from Nocardia sp. NPDC059180, assembly GCF_042754945.1. Lineage (NCBI taxonomy): Bacteria > Bacillati > Actinomycetota > Actinomycetes > Mycobacteriales > Nocardiaceae > Nocardia > Nocardia sp. NPDC059180. The sequence goes on from NZ_JBHZBU010000001.1 coordinate 122,004, forward strand.
GGGGAGTTTCGACAGGCCGGCCACGGCCGCGAGCTCGATGACCGCGGTATCACCCTGCACCGCGTACGACGTCTCCAAGAGTTCACCGGTCGGCCCGGGCGCCCGCAGCGAGACCCGCGTCCACCCGGCCGCCACGAACGCGTCGACGGTCCCGTCACCACCATCGGCCACCGGAACCCGCATCACCCGCGCGTCCGGACGCACCTCGGCAATCCCCTTGGCCAGCGCAGATGCCACCTCGGCAGCGGTCAGCGACCCCTTGAACTTGTCCGGGGCGAGCACGACCGCCGGCATCGACTCCATGCCGAGCATTCTCCACTCCTGGTCGAGCAGCAGCCGGCGTGCACGCCATCACCACGTTCGGCTCGGCCGCCGCCACGATTCGGGCGCTGGCGTAGCGCAGTGCTCGGTGACCGGGCGCGCAGGGTCGAAGCCGAATCCCGTGTCGGTGTGGCCCATCCGGATCGCTTCCGAGCACGACGGCTCGGGCGGCGAGGTGCACGCCCGCCGATACCCCGGCCGACACGTTGCGATGTGTTCCCGGCCCGTGGGTGGAGTAGCTTCAAGCCATGTCGACAGAGGTCCGTAACAACACCGCACTGGAACGCTTCGAGATCTACGTCGACGGCGCGATCGCCGGGTACGCGGAGTACCAGGACACCAATGCCGAACGGGCCTTCGTGCATACCGAGATCTATCCCCAGCACGAGGGGCAGGGCTACGGTCGCGTCCTGGTCGAGTCCGCGCTGAACCAGACCCGCGCCGACCACCTCGGCGCCCTCCCGATGTGCCCGATGGTGCGCCACTTCGTCGAAACCCGACCCGAGTACCTGCCGATGGTGCCGCACTGGGCTCGCGGACGGCTCGGTCTTCCGCAGTAGCACTCAGTACGCGGCGACCGCCCCGTCCAACGCCTGCTGCAGATCCGTCCGCACCAACCGCGCGATCTCGGCGGGTCGGGCAGGCAGTTCGGTGATCGGGACCCCGAAGTAGAAGCTGGCCGACTTGGCTTCTTCCTTCGTCGGCTCCGCCGCCGGATCGGCGCGCGGCCCGTAGCTGAGGCCGATGCTGAGCAGTGCGGGTTCGGTGCCGAGCTTCATGGTGCGGAAGGCTATGTGGCCGATACCGCTGCCGATCGGCTGCACCTGGGTCGGGTCGACGTCGTTGCACGTGCCCTCGGGGAACACCGCTAGGCCGTCACCGTCGTGCAGGCGATCAGCGCAGATGTCCATCATGCGCTGACCTGCCGCGTTCACCGCACGCAGGCCGTGGTCGCGGCCGCGGAAGACCGGGATGCCGCCCATCATGTCGATCTTGCGGCGCTGATCGCGTTCGAGGAACAACTCGTCTTTGGCCAGTACCCGCACCCGGCCGATGCGCGGGCGCAGTTCGCTGCGCCAGGCGGCGGCGGCGACGGTGTACGGGTCGAGTTGGGACAGGTGGTTGATCGCGATGAGCAGTGGTTTGCGAGCGCGAACCAGTTCCGCGATCCGCGCCCTCGCACCGGCGGCGTAGCTGATGCGCGGCCGGAAACGCCGCCCGAGCAGCGCGTATGCCGCGCGCGCCTGGAACCGCCGCTGCTGGTGGGAGCGGTAGTAGTCGTACACGGCGTCGCTGTTGTCGAGGATGACCTCGGGCGGTTGCATGCCGCAGACTCTACGACTCCGCACCGCCTGGTCAACGTGGCTGTTGATCTTGTCACGCCCTGATCGGGCGTTCCGCGCGACACGGAACGCGAAGACAAGCGGCGCGACGGCGCGATTACTGCGATGATGACGGAGTGGCACGCGCAGAAGACCCGGATGATCGGAAAACTCGCGGCGGTCGCGGCGGTGGCGAAGAGCACGGCCGGCGAAGCTCGCACCGCGGCGAACAGATAATCCGCGCGGGCACCCTGCTGGTGTCCTCGACCGAACTCGTGGAGCCCACCTTCCGCCGCACCGTCATCTACATCATCGAACACAATGATGCGGGCAGTCTCGGCGTGGTTATCAATCGGCCGAGCGATACCGCCGTCCACGATGTGCTGCCGCAGTGGGCCGAGGTCGCCGCGGCGCCGCGCACCCTGTTCGTCGGCGGCCCGGTCAAACGCGATGCCGCACTGTGTCTCGGCACACTGCGGGTCGGCGCTTCGATCGACGGCGTCGCGGGCCTGCGCCGCATCGACGGCCGGGTGGTGTTGATCGACCTCGACAGCGACCCCGCGGTGATCGCCCCGCTGGTGGAGGGGGTCCGCGTCTTCGCCGGTTACGCGGGCTGGACCTTCGGCCAGCTCGAGGGCGAACTCGAGCAGGACGACTGGATCGTGCTCTCGGCCCTGCCCAGCGATCCCATCACCACGCGCCGCACCGACCTGTGGGGGCATGTGCTGCGCAGGCAGCCGCTGCCACTGTCGCTGTTGGCGACCCATCCGATCGAGGTCGAGCGCAACTGAGGTCGCGGGCGGAGGGACAGGCCGCCGACCCGCCAAAGCTGCCCGACCCCGCGAACCCCGGCCGTTGCCGACAGCCCTGCCCGCGCTCCTCGCCGCCTGCCCCCACACGCCGACGATCCCCTACCGAAGCAGGGGATCGAAGGGGACGAATCAGCGGGTCTGCCGCTTGAACAACGCCATGGCCCACAGGTATCCGAGACCCGCGATACCGACACACCAGGCGAGCGCGATGATCCCGTTGGCGCCGATCTCGGTGCCCATCAGCAGTCCGCGGATGGTTTCGGTGATCGGCGTGAACGGCTGGTACTCGGCGAACCAGCGCAGCACGGTCGGCATGGTGTCGGTGGGGACCAGGCCGCTACCGAGGAACGGCAGCATCACGATCGGGAAGGGCATATTGCTCGCGCTCTCCGGATTCGGCGCGGCGAGACCGAACGCGACGGCCAGCCAGGTGAAGGCGAACACCACGAACAGCAGCAACCCGATCACCGCCAGCCACTCGACCGGGGTCGCGTCGGGGCGGAACCCCATCAGCATGGCCACCCCGAGCATGCCCGCCAGCGCGAGTGCCCCCTGGATCAGCGTGCCGACGACATGCCCGGTCAGCATGGCCGACTGCGAGATCGCCATCACCCGGAACCGGTTGACGATGCCCTTGGTCGCATCGGTGGCAAGTGACACCGCCACCGACACGGTCAGATACGCCGGGAGCAGCAGCAACATGCCCGGTGCCAGGTAGTCGATGTATTTCGCGCCCGGTTCGAGGCCGGCTTCGAGTGCTCCGCCGAAGACGTAATTGAAGATCAGCATGAGCACGATCGGCATGATCAGAATGCTGAAAGTCATGCTCGGATAGCGTCGTACGTGCAGCAGATTGCGGCGCAGCATGGTCAGCGAGTCCGCGACTGTGTTTGCGGTTCTACTGGGCTGGGCCTGCCAGGTTGCGGTGGTCATCGCACGGGCTCCTTGTCCGCGACGGAGGATCCGGTCAGGGTGAGGAAGACGTCGTCCAGGTTGGGTGTGTGGACCGACAAGCCTTCGGCAGGGATGTGGAATTCATCGAGCCGGTCGAGGACCGCGCGCACCGAACCGATACCGCCGTCACCGGGTACGGCGAGGGTGAGATCGTCATCGACCGGACGGGCCACCGAACCGAAGGCCGTGGTCGCCGCGTCCAGATCTGCGCGATCGGCGAACTGCAAGCGGATATGTCCACCGGGGACGAGCCGCTTCAACTCGGGCGCGGTGCCTTCGGCGACGATGCGGCCGTGGTCGAGCACGGCGATGCGGTCGGCGAGCTGATCGGCTTCCTCCAGATACTGGGTGGTGAGGAAGACGGTGACGCTGTAGTCGTCGACCAATTCGCGAATGATCTCCCACATCGACCGCCTGCTGCGCGGGTCGAGCCCGGTGGTCGGTTCGTCGAGGAAGATGATGCGCGGATCGCCGACCAGCGTCATCGCCAGGTCGAGGCGCCTGGTCATGCCGCCGGAGTAGGTGGACGCCGGTTTGTCGGCGGCCTCGGTGAGGTCGAAGCGTTCGAGCAGTTCCGCGGCCAGGTTACGCCCGGCTCGCCGGGGCAGATGGTTCAGATCGGCCATCAGCACCAGGTTTTCCCGGCCGGTGAGCAGCTCGTCGACCGCCGAGAACTGGCCGGTCACGCCGATGGCGCTGCGGACCGCGTCGCGGTCGGTGGCCAGATCGTGTCCGCCGACCTGGATCTCGCCGCCGTCGGCGCTGATCAAGGTGGTGAGGATCTGCACAGTGGTCGTCTTGCCCGCACCGTTGGGGCCCAGTAGGGAGAAGATCGTGCCTTCGGGCACGTTCAGATCGATGGCATCGAGTACCACCTTGTCGCCGTAGGCTTTTCGGAGCCCCGAGACCCAGATAGCCGATGCGCGTCCACCTGTGGACATGGCCTTTCCTTCCACGAATTTCTCATAAAACAATGCGAATGACAGCATGAATACCCCGCACCGCTCCCCGAGGGGCGGTGTTGTCGGATGTGGATGTTCAGTTAGGCGATCGGCGGGTTGCCGAGCACGCCATGACGCCGGCTTCGAGCAATCGGCCCGCGCCTCAGATGTCCAGCTCTTCGATGGGCGGGCGGTCCGCGATGTCCGCGACCCGCTCATAGAGCTTGTCCGGAATCTCGCCTTTCAGTTCGGCGAGAGAATCAACGATTACCAGAATGAAGTCACCCCAATCCTGATCGCCGACGCCGAGCATGCGCCGCCAGCTCTTCCAGTCTTTCCAGCCGTTCACGGTGATATCCGGGAGATCGTCCCAGTTGGAGTACTGGGCATGCAGGACGAACTTGCCCTTGCGGCTGCGGAAGACCCGAACGTGTTCGGTGCGAGTGTCGTTGACATCGCGCCATTCGCCGAGCAGCGCACCCTCGAACCGGACCTGCCGGACACCGTTGTGACCGACCCGGAGCACGACGTCCTCGAACCCTTCTTGCCTGCCCTCCTCCAGTTCGATGAACCGGCGCAGCGCAGTGACAACGGCCCCCGACAGATTGCCGCCGACAAGCTCCTGCGCCCGCTGGAACAGGGGTAGGTCGTCGTCGGCAACGTAGATCGTCTTGTTGGGCATGGCCATGACTATACGTAGATGTATACGTACACGCAATAGTAGGACGGAAAGCGCCCCCGATCAGGGTGAACCCCGGCAGCACCGGTCCCGTATCTCCTCATGGGCGGTGCACGGCGCTGCCGACTCGGTGCGGGAAGGAGGTTCGATGCCCGACAGAGTTGTGGACTATCTGGTGCGCACCATGCCGGACCTCGGCGTGCGACATATCTTCGGCGTCGACGGCGCCAATATCGAAGACCTCTACGACGCCGTCTTCGACGCGGGCGGCGCAGTGACCGGCGTGGTGGCCAAACATGAGTTCTCCGCCGCCACCATGGCCGACGGCTGTGCCCGCTCGACCAGCGGGCTCGGCGTCGTCGCCGCGACCTCCGGTGGCGGTGCGATGAATCTCGTTGCCGGACTTGCCGAATCGTATGCCTCGCGGGTTCCGGTGCTTGCGCTGATCGGTCAGCCGCCGACCGCGCTGGAAGGGCACGGCGCCTTCCAGGACTCGAGCGGTCAAGCGGGTGCGATCGACGCGGTCCGGCTGTTCAGTTCGATCAGCCGCTACTGCGCACGGGTCGCCGCGCCGGCCGAACTGCCCGAACGGCTGGCACGGGCGCTGCGCGCGGCTCGCCGCGGGGGGCCGTCGGTATTGCTGCTTCCGAAGGATGTCCAGCAGGCCGACATGGGCGATATCCCGGCATTCCGTCCCGACCCGCGCGCCACCTGGCTCGACGACGACGAACTGGAGCGCGTGATGACCGCGCTGGAAACGGCACACAACCTCGGGTCGGTGGTGGTCATCGCGGGCGATCAGGTGGCTCGTGACGACGCCCGCACCGCACTCGCCGAGCTGGTGGCCGAACTGGGCGCGCAGGTCGGTGTGGCGCCCGACGCCAAGGACACCTACGACAACTCCGAACCCGCGTTCTGCGGCGTCGCGGGAACCATGGGCCACCGCGAACTCGCCCAAGCCCTGGAAGCCGCCGCGCTGTGCCTGCTGGTCGGCACCCCGATGCCGGTGACCGCGCGTACCGGGCTCGACGATCTGCTGGCGCGGACCACGATCGCCAGCATCGGACTGGCGATGCCGCATCTGCCCGCGGTCCACGCGACCTGCACCGATGTCGCTGTCGCATTGCGCACCATCCTGGAGCGGCTGCGCGGCGGCCACGACGGGCACGCCGACGGCGAGCTGGCCGAGTCGATCATCGCCCCCGCCGCGCCACCCGACCCGGCATCCTCGGTCGCCACCGCGGTACGCACCACTCGTGTCACCCGCACCGCCCCCGCTCGCACCCTCACGCCGATGGCGGTACCCGAATCGCATGGTCCGGGTCTGCGCTACCGCCACATCGTCGCGGCGATCCAGGCGGCGCTGCCCGACGGCGCCGACGTGTTCGCCGACGCCGGCAATACCGGCGCGGCCGTGGTGCATCAATTGCGGGTGCCGCGCGATGGCCGTTTCGTGGTCGCGCTCGGTATGGGCGGGATGGGTTATGCGTTCGGCGCGGGCATCGGTTCCGCCTTCGCGCGCGCACCGGACGGTCACCGCACCGTGGTGATCGCGGGCGACGGCTCGTTCTTCATGCACGGCATGGAGTTGCACACCGCCATCGAGCACGCACTACCGATCACCTTCATCGTGTTCAACAACAATGCCCACGCCATGTGCGTGACGCGCGAACAACTGCTGTACCGGGATCGATACAGCTTCAACAGATTCCAGCCCGCCCGGCTGGGTGACGGCGTCGCCGCGATGTTCCCGCAGCTACGCGTCTGCTCGGTACACACCTTGGCCGAGCTACCCGCGGCACTCACCGAATGCCTAGGCGGTCCGGGCCCGTCGTTCCTCTCGATCGACTGCGACCCCGACGAAATCCCCCCGTTCCTGCCATTTCTCAGGAGTTCACCGTGACAACAAGCGCTCTGCCCGCCCTCAGCGACGTGACGGACCAAGCGATCCCCGGCTTGCTGCGCATCGAGAACTCCGATAAGGAGGCCACCACACCGATCATCATGGACATGCTGCGGTCGGTGTATCCGCACGACCAGATCTACGGCGATTTCTGCCCGGTTCAGGCCTATATCGCCGCACCACCGCAGGAGGTCTACGAATATCTGGCCGATACCAGGTCGTTGGAGGAATGGACCTACAGCCTTCGCGGTTTCGCCGAGACCGACGAGCCAGGACTATGGCTGGCACATGACCGGCTCGGCGATACGACCAAGATCTACACCCGCACCGTCGCAAACCCGGATGCCATGACCGTCGACTACCACTGTGCCTGGGACCAGGGGTTTCACCTGTGGATGGTGTATCTGATGCGCGTCGTGGACGCGCAGGTGGTGTTCGACAAGCCGGGTTCGGTTGTGCTGTGGGTGAATTGCCGGCACCCCTTCTACGACGAGAACCGCTATCCGGAAACCGCACCGCCGAAACGTCCGGTGTGGGTCGGCGATTTCTGGGAAATGTTCTCCGCCGGACACCAATTGGAGATGGACAATCTCAAGGCGATCTGCGAATACCGCGCCACACATGGACTGCCGATCAAGCCGGAATGGATGAGTTGATGACAGACCCTGACGCACCACGCCAGCCGACGGTCAGCTTGATCGATGTGGCGAGCTATCTGCCCGGCGAACCGATCGGGACGGAGTACTTCACCCAGTTCTCCCGGTCGGATCGGATGGCCAAGAACGTCATGTTCCGATCGCCGAAGACGCGCCATCACGTCGGCCGTGACGAGACAGCTGTCGATATGGTCGAGCGCGCGGTGGCGCCGTTGATCGCACGGCACGGCGCCGACTTCCTGTCGAATATCGACATCCTCCTCACCCATACCCAGTTGCCCGACAATCCGGTCATGGGTTGCGGCCCGGAGGTGGCGCGCAGGCTCGATGCCAGGCCCAGCTGGGTCTTCGACCTGCACAACGGCGGCTGCGCGGCGTTCGTGCACATGATGGCGTTGGCCCAGACCATCATGCGCACCACCGACGCCAGAACCGCGCTCATCGCCGCGACCCAGAATTGCGCGGGCCCGGTGTTCACACAGCCCGATATCCGCAAACTCGCCCAGGCGCCCGTACCCGGTGACGGTTGCGGTGTCGGCCTGCTGGTACGCGACGACAGCGCACCGATCCTCGACATCGAATGCCGTACGTACCCCGAATTCGCTGGTGATATGGACTTTTCCACCAACGGCGACCGCAAGTACTGGGAGCCGGGCGAGGGCCAGGGATGCGTGAGCTTCACCGAATCGAAGATCACCAAGGTCTTCGCGCGCGGAAATCGGCTGGTTCCGGAGGTGGCGCTGGCGGTATGCGATCGGATCGGGGTGAAGGGGCGCGATATCGATACGTTCGTCACCAATCAGCCGAACCGACTGTTCCTGCGCAATTGGCATGATGCGTTGGAGCTGCCCGCCGAGCGTCATCCGGACACGTTCGACAGTTGCGGAAATCTATTCGCCGCAGGGATTCCGGTGACTCTGGATGTGGAGAACCGGGCAGGTCGGTTGCGTAATGGTTCGGTCGTGCTCATGTCGGCGTTCGCCCACGCCGGTGACTTCGCCGCTGCGGCCGCGGTGCGCTGGGGTGCGCGGCGATGAGCATTCAGGTGGCCGACCGGAGCCGATCGTCGCGCCGTTTCCATCTCGCGGCACCATCGATCCGGTTCGACCTGAGTTTGAGCGAGAATCCTTTCCCGCCGTTGCCTTCGGTGCGTGAAGCGATACAGCAGGAACTGAGTCAGGCGAACAGGTATCCCGAATTCCTGCCTGCGCGTCTGCCCAAAGTGATCGCCGGCCAACTCGGCGTGCGCCCGGACCAGGTGGTCGTCGGCGCCGGCGCCACCGGAGTGGCCATGCAGATCATGCACACGCTGGCCGGGCCGGGCGCGGAAATGGTGCTGGGCATGCCGACCTTCGACGGGTACCCGATCATGGCCGGGATGACCGGGGTCGATGTCGTCGGCGTCCCGCTCGACGCCGCCGGTGACCAGGACCTACGCGCGATGGCACGCGCCGTCAGCAGCCGGACGAGGCTGGTGGTGCTGTGTCGCCCGCACAACCCCACCGGAACTCTCGTTTCGAAGCGCGACCTGCGCTGGTTCCTCCGCGCGATCCCTACCCGGGTGCCGGTCATACTCGATGAGGCGTATGTCGAATTCCTCCCTGCCGGCGACCGGATGGATACCGATACCCTCCTCGCCCACTACCCGAATCTCCTTATCCTGCGCACCTTTTCCAAGGCATATGGCCTGGCAGGCCTGCGCATCGGCTATGTCTTCGGCAACACCGACCTGATCAGCCGCATCCGCCGCCTGCAACTCCCCTTCGGAACGCCGACATTCGCGGTCACCGCAGTCTCCGCGTCATACACCGCCGAACCCGAACTAGCGGTGCGCGTCGCCAGGATCACCGAGGAACGCGAATCGCTACGGGAGGCCCTGCGGCGCACGGGCATAGAGCCCCCCTACAGCTACGCCAACTTCCTCTACCTCCCCGGCCCCGGCATCGCGACGGCTTTGCGCAGAGCAGGAATCGGCGCCAAGGCATACCCCGACGGCAGTGCCAGGATCGCTGTCGGTGACGTGGAGGCGGGGCGATCCGTTCTCGATGCGGTCCGAACGATCTCCCGAGTCCGCCCGAGCTGATCGCAACGGCAATATCTCGCACGCACCCGTCGCCACACCCACAACACCCCGACCCCCACGCATTCCCCCCCGCCCCCACGGCGCCGTTCGACGAGAGGTACATGAGGCGAGGCTTTGCGGCGTGTCACCTGCGTCATGTACCTCTCGTCGGGGTACCGCTTTAGGGCTCGACGACCTGGCGGAGTTCGATATGGCCGTATTGGGCGGTGGGGATGCGTTGGGCCCATTTGATGGCGGTGTCGATGTTGGGTACGTCGAGTATGTAGAAACCTGCGACCACATCGCCGGTGACGCCCTTGTCGACTGCGACCTTGTCGTCGCGGACCATGACGGTTCGTGCGTCGTGGCCGGGGTGGAGGCCCGCTTCGTGCACGAAGATTCCGGCTTCGCGGACATCGCCGTCGAAGGCGATCCATTCCTGGACCTCGGCGTCGGCTTGTTCGACTTCGGCGGGGTTGTAGGAGTAGATCAGCGTGTACTGCATGGTGATTCCGCTTCTTCCAGTTGTTGGTTGCGACGGGTCGGCCTGGATGCTCGGCGTGCCGCGTCGCAGCTCTGTCGATGGGTACGACGGCCGGGCAGAGACAAATTCATCGGCGACTCTTACCGATTCATCTTCGGGTGCTGGGCTCTGCCAGCGACGGGGGGCCCGGTGCCGACATCATCGACGCCGCTCGGCAGGCTGGTGTCGACCATGTCGCGCTGGTGTCATCGATAGCCGTGGCGACCCACGCCCATCTCGCGCCGCCGCGAGCCGATAACTCGTGCACGGCGGTTACGACGATGGCCGGTCCGTTTTCCGGTCGTGTGGCAGTGGTAGCCGGAACAAGCCCTTCAGGCGGCGCAGGGCCTCGCCGTCGCCGGAGACCGATGCGGCACCGGTCTCGATCGCCTCGGCGAGGGTGAGGTCTTGGCCAGTCAAACGCAGGAATGCCTCGGTGCCGATCGTGATCGTCACATCGGGGTGTTGGGCCGGCCCATGTAGTGCCTCGATGGTCGCGTCGTCGATGCGGGTGTGGAAGACCTCGTCGTCTATATGGAATTCATAGACCGCACGCAGTCCGGTGGCGGCCTCGGGATCGAAGCATGCCCGTAGGCCGAGCACTGCCCAGCCTGGGTGGAACGTTTCGGTCTCGCGAGGTTCGCCCATTGCCCATTTCAGGCCCCACCGGGCCAGCGCGAGGATCGCGGGGCCCAATTCCTCACCTGCTGGAGTGAGGGCGTATGCGGGGGTTCGGGCGGGTGGCGGGAGCGTAATCTTCTGTGCGAGACCTTCGTGTTCCAGATGTTTCAGGCGGGTGGCGAGTAGGCCGGTGCCGAGTCCGCGCAGGCTCGTTTGCAGGTCGCCGAATCGTTTGGGGCCGGTCAGCAATTCGCGGATCAGCAGCAGGGTCCAGCGCTCACCTACGAGGTCGAGGGTGCGCGCGGTCGCGCAGTACTGGTTGTAGGTTCGCTGGTCCACTTCATCACTCTAAACTTCACGCTTCCTGATTTTGCAGGAGCGAAGCGTCCAGGAGCATCTGTGTGAGCGATTCGGGGTGGGTCAGCATCACGTCGTGTGCACCGTCCAGCGCGCGGGTCCGATAGCCGAGGGCCGCACCGAACCGTTCGAACGGATAGGTCTGTGGCCTGCAGTAGATCGCGGTGCCGGGGATCCGGTCGACAGCTCCGCTGAGGTGGGTGGGTTCAGCGAATGCGCGCAGTGGCTGTGGGAGCAGGCGCGCACTCAGCCATTCCGCGTCGTCGGCGTCGAGGATGCCGAATGCCGCAGGAGGGGGTGCCGGAATCTGCCGACCACCCCCGCGCGCCTCGGCCGCCGCCCGAACGGAGGTGACGAAGGCTTCGGGAGCGAGGTCGAACATGCTGACCCCGTTGCCTCCCGCCCATCCGTCCACCAGGACGATATGGCTGACCACATCAGGGCGGGCATCGGCCGCCTCCCGCACGACCAGCCCCGAATAGCTGTGCCCGACCAGCACGATCTCGTCGTCCCGTGCGGTATCCAGGGCGGCGGCAACGATGGCGGCGTGGTCGTGGAGGCCGTGGTCCCCGACGGCGCTGAGATCAGGCGTGCGGGTGCGCGCCCCGGCGGCGTGCAGCAGCGGGACTACTCGCGACCATGCCCATGGGCCGTGCCATGCGCCGTGGACGAGAACGAATGTTGTCATTGCGAATCCTTCTCTCGCAGTGTGGGCAGCACCTGGTCGGCGAATTCCTCCAGGCCCTCATCGTGGTGTTCGGTAGCCAGGCGAATCACGAGGTGGCGGGCACCGGCCGCGACGTACCCGCCAACCAGTCGACGGCTTGGTCGGCGGCGCCCGCGAACATGGGTTGAATCGACCCGATCTCCCGCCTCGCCATGGCACCTCCTGGTCGTGAGGTTCATCAGCATAGCTCGTTACTTCCTGTTTTTGAAGTAGCGAGTTCCAATATGAGTAATTGAGAACTGGACGAAACCTGCTACCGGGCTCGGCGAGGCCGCATTCGGCGGATGAAGCTGCGGAAAATGCAGGCGAGGCGGGTGTTGCTGCCGGGCAGCCGGATTCCCAAGTGTTCGGCAAAACCGGCAATCTCGGCGTCGGTCGAGATCTTCGGTCGTCCGCGCGCCCAGGAGGCGAACTCCTGCTCGAAGGCTGGGCCTGCCGCGTCGGCGAGCATCGGATTGTGCCGAGCGAGGATTCCGGCACGCTTCCGGAGCAGGGCCGTTTCGGCGGCGCGGAGGGCTTCGTCGTCGAATCCAGGAGGGGTCGCATCGCCCGCGACCAGCGCGCGGACCAGGGCGGCCTGTTGTTCGCCGAGCGTGTCGATGGGTGTGCCCGTCCAGCCGTCCCGGGCACTTCCGGAAACGCCGGGAGTCATGGTCTCCTCCCCTGGGGTGAGCGGACTGAGCGCGCACGGGCGGTAATCGGTGCGCGCGCACCGGCATTGGCGATGGCGTCGAGTTCGTCGAGGAGTTCGTCCGCCGGCGGATAGTTGCCGTCGCGTTCGAGCATCAAGGGCGCCGGGCATCCAACGGTGAATTCGGCGACCAGGTCGAGCACTTCGGCGGGGACCGGGTGCTGGTGGGTGTCGTGGTAGTACCCGCCGGTATCGGTACCGCCCGCGACATGACAGTAGGCGAGGCGATCGGTGGGCAGGCGCAGTAGTTCGGTGAGGGGGTCGCGGGCGCGGTTGCGGGCATTGGCGTACACATTCGCGATATCGATCAGCAGATACACGCCGGTGCGTTCGACCAGTTCGGTGAGGAATTCCGCTTCGGTGAATTCGTCGTCGGGCCAGTTGAACAGTGCGGCGATGTTCTCGACCGCGAGCGGCACCGGCAGATCGTTCTGCGTACGGGCAATATTGCGCGTCAGCACCTCCAAGGAAGCGCGAGTGCGCGGCACAGGCAGCAGATGGCCGGCTTCGAGCCCACCGGCGCGCACGAACGCGACGTGCTCGCTCACCAGCGGCGCGGATACCCGGTTCGCGCACTCCGCGAGGTGGGCGATCCGCTGTTCATCCACCGGATCGACCCCGCCGAGCGACAGCGTGACACCATGCGGCACAACGACGGTCCCCCGCGCGCGCAACGCCGCCAACTCGGGTGGCACGCTCGCTGACCCCGACAGCGATTCCGCGATCACCTCACAGAAGTCGAGACCGTCGAGCTGGTCGATCAGCCCGCAGATCTCGGGCCGCCAGCCGATGCCGAGCGCCCCGTCGGGCAGCAGACCGTTCACGATCTCATCCGCCGCAACCACCACAGCCACCGCAACCACCGCCACCGCAGCCGCCGCCGTCACCACCACCGCCGTCGCCGCTACCGGTATCGGCGCCATCGTTCGGGGGCTCAACGGCCTGCGCGAGACCGGGGTCGAGCAACGTCAGGGCGGCCACACCGAATATCGCGACCGCGACCGCAGCCGCGCCGACACCGTAGGTGGTGTACGCGGGCGAATTCGACGGCCGCAGATGCGAATTATCGGTAATGGCGCGCGCCTTGGCGGCCGCACCGCGCGGGGTCAGCGAGTCCGGGGACACCACCCACCACCCGCAGAATGCCAATACCATCAGGCACAGCACCAGGAATCCCGACGGGTTGCCCGCGATGATCCCCGCGATGAACCGGACAAGGCCGAGGATGCCGACGATCAGGATCGGCATGACGGCGTCACGCGCCTCGCGCCGATCGGCATCGCTGGGGATATATCCACGCTCGACCAGCGAGGTTCGCAGTTGCTTCACCGGCTCGGAGGCGGCCTTGGTGATATCGGCGATCGTCTGCTTCCTGTACCCGAGCACGCCGTAGATCGCGCTGGTGAACCAGTCCAGCTGTGCGCGTTCGGCCGACGTCGGGGTCCGGGTCGGAGTCGCATCCGAATCGATGAGCTCATGGCTGCGCAGCAAGGTCACGGCCGCGGTCACCGCACGCTGCTTGCCGAACAGCATCGCGGTCTCCGGAGCGGTCAGCTTCTCCAGCGACGGGCTATCCGAAGCGGACGCCTGCCGGTAGACGGACTTGAACCGCAAATACAGGCTCGCCGCGATGGCGAGCACCGCGACCGGGATGTAGACCAGCAGGAAGTCGCCGCCGGAAATTCCCCAGGTCTCCCCCGCCGCGACCACATCGGGTGTGATCCGCTGTGCAAGTGTCATATCCGAGCCTCCGACCTGCCATGACGTTTCACCCAGTATCCGGACGAATGGGACCTACCGCCACGACGATTCGGCCTGCGGGTCACGGCAGCCACGTCATCACAGGCCAGACCGGGCCGCGCCGGTATTCACGCGGCCGGAAGTCCTTGGACACCGGTGACGTCGACGGCGGTAGGCCTAGCGCAGGTCGGGTTCGGGAGTTACGCGGCCATGGGCGCGGCGTTTCCGGTGCGCCACCGATCCGTCCGCCGTGAGGCGACCAGCGGCCGAGCGCCGGCTCCGGCACGATGCCGAGCGGAGCCGACGGTGCCGATCAGTACTGCTGCTGCGGCCGCTGGATCGCGCTGGCGCCGATCGAGCCGAGCAACGTGATGATGCAGAGTCCGGCGATCAGGTTGATCACCGCGGTGGCGATCTTCGCGTCCAGATCGGCGACCAGGGTGAAGGGCAGCAGCACCGCCAGTGCGGTGAGCAGGCCGGTGATCCAGTAGTAGAACTGCATGGGGCTCGGCATGAAGGCCAGCAGCAGGTTCAGCAGACCGGTGGCGGCGATGGCGGCAGCGGCACCGGCCACCGCGTAGGAGGTGGTCGAGACCGTGCCGTAGGCGCCCGCCCCTTCGGGCGAGAGCACCGAGATCTTCAAAATCCCGCGGACCAGCATGATCGCGACGACGATCACCAGCGCGACGACAACGGCCGTACCGAGACCGCCCGCCCAGAGTCTGCCCAGATTGATCTGCGGCATCTGCCGTTGCGGTTCCTGCCCGTACTGCTGCGGCTGCTGTGCGTACTGCTGCTGCCCGTGCTGCTGCTGTGAGTGCTGGGTGTACGGCTGCGTGTACGGCTGTTGGTGCGGGTCTTCCCGCCCGTAGTTGTGCGACGGATCCGTCATAGGGCGAAACTACCTCGCGGAGGGCGCGGTGCATATCCGAATGGCGGGCCGGGCCTGTCGGACGGCGGCGTTGCTCGGCGCCTGCCTCCCTCATGGCCCGCTGACCGCTGTCTCCGGCCGACGCGCGCTTCAGCGACCCAGCGGCTCCGCGCGGGCTCGCCCCGGATGCCCGCGGCTGCGCCTGACCCGCCCGCTAGCGTTGGCCCCATGACCACTGCCTCCGCATCCGAATCGGCGCGCCCGAAGGCGTTGATCACCGGCGCAGCTCGCGGTCTCGGTGCCGCGATCGCTCGCGCCCTCGCACCGACCCACGATCTGCTGCTCGGCGCGCGATCAGCGGAGTCCCTCGAACCGATCCTGGCCGAGCTGCCCGACGCCACCGGGGTTCCGGTCGAGCTCACCGACTATCCGGCAGTCGCCGAAGCCGTCGCATCGATCGAGCGGCTGGACGTCCTGGTGCACAACGCGGGCGTCGCCGATCTCGGCACCATCGCCGAATCCTCGGTGGAGCAGTGGCGTACGACGATGGACGCCAACATCATCGCGGTGGCGGAGCTGACCCGCCTGCTGCTGCCCGCTCTACGCGCCGCGAACGGCCATGTGGTGCTGATCAATTCCGGTGCCGGCCTGCGCGCCAACGCAGGCTGGGCCTCATACGCGGCAAGCAAGTTCGCCATGCGCGCATTCGGCGACGCCCTGCGCCTCGAGGAACCCGTTCTGCGCGTCACTTCCATCCATCCCGGCCGTATCGCCACCGATATGCAGCGCGAGATCGTCGCGGGCGAGGGGCGCGAGTACCGCCCGGAGGAATTCCTCACCGCCGAGACTGTCGCGGGCGCTGTGCGCAATGCCATCGAGACGCCGCGCGACGGGCACCCGACGGAGATCATCCTGCGCCCGATCGCGCGGTAAACCCTGGATGCTGTTGGTCCGATGCGCCACCCGGCGCGTCAGGCACGTGGTTGGGTCTGCGGAGTCCACTGCTGTCCGTCGAACCAACGAAGAAGGCTGGGGTCGGCATGATCGGGATACCACCCCGGTGCCATCGCAGCCGGCGGACGCCCAACGGGTCGGGAGCCCGAGCCTGATGCCTTGATGATGGCGAAGACGAGGGTGCCGACCCCTGCGATCATCGCGAGAAGGACGATCAGGACGAGGATATGCCAGATGCTCAATGCTCCCATCCGGCCAGTATTTCGTTTACTGCTGCGGTACTTCGAGGCGGCCGACGAGGTCGGTGGCGGGATCGGGCAGTCCAGCGCGGCGACGAGCGTGCGCTGTAGGTACGGCGCAGGTGTGTGGCGATCCCGGGGAAAGCGGATCCGCACCGGTAGAGTCTGCGCTGCATAACAGCATGTCAGTGGGGCCTTTTCGTAGCACGAGTTCGGTTGAACGAGCGGGGTTGCGTGATGGACAGACGCCAGATGTTGTCGATGTTGGCCGCGGGGACCGCGATGGCTGTGTCCGGGTGCAGTGCGGCGCAGGGTGAGCCGGTGGTGGCCGGGATGCCGGAGGTGCCCGTCCCGGCGCCGGTGCCGCCGCCGCTGCTGCCGCCACCGCCGGGTGGGCCGAAGACGCCGATTCCGGCCGCCACAATTACCGCGCTGCCCGGGGCGGGGAACAATATGGCGCTCACCGTTGATGACGGAGCGAGTTCCGAAGTCGTCGGCGCCTACATCAGATTCGCCAAGGACACCGGCGCACGATTCACCTTCTTCGTCACCGCCTACTACGACTCCTGGAGCGCCCACCGCGACGAATTGCGTCCGCTGGTCGATTCCGGACAGATCCAACTGGGCAACCACACCTGGGATCACGCCGACCTCACCGCCGGCTCCGCGTCAGCGGCTGCTTCCCAGCTGGAGCGCTGTAAGACGTTCCTGTGGAACACCTTCGGGGTCGACGGCGCGCCCTACTATCGTCCGCCGTTCGGCAGGCACAACGCGACCGTCGACAGCATCGCCGCCGACCTCGGCTACACCGTGCCCGTCATGTGGTACGGCTCGCTGTCGGACTCCGGCCTGATCACCGAGGCCTACCTGATGGAATGCGCGCGAAAGTATTTCAACCCGCAGACCATCATCATCGGGCACGCGAACTTTGCGCCGGTCACGCGTTGCTACGGGCAGCTTGTGGACGTCATCCGGGAACGCAATCTGTCGCTGGTCACGCTGAACGACGTATTGCGGGTTCAGGCCTGAACGCTGCTCAGGGGACGATATTCACCATTCGGCCCGGCACCACGATGATCTTGCGTGGAGCCGCGCCTTCGAGCAGCGCCGCGATCTTCTCATCGGCCAGCGCCGCGGCCTCGATCTCAGCGGGATCGGCATCGGCGGGCACCTGAATCCGGCTGCGCACCTTGCCCTTCACCTGGATCGGGTACTCCACCGACTCGTCGACCAGCAGCGCCGGATCGGCGATCGGGAAGGGGCCGTGGGCCAGTGCGGTGGTGTGGCCGAGGCGCTCCCACAGTTCCTCGGTGATGTGCGGAGCCAGCGGGGCCAGCATCAGCACCACCGGCTCGACCACCGTGCGCGGCGCGCCATCCGGGTAGGCCTTGGTGAGGTGGTTGGTCAGCTCGATCAGCTTGGCACCTGCGGTGTTGTCGCGCAGTGCGGCCAGATCCTCATCGACACCGGCGATCGTCTTGTGCAGCAGACGCAGCGTCTCATCCGACGGCGCAGCGTCGGTGATGCGCACGGCGCCGGTCTCCTCGTCCACCACCAGACGCCAGACCCGCTGCAGGAAACGGTGCGCGCCGACGACATCCTTGGTCGCCCACGGCCGCGAGGTGTCCAGCGGACCCATCGACATCTCGTAGAAACGGAAGGTATCGGCGCCGTACTGATCGCAGATCTCGTCCGGGGAGATGGCGTTCTTCAGCGACTTGCCGATCTTGCCGTATTCCTGGTTCACCTCGATCTCGGTGCCGGAGGCATCGGTCCAGAAGAACTTGCCGTCCCGCTCGACGACCTCGGCCGCAGGTACATAGGCGCCACGGGCGTCGGTGTAGGCGTAGGCCTGGATGTAGCCCTGGTTGAACAGGCGACGGTACGGCTCGCAACCGGAGACATCACCCAGGTCGAACAGCACCTTCTGCCAGAACCGCGCATACAGCAGATGCAGCACGGCATGCTCGACACCACCGACGTACAAGTCGACGCCGCCCGGATCGTCGGGACCGTGGCCTTCGGCGCGCGGACCCAGCCAGTACTGCTCGTTCTCCTTGGCGCAGAACGTTTCCTGGTTCGACGGGTCGGCATAGCGCAGCTGATACCAGGAGCTGCCCGCCCAGTTCGGCATGACATTGGTGTCGCGCCGGTACTTCTTCGGACCGTCACCCAGATCGAGTTCGACGTGCACCCAGTCGGTGGCCTTGGCCAGCGGCGGCGACGGCTCGGAGTCGGCGTCGTCGGGGTCGAAGGTGACCGGCGCGAAATCGTCCAGCTCCGGAAGCTGCACGGGCAGCATCGATTCCGGCAGGGCGTGCGGGGCACCGTCCTCGTCGTAGACGATGGGGAACGGCTCGCCCCAGTAGCGCTGCCGGGCGAACAGCCAGTCGCGCAGCTTGTACTGCACGGTGCCGGTGCCGTGACCGTCGGCTTCCAGGCGGCCGATGACGGTGGCCTTGGCCTCGTCGACGCTCAGGCCGTCCAGATAGCCGGAGTTCACCAGGGCGCCGTCACCGGAGTAGGCGGCCTCGGTGACATCGCCACCGGAGATCACCTCGACGATGGGCAGGCCGAACGCGGTCGCGAACTCCCAGTCGCGCTGGTCGTGGCCGGGGACGGCCATGATCGCGCCGGTGCCGTAACCGCTGAGCACATAGTCGGCGACGAAGATCGGCACCTGCGCGCCGTTGACCGGGTTGGTCGCGTAGCTGCCGAGGAAGACGCCGGTCTTCTCCTTGTTCTCCTGCCGCTCCAGATCCGACTTCGCGGCGATCGCCTTGCGGTAGTCGGCCACGGCCTCGGCCGGAGTCGCGGCCCCGCCGTTGGTCCAGCGCGGGTCGACGCCCTCGGGCCAGGCGGCCGCGGTCAGCTGATCGGCCAGCTCGTGCTCGGGTGCCAGCACCACATAGGTGGCGCCGAACAGGGTGTCCGGGCGGGTGGTGAAGACCTCGAGCTCGTGACCATCGGCCGCGAAACGCACCTGCGCACCGCGCGAACGCCCGATCCAGTTGCGCTGCATGGCCTTGACGTTCTCCGGCCAGTCCAGCCGATCCAGATCGTCGACCAGGCGGTCGGAGTAGGAGGTGATTCGCATCATCCACTGCCACAGGCGCTTACGGAATACCGGGAAGTTGCCGCGCTCACTGCGACCCTCGGCGGTGACCTCTTCGTTGGACAGCACCGTGCCAAGGCCGGGGCACCAGTTGACCACCGAATCCGTTTGGTACACCAGGCGATAGGAGTCGATCAGGGCGCGGCGCTCGGCGGCGGACAGGCTCGCCCAGTCCTTGTCGTCCGGGACCGCACGCGCACCCGAGGCGAACTGTTCTTCCAGTTCCGCGATGGGGCGGGCGCGATCCAGTTCCTGGTCGTACCAGGCGTTGTAGATGCGCAGGAAGATCCACTGCGTCCACTTGTAGTACTCGGGATCGGTGGTCGCGAAGGAGCGGCGGCGGTCGTGCCCGAGACCCAGCCGATCCAGCTGACCCTGCATGGTCGCGATATTGGATTCGGTGGTGTCGCGCGGATGCGCACCGGTCTGCACCGCGTACTGCTCGGCGGGCAGGCCGAAGGCGTCGTAACCCAGCGCGTGCAGCACGTTGCGGCCGTGCATCCGGTGATAGCGGGCGAACACATCGGTGGCGATGTAGCCCAGCGGGTGACCGACGTGCAGGCCCGCGCCGGACGGGTACGGGAACATGTCCTGCACGAACAGCTTGTCCGGCGGCGTCGGCCCGGCCAGCGGACCTACCGGGTTGGGCGCGTGGAAGGTGCCGCGCTCGGTCCAGTTCTGCTGCCAGCGGCGCTCGATTCGGCCGGCGAGCTCGGCGGTGTAGCGGTGCGCAGGTGCGTCATCGGTCGCGGCGGTCTGCCCGGCCGCAGGGTCGGTTGCACGGGTGTCCTGCACGGTCCTGCCTTCTTTGCTCGCCGATCGGGAGAAATTGCGTCGTCGAACAGGGTAAGTCTTGGGACTTGACAACCCCAAAAAGGGGCTGCTCGGGTGGATGGTCCGTGATGCCCACCACGATCGCGCCGACCTCCGGGGAGCGGTCGACCGCTGGTGAGAGCGCCTACGGTAGCCTGCTGAGGTGGTTGTCGTCCCCATCATCCTGTTCCTGCTGGCTGCGGTAGCGCTGGCGATCGGCGTGCTGGGACTGGCGGGCAAACTGCCCCGCAACCGATTTGTCGGCGTGCACACCGACGAGGCGCTCAGCACCGACGAAGTCTTCCGCGTCGCCAACAAGATCGCCGCCCCCACCTCCCTCGCCGCGGGCGCCCTGCTGTTCTGCGGTGGGCTCGTGACGCTGGCCGCCGGTGGTTTCGCGGTTGTGCTGATCGCGCTCGGTGTCGGGGTCATCGCCCTGTTCACCCTCGGTGCGGGCGCCAACGCCGGTGCTCGTGCGGCCACCACCCTCGCCCCGCCCGCGGAGACCGGCGGTTGCGGGCAGTCGTGCGGGGCGTGCTCGCTGCGCGACACCTGCCAGCCGGCCACCTGAGCCGAGCGACCTTCGTTTCTCGCTGTGCACCCTCACGAGTGAACATTCGGCAAAAGCCTCAGATGTAACACTGGTCACATTCGCGTCCGGTGGCTATCGTCGGACGGCATGAACAGCACCCGCTGGAGAGCGACCTGCAGCCTTGCGTTGTCCGCGATCACCGCGGGCAGCATTCTCACCGCGACCCTGCCTTCGACGGCGCACGCCGAGCAAACCGGGCCCGATGTCTCGTCGTGGCAGCACATCGACGGGCGGATGATCGACTGGTTCGCGGTGAAGCGGTCCGGGCACGACTTCGCGATGGTGAAGGCGACCGAGGGACTCAGCTACATCAACCCGTACTTCGTGCCGGACAGCGTGCTGATGCGCGCCGCGGGTGTGGCGCGCGGGACATACCATTACGCGCGGCCGAATCTGCCGCCCGAACCGCAGGCCGCGATGTACGCGGCGGTCGTGCTCGGCCAGAACGGACCGCTGGATCTGCCGCCGGTGCTCGATCTGGAGGATTCCGGCGGGCTGACACCGGCCGCGCTGATCGACTGGACGCACCGATACCTCAACACCGTCCAGGCACTGACCGGCCGGGTGCCGATCATCTACACCTATCCCACCTTCTGGCGCACCGCGATGGCCGACAGCAATCAGTTCCATCGCTACCCACTGTGGATCGCCGACTATCGCGGCAATCCACAGCCGGAGGTGCCGGGTGGCTGGCCCGCGTGGACGTTCTGGCAGACCACCGACAGCGGGTCCGTACCCGGAATTGCCGGCGGAACCGACGTGAACGTCTACAGCGGCGCTCAGGGCAACTTCGCGCAGTTCGCGAATATGGCGGGATTGTTCGGCAGCAGCTGACCACCGCCGAACCCCGCGCTACATGCCGATGCGACCGCCGTCGGCCTTCCACACCGCAACCACGGACGGCCGCGGCTGAGTATCGCCGCCGTCGGGCCAGTGCGAGACGGGCGCGTCGGCGGAGGCGCCGTCCTCTTCGCCCGGATGCTGGACACACACCAGCACCCGCTGCTCGGTGACCACCGGTCCGCAGGTCTCACCGCCCGCGGGCACGGTCAGGAACTGCTTGGTCTCGCCGCGGCGCTCGCCCTCGAGCGTCACCGCGAACAGCCCGTCGTTCGACTTCAGCGCATTGCCGTCGGTGGAGATCCACAGGTTGCCGTACGGGTCGAAGGCGACGTTGTCCGGGCAGGAGATCGGGCTGACCTCGGTCTTGTCGAAACCGCCGTAGTAGGTGTCGGCCGCCGCCGGATCGCCACAGACCAGCAGCAGCGACCAGGTGAAGTCGGTGCCCTTGTGATCGTCGGTGATCTCGAGGATCTGGCCGTTCTTGTTCTTAATGCGCGGATTGGCCTCGTCGACGCCTGCCTTACCGTCCTCGCCGCGCTTGGTGTTGTTGGTCAGCGCGACGTAGACCTTGCCGGTCTTCGGGTTGGCCTCGAAGTCCTCCGGGCGGTCCATCTTGGTGGCGCCCACCTTGTCGCCGGCCAGGCGGGTGAATACCGCGACCTCCTGCGCGGACATCCCGTCGATCAGTGATTTCGCGCTGCCGTCTTCGGCGGTCTCCAGGATCGGAACCCACTGGCCGTTACCGGTGAAGCCTTGGTCGGAGGGGACGTTGCCGGAGCCGTCGATGCGGTCGGGGTGATCGCCGGTGAGCTTGGCGACGTAGAGGGTGCCCGCGTCCAGGATGGTCATGTTGTGGCGGCGGCTCGCCGCGCCGGTGCCGGGCTGGACCTTACGGGACGAGACGAACTTGTACATGTACTCGAAGCGCTCGTCGTCGCCGCTGTAGGCGACCACGGTGCCGTCCTCGGTGACGTGGATATTGGCCGATTCGTGCTTGTTGCGGCCGAGCGCGGAATGCTTGACCGGAGTCGACGCCGGATCCCACGGGTCGATCTCCACCACGTAACCGAATCGGTTGGACTCGTTCGGTTCCTGCGCCACATCGAAGCGCTTGTCGAACTTCTCCCAGAAGTGCGGGGCATCGACCTCGCCGACGCCGTAGCGCTCGGCCCGCTCGGCAGCCACCGGATCGGCAGGCTTGCCGACAAAGTAGCCGTTGAAGTTCTCCTCACCGGAAAGCACAGTGCCCCAAGGGGTCACGCCACCGGCACAGTTGGCGAACGTTCCCGCGACCTTGGTCCCGGTCGGGTCCGCGGACGTCTTCACGAAGTCGCTGCCCGCCGCCGGACCGGTGAGCAGGAATTCGGTATCGGCGGTGATGCGCCGGTTGTACTTGCCGAAGGCCGGGGCGAGTTTGCCCGAACCCGACTCGCCCACGACCTCCACCACCGAAAGACCATGCGCGGCAATGGCGATGCCGAACTGTTCGGGTGTCATGGTGTCGCCGTTGAAGCCCTTGAACATGAAGGGCTCGGTGGTGTACTCGTGATTGACCACCAGCAAGTAGCGGTTGGCCTGACCCTCGATGGGCAGCAGAGCGGCGAAGTCGTTGTTGTAGCCGAACTGCTTGGCCTGGGCGGCGGCGGTCTGTTTATCGAAGTCGAACTGCGGCGCGTTCTCGAAGATCGGATCACCCCAGCGAATCACCACGCCCTGCTCGTAGCCCTCCGGGACGACGACGGCGTCTTGCTTGTTCGGCGCCACCGGTGTGAACCCGGTGCCCGACCCGGCCTCGCCGTTGGACGCAGCCCCGGCGCCGTCGTCACCGCAAGCAGCGAGCAAACTACCCGCGCCCACCGCCAGCACTGCGGCCGCACTGCCCTTGAGCACCCCACGCCGCGACATGGCGGCCACGATGTCACCGAAGTACTCGCCCGAGGATTTGTTGGACACCTCGTGGAAGCAGGCGTTACCGCACTTATAGGCGCAGGTGACTGCGGAGCGCGACGATCTGCCGTCGTGCTGCACGAATAGGGCGAGTGGGGTGAAGCTCACGGTGCCTCCTGGATCAAGCTGACGGCCGCACGGTAGACCACGAGGGAGAGTCGGAGACGACGACAAGATGAACGTCGATCGAATTAGGCAACCCTCAGTTACCTGACTGTGCTGGGGAAAACCGTCGCCGATAAGTGTCGGTCACACCGGCTCACCACCTTCCCAAGCCTGAAGAATCTCCTCCAGAGTGCGCCGCTCACCCGGCATGCCGTACTGGTCGACCGCCGACCAGGTGCCGTCGTCCCACTGCACCCACCCACAAGTCTCGTCCTCCGGATCGATCACCGCACGAACCGCTCGGCCCGCCGATCCGGAGTGATCGCACCGAGCGCGACCAGGGTTCGGTAGGCATCACGCTTATGCGGACAGTCTTCGATACTGCACCGCCGATGCACCTGCATCGTGCTGTGCGCTGTTCGCGCCGACATCCGGGGTGCTCGAGCGGTGATCGGCGGTTCGTCCTCGCCGAAGGTGTAGGGGAGGACGTAGATCAAGCCGAGAAGTAAGACAGCGACCGAGCCCGCCACAGCGAACGCGGCAATGTAGTCCGACATCCAATCCCCCTGCAGTTGATGGTTGTTGGGAACCACCCGGCGCCGGGGAAACGGGGCACGCACCCGGCGACGGGGGCGAGAAAAGGTTCCGCTGCTCCCGTGTGCTGGACCGGTACCAGCAACCCACCACTCGAGGTGGGGGAAATTCCCCGCCCTGTCAGGGGATTCGATCCCTCACCGGGTGCACCAACCGCAGCTATCCTGGTGTTCAACGCTTCGCGGAACACTCGTCCACAGCCGACGGGCAGGTGGACGTCCGTGAAGGATCCGGATCCGCGAAGAAGGACAGGCATATGCCGAAACCTGACGAACTCGCCGGACGCTCGATCGGCGAGCGAATCCAAACCATCCGCACCCGAACGGGTAAGTCCCGCGCCGTTGTCGCAGGCCTGGTCGGCCGATCCGAGGAATGGCTGCGCGACGTCGAGCGTGGGCGCCAAGGCGCACCGGGTCTAGAGATGCTGCTCAAGCTCGGCCAAGCGCTCGGCGTTCGCGACCTCACCGAGCTGACCGGGGACCATGAGCTGCTGGTCGGTCTGTCTCGACGGGCCGGACATCCCGTGGTTCCCGCAATCCGCGAAGCGATCGAATCGGTCGATCTCACCCCGACAGCGCCGACGATCACCCCAGACGAACTCCGGGCCCGCGTCGATCGGGCGTGGCGGCTGTGGCACACATCGTCCACGCCGCGCGCCGACGCAGGCGCGATGTTGCCCGAGCTGATCCGCGAGGGCAGGTGCGGGCTGCGCACCCTCGAGGGAGACGAACGCCGCGCGGCGGCCGCCGCATTGTCCGGGGCATATGCGCTGTCCGAGCAGGTACTCGCGTGGGTGGCCGACGCACCGCTCCTGTGGCTGGCAGCCGATCGGTGCATGGCCGCAGCCGAAATCGCCGACGACCCAGTCACACTCGCCTCGGCATCCTGGGTGCTCGGCAATGTCTGGCGTTCGACGAGCCGCGAGGAAGACGCCTACCGATTGGCGCAGGACGCTGTTGCGCTGCTCGAGCCGCGACTCGACGACAGCAAGGAAGCGCAGGCCCTCTGGGGCGCCTGCCACCTGCACGGCGCGATCACCGCCGCCCGCCTCGGGCGCGAAGGCGACGCACTGCGCGGCATCGACTCGGCAATGTCGATGGCTCGTGCGCTTCCCGATGGCTCGGCGCACCCTTGGACCTTGTTCGGCGTCGTCAATATTGAAGTGACGGCCGTATCGGTCATGGTGGATATGCGCAGATCCGGCGGCGCACTCGAAGCCGCGTCCGTGGTAGACCCGGACGCCATGCCGAGCATCGACCGCCGCGCCCGGCTATGGCTCGAGCTGTCGCGCGCATACGGCCAGCAGAAGGACTGGCTCGGCACCCTCGGCGCCCTGCGAACCGCCACGGCCATCTCCGAGGAGTCGATGACCTGCCACCCGATGTCTCGCAATCTCGCGGCCGAGCTGGTCACGCACGGCGGAAAGATCATCGAACGCGAAGCCCGCTCGCTCGCAGTGCGATTGGGTGTTACCGCCTGACTCGCCGAGTGGCACTTGGCTGCGGCGCTGCCGATCATTCTTCCCAGCAATGACGGCCGCCCCTGACCCTCACTACGGTGATCACGTCGGACAGACTGCTTCGGCGTACGCGACCATGGGGTGGCTCAGACAGTTGTTCTGCACTGTAGCTAACCGGATCATCGATCATCCGGGGGGCGGCGTAATTACCTGCCTCGGGGATACGTTGCCAATGCCACCCCTTCCGCGAGTCGTCGGAGCAACTCATTCAAGTCCGTGTGACCCAAGCCGACGAGCGGAACCGCGAGGTTCTCGCGGTGCCGCTCCGGACCATCTTCACTGGCGCGACAAGCGTTAACGCACCGGCGCGCTGCTGCGTCCCTGCGTCCTGCCGCTCAGCTCGGCGTCGAGCGTCGCCTGTGCCACCTTCATCTGTTCGGCGTACACCGGGTCCTGCATCCGCTGCCAGACCACGTCCTCGGCGACGTCCTCGACATGGCTTGTCACCCACCAGATGTTGCCGAACGGATCCTTGACGCGCCCGCCGCGCTGACCGAACGCGGAGTCTCCCAGCTCGGTGACCACCTGGGCGCCGGCGGCGATCGACTTCGCGAACGCCTCGTCCGCGTCCGGAACGAACACGCGCAGCAGGCTCGGCATGGCCGGCCACTCCGGCCGGCTGTCGAAGGCCAGCACGACGGTGTCGCCGACCCGGATCTCACCGTGACCGATCGATCCGTCCTCGGTCGCCACCCGGGCGATCTCCTCGCCGTTGAACGCCTGTGTGACGAAGTCCAGGAATGCACCGGTGTCGGAGGTGACGACCCAGGGGGCGACGCTGGTGTAGCCGGTCGGGACGCCGTTGCGCAGATCGGTCATGGTGGGGTTCCTTTCAATGCTGTTTCGCTGTTGTCTCCACTCTATTGGCGAAGTAGGACTGGGTATGTCCTAGATCCGAACGGAATCCGCGGCAACCTCGGTGACGGTGGCGTCGATATCCCGCCAGCGTCCAGAGCTGGTGATTCGTAACGTCTTTCGTTGTGAATATTCCTGCCACCGAGATACGTGATGACCGTCGGCTGCGCGGCCCGGTCGTACTGTTCATGTCGCTTGCGGCCGCGCTCGGAACGTCCACCATTTACCCCCTGCAACCGGCTATCGCGGATGTGGCGGGAGCGTTGCATTCGTCGATCGCCGCGGTCGGGTTTGCGCTTGCGTGTGGTCCGGTCGGGTATCTGGTGGGACTCGGTCTGCTAGTCCCGCTGATCGACCGATTCCCGCCCGGACGGATGCTCGCGATCCAATTCGGCGCGCTGGCAGTCGCGTTGGCGGTGGGCGCGGCCGCTGGTCGTGCGTGGCAGTTGGGGCTGATGATCGGCGTGATCGGCGCATGCTCGGCTGTCGGCGCGAGTCTCAGTTCGTTGGCGGGCCGACTCGCACCGGCACGGCAGCGGGCCACGATCCTCGGCATCGTCACGGCTGGGATCTCGGCCGGGATTCTCGCGGGGCGAATCGCGGGAGGGTGGCTGTCCGACGAGATCGGCTGGCGCGGAATGCTTCTGGTTTTCGCTGCCGCTTGCCTGATTGCGGCCGGGTGTTGCCTGATTGCTCTGCCGGACACCATAGGCACAGCCGAACTCCGCTATCTCGCGACGCTGCGCTCCCTCCCCGGATTGTTCGTGCGGCACGCAACTCTGCGGGTTGCGGCGATACGCGGCGCGCTGTGGTTCTTCGCGTTCTGCGCAGTGTGGGCCGGGCTCGCGGTCGCGCTTTCGGAGCCGCCGTTCTCGTACTCGGCAGAGCAGATCGGCCTGTTCGCCTTGGCGGGGCTCGCGGGAATTCCGGCGACGCAGGTCGCGGGCGTCTGGACCGACCGAGTGGGCGCACCACGCGTCATCCTGGCCGGCCTGGCGTTGGCAGGCGTCACCGCTGTCGTCGCCGGACTCGCCCTCGAGAACATCATCGTGACGCTGGTCTGCCTGGCACTTTTCGATGCGGGCCTCTTCGCCGCTCAAGTGGCGAATCAGAGCACCGTCCTCGCCATCGACCCCGCCGCTCCCGCCCGTTTCAACAGCGCCTACATGCTGGTGTACTTCGTAGGCGGCAGCCTCGGCACCGCTTGCGGCGCAGCGGCCGTCGAGTGGTTCGGCTGGCCGGCCACCGCCGCGATCGCCGTCGGCGCCATCGGAATCGCCGCCATGATCGCCGCAGTAACCTCCCGAGGTGCGGGGTCCGCCGAGATGCGAGCATCGCACTCCGGCCCGACAGGCGAGCCAACGATTCGCGCCCGCCCCTGACCCGCGTCACCCACCTCTAACAACTCGGCAGCGAGTGGTACATGGCTGCGGCAAACGTCGAGAAGACCCCGCAGCCATGTACCACTCGCAGGTTCGGCCGAGGGTTGGAGGTCTGCTAGGTCCTGGTCAGGGCCACCACTGGGATGATGCGGTCGGTTCTCTTCTCGTGGTCGACGAACCAGGGGTAGGTCTGCTTCAGCATCTGCCAGACACGCTCGCGTTCCTCGCCCTCGAGCGGCAATGCCTGCGCGTCGTAGGTCTCGTCGCCCACTTCGACGACAACCGCCGGGCTGCGGACCAGGTTGCGGTACCAGTCCGGGTGCTGCGGGGCACCCATGCTCGACGCGATCACCAGGAGGCGATCACCGTCGCGGTGGAACATCATCGGGGCCGTGTACGGCTTCCCAGTCCGCCGACCGACCGTTGTGAGCAGGACCAACCGATCCCGATGCATCCCGTCGGGGTCCTCGCCCGCCCGGAACTTCGCGATCGTCTCCTGATTCACCTTCTTGATATCCACGATCCACCTCCTCGGTCGGGACGATATCCGCTCAGCGATAGACGTCGGAGCGTTTGGCGACCGCGAAGATACGGATGATCGACTCGGCGTCATCGATCTCGTAGACGATGCGGTACTGGCCGATTCGAACTCGCCAATCGCTGCGTCCGACCAGCTTTTTGGCGCCGGAGGGCCGCGGATCCTTGGTCAGCGCGATGATCGCGTGCAGCGCCGCCTCGAGCACATCGCGAGGCAGCTTTTGCAGTTGTTTCAGGACGTCGGGATGGAACTCGACGTTCACGAGGCCAGCAGCTCAGCCGGGTCCACACCCAGCTGATCGAGCATGTCCGACATCGACATCGCCGTGTAATCCGCCGCCCTCATATCCCGTAGGCGCAGCGCGTCGATCAGATCGGCGTGCTCGTGCAGCCGCTCGTAGTCGGCCATCGAGATGATCACCGCAACCTCGCTGCCGCTGTCGGTGATGATCGCTTCCTCCCCGGTCGCGGCAACACCGCGCACGATCGCACCCAGCTGCATCCGAAGATCACGCAAACTGTGTGTACTCATGTTGAACATATTACCCATTCGGTGCCGTGAACGGCACGGATGGGGAGAACCTCAGTGCTCGTCGTAGTGCCCGTCGTGCCGCGCGTGACGGTGACCGTCGTGGATGTAGTCGACGTGATCGCCGTGCGGAACCGCCACATGCCCGCAGCCCTCGCCATGGACGTGGTCGTGCGGACTGCATTCGGTGTGGCCGGCGTGCTCACATTCGTCGTAGTGGCCCTCGTGTTCGCGGTGCAAATGCCCGTCGTGGACGTAGTCGACGTGGTCGCCGTGCGGGACGGCGACGTGACCGCAGGTCGGGCCATGGTGGTGCTCGTGTTCGGTGTGCTGAGCGTGTGCTGTCGTCATCAGAATCCTTCTTCCCGCAGGGGTCAGGTGGAACCGAAGAGCACTTCACACATTACCAAGTGCGCATGAATACGAAATAGCGGTGAATGCGCCGGCAGCGTTCGACCGACACATCACTCCCCGCCCCGCACACGCCCGAACCACCCGTGCCGGACGCATCACCTCGCCGCCGCGCACGACGCAAGCCACCCGCGCCAGACGGAGACGAGCCGCGACGTGGAGCCGACTAGAGCACCTGGTCCAAGAAACGCCGCAACCGGGGAGTCTCCGCATTGTCGAACAGCGCATCCGGGCTGCCGGTCTCCACCACCTGACCTGCGTCCATGAACACCACGCTGTCGGAAACGCTTCGCGCGAAACCCATTTCGTGCGTCACCACGACCATCGACATTCCACCGGAAGCCAGATCCGTCATCAGCGCGAGCACACCCTTGACCAGCTCCGGGTCGAGCGCCGAGGTGGCCTCGTCGAAGAACATGATCTCCGGCTTCATCGCCAGCGCCCGCGCGATCGCCACCCGCTGCTGCTGGCCGCCGGACAGATTGGCAGGCCGGGAATCGGCCTTACCTGCCAGGCCGACCACCTCCAGCTGCTCGATGGCCAACGCTCGTGCCTGTTCCTTGGACAGGCCGCGCAGCTTGCGCGGGCCGAGCGCGACATTGTCGGCGACGGTCTTGTGCGGGAACAGGTTGAAATGCTGGAACACCATCCCGATGCGCTGACGCAGCTTGTCCGGATCCTCGGTCAGCACCGACTCGCCGTCGAGCAGGATGTCGCCCGCGTCCGGCTCGTGCAGCCGGTTCAGCACCCGCAACAGCGTGGACTTGCCGGAACCGGACGGCCCGATGACGGTGGTGGTCTTACCCGCGTCGACGTGGATGTCCACCCCGCGCAAGATCTCGTTGTGGCCGAGCTTCAGCCGCAGACCGGTGCCGGTGAGTGACGCGCTCATCTACCCACGCCCTTCCGTGATCGCGGCCTGATCGGCCGGGTCGATGGGTTGATCGGGTCGCCCGGTGCGCATCCGCCGGTCGATGTAGTTCACCAGGTGGGTGAGCGGGATCGTCAGCAGCAGGTACACCAGACCGGCCGCGACCAGCGGCGACAGGTTGCCGGTCTGTGCGTTCAGGTCGCGCCCGACGGCGAACAGCTCACGCTGGGAGGCGAGCAGGCCGAGGAAGTAGATCAGCGACGAATCCTTGATCAGCGCGATGAACTGGTTCATCAGCGCGGGCAGCACACGCCGCACGCCCTGCGGGATCACCACCAGCGTCATCGACTGGCGGTAGCCGAAACCGATGGCGCGGGCGGCCTCGAGCTGCCCCGGTTCGACCGACTGGATACCGGAGCGGAAGATCTCGCCGATATAGGCCGAGGCCAGCAGCGCCAGCGCCACCGCACCGAGCCAGTACGGATTGTTGCCGGTCAGATCGCCAACCACCGGACCAACACCTAGACCGATCAGCAAAATGATCACCACCGCGGGCAGGCCACGGAAGATGTCGGTGTAGACGCGGGCGGGCCAGCGCAGCCAGCGCGACCGTGAGATGCCCGCCACCGCGAGCAGCATGCCGAGCACCGTGCCGAGTACACCCGAAACCAGTGCGAGGATCAGGGTATTCGGCAGACCGGTCTTGAACAGGTCGGGAAATGCCTGGCGGTACAGCGACCAATCGAAGAAGGTGTCGCGCAGTTGTTCCAGGGTGGATTTGGGCTCGAGCTGAGTTTGCTCGACCGGTCCGCGTTCGGCGGCGATCGCGGCGAAATCCGGAAGTTCGGGCGTAGGAGCGGCTTTCGATCCCGGCTTCCAACCGGGTGGGAGCTCACGCGGCACCCATTCGCTGTAGAGCTTTGCGTAGGTGCCGTCGGCGATCACCGCGTCCAGACCGCTGTTGAGGGCGTCGATCAGCGGCTGCTCGTTCTTGCCGACGGCCCACGCCGCGAAATTGTCGAGACTGAACGAGTTTTCGACGATCGAGGTGCCATCACCCGGTGCGATCGCGCCCTCCGCCTGTGCCGACGGCGCCACCCAGGCATCCACCTGGCCGGTTTTCACGTTGGCGTAGGCGGTGTTGTAGTCCGGGAATTTCACCGGGTCCAGCTGCAATTGGTTGACGACGTACTCGTCCTGCACCGTGCCCTGCACCACGGCGACCCGGCTGTCCGGGCCCAGATCGTCGAACCCCGCGATCGGACTGCCGTTGCGCACGACCAGCGAGAAATAGCCGAAGTCGTAGCCGTTGGTGAAGTCCACCATCCGCCTGCGCTCGTCGGTGGTGGTGATGTTGGAGGAGCCGACGTCGAAGCGCCCGCCCGCCACCTGCGCCAGCAGGCCGGCGAACTCGGTGCCGGAGAACTCCACCTGCAAGCCCAGTTTCGCGGCCACCGCGCGCAGTAGTTCGTTGTCGAAGCCGGTGAACGCGCCCGCAGAATTGACGCAGATGCTCGGCGGTGCGTCCGACAGTGTGCCGACGCTGAGCTTGCCCGGGCTGATCAGGCCGAGCTTGCTGATGTCGATGGACTCCAGCGGAACGGTCGTCGGCGTGGTGAACCGGTCGACGCCCGCGCGCGTCGGTGACGCCAGGTTGGTCGGCGCGGCCGACGCCGCCTCGACCCCGGGTGGGGCGCACAGGTCGCGGGCCGAAGAGTCGTCACCGGAACCGCAGGCCGTCGCCAGGGCGACGACGGCGAGCAATATCACGGCGATCAACGCACGAGACCGCACAGCGAGCAGACCAGCCATGGGAGAACACCCTAGCCGTCCAGGTCAGGCTAACCGGCGGCTACCGGTTCATGGCGGGCCGGGTGGAGGTCGGTGACCACGGCACCGGCCCGCTCCGGGCGATTGCACCAGCGTGCGAGAAATCCCCACCGCGACTGCGGGACAACGCGCTGCTAACCGGTGGTTCCCACGACCGGTCGCGTGATCTCCGGTTCCCGCCGCACTCGTCCACGCGGATTCTCGGTGCCGCCGCGCTCGGCCACACGGGATACTCCCCCACTGGCCGACACAAGCTCAAGCGATTCCGCTGACCGGCTCCGGGTTGATCTCGTCCCGCCAGTTGATCGCATCCACCACACGGCTCAGGTCGTAGTCCGGCCCGCTGACGCCGACGGTGAACAACGTCGCGCCCGCTGCCAGAAACTCCGGCGCCCGGCCGGCCCCCGGCCAGCTCACCGAGCGCTCGATGCGCGCCGGATCGGTGCCTGCGGCCGCGCAGTGCTCGCCGAGAATGCCGCTCTTGCGGGTGAACACCGCGAGGTCGCCGAAGCTGTGCCAGATATCGGCGTGCTCGGCGACCAGGCGCAGCGTTTTGCGCTCGCCGCCACCGCCGATGAGCATCGGGATATCGCGGGTGGGCGGCGGATTCAGTTTCTCGAGCCGGGCGTCGATCCGGGCCAGCGCACCCTTCAGCTTGTCCAGCCGGGTGCCCGGGGTGCCGAACTCGTAGCCGTACTCGGCATAGTCACGCTCGAACCAGCCCCCGCCGATCCCGAGGATCAACCTGCCACCGCTGATGTGGTCGACGGTCCTTGCCATATCCGCGAGCAGGTCCGGATTCCGGTAGCCGCCACCGGTGACCAGCGCACCGATCTCCACCCGCTCGGTCTGCTCGGCGAATGCCCCGAGCATGGTCCAGCACTCGTAATGCGCGCCGTCCGGGTCGCCGGTGAGCGGGAAGAAATGATCCCAGTTGAAGACGATGTCGACGCCGGCATCCTCGGCCCGCCGCACGGCGTCCCGAACGAGCCCGTATTCGGACGCATGCTGCGGCTGTAGCTGCATTCCCACACGAACCGGTCGACTCATCGCACTGACTCCTCGTCGCTCGGGGCCGGCTACCCGACCGAGGCTACCGCCGCCCGTCCCGCCGGTAGTGCTGAAACGATCGTCGGCTCCTGCATCAGGAAGGAAAGCTCCGCGAGAAGAGAGCTGGTGAGGCCGGTCCGTCCACCGGATCGGCCGCGCAAGCGCGCGCCGCGGAAGCGACACGTAAGATCCGCCGGAACCCTCTACTCGGATCGTCCGGCACGTTCCTGCCGGTGAAGGGAAGTGATCTGCCGTGGCTACGGTGACCTTCGACCATGCCACCCGGTTGTATCCGGGTGCCGCTACAGCGGCTGTGGACCAGTTGAATCTGGAGATCGCCGATGGTGAATTCCTGGTGCTGGTCGGTCCGTCGGGATGCGGCAAATCCACCTCGTTGCGCATGCTGGCCGGGCTGGAGGACGTCAACGGCGGGCGGATTCTGATCGGCGACAAGGACGTGACGCACGCCGAGCCGAAGGAACGCGATATCGCCATGGTGTTCCAGAACTATGCGCTGTACCCGCATATGTCCGTCGCGGAGAACATGGGCTTCGCGCTCAAGCTCGCCAAGGTGAGCAAGGCGGAGACCAAGCAGCGCGTGCTGGAGGCGGCGAAGCTGCTGGATCTGGAGCCGTACCTGGACCGCAAGCCCAAGGCACTCTCCGGTGGTCAGCGGCAGCGGGTGGCGATGGGGCGGGCCATCGTGCGCCAGCCGCAGGTGTTCCTCATGGACGAGCCGCTGTCGAACCTCGACGCCAAGCTGCGGGTGCAGACCCGCACCCAGATCGCGCAGTTACAGCGCAGGCTCGGCACCACCACGGTGTACGTCACCCACGACCAGGTCGAGGCCATGACCATGGGTGACCGGGTGGCGGTACTGCGTGACGGGCTGTTGCAGCAGTGCGCGTCGCCGCGTGATCTGTACCGCGATCCGGCGAACGTGTTCGTCGCCGGGTTCATGGGCTCGCCCGCGATGAATCTGTTCACGCTTCCGGTCTCCGACGGTCGGGTGGAACTCGGCGGGCACGAACTGGCGCTGCCGCGTTCGGTCGCGGATTCGAGCAATGGTTCGGTGACCGTCGGTGTGCGTCCGGAACACCTGGAGCTCGGCGGGGAAGATTCCGGCCTCACCAAGGGCGGCGTCGGGATCGAGATGGAGGTGGACGTGGTCGAGGAACTCGGCTCCGACGCCTATATCTACGGCCGTACCGTCGCCGATGGTGCCACCGATGGCGGCGGGGAAACAATTGTGGCGCGGGCGGATTGGCGTAACCCGCCGGCCAAGGGTGCACGGGTCCGGCTCACCGCGGACCCGGATCACACCTACTTCTTCTCGGCCGATGACGGGCGTCGGCTGAACTGAGGGTCGCGTCCGCCCGGGTCGGTTTCGGGCGGACGAAACTCTCAACTCGGCGCGGTGAGGACTGCGACGAGCAAGCCACCCACCCAAGCTCCGGCGAACAGCGGCACCCCGATCAGGGGCGCCCAGCCGATCGGACGTCGTCCGCGCACGGCACCGACAAGGACCGCGACCACCGCGCCGATCGCGAGCGCGAAGCCGACGGCAGCGACGGCATAGGCGGCCGTCAGATCATGCGGGCGCACGGATTCGCGGCCGGACAGCTCGTACCAGTCCAGCAAATGCACTGCCACCCAGCCGAACCCGGCCGCGATCAGGGTCGCGGGTACCGCACGCGCGAGATCCAGAAGTCGCCACCGCACAGTTCGAGTGTGCGGCGACATCGGCAGCTCGGCAATCCCGCCGCCGACAGCGGCACCCGTCCGACGGCAACCGCGATCGCCCGATCAGACCACCTGGCTCGCGATCTGGTGGCCGCCGAGGAATGCCGCGATCACGATCACGATCGACAGCAGGCCCAAGTACCAGATGAGGCGCTTGCGCAGCGCGAGTACCAGCATGATCAGCGGCACGACCAGCACTGCGAATGCGGCTCCGCCCCAGGACACCAGCATGCCGTACCAGATGAACTCCTCCCGGCAGGCATCCGCGGAGCAGCTGCCTGACAGCATCCCGAACAACATCGTCACATAGGCGGCCAACGTGCCAAGGCAGGCGCCGATCGAGTACAGGACCGCACCGAGCACGACATCCCAGGTGCGGATCGGGGGCGATACCGGGTGCTGATGAATCATGCTGTCAGCCTCTCCCGGGACGGCAGGCATCGACTCCGCAGAATTACTCAGTTCGCCTGCGGAAAATCCACGTCGGGATGCGCGGCTACCCTGCTGACGATGAGCGATGTCGAAGCCGTCGGCGTATACGCGGTGCCCATGCGCACCCGGTTCCGTGGCATCACCGTGCGGGAAGGGATGCTGGTGCGCGGCCCGCTCGGCTGGGGCGAGTTCTGCCCGTTCCCCGAGTACGACGACCGGGAGGCCGCGCACTGGCTGGCCACCGCCGTCGAGCAGGTGACGGTGGGCTGGCCCGCGCCGGTGCGGGAGCTGATACCCGTGAACTGCACGGTGCCCGCTGTCGGGCCGGAACGCGCGCATGCCATCGTCGCGGGATCGGGGTGCCGCACGGCCAAGGTGAAGGTGGCCGATCATCCCGGTTCGCTGGCCGAGGATATGGCGCGGGTAGCGGCGGTACGGGATGCCCTCGGCCCCGGCGGTGCGGTGCGGGTGGATGCCAACGCGCTGTGGGATGTCGATACCGCCGTGCAGCACATCACCGAAATCGACCGCGCCGCCGGTGGTCTGGAGTACGTCGAACAGCCCTGCCGCACCATCGACGAGCTCGCGGCCGTGCGCCGTCGCGTCCAGGTGCGGATCGCCGCCGATGAATCCATTCGCCGCGCCGAGGACCCGCTGAAGGTAGCCGTGGCAGGTGCGGCCGATATCGCCGTCCTGAAATGCACGCCGCTGGGCGGAGTGCGTCGCGCCCTGGAGGTCGCCGCGGCCGCCGGGCTGCCGTGCGTGGTGTCTTCGGCACTGGAAACCAGCGTCGGCCTCTCCGCCCAACTCGCCCTCGCGGCGACCCTTCCCGAACTGGATTTCGCCTGCGGGCTGGGGACCGTGGCGCTGTTCGAGGGCGATGTGGTGGCCGAACCATTGCTACCGGTAGGCGGGTTCCTGCCGGTTCCGCCGACCCCGCCGGTGCCCGATCCGGACCTGCTGGAACGCTATCGGCATCCCGATCCGGACCGGACGGCGTGGTGGCGCGAACGCTTCGACCGCGTCCATGCAATGCTGGGCCGCCCCTAGGGGACGCGTCGGGCGTTCAGCCGAAGCCGACACCACAGCCGGTCATCGTGCCGCGAAGCAGCAACGCGGCTTCGGGACCGATCACACCGTCGACCAATTCGACATAACGGCTACAGAATTCCGGGCCATGCGGGGCGTGCTCACGCGGACGCGGTTCGAGATGATGCGTCAGCTCGTGCAGCACAACCAATTCCCTGAGCGCCCAGGCTGTCCCGCCCGTGTGCAGCGGAACGGCGAGGACCCCGCCATCCGCCTCGTAATGCGCAGCCGTTGTTCCGGCGCGCTCCCGGACCCGAAGCGGCGAACTCGCCCGAACCCACTGCGCCACAACCCAGTTCAAGGCCAGCACCCGATCGCAGTAGCTCTGCACCGACTCCACCGAGGCGAAGCGCCGCTCCACCGGCAAAGTGATCTGCGAGCCGTACACCTCCACAGTGCGGTGACCGAACTCGTCGGCCCGATCGAACGCACCCCGCACCAATTGCTCCGCGTCATAGACCTTGGCCCGCTGGCTGTCGCGCACCGTCATCGCGCCGACACGCAGGCCATGGTCAGGTCGCTCGGCGCGAAGTGAGGCGGGCGCGGGGGGCGGCGAGTTCCGGTGAGGTGCCGAGGCGTGCGGTGCGGCCGGCTCGGTCGCCTGCGCTGCGCGCGGCGGGGGCGTAGCCCGTGGACGTTTGCGGTCCGCGCCAGGTGCCGCGGGCTTCAGACGTGCGGGTATAGAAGTCGACGAGTTCGACCTCTTTGTTGCGCAGGGCGAGCGCTGTCCCGGTGTCGACAGCGCTCGGTTCGGCCCGCGCCTCGGTCTCGACTTCCGACTTCACCTCGGACAGCCGCTTGCCGATCCGCGCCGCGAACGCCATCTGGAAGTTCAGTCGCGCCGTCACCGCGGCTACCGGAGCTTTCACCCGGCGGCGCACTCTGCGACCACCGCGCACCTCGACGACGATCTTCTCCATTGTCTCCGACCGATACGCACCAGATTTGATGTATTGATCCGACGCTCGCACCATCTGCACCAACAGGCTCGTGTACAGCGCCTCGCAGGTATCGATATCGGAGTCGAAGCCGTAGGCGTAGACCTGGGTCGAGGTTCTGGCCACATCGCAGCGCACATCGTTGGCGGCGGCGATCGCTACGAACAACTGGACGTAGGTTCGCAGCCCTTTACGTCCCGGCTCACCGATCGGGATGATCCGCTGAATCGGCGTCGGCCTGCGTTCGCGTCCCGCCACGTGCGCGCGTGCCACGGCCAGGTCGATCGAGGACCGGGTGGCAAGGCGCTGCGCCGCCGTAAGGAAGGCCTCGGCCTCGTGTTCGTTATCGGTCGACTCGGCCTTGCGCAGCAGCCCGCCGATGCGGGTGAGCATCCGATCGGGGGCGGGATTCGCGGCAGTCATCGCGGTCCAGCCTAAGCACACAGACCGACACGGTCGGGCGCGTCGGGTGATCAACAGGTATGTTGCCTTGTGCACCGCCGGGTGTGCTGCCGCTCACGTCTCGACCTTGGAGTATCCGCGATGGCTTTGAAGAAGGTGTCCCTACGTGCCGCACTCGTGCCCCGCGCCGCGCTCGCCGTGGCTTCGGCGGCGCTGCTGACCGCGACCTTCGCCAGCGCGTGCACCAGCGACAACGGCGGCAACCCGACCAGTGAGAACCTCACCGGACGCGGGCCGATCACCTATGTCGAGGGCAAAGACACCACCGAGACGGGCGTCGTCAAACAGCTCATCGACCGGTGGAACGCGGCCCACCCGGACGAGCAGGTCACCTACAAGGAACAATCCAACGACGCCTCCCAGCAGTACGACGACCTGGTCGAGCACATGCGCTCCAAGTCCGCCGACTACGACGTCTTCGCGATGGACGTGCCATGGACGGCCGAGTTCGCGGCCAAGGGCTGGATCCAGCCGCTGAAGGATTCCTTCGCCATCGACACCTCGGCGCTGCTGCCGCCGACCGTCGCCAGCGCCACCTACAACAACACCCTCTACGCCGCCCCGCGCAACACCAACGGCGGCCTGCTGTTCTACCGCAAGGACCTGGTGCCGAACCCGCCCAAGACCTGGGACGAGATGCTCGGCATGTGCAATATCGCGCGGGACAACAACATCGGCTGCTACGCCGGTCAGCTCAAGAACTACGAGGGCCTGACGGTGAACACCGCCGAGGTCATCAACGCCTACGGCGGCACCTTCGTCGGCGCCGACGGCAAGACCCCGACCGTGGACAGCCCGCAGGCGCGCGCCGGTCTCGGCAAGCTGGTCGAGGCGTACGACCGCGGCGACATCCCGCCGGAGGCGCTCACCTTCACCGAGACCGAAAGCGGTGCCGCCTTCACCCAGGGCAAGCTGATGTTCCTGCGTTCCTGGCCGTCCACCTTCGGTGACGCCGGCTCGGAGTCGTCGGCAGTGAAGGACCGGTTCGCGGTCGCCCCGCTGCCCGGTGAGACCGGTATCGGCGCCTCGACCCTCGGCGGCTACAACGCCGCGATCAGCGCCTTCTCCAAGAACAAGGCCACCGCGCTCGACTTCCTCCGCTTCCTGATCAGCGAGGACGCCCAGCACATCGTCGCCTCCGGTGCGCTGCCCTCGGTGCGCGAGTCGATGTACGACGATCCGGCCCTGATCGCCAAGATGCCGTACCTGCCCGCGCTCAAGGATTCGATCTCCAACGCCGTCCCGCGCCCGGTGACCCCGTTCTACCCGGCCGTGTCGAAGGCCATCCGGGAGAACGCGTTCGCCGCCCTGCAGGGCCAGAAGTCCGTGGACGATGCGATCATCGGCATGCAGAAGGGCATCGAGGCGGCAGGTTAGCGGGAAGTTCAGACGGACCCGACCAACCGAATTAGGAGAGATAGACGGTGTCGGATCCTTCGGGAACGGATACGGCCGTGCGGAAGCGGCGCACGGCCGAAACGAGTAAACCCTCGCGTAAGAAGCGCGGCTGGGGCGCGGTGATCGCGGACGAACTGCGCCGCTCCGGCAAGGCCTGGATGTTCATCCTGCCGGTCCTGATCGCGCTCGGGGTGGTCATCGGATACCCGGTCTTCCGGGCGCTGTGGATGTCGTTCCAGCAGGAATCCGGCGGTATCGACCCCGAAACCGGCATGTTCACCGAGGGCGGCAGCGCCGGGTTCTCCAACTACACCCACTGGATCTTCCAGCAGTGTGAGACCGCGGCGGGCACCGTCGACTGCCCGACCGGCAATCTCGGTTCGCAGTTCTGGCTGGCGATCGGCGTCACGCTGTTCCTGACCGTGGCCACGGTGTCGCTCGAGGTGGTCCTCGGCCTCGCGATGGCCATGGTGATGGGCAAGACCTTCCGTGGCCGGGCGCTGCTGCGCGCCGCCGTGCTCATCCCGTGGGCGATCCCGACCGCGGTGACGGCGCGGCTATGGGAGTTCATGTTCCAGTACGACGGCGTGGTCAACCGGGTCCTCGGCACCGGCATCCTGTGGACTTCCGATGCATGGCCGGCCCGGTTCGCGGTGATCGCGGCCGATGTGTGGAAGACGACGCCGTTCATGGCGTTGCTGCTGTTGGCCGGTCTGCAGATCATCCCGAATGATGTCTACGAAGCCGCACGGGTCGACGGCGCCTCGGCCTGGCAGCGGTTCGTGCACATCACGCTGCCGCTGCTCAAGCCCGCCCTACTGGTCGCGGTGCTGTTCCGCACCATGGACGCGCTGCGTATGTACGACCTGCCCGCGATCATGATGGGCGACAACGAGGCCACCCGCACGATCTCGATACTGGTGGTCGAGCAGGTCCGGCAGGATGCCAATAGTGCGGCCGCACTATCGACGATCACCTTCTTGATGATCTTCGCGGTGGCGTTCGTGCTGGTGAAGGTTCTGGGCGCGAACGCGGTCCGAACCCAGGAAGAACAGCGGAAGGCATGATGGCCGCCCCCACGACCACAGAGGCAATGACTACGCAGGAGCCGACCACCGCTGCCGGGGGAACTTCGTGGACCCGCAGGCTCGGCTCAGCGCGGCTGTATCTTGGCGCGCTGATCGTCCTGGTATGGGGGCTCGGCCCGTTCTATTGGATGGCGGTCACCGCGTTTCGCGATCCGCGCTACACCTTCGACAACACGCCGTGGCCGACGCATCTGACATTGGAGAACTTCCGCGACGTCTTTGATACCAGTCGCGGCACCCACTTCGGGCAAGCAGTGATCAACAGCATCATCATCGGCGCGATCACAACTGCCATCGCGCTGGTGCTCGGCATGCTGGCTGCGTACGCGCTGGCACGGATGGCTTTCCGCGGGAAGTATCTGGCGTCCGGGCTGATTCTGGGCGCATCGATGTTCCCGGTGGTCGTCCTCGTGACACCGTTGTTCCAGCTGTTCACCGATCTGGGCTGGATCGGCAAGTACCAGGCGATGATCATCCCGAACATCTCGTTCGTGCTGCCGCTGACGGTCTACATCCTGGCGGCGTTCTTCGCCGAACTGCCCTGGGAACTGGAAGAAGCGGCCCGCATCGACGGTGCGACCAAGGCCCAAGCGTTCCGGCTGATCATGCTCCCGCTGGCGGCGCCCGCGATTTTCACCACAGCGATCCTCGCCTTCATTGCGGCGGTCAATGAATATCTTCTCGCGCGCCTGCTCTCGAACGACTCGACGCAGCCGGTAACGGTGGCGATCGCGGACTTCGGCGGAAACAATCCGCACGTCCCGCCCTACGGCTCCACCATGGCAGCCGGCGTGGTGGTGACGATTCCGCTGGTGATCATGGTGCTGCTGTTCCAGCGTCGAATCATCTCCGGTCTGACCGCAGGTGGCGTCAAGAGCTGAGCCCGGGACGGCACAACCGATTGCCCAGGCGCGGCAAACCCCCGCATAAAGTCACTGCCGGACGCAGTCCGTCATCGGACCGCGCATGGCCGCAGCGAATGCGGAGGTACGCCTAGTTACCCTCCAGCTATGCTTGGCGGGTAAGTCTGTGCCCGTTTCCGGTACCCAGGCGGGTGTGGTTCGGCGACGCTGTAGTCAGACGGTGGGGTAACCGAGTTTTGCCGACGCTCCGGGAGGAGATGATCGTGAGCTCGTTTCGTGACCGGCGACCGCGCACTACCCGCGGGCGATCCCCGGAGCCGGAGTATGCCTCGATCAGCGGATTCAACCCGCGCGGGGACAAGTCGGACGACGGTGGCCGCACCGGCAGAAAATCCGGCGACGACGACGCGCCGGGATCCGGCCGACGACCTCGTAGCGGCCGCGGCAGGCGCATCCGTCGGCTGATTCTTGCCCTGTTCGTCATCTTCATCGCGGTGCCCGCGCTGCTGATGGCGCTGTTCTATTGGAGTGCCGAGATCCCGTCGCCGTCGGCGATGCGCACCAACCAGATCGCCACCATCGTCGCCGCCGACGGCACCACGGTGGTCGCGAAGGTCGTCCCGCCAGAAGGCAACCGCACGCCTGTCCCGCTCTCGGATGTGCCGGTGCCCGTGCGCAATGCCGTGATCTCGGCCGAGGACCGCAATTTCTACA
Organism: Nocardia sp. NPDC059180; assembly: GCF_042754945.1. Classification (NCBI taxonomy): domain Bacteria; kingdom Bacillati; phylum Actinomycetota; class Actinomycetes; order Mycobacteriales; family Nocardiaceae; genus Nocardia; species Nocardia sp. NPDC059180. Next base: position 164,097 of record NZ_JBHZBU010000001.1, read on the forward strand.
CCAACCCCGGATACTCGATCCCAGGCTTCCTGCGGGCGGCACGAGACAACCTACTGGGCAAGGAGAACGCCGGCGGCGGCTCGACCATCACCCAGCAGTACGTGAAGAATGCCTTCCTCGGTTCCGAGCGCACGGTGACCCGGAAGATGCGTGAGCTGGTGATCGCCGCGAAGATGGCGCGCGAATGGAGCAAGGACGACATCCTCGCCGCCTATCTCAACACCATCTACTACGGCCGCGGCGCGTACGGGATCGCGGCTGCGGCGAAGGCCTACTTCAACAAACCGGTGCCCGAGCTGACCCTGGCCGAGGGCGCGGTGCTCGCCTCGCTGGTCCGCTCCCCCTCGATCCTTGATCCGGAAACCCACCTCGAGGATCTGAAAGCCCGCTGGAAGTATGTGCTCGACGGCATGGTCGAGATGGGTGTGCTGAGCCGCGCCGACCGCGAGACGGCGACCTTCCCGCAGATCATCCCGATCGCCGAGGTGGCCGACGACGGCGCCGCCCGCGGTCCCGAAGGCCTGATCCGCACCCAGGTGCTACGCGAACTACTGGCCGCGGGCATCTCCGAACACGAGCTGAACACCGGCGCGTTGCAGATCACCACGACCATCGATCCGAAGGCACAGCAGTCGGCGGTCGCGGCGGCCCAGGACGCCATGGAGGGGCAGCCGCCCGATCTACGCACCGCGGTGGTGTCGATCGATCCGCGCTCGGGCGCGGTACGCGCCTATTACGGCGGCGCCGACGGTGTCGGGTTCGATTTCGCGCAGGCCCCGGTGCAGACCGGTTCGGCGTTCAAGACCTTCGCGGTGCTGGCCGCCCAGCGCCAGGGCATCTCGATGGTCAAGCAGTTCGACAGCTCGCCGGTGCAGGTCAACGACGTGCTGGTGCGCAATGTGGAGAACGAATCCTGCGGCACCTGCTCGCTGGCCGAGGCGTTCAAGCGCTCGCTCAACACCAGCTTCTACCGGCTCACCCAGTCGATGTTCAACGGACCGCAGGCCATCGCCGACGCCGCGCACCAGGCCGGTATCCCCGAGCAGATTCCCGGCGTGGCAGGCCCGTCGCTGAGTGAGAACGGCGGACCGCCCGCGCCCTCGATCGTCCTCGGCGTGTACCAGGTGCGCCCGATTGATATGGCCTCGGCGTACGCGACGATCGCGGCGTCCGGGATGTATCACCAGCCCTACTTCGTGCAGCGGGTGGTGACAGGCACCGGCCGCGTCCTGCTCGACCGCGGGGCACCGGAACACCAGGTGGGCAAGCAGCTGCCGCCCGGCGAACAGCGCTTCCCGAATTCCATCGCCGATCGCACCACCCAGGCCATGCTGCCCATCGCGGCCTACTCCAACGGGCACTCGCTGTCCGGCAGGCCCTCGGCCGCCAAAACCGGCACCACCCAGCTAGGCGACACCGGTGAGAACAAGGACGCCTGGATGGTCGGCTTCACCCCGTCGCTGTCGACAGCGGTATGGGTGGGGACCGAGCATTCGCAGGCCATCCGCACCGCAGGCGGCGGGCGCATCTACGGCTCGGGGCTGCCCTCCGATATCTGGAAGCAGACGATGGACGGCGCCCTCGAGGACACGCCGGTCGAGAATTTCCCGGTGCCCGAAGGCGGTTCCGGGCTGCCGATCATCCCGGCCGGGCCGCCGCAGCAGTCCGGTGGGCCCTACGACATCCTCAACCCGCCGCCCGGTGAGCAGCCGCGCGGGCCGGAGATCTTCATTCCGCCGGCACCGCAGTCTCCGGCACCTCAGCCGCAGGAACCGATCGTCATCTTCCCGCCGCCGCCCGCACCGCCACCGCCGCCGCCTCCGCCGCGGCAGGTCGAGATCCTGCCCGGAATCGTGATTCCGGTACCGGGATGACACCAGGGGAACGCTCGGCATGGCAGCATCGTTTGCCAGGGTGAGAGCGTGACAGTGCGGCGGCGGCACCGGCCCGACGCCGACGCCGCTGGCATGATGCGGGAGGATGAACGAACGAGCGACACGACAGCGGCGCGAGCAGCGGCCCGCAGGCGGGAGCCCGCGTGCCGACGCAGAGCCGGGGAGCGCCGCCGAACGAACACCGCGGCGCGAGCGGAGGGCCCGGCGCGTGCCGCCAACTGAACGACAGACGAGAAATAGGGGCTACGCCGGTGGATTTCAATGTCGTTGACCGCCAAGAGTCATTGGTGGCGGGAACCGTGCTTCGCAGCCCGGCATTGGCTGTGGAGGGGCCGCGGCGCACCAAGGTGGAAGAAGCGTGGAAGCGCAATCTGGCGCGGGCGCTGCCCGGGCCGCCGGCCAGCGCGTTCGTCGACCACGCGCCCGAGATCAACTCGTATCTGACTCATATCGTCGGCTACAAATGCCGCACCCTCGACGACCTGCTACCCGGTGACGTGCTCGCGCGTATTCCGGCGGGCAGGTTCGCGCGGTTCACCCTCAGCGGTGACGATCTCGGCGACACGGTGGTGACGGTGTGGCGCGCGATCTGGGACGCCGAAGCCGCCGGTCGGCTGGAGCGTTCCTACACAGGCGATTTCGAGCGCTACCCCGACAACCGGACGGTCGAGGTCTTCGTGGCGCTGGCAGACGATTCGGTGGACGGGTAGGAACAACGCTGTGGACTTCGAGATAGTCACCCTGGACGAAAGCCTGGTCGCCGGACTCACCGTGCCGCTGGCCGGACGCGAGGTCGCCGCGCGCGACCTCGACCTGGTGAACTTCACCTGGGACCGCTACCTGGCCAGGGAGAAGAACGTGCCCCGGGTCGCGGCCTATATCGGCCAGAACGATCACGCGGTAGCGGTGCTCGGCTACGAGGTGGCGTCGATGGCGGAGATGGACGCCGGTGACGTGGTCACGCGCGTACCTGGTGGCCGCTTCGCCAGGTTCGTCGTCTCCGACAAGCCCTACGACCTGTTGCGTACCGCGTGGGCTCAGGTGCGCAAGGCCGAGAGCGCGGGCACCATCACCCGCTCCCACGCCGCCGAGATCGAGCGCTACACCGGACCGACCTCGGTCGAGGTCTACGTCTCGCTCGACTGAGCGCGAGAACGACGAAGCCGGTCGGAGGAATACTCCGACCGGCTTCTTTCGTTTCGATCCCGCTGGATCAGGCCTCGATGATGAAGGCCTCGAGCTGGGTGCGGGCGACGTCGTCGGCCAGCTGCTTCGGCGGGGACTTCATCAGGTAGGCCGAAGCCGGGATGACGGGTCCGCCGATGCCGCGGTCCTTGGCGATCTTGGCCGCGCGCACCGCGTCGATGATGATGCCCGCCGAGTTCGGCGAGTCCCACACCTCGAGCTTGTACTCCAGGTTCAGCGGCACGTCACCGAAGGCACGGCCCTCGAGGCGCACGTAGGCCCATTTGCGGTCGTCGAGCCAGCCGACGTGGTCGGACGGGCCGATGTGCACGTCGTTGGCGCCCAGTTCCTTCTTCAGGTTGCTGGTGACGGCCTGGGTCTTGGAGATCTTCTTCGACTCCAGCCGCTCACGCTCGAGCATGTTCTTGAAGTCCATGTTGCCGCCGACGTTGAGCTGCATGGTGCGGTCGAGCTGCACGCCGCGGTCCTCGAACAGCTTGGCCATCACGCGGTGGGTGATGGTCGCGCCGACCTGGCTCTTGATGTCGTCACCGACGATCGGGACGCCGGCCTTGGTGAACTTCTCGGCCCACTCCGGGTCGGAGGCGATGAACACCGGCAGCGCGTTGACGAAGGCAACGCCCGCGTCGATGGCGCACTGGGCGTAGAACTTGTCGGCTTCTTCGGAACCGACGGGCAGGTAGGAGACGAGAACGTCGACCTTCGCGTCTTTCAGCGTCTTGACCACGTCGACCGGCTCGGCCTCGGAGACCTCGATGGTCTCGGCGTAGTACTTGCCGATGCCGTCGAGGGTCGGGCCGCGCTGCACCACGACGTCGCTGGGCGGCACGTCGGAGATCTTGATGGTGTTGTTCTCGCTGGCGAAGATCGCCTCGGACAGGTCGAAGCCGACCTTCTTGGCGTCGACGTCGAACGCGGCGACGAACTTCACGTCGCGCACGTGGTACTGGCCGAACTTGACGTGCATCAGACCGGGAACAGTCGCGGTCTCGTCCGCGTCCTTGTAGTACTGAACGCCCTGGACCAGCGAGGATGCGCAGTTGCCCACACCTACGATGGCGACGCGAACCTCTGTGGCGCTCTCAGCAGCTTTGACATCACTCATGGCCGGTATTTCCCTCTTTCTGTGGTGCCGCCTTCGTCGATTGCTCCGCCGCAATCAACTCGTTGAGCCAGCGCACTTCGCGCTCGCTTGATTCGAGTCCGAGTTGATGGAGCTGACGGGTGTAGCGATCCAGCGAGCCACTCGCCTTCTTGATCGCTTCCCTAAGCCCCTCTCGGCGCTCCTCGACCTGACGCCGCCTGCCTTCGAGGATCCGCATCCGCGCTTCCGCGGGGGTGCGGCCGAAGAAGGCGAGGTGAACGCCGAAGCCGTCGTCGGTGTAGTTCTGTGGCCCGGTGTCGGCCAGGAGCTCCTTGAAGCGCTCCCGTCCGGCCGGAGTCAGCTGGTAGACCCGCCGGGCGCGACGCGTGGTCGCTCCGGCCGGGATCTCCTCCGCGATCAGCCCGTCCGCCTGCATTCGTCGCAGTGTCGGATAGAGCGACCCGTAGGAGAAGGCCCGAAACGCACCGAGCAGGCCCGTCAGCCGCTTACGCAGCTCGTAACCGTGCATGGGCGATTCGAGGAGCAGCCCGAGGATTGCGAGTTCGAGCATCGGGCTTCACCCCCTGACTGTGTGCAGACCTAACCGATGGATGCGACTACCAACTATATCGGAGCGATATAACCACGCATAGTTCTTCGTGATGCATAACGCATTTTCGCAGGTGGGAGCGCCGCTTGAAACAGGGTGAGACTGCTACCGCGTCAGCCGGCTGGGTGGATCTCCAGCGGCTTACCTGCCAGATCGACCATCAAATGTCCGGTTTTTCCGTCACGGTCGACGAAGACTTCGATGACCGGACCCGCATCGGCCGGGGCGATGAGTTCGTAGCCGATACTGATGTGCTCCACCACGCCGCCGGGCAGCCGCACCGACTCCGGCGCACCGCGCAGCACACCGGCGACCGCGGTCAGGTCGACGGCGCCCAGATCGATGGGGCGGCCGTTGGCCCAGCTCACGGTTGAGGAACCGCTGGCCGCGAAACCTTCCGCATCGAACCGATACAAGGCGGGTTGTCCCGCCTCCAGCCGCTGGACCACCGCGAACTCGGGCATGATCGTGACCGTATCGGCGATGGGGTCGCCGAACTCGCGCCGATAACTGTCGATGAACAGGGCGAAACCGGAGCCGGTGACCAGCCCGGGCAACGGCGCGGGATCGGCTTGCTCCGCACCGATCGCGATGACGGGATCGCTCGACCCGTCCGGTCGCAGGACACCCGCCGTCGCACCGATCACCGCCGCTACCGCGAGCACCGCGACCGGGATCCACCAGCGGCGCTTGGGACGATCGCGATGCAGTACCGCCGAGTCGGCCAGCGCGTTCGGAATCTGCAAGTCGCGGATGAGCGCGTGCAGATCGCCGAAAGATTTGGCCCGCATGGCCGAGCGGGTACGCGCGGCGTGCTCGTCCTCGGTGAGTTGCCCGTCCTGCAGTGCCGCGTCGATGAGCGCACATACCTCGACGCGGTCGCTGTCACGCGCCCTGAGCTGCTCGTTTCTCGTCATCACCGGCATCTACCCCTCGAACGGCCAGACGCGGAGCACCTCGCCGGCGGGGCTGAGGAGGAACCACCCGGATTCGTTGAAGTCGTTGCCGACGTACACCGACACGACCATGCGGCCCTCATACGGCGGGAACCTGCCGATCTCGACCGACAGGTGTGAGACCGTCCCGTCCGGCACCTGCGCGATGGTTCCGGCGTTCGCCAGCGACGCCCCGATCGCGGCGATATCGAGGGTGCCGAGATCGACCGTCGGGGTGTCCACCTTTCGTGTGGTCGGATCGCTCGGCCGCTGGAAACCGCCTCGGTAGTCGTAGGTCACCAGACGGTTCGGCTGTCCGGGGATGGCCCGCTCGACGTCACCGTGCTCGCCATACAAGGAGATCTCATCGGCGATGGTGTCACCGAATTCGACGCGGTAGTCGGCGATGAAGTGGGCCATGCCCTCGGCGGTGACCAGATCGGGAGTCTTGATCACCACGGGGTCGACGTCGTCCAGATCGACGCGCGGCGCGGCAGGCTCGGCGGCGGGCGCGGCGGCGGGTGGTTCGGCGGGTGCGGGTTCATCGTCACCGCTGGCCAGCGCGAAGGCACCGAACGCAACCACCAGCGCCGCGACGGTGAGTGCGGCGAGATACCAGCCCTGGCGGGTCGGCTGTGCTTGTTTCGGCGGCGTCGGGGTGCGGCGCGGGCCCTGCAGATCCGCGGTCAGCTCGGCCAGGTCACCGAGTGTCTTCGCCTCAGCGAGTAGTTCGGAGTAGGCGCCGTGCTCGTCCTCGGAGAGCTGGCCCTCGCTACGGGCCAGGTCGAGCAGTTCGGTGGCGGCGGCCCGGTCGGCGTTGCGGGCTCTGGTGGCCGATGGATAACCCGTCGCCGCGTGGGGCGAGGCCTGGGTGAGATCGACCGGCGTCGGTGTACCGGTGGCTGACGGCGCCTGCAGATCGTCGACGAGCCCGGACAGCTCACCCACCGTTGTCGCCGCCCTGACCTGTGCGACCCGGTCGTGGTACTCGTCCGCACCCAGCTGCCCCTCCGCGTAGGCGGCATCCAGCACGCTCGCGGTGTGGGAACGGTCGAGATCGCGCGCACGCATTCGACCGGGAACTGGCGTCGACACAGGCGCAGTCTAATGGGACAGATGAGCATTTCGCTTTTCTGATATCGCCCCGGACGTGCGGATTCGGTCTCGCTCGACGACGCCGAGGGCGCGACCTCGACCGCCGGACCAGGCCGGCATCACTCGGCTTTGCCGACCTCGATCACCTCACCGTCGAACCCGACCGTGAGCCGCCCGTATCCGGACTTGGTCGGATGGCTCAGGACGAACCCGACCACGGGGCGGGCCGGGCCGGGTCCGTCGCGCCTGAGCTCCAGATCGATGTGCTCCATCGTGCCGCCCTCCGCGTGCACGGTCTGCTTCGCGCCCGCCAGCAGTCCGGCGATCAGCGGGATATCGATCTCGGCCATATCGAAGGTCGGCTTGTCCGGTTTCCGGTCGCCGCGCGACTGCCAGGAATCGAATTCGCCCTCTCGATAGGTGTAGGAGATGAGCTGGCGCGTGGCCGGATCGAAACGCTCGAAGGAGACGTGATCGTCGAAGAAGGTGACGTGGTCGGCGATGGTGTCGCCGAACTCCGCACGATAGGCCTCGATGAAATGCGTGATTCCGGCCATGGCGGTCAGATTCGGTCCAGCGGATCGCTCCTGTGACGCGGGAAGGGCCGGCAGGTCGGCGTCGAGCCTGCTGAGCGCACCGGCGCCTGCGCCGATGGCGACAGCCGCCGCGACGACCGCGGCCGGGATCCGCCAGTTCCACGAGCCGGCCCGACGGTCCGGCGAACCGCCCTGATCTGCCTGCGGCTGCAGATCGGCGACCAGCTCGTCCAGCTCGGCGATCGATACCGCGCGCGTCGCCGCGGAGGTGCGTGCAGTGTGCTCGGGGCCGGTCAACTGGCCGTCGGCGAGTGCCGCATCGAACACTCCGCACGCCTCGACCCGGTCGCTGTCGCGCGCCCGCAACTCCTCCGTCGCCACCTGCCCTACCCTTCGAACGCCCGTACCTCGATGACCGCACCGGACAGTTCGATCGTGACGCTGCCCGATTCGCCGAACTCGTTCGACACATCGATGCCGAGGTCCGCGCGGCCCGCCCGATCTCCGCTCGTCTCGACATCCAACGTCACCATCGAGACCGTTCCGCCCTCGACCCGAGCGGTGCCCGCGGCGTTCGCGATCGCGGCGGCCAGCGCCGCGGGATCGATGGCCGCCAGATCGACCGTCGGCAACGTCGGTGTGCGGGTATGGACGCTGATGGACTGCGAGAATCCGCCGCGGTAGTCGTAGTAGGTCACCCGATTCGGCTGCCCGTCGACCGCACGCCGGATGTCCACATATTCGGGGTAGAAGGTGGCGTGGTCGACCTCGGTCGACCCGAACTTCGCCCGGAACCGGTCGACGAACAGGGTGATCCCCTCGACGGTGAACATATTCGGCGTCGCGATCACTACCGGCGCGGCGGCATCGAGTCCGCTATCGGGCTCATCGACGGGATCATCGGAGACAACCGGCTGTGACGATGCCGGCGCGGACGCCGGATCCTCCCGCGCCGTGACGACGAAGGACCCGAACGCGGCGACCAGCGCGACCACGGTGAGCGCGGCCGGATACCACCGGCGAACACGCTCGACGAACGTCGGAGGTACCGGCGAACTCGACTCGGTCGTCGGCACCTGCAGATCGGTGAACAACGCGTCCAACTCGGCGAGGGTCCGCGCACCCGCCGCCGTGGCGGTCCGATCGTGATATTCGCCCGCCCCGAGCTGACCGTCGGCGTAGGCGGCATCCAGCCGGGTAGACGCCACCACGCGATCGGTGTCCCGCGCGCGGGTGCGACTGCTTCGGGCCGGCGTCGACATGCTGGAATCGTAATGTCAAGGGCGCCTGTTTCGCTCCGAAGAACGGCGAGCCCGGGTCGTCTCGGCCCGGAGACCAGTGCGGATCCGGTGTCACAGATACGCCATCGCAGACCGAAGCGGCAGTGGCCGGTGAACACGCCGCGCGCCAGCGCAACGAATTGGACACAGCTACTCTGGGGAGCGTGCGAATTCAGCGGCAAGTGGTCGACTACGCGCTCCGGCGCCGGTCGCTGCTGGCTGACGTCTATGCGGGCCGTGTCGATGTCGCCGAGGTATGTGATGCGAATCCATATCTGCTGCGTGCGGCGAAATTCCACGGTCGGGGGAGCGAGGTCACATGCCCTATCTGCCGGAAAGAACAGCTCACGCTCGTATCCTGGGTCTACGGCGACGGCCTCGGCCCGGTAGCGGGCTCGGCTCGCACACCGGAGGAACTGGTCCGGCTCGCCGAGACTCGCGAGGAGTTCTCGGTTCATGTGGTCGAGGTGTGCCGGACCTGCAGCTGGAACCATCTGGTGCAGTCCTATGTGCTCGGCAGCACACCGGCACCGCCGCGACGGCGCACCGGAACGCGAGCCAACCGGCGCACCGCTGCCGAATGAAGTACCTGGTCATCTGCCCGTCGGGTGACTTATGGGGCCGAGCCGAGTCCATGGCGACCACGGCGGCTCCGAGCCACCCAGACCGAAACGAGCTTTGGAGATCTTGTCAGTGAATTCGCCCTACGAGAACCCCGGCGATGACCCGAACGCCAGAACCCAGCGCAGTCCACAACCAGGCCAGAACCCCCGTCCGATGGGACCACCCCCGGGTGGCCGTCCCGGTCCGGGCGGTCCCGGCGGCCCTGGTGGCCCTGGTGGCCCTCGTCCGCAGGTGAGCGGCCCCCGTCCCGGTGCGGGTGGACCGCGCCCGGGCGGTCCCCCGCCCGGTCCGAACGGGCCGCGCCCCGGGCCGAATGGCCGGCCGGGTCCGCAGGGCGGACGTGGACCGCAGGGCGGACCGCCGCCGGGTGGCCAGCGCGGCCCGCAGCCGCCGCAGCGTCCGGGCCCGCCGCAGGGCAGGCCACCCCAGGGCGGTCCGCCGCAGGGCCGCCCCCCGCAGGGCAGGCCGCCGCAGCCGAACCCGTCGCTGCCCAACTCCGCGCAGTCGACACAGAAGATCGGCCGTCCCGGCGCCGAGGGCGACAAAGCTCAGTCGACCCAGAAGATCAGCCGTCCCGCCTCGCTGTCGGAGGCGGTGTCCCAGCGCGACCGCAAGGCGTCCACCACCGGTCCGCGTCCTGCCGCACGCAGGCCCGCAGGAACCGGGGCCGCCAACACCGGTGAACGCCGGGCGCAGTCACGTTCCGGTCCGCCCTCGGGTCCGCCGCCGCGTCGCGGTGGTGGTGACGGCGGCGACGGTTCCGACGGTCCGCGCAGGCGCAGGCCCGGCGGCAAGAAGAAGTCGCCGTGGCGGATCGTGCGCCGCACCATCTACGTGCTGATCGCGCTGGCGATCGTGGTGCCGAGCACCGTGTTCCTGATCGCCTACTCCACCGTGTCGGTGCCGCAGCCGGGCGACCTCAAGACCAACCAGGTCGCGATGATCTACGCCGCCGACGGCTCCACCGAGATCAGCAAGGTGGTCCCGCCGCAAGGCAACCGCACCGACGTCACCATCGACCAGGTGCCGCCGCATGTCCGCAACGCGGTCACCGCGGCCGAGGACCGTGACTTCTACACCAACCCCGGCTTCTCGGTGTCGGGCTTCGTGCGCGCGGCGCGCGACAACGTGCTCGGCAAGGAAAGCGCCGGTGGTGGTTCGACCATCACCCAGCAGTATGTGAAGAACGCCATGGTCGGTGACGAACGCTCGCTCGACCGCAAGCTCAAAGAGCTGGTGATCTCGGCGAAGATGGCGCGGCAGTGGAGCAAGGACGAGATCCTCGCCGCCTACCTCAACACCATCTACTTCGGTCGCGGCGCCTACGGCATCGACGCCGCCGCCAAGGCGTACTTCGACAAGCCGGTGCAAGAACTGAACGTGGCCGAGGGCGCGGTACTCGCGGCCACCATTCAGCTGCCGTCCGCGCTCGATCCGGAGAAGAACCCCGAGGGCGCGAAGACCCGCTGGAACTATGTGCTCGACGGCATGGTCTCGGAGGGCAACCTGCCCGCCGCCGAACGCAAGTCGATGCAGTACCCGCCGGTTCGCCCGCTGGACACGCTCGGCGACAAGACCATGGACGACGGCCCCGAGGGCCTGATCAAGCAGCAGGTGCTGCGTGAGCTGTCGGCCGCGGGCATCAGCGAGCAGCAGCTCAACACCGCCGGTCTGCAGATCACCACCACCATCGATCCCAAGGCCCAGCAGGCCGCGCTCGATGCGGTGGCCGAGAACATGCAGGGTGAGCCGGAGAAGCTGCGCACCGCCGTGGTGTCGGTCGATCCGCGCACCGGCGCGGTGCGCGCCTACTACGGTGGCAACGACGGCCAGGGCTACGACTTCGCCAACGCGGGCCTGCAGACCGGTTCGTCGTTCAAGGTGTTCGGCCTGGCACAGAACCTGGAGATGGGCATCCCGCTGTCGCAGATGTATGACAGCTCGCCGCTGAGCGTGCACGGTATCAAGATCACCAACGTCGAGGGCGAGTCCTGCGGCATGTGCACCATCGCCGAGGCGCTCAAACGTTCGCTCAACACCAGCTTCTATCGCATGCAGCTGGATATGCAGAACGGCCCGCAGAAGATCGCCGATATGGCGCACAAGCTCGGCATCCCGGACGAGATCCCCGGTGTCGGCCAGACGCTGACCGAGCCGGACGGCTCGGGCCCGAACAACGGCATCGTGCTCGGCCAGTACCAGGCGCGAGTGCTCGATATGGCTTCGGCGTACGCCACGCTCGCGGCGTCGGGCACCTATCACGCACCGCATTTCGTGCAGCGCGTGGTGACCGCCGACGGTGAAGTGCTGCTCGATCGCGGCGAGGTCGCCGGTGAAGAGCGGGTCTCGGAAGCCGTCGCCGACAACGTCACCGCGGCCATGAAGCCGATCGCAGGCTACTCCCGCAACCACGGCCTGGCCGGCGGCCGGGAGTCGGCCTCCAAGACCGGTACCGCCCAGCTCGGCGACACCGGCGAGAACAAGGACGCCTGGATGGTCGGCTACACGCCGTCGCTGTCCACCGCGGTCTGGGTCGGCACCGAACAGGGTGAACCGCTGCGCAACTTCGGCGGCGCCATGATCTACGGTTCCAGCCTGCCGTCCGACATCTGGAAGGCCACCATGGACGGCGCGCTCGAGGGCACGCCGAAGGAGACCTTCCCGAAGCCCGCGCCCATCAAGGGCCAGGCCGGTGTGCCGGAGTGGACGGCGCCCTACACCGCACCGTCGACGACTCAGGCCCCATCGTTCGAGCCGCCCGTCATCGTCACCCCGCGGCAGGTGGAGATCCTGCCCGGTGTCGTCATCCCGGTGCCCGGTGTGGCGCCGAATCCGCAAGCGCAGGCGCGTCCGCAGCCGCAGCAGCCCTCGGACTCCGGACCGATGCCCGGTCAACCGACCGCGCCCGCCGACGGCTCGCCATCGACGGGCCAGAGCGAATCCGATGGTGACAGTTCCGATAGCGGCGGCGGAACCGGCGGTGGCGGAGGCGACGACGATTCCGGGGGTACGAACGGAGCTCCGTCCGGCCGCTCCCGGTAGCCTCGGGTGCCGTGACCGATCAGCGACTGGTGGGCGAGCCGACCAATGGGAGCGCGCACACCGGGGGGACGGCCGACCGGTCCGGTGGCGCGCGGTACGACTCCCCGGCTCCGCTCGCGCCCGACCTCCGGTCGGCCGACGCCCGAGACCGGCCCAGCCGCAACGACTCCCTGACAGCCCAGCTGTGCACGGTGATCGGCGGGCCGGTCGGTGATCACGCGCTGATCGGCCGGGCGCGGTTCTGGACGCCGGTGCGGGTGCTGTTCCTGTTCACGGTGTTGTTCCTCGCCCTCGGCTGGGGCACCAAGGCCGCCTGCATTCAGCAGACCGAGACCGCGAACGGCGGACTCACCCTCGACTGGAACGACGGCCGTCAGTACGTGGCCATGTGCTATTCGGACACCGTCCCGCTCTATGGCGCGGAACGGCTGAACGAAGGCGCGTTCCCGTACAAGAAGTCCTGGATCGAGGAAACGCCCGACGGCGGCACCGAAACTCGGCACATGGAGTATCCGGTGCTGTCGGGCCTGTACCAGTACGTATCGATGCAGATCGCCAAGAGCTGGGATGCCGGGCCGCTACCGGGCGCATTGCAGGTGGTCATCTACTTCAATGTGATCGCCGTGGGTCTTGCGCTGGCGTGGCTGGTCACCGTCTGGGCGACGGCGCTGCTGGCCGGGCGCCGGGTCTGGGATGCCGCGCTGGTCGCGTGTTCGCCGCTGGTGATCGTGCACGGGTTCACCAATTTCGATGCCTTGGCAACGGCTTTGGCCGCGACCGGCCTGCTGGCCTGGGCGCGTAGAAGGCCGGTGCTCGCGGGTGTGCTGCTCGGCCTCGGCGGCGCGGCGAAACTGTATCCGCTGCTGCTGCTCGGCCCGATTCTGGTGCTGTGCCTGCGTGCGGATCCGATGCAGCGCACGCCGAGCGCGCATATCAAGATCCGGCTGAACGAGATCGACGGGCTGCCTGCCGCCCGGGCCTGGATCCGCGAGATCCCGCATCGGGTGCGGATTCTCGGCACCCGCCCGCTCGGGGCCGCGGGGTTGACCGTCGGCGCGGCAGCAGGCACCTGGCTGATCGTGAATCTGCCGATCGCGGCGCTGTACCCGACCGGGTGGCGGGAGTTCTTCCGGCTCAACACCAGCAGGCACGCCGATCCGGATTCGATCTACAACGTGATCACCTCGTTCACCGGCTGGCCCGGCTTCGACGGTGTGCTCGAACACGGTGAAGCGCCGACGATCCTCAACCTGGTCTCGCTGACGCTATTCGTCGTCGCCTGCCTGGTGATCGCCTATATCGGCCTCACGGCACCGCGCAGGCCACGCCTTGCGCAACTGTGCTTCCTGGTGATCGCCGCGTTCCTGCTCACCAACAAAGTGTGGAGCCCGCAGTATTCGCTGTGGCTGGTCCCGCTGGCCGTGCTCGCATTACCGCATCGCCGAATCCTGCTGGCCTGGATGGCGATCGACGCGCTGGTGTGGGTGCCGCGCATGTTCTACTACCTCGGCCTCGACCGGAAGGGCCTGCCGGAGCAGTGGTTCACCGGCGCGGTGGTGCTACGCGATATCGCGGTGATCACGGTATGCGCGTTGATCGTGCGGCAGATCTACCGTCCCGACGAGGATCTGGTGCGCCGCGATTTCGTCGACGATCCGGTCGGCGGGCTGCTCGATCACGCACCGGACCCGCTGCTGCCCTGGCTGCCGGAACGGTTGCGGCCCAAGGAAGGGCCGGTCCGCAGCGGCTGAGCCTGAGCCCGCACCGGTCGAGCGGAGTCCTTACCGGCTGATGCGAGCCCGTACCGGCATAGCCGCAGCGGCGTCAGCGGGCGCGCAGAATCCGCGCCTGGCGCTCCGGTTCCTGCGGCAGCAGATCGAGATCGAGCTCCCAGGCGCTGCCGGTCCACGGATCGAACAGCGGGGTTCCCGAGACCGTCGGCAGATGACGGCAGGCCTGCGATAGGGCCGCGACCATACCGTCGTCGGAATCGGATTCGTTGCTGCCGACGATGACTGTGGACAACCCGATCAGATCGCCGCGCATGAACAGCGAGCCGAGTCGCTGGACATCGGTAGCCTGATAGCCGTGCGGGAAGTCCGCCGCCACCAGCACGCGGTGTTCTGCCGGTGGAGTACCGGCACCGCTGTTGTAGGCCATTTCGGCGAGTTCGGCGGCATCGGCCAGGGTTTTCAACCGGGCCGAGATCTCGGTGTGGTCGGTGATCGGCGGGCCGCCGAGCACCGGAGCCAGCAGATCGGTGAGGCCGGTGAAGGCGCCGGTCAGGTCGATCACGTCGACGACGGTCCTGCGTTGCGGTGCGGCCGCGACGAGCCGGGCCAGTAACGCGCCGACGACCGGCGCGACCGCCGAAGAAGATTCGGTATCGATCCACAGCGGACGATTCAGCGGGACCGGAACGCTGTACGGAATGCGCAGCGCGCCACGGTCGATGGCGTACAGCTCACCGAGCCTGATCCCGTCCGACGGTGCCGGTGCGCGATCCCAGGCCGGTGATTCCCAGGAGGACAGCGAGGGCGGCAATGCCTGGTCGGCCTCGGCAAGTTCACGCACCAACTGCTCGCTGTCGCGCCCGTGATTGGTTTCGGCGGTGGCGTTGAGCTCGTCGTGCCTGCGCTGCGCGTTCACGCGGGCGGTGTCCGCGGCGGGGGTGTTCCTGGTGGCCGGATCGGAGACCGCTTCGGACAGTTCCTGATCGAGCCGTTTGGCGGCGTAGTCACGGGCCGAGATCAGCGCCGCCGCCGACCGGGCCGCGTCCTCGAAGATCATCCACAGCCGTTCCAGGCCGTGGCCGACCTCGAGCGGGCTGCCACCTGGTGCGGGGGCGGGCATCGCGTACGGATCACCGCGTCGGCCCGCATTCGGATTCGTATGCGGGCCAGGCGAAACCGCTGCGGAATCGCTCGGACCGAATCCGGCCGCACCATGTGCCTGCAACAGTTCGGCGAGCCCGCCCGCGTAGCCTTGCCCGACCGCGCGCACCTTCCACGCGCCTTGGCGCCGGTAGACCTCGAGGCAGATGAGCGCCCGCTCACCGGCGGCAGGCGCGATCGCGAACTCGACTGTGGTCGCACCGTTTTCGGACAATTCCGCGACCACTTTGCCGAGTTCGACCGGTTGTCCGGAAGTGCTCGCCACCAGCAGTACCGCCTGCGCGTCGGCACGGACCTCGGCGAGGGTGACGGTGACCCCGTCCTCGCCGAGTCGCACGCCGGTCGTCGTCGTCCGATCGCCGGTGACGACATCGCCTGCGGCCGAGACCCGCAGGTCATCGGCCACCACCAACGCCGAGATATCCAGTGCGGCATCGGCATGCACGCCGAACCGCACCACCTGCGCCGTCAAGGGCACGTTCTGCCCTGCGGTCAGTTGTTTCACGTCCACGACCCCCGTCGGTCCTCAGTTGTTCGAGAGGAACCGGCCGAGCTGCGGCACCGCCTCGCCGGGATGTTTGGCAGGGAAGCCCTCGCCGAGCGCCTGCATCTTCCAGTCGCCGCCGACGCGATACACCTTCGCCATCGCCATCGCGGTGAACGGCATACCGCCCGCGAGGGTGTAGCGGGCCAGCTCGGCATTGTTGCCGCCGTCGATCAGGCGGCAGAAAGCGTTCTGCACCTGCTCGAAGGTGTGCCCCTTGTAGGAGGTGACGATGAAGAACAGCGTGCTGATGTGGGCGGGGATGCGGGTCAGATCCACCAGGATCATCTCGTCGTCGCCCTCGCCCTCACCGGTGAGGTTGTCACCCTGGTGGCGAACCGAGCCGTCCTTGGAGCTCAGCTGCCCGTAGTAGGCGACATCGGCGGGGTTCATATCGGCGAACATGACCACCGACGCGTCCAGGTCGATATCGACGGTGCGGTTGCCGAACATGCCGCGGCTACGCACCGGGTCCCAGCCAAGGCCCATCTTGACGAAGGTGAGCGCGGCGCCGCCCTCCTTGCGGAGGGTGACCCGCTGGCCCTTCTGCAGGCTGACCGGCCGGTCCTTGCTCAGGCTGACCTCGCCCTGCTGCTGCGGCGGTGGAGGCGGCACGGGGGCGCCGGGCGGCGGGTAACCGGCGCCGGGCCCCGGCGGCGGCGGATAGCCACCACCCTGAGCCGGGTAGGGCGCGGTCGGCGGCGGCGGAGCAGGGTAGCCACCCTGTGGCGGCGCGGCGTGCGGCGGCGGCTGCGTCGGGTACGCGGGCTGTGCGGGTGGCGGGACCGGAGCGGGCTGCGGCGACGGAGCGGGAGCAGGCGGCGGCGAGTCGTCGACGCTCACGCCGTGGTCGGTGACAAGGGCCGCGAATCCACCGGCATACCCCTGCCCGACCGCACGCACCTTCCACGCGCCCTGACGCCGGTAGAGCTCGAGCGCGATGACGATCGACTCGGTGTCGAGCCCATCGATGCGGTACTCGAACAGCTGGTTGCCCGACGAATCCGACACGATCGCAGTCGGCGCGGCGAATCGCCCGAAGTTGCTGGTCGCGTCGTCAAGGGTGATGACGGCGCGGATCTGATCGATATCGGCGGGTACGGCGTTCAACGACACCGCCAGCGAGGCGGGCTGACCGGCCGGACCGGGCTGCAGGTTCACCCCCGGCCCGCTCGGCTGGTTGAAGAACACGAAGTCGGCGTCGGAGCGCACCTTGCCCTGTTCGGTGACCAGGAGCGCGGACAGATCGGCCTGCGCCGACAGCTGAATGGAAACCACCACGTCGTTGC
This sequence comes from Nocardia sp. NPDC059180, assembly GCF_042754945.1. Taxonomy (NCBI): domain Bacteria; kingdom Bacillati; phylum Actinomycetota; class Actinomycetes; order Mycobacteriales; family Nocardiaceae; genus Nocardia; species Nocardia sp. NPDC059180. The sequence continues at coordinate 181,131 of NZ_JBHZBU010000001.1, forward strand.
CGGGCAGCGGACCGTTCTGGCCCTTGGCGAGTGTTGCGGACAAGTTCGACCCTTCGCTTGTCGGTGCGTACGGAAGCCACTCTACGAGAAAGGTGCCTACCACGGCTCGGATGAGTGCGCGGCGATCGGCGCCCGGGCTGAGATCAACTTCGATCGCCGTCGTCGATTAGGGTGACGGCGACGTTTTCGGAGCATGGGGGGATTGCCCGTGTTCCCTCATCCACACGACAGGCAAACTCCCTATGGCGCAACTGTTCGAACAGTCGAAGAAGGTGATCGAGGCGCATCTCGCGGGCACCAGTCTGCGCGCGATCTCCGGGTCGATGATCGCCTACGAAGGTAACGTCCAGTTCAAGTCCGCCGGGTTCGGCGGTGGTGACGGCGTGGTCGCGGGGCTCAAGCGGCGCGCGACCGGCGAGAAGCTCTCGCTGATGGAATGCGGCGGCAACGGCCGGGTGTTCTTCGCGGTCAACGGCCAGCATGTTTCGGTGGTGAACCTCAACAACGAGACGCTGCAGGTGGAATCGCAGCAGCTGCTCGCTTTTTGCGGCAATCTGCGCACCGACGTCCGCTTCGCCGGGCTGCGCGGCGCCTCCAGCGGCCAGGGCCTGTTCACCACCACGGTGACGGGTCAGGGTCAGGTGGCGTTGCTGTCGGCGGGCGGCCCGCTCATCCATCTGGAGGTGACACCCCAGTTCCCGCTGGTGGTGGATCCGGACGCGTTCGTCGCCGCACGCGGCAACCTCAATCAGTCGTTCGTCACCGATGTCTCCTGGCGCACCGTCGTCGGACAGGATGCGGGCGAGGCATTCTCGCTGCGCTGGGATGGCCAGGGCGTCGTAGCGATCCAGCCCGCGGAACGGTAGGGACGATGTTCGAGAAGGTCAACGGCAAGGTCGTCAAGGTCAACGTCGGTATGGCGGGCGGTGTGGCCGCCCGCGCGGGGGCGATGCTGTTCTACACCGGCGACGTCTCCTTCGCGCCGCATCAGATTCCCGGCGGCCAGGGTATGGGCGGCGGGGGCGGCATCATGCGGATCGCCGGCCGGATGATGCAGGGCGAGCACGAGCGCACCATGCTGGCCCAAGGCAACGGCGAGGTGCACTACGGATACGCCGGGCTCGAAGTCCAGGTGGTGCAGATGCAGCCGGGAGCCACGCTGCGGGTGGAAGCCTCACGCTTGCTGGCCAATACGGCCGGGCTGCAGAGTTCGGTGGTGTCGGTGGCGAGTTCCGGTGGCGGTGGGGGCGGCGGTGGCGGCCTGATGGGCGCGCTACGTGGTGCCGCGTCGGGTGCGATGACCGGGCAAGGCATGTTCACCACCCAACTGTCCGGGCAGGGGGCCGCGGTGCTGCTCGCGCACGGCGGTTTCCTGGAACTACCGGTCGGCGGGCCGAATCCGATCGTGGTGGATCCGCAGGCGTTCGTCGCCGCCTACGGCAATGTGCAGACCGAGCTGAAAACCGCGCTGAGCTGGCGCGACGCCGTCGGTCGCGGTTCCGGCGAAGCCATGCAATTGCATTGCGTCGGACAGGGTGTCGTCTACGTGCAGGCCTCGGAAGAAAAGTTGTGACCATGAGCCAGATCCTGAACCCGATGAATCTCGGTGAGAGCGACAACATCCCGGATAACAGCTACGCCTACTGCATCGACCTGAACAAGCCGTGGTTCATGCGCAAGGGCGCGATGATCGCCTACTACGGTCAGATCCAGTTCCAGCTGCTGACTCATGGCCTGCAGGGTTCGCTGATGCACATGGTGTCGCAGCAGTTCTCGGCTCCGCTGTTCACCAACGACTATGTCGTGGCCGAGGGCCAGGGCAAGCTGATCATCGGTGACCGCGGCTACGACATCAACTCCTACGATCTCGACGACGGCAACCTCACCATCCGCGCCGCCAACCTGCTCGCCTTCGAGCCGGGCCTGTCGTTGAACCAGTCCATCGTGCCCGGCTTCCTGACCCTCATCGGCACCGGCAAATTCCTCGCCTCCTCCAACGGCCCGGTCATTTTCGCCGAACCGCCGCTGCGGGTGGACCCGGAATCCCTTGTCGGCTGGGCCGATTGCCCCTCCCCCAGCCACCACTACGACCAACGCTGGGTCTCCAGCTTCCTCGCCGCAGGCGCCGCCCGCTTCGGCGTCAACTCCGGCGAGGAACGCCAATTCGACTTCACCGGCGCGGGGACCGTGCTGATCCAGTCGAGCGAAAAGGTGATGAGCGATTCGGCGCTGGTCCGCACGATCGAGGGACAGTTGCAGAGCGGTTTGACGGTGCCGGGGTTGCAGCGGATCCAAGGTGCGGTTGCGCAGCAGTTGGCGGGGCAGCAGCAGTACTGAGTGCTCAGGAAGATTTCTCGCTGTCGATCGTCTCCCGCAGGATGTCGGCATGACCGGCATGCTGCGCGGTTTCGGCGATGAGGTGGGCCAGCACGCCGCGCACGCTGCGTGACTCGCCCGGCTCATGCCAGGGCGCTGCCGGCAGTGGGTGCGTTGCGGACAAATCCGGGATGGCGGCGATGATTTCCTCGCTGCGGGCCGCGATGCGTTCGTAGCGGGCCAGGATGTCGGTGAGGGTGTCGCCGGGCTGCATCTGGAATTCGCCGGCGTGGTCGATCATCCACTGCGGGAACTCGCGTGCGGTGCCGCCGGCGATATCGGCCCAGGTGACGCCGTCAGGCAGGTCGTAGCGCATCGCTGCGGGACCTTCGACGGTGAAACGTATCCAGGTCTCCTCCATCGAAGCGACGTGCTTGATCAGCCCGCCGAGGCACAGTGCGCTGACCGTCGGGTGCAGGCCTGCCTCTTCATCGGTGAGGTCGCGCACCGTGTTGATCAGGGCGGATCGTGCGGCTGCGAGCGCGGCCAGCAGCTCGGTTCGTTCCGGGTCGAGTGTGGTGGGCGAGGCTGTGGTGGCGGTCATGGCGATCGAGCCCTTCCGGTCGGTGTGCTTCGGTACGGGGTCAACGATCGCAATAGAAGCGGACAGGGTGTGTCCGCTACTGCGGGCAATATAGAAAACATGCCGACGACCTCAGCGCGCCTGCTCGCCCTGCTCTCGCTACTACAGGTGCGCCGGGACTGGCCGGGCGCGCTGCTGGCCGAACGGCTGGACGTCAGCGCGCGGACAGTGCGCCGCGATGTCGATCGCCTGCGCGATCTGGGCTATCCGATCGCCTCGTACAAGGGGCCGGACGGCGGATATCGGCTCGAGGCGGGCACGGACCTACCGCCGCTGCTGTTCGACGACGAACAGGCAGTGGCGCTCGCAATCGGGCTCACTTTGGCGACCACCTCGGGCGTCGGCATCGAGGACGCCGCGGCGCGGGCGCTGAACACCGTCCGGCAGGTCATGCCCGCGCGGCTGCGACACCGGATCGACACCCTGCGAATCGCCGCCGTCGAGGCGCGGCCGGACCGCCCGGAGATCCAGGTCGGGATCGACGTGCTGACCGCGCTGGCCGCCGCCGTCCACGCCCGTGAGGTGCTGCGTTTCGACTACGCGGCCGTCACCGCGAAGGGGGCAGGAACTATTGACATCCCGCGCAGGCCGCGCATCGTCGAACCCCACCACCTCGTCACCCAAGGAAGCCGCTGGTACCTCATCGCCTGGGACCTCGACCGCACCGACTGGCGTATCTTCCGGGCCGATCGGATCACCCCGCGAATCCCGACCGGGCCTCGCTTCACACCGCGCGAGCTACCAGGAGGGTCGGTATCGACCTTCGTGGCCGGCCGATATCGTGGCTCCGACTCAGGCGAATGGCCCTGCCGAGGCGAGGTGATCCTGCGCCTGCCCGCCGCTTACGTATCGCGCTACGCCGATCGGGATGGGATCGTCGAAGAACTCGGCCCGGACCGCTGCAAACTCACCCTCGGATCATGGTCGTGGGCGGGGCTGGCCGCCGCCATCGGCCGGTTCGACGCCGATATCGAGGTCGTCGGCCCGGCCGAACTCGCCGACGCCTTCGCCGAGTTGGCCCGCCGCTACGCTGCCGCGGGACAATGCGCAGACGTTGCCGGGGCCGACCTCACGCCTGCCCGTCGGCCGCGCGAATCACCCCGTCCAGCACGTCCCGCATCCGGTGCAGGTCCCTGATACAGGCGCCGATGCGGTCGCGTTGATCATCGGAGGTGCGGATGTAGTCAGCGCCGACCCGGGTCGTATTCCCATGCATTGTCCGGCAGTCCGGGGCGGGTCGGCACCTGAGTGATCCGCGCGCCGGTCACTATCCCGATCTGGCCAAGGGTGGTTGGCATCATGCAGTCCCGGCTCGGCTGATCGGGAGTGCCGGCAAACCCGGTGACCGACTTGTTGTAGGGCCCGAAAGGCGGGCCGTACGTCAGATTCAGACCGAAGCAATCCACTTCGAGGATGTAGGTGCCCTCACCCGCGCACTGCGCCGACGCACCGGTCGCCCACTGATTCACCACACAGTCCCGCGGCTCCGCAGCCGCTGAACCGGCCGCAAGCGTGATCATCGTCGCCGCGCCCGCGACGATGACCGACATACCGACAACATTGCGGGTCATACCCATACTCACGTTCTCCGTATCGCTATTCCGACGAATAAGTAGCCTGATCAAGATAGCCGGGAACCTTCGCGATCTGGTCACATAATGTTTTCCAGTTGCGCTTTCCTCACGCCGCCGCCGGCGCCGCCTCGATGAACCAGTCGAGGATCTCTTCACCGGCCATGATCCCCGACGCCTCGGTCACGGTGAGGTTGGGATGGGTCCAATTGAGCAGTTCCAGTTCGCCGTGGCGGGGCCTGATCGCCGAATCGGCGGCGCGCAGCATTTCGGCGTCCAACGCCCCATCGCCTGCGGCGAGAGTGATCGCGGTGTCGGAGAGTTCGCCGGATTCGATGAGGCGGCGGCGGACCTCGCCAACGGCTCGGCTTTTACACACCGCCAGGGGCATGGTGTAGATCTTGCGGCCCTGTTGGGAGGCGGACCAGCCGCGGGGGCGGCACCAGGCGTCCCATTCGGCGAGGAAGCCTTCGGGGACGGCCTTCTGTTTGACGACCAGGTAGCAGAAGAGATGGTCGGCGATGCGGAATTTCGGGGCCCAGCTCTCGTCGATGCGGGAGCGCAGTTCGGCGCTGATCGCCGAAAGGGTGGTGCCGCCTGCGCGGACCTCGGCGTCGATATCGATGCGCCAGCGCATATCGGGGATACCGTCGACGAGGATGTTGCCGCCGTTGCTGGTGATGGCGTAGCGCCAGGGGGCGCCGGGCAATTGGATGCGCCCGAACTGCTTGATGGTGCGGGTGGTGGTGGGGACTACCGCCGCGGGCCGGGTGAGGGTCCGCATCCGGGAGGCCGCTGTGGTCGTCATGTACGACAGCGGCGCGCCCTCCAGGTGTTCCACGCAGACGGTCGCGAGATCATCGTCGGTGCTGAACGCGTTGCGGGAGTAGATCATGGTCCGGTCCAGGTCGGTGGCGACCAGCACCTGTCTTCGGGGCGGTATCACTGCTGCACATCCTTGATCAGTCCCATACACGAATAGGCCAGGTCGTCGACGACCTCGACCGGTACACCGCGAGCCGCGGCGAGTAAACGGATATGGGCGTGCTCGGGAGCGTCGGGCTCCCGTACCAGCACGCGCCACGGCATCCGGCGCAACAACACCCGGGTGGTCTCGCCGACACCGGGTTTCACGAAATTCACGCTGGACACCCCGTATTCGGCCCGCACCTGCTCCACCGAGGCCCAGCCGGCCCAGGTGGGGGTGCGCTCGCCGGCCCGGATGGCGGCAACGGCGCCGGGCACGCGGTCGCGAACGGCGTCGAAAGCGCCGGTCACGGTGTCGATGAGGCGTCCGGAAACGTCGTCGGCGGCCAGTTCGCGATAGAACTTGGCGCCGTGGAAATCGCCGGTACCGATCAGCTCGTCGTTGAGGACGGTGCGCGAGATGAGCCCGGAGACCGTCGAATTCAGGCAAGCCGAGGCGATGAGAAAATCGTCGCGGGTGCCGTAGGTGCGCACGCAGTGGCCGGGGTCGGCGAGCACCGCCAGGTCATCGTTGAATCGCGGGCCACCGGCCGCGTGATAGGCCGCCAGCGCTTCGGACAGCTCGCGTGTGATCGCGCCCTTGCCGGTCCAGCCGTCGACGAATACGACCGATGCCGGATCATGGTGGCGCGCCAAGTAATCCAACGCGGACGCGTCGATGCCCCGATCACGCACGATCGACACCGCATAGTGCGGAACATCCAGGCTGGGTGCACCCGCACCGCGCCCGTCGAGCAACCAGCGCCGCATGAGAATCCCCACCGGCGTCCCCGCGCGGGCCAATGACACCAGCACGATATCCGTACCGCGCTCGGCGACAACCAGTTCCGCCACCGCCCCGACCGCGAGCGCCAACCGCTGCGCGCTGTCGGCGAGCACCTGATCGAACAGCTCGCGATACTGTGCGTCCGGTTGGTACTCGATCGGCAGCGACTCCGCGTAGTGTGCGACCCCCGCCTGAATCTGCCGCTCGCGCTCGGCGACGTCGGCCTCCAAGTCGACGTCGGAGAGGTCCTTCAGCAGCCAGGCGACGTCTTCGCGGGCGTAGGAACCGAATTCGGGTCCGTACAGGGGACGGGCGTCCCCGGTCCCCCGCTCCACCGCACCATCGGCGACCACACCCGCATCCGCCCTGTCCGCGTGCAGCAGGCGCGGGTCCGCGCCCGGCAGAACCGCGATCAGCACATCCGCGCCGGATGCGGTGAGCACATCGACGAGACCACCGGAAGCGACAAGCTCATCGGTGTCCGCAGGCGCGTCGACCACGACCACCAGCACCGGTTCCCCGTGCACCGCTTCGACGTCGGCAATATCGCCCGTCCACGCATCGAGTTCGGCGATGAAATCCTCGGCCCAGTGCGCGTTGTACAGGTAGCGCGGCTGGTCCTGGCCGGTTTCCGGCGCGGTGAAGCGGAATCCACGGCGCAGCGGATACCCGGGCTCATCCAGCACATAGGCCGGGGAGCGGGTGGTGGTCTGATACCGCGTCGGGATACCTGATTCGGCGAGTGCGACAGCGAGCCGCAGCGGCAGATACATCAGCTCTTCGTGTCCGAGCACGATCACCGGGCGATCGGCGAACTCAGCGGCCAAACGACCGCGCAGCGCGGAGGTCGCCACGTCGACCGCCGCTTCGAACGCCATCGTGTCCGAATGCAGAATCCCGTGCCGCCCACCCTCGGGAACGTCCTCGGGCCAAGGCAGTTCGCAACGCTGGAACGACCCACGTTGCGGCGCCACCGGATTGAGTTGGGGCTCGGGCAGGCCGGCGACAGCGTCGATGAGACCTTCGGGCAGCATCGTCCGCCCGGACGCCAGACACACCGTGTCGATACGGGCGCCGAGTTCGTGTGCCGCCGCCTCGAACCGGGCGCGATCGGATTCGGTGCGCATATCCACCAGCGAGGCCAGCACATAATGTGATCTCGGCGCGAACGCATGCAGTGCGCGGACGGCGTCCATGGCGGTGTCACCGGTGGAGATCTCGTCGTCCACCAGCACCAGCGGCAGATCGTTGACGAAGATGTCGGCGGGCGCGGGCTGCAACAGATGCGAGGTGGCGTGCGAATGGCCCTCCTCGAATCCGGTGAGGGTATCCGCGAGCGGCACCTCACGTCGTGTCGAATGCAGATAGCAGCCTGCGCCGATGCGGGCGGCAACACAGTGACCGAGTCCGGTAGCGGTCTCGGCGAACCCGAGCACTACCGCCTCGCGCTCCCCCAGCACGCCGCGCACCAGATCGCCCAACCGGTTTCCCGCGTCGAGCACGACCCGCGGATCGGTCGGCAGATGCTTGCCGAGCACTGTCGAGACCAGCAGATGGGCACGGCGCGGATTACGCCGCAGACCGGGCTGGATCAGCGATTCGATCGACAACTCGGCGGGCAGCACACCGAGATCGGCCCCGTGCCGATAGGACGAACCGTGGTGCAGCTCGATCCCGAGATGCCTTGTCGCCCATGCTGTATCCGGGTCGTCACCGGTACTACCGCCCGATTCGCCCGCGAACTGCCCGCTCATACCGTGACCAACGCCGACAACAGATCCACGAACGACACTCCCTTGTTGGCCACTCCGAACACTCTCGCGCGCAGCAACGTCTGCCGCGCCCAGCTGCGATGCGGACGCATCTCGTTCATCTTGTTCCGATACTCCGACGCCGCTACCCCGCCCACATCGGCCTGCAGAATGTCGAGGGCGTCGGCGTACTCCTCATGGGTCACCACCGACAACGCGTGCACGGCCGCCACATGCGAGGGATGGATCACCGTTTTGCCCTGGATGCCGTTGGCGCGGTCGAGGGTGATCTCGCGCAGCAGGCCGTCGAGATCGCGGCTAACCAGGTACCGCCGGAACGGCACCGCGTCGGACTCCTCGAACGGCGCCGTGCGCAGCAGCGGCCGGAACATCCGCTCGTGGTCGGCGAAGTACTCCCAGACCGGGCCGGTGATCACGAAACCGGTGCCGTCGGCTCGGCCGAGATAGTTGACGATATCGGCGATCACATCGGCGACCACCCGCACGTCGTAGATGGTCAGATCGCGATCGCGCCGGATACCGAAGGTCGAGCACATATCGGTCGCGCCGACCCGTACGGCCAGCACCTGATCACGGTGTTCGGCCAGCAGCGCCGCGATCTCGGTGAGTTCGGCGTCGCGCGTCTGCCGATGCACCAGCGCCGCCGACTCCAGCACTGGCATGCCGTACAGCGGCCGGTCCAGCAACGCCCGCGCGTGCTCCAGCGCGGCAAGGTATTTCGAGCCGGATGCCGAATCGAACTTCGGGAAGACGAACCCGGTCAGCACGTCGGCACCCGGCCCGAGCTGCTCGGCGAGCTCGATGATGGTGTCGGCGTCGCGCACCCGCACGAACAGCATCGGGTTGGGATCGAGCCCCGCAGCAAGCTCGTCGAGGGTGCGCACCGCCTGCGCCTTGGCCGATTCCACCTCGTGGTCGGCGACGGCGTCTTCGAGATCGATGACCATCGAGCACACCCCGCGGGCGGCGCGTTTGGTGATCGTGGCGGTGAGATCGGCCCTGGTCGCAGGCGCGTAAAGGGTGGCCCCCAGGGCGATGGCCAAGAGTTCACGGTCGGTCTGTCCGCCGATGGGCTCGGGCTGGCGATGGAACAGTGTTCTCGCGTCGGGTCCCTCCAACTGCCGGAAATGGCGCAGCAGTATCCGCTTCCGCAGGGAAACTTCCTGCTTGACGGCGATGCCTGCGGTCATCGTCTCCCCACCCCTCACTCTCGTCGTGGTATTTGCTGTTTTCTCATGCGATCCACTACGCCCGCTATGAAATCGGCGACGGCGTCGAGCTCCGTCACATATGCCCAATAGTCGGGATGACGCCCGGTCAGCGCATCGCTCACCCGGTCGATCCGTTCCGCCTGCGCGTCGAGTACCGATCCCCACTCGGCGACGAGCCCGCGACCAACCGCGAGCATCTGCGCGTCCCGCAGCCGGAATCGTACGGCCTTGGCTTTGTCTTGCGGATTCTCGCGGACCTCACGGAGCAGCGTCAGCCGTTTGGTGACGGCGTCCACCTGCTGTTCGGCCGCGGCGAGATTGCCGCGCGCGGTAGTGGTCAGTTCAAGGGCTAACTCCGGGTCGTTCTCGGCCGCCGCCGCGCGGGCCCTGCTCAGGGCGTCATCCGCGGCGGCTATGGCCCGCTGGCTTTCCCGCTCATTGTCGGCCAGATCCGCCGAACTCGCAGCATTGAACTCACGCAGCAGCGTCGAGTAGGCCGCGGCCACCCCATCGGCCCTGGTACGCACCGCTGCCAGCCGGGTCCGCACCGAGGTAACCGCGTTCTTCGCCGCGGCGGCGCGAGAAGGGGCCACCGCCAAAGCATCTGCCAGTTCCTTGGTCGCCGCCTCCAGGCGATTCGCCGCCTCTCGCACCGTCCCGACCGCAGCACCGCCACGGGCCGCGCGCAGTGTGATCAGCGCCTCATCCACTGCGGTCGTGGCGCGGCGCACCGAGGGATAGTGCGCGTAAGGGGACTCGGCAGCCTCCCCGCGCACCGACGCGGCAGCGGCGGTCACCTGATCGGCCAGCCGCGGCACCATCGCCACCACCGCGACAGCCTCTTCCAGCTGCGCCTGATTGCCGCGGTAGTACTCGTCCACCCCGCGCGCCGCCTCGGTCAGCCTGCGCACCAACTCGTCGGTGCGGGCCTGGCCCTGTGGCAGCGAGGTGCCGGTGGCTTCGGCCTGGTCGAGCTGCTCGGTCAAGGTCAGATAAGCGTCGGCGGCGGTGTAGCAGCGGGCCCGGACCGGCTCCCAGCGCCGGGTCAGGCCACGCTCGGGAAAGATCTGCTCTGCGGCGGCGGTGGCCGATTCGGCCACGCTCTGGCGGCGGTCCATATCGAGGAACGCCGACGCGAGTGACTGCCGAGCCTGCTCGATCCACTCGGTATTCCCGGATGACCGGAACCATCCACGCCTGCGGCCTGCCACGACCCGATGGTAGGAGATCGCACCGGTTATGGGTCGGTCGATCGGGCGCTGCCGGACGTAGTCCGTCCTCAGACCGCGCATGGCCGGAGCGGATGCGGAGGTACGCGCACGGGTTTATACGCAAGATCGCCGAAACCTACTACTGTCGTATCTCGTACCCGGCGATTCGGACATGCTGGGAATCACAGACGACTATCGAAAGGGAATCCCGCATGGGTGTCAGTTTGTCCAAGGGCGGCAACGTCTCACTGACCAAGGCGGCGCCTAACCTGACCGCTGTCGCCGTCGGCCTCGGCTGGGATGTTCGTACCACCACCGGAACGGACTTCGACCTCGACGCCAGCGCGATCGCGACCGGGGCCGACAAGAAGGTGGTCTCCGACCAGCACTTCGTCTTCTTCAACAACCTGAAGTCGCCGGAGGGCTCCATCGAGCACATCGGTGACAACACCACCGGTGAAGGTGAAGGCGACGACGAGGTCATCAACGTCGATCTGGCCGGCACCCCGCCGACCATCGAGTCCATCTTCTTCCCGGTCTCGATCTACGACGCCGACACCCGTCAGCAGTCGTTCGGCCAGGTGCGCAACGCCTACATCCGGGTCGTCGACCGCTCCAACAACGAGGAGCTGGCCCGCTACGACCTGTCCGAGGACGCCTCGACCGAGACCGCCATGGTGTTCGGCGAGCTGTACCGCAACGGCGCCGAGTGGAAGTTCCGCGCTGTCGGCCAGGGCTACGCCTCGGGCCTGGCCGGTATCGCCCGCGACTACGGCGTCAACGTCTGATCGAGGTAATCCTCGGTACGGAAGGGGGCTCGGCGACGGGCCCCCTTCCACATGCGCTGCCACCCGTGGGAAACTGATCCCACCGGGGGGCTCATCGAACATCCGCGCGGTCACCTCATTCGCTGAGGTCCGACTGGACATGTCGTGGTTCCGGCGACCAGGCGCAGCGACGACGGTCACCATCGGCGTCGGCCCGAAATGTCGGGTTCACCGTCGACCGGTACCGTCGTGTCGAGCGCCGTCCACACCGTGCCGGCGATCGCACGCAGCAGCTTCAGACGTACACAACGCCCGGATGACGACCGACTCCGGCGCCGCACACGAAAGGTCCCCGCGTGGTCCTGCGCATTTTCGGCCTATCCTTCCTGGTCACCGTCGTGTCACTCGTCGTGGCGATTCTTTACGGTGGCCCTACCGCACTGGTGCTCTGCGCGATCCTCGGCATCATGGAGGTGTCGCTGTCATTCGACAACGCCGTCATCAACGCCACCATCCTGCAGCGGATGAGCGAGTTCTGGCAGCGGATGTTCCTGACCATCGGCATCCTGATCGCCGTGTTCGGCATGCGGCTGGTCTTCCCGCTGGCGATCGTGTGGATCACCGCCGGTCTGAACCCGGTCGAGGCATTCGACTTGGCGCTCAACCCGCCGCCCAACGACGCCGCCACCTTCCCGGACGGCAGCCCCAGCTACGAGACCCTGCTCACTGACGCCCACCCGCAGATCGCGGCGTTCGGTGGCATGTTCCTCGCCCTGCTGTTCCTGAACTTCATCTTCGCAGAGCGCGAGATCACCTGGCTGACGTGGCTGGAGAAGCCGCTGGCCAAGGCGGGCAAGCTCGACATGCTGTCGGTGGTCGTCGCCGGCGTCGGCCTGATCCTGTGCGCGGAGTTCCTCGCCGAAGAAGAGGTCCGCTCCACGGTGCTGCTTGCCGGTCTGCTCGGCATGATCACCTACATCGCGGTCGACGGTCTCGGCTCGATGTTCCACGCCGAGGAGCACGCGGGCCCGTCGAACGCCGCCAAGGCCACCGGTAAGGCAGGCTTCTTCCTGTTCCTGTACCTGGAGGTACTCGACGCGTCGTTCTCCTTCGACGGCGTCATCGGCGCGTTCGCCATCACCGCCGACCCGATCATCATCGCGCTCGGCCTCGGCCTGATCGGCGCCATGTTCGTCCGGTCGATCACGGTGTACCTGGTCCGCAAGGGCACCCTGTCGGAGTTCGTGTACCTCGAGCACGGCGCGCACTGGGCGATCGGCGCGCTGGCCGCGATTCTGCTGATTTCGATCGGCGTGCATGTCAACGAACTCGTTACCGGCTTCGTCGGTATCGCGTTCATCGGCGCCTCGTTCATCAGCAGCATCATGCGCAACCGGCGCGAGGGCGAGCCGGAAGTGGCAGCCGAAAAAGAGCCGACACCGGTAGGCTGACCGGCGGACGCAACACCGAATACTCGAACGGCAGCGGCCTTGTCAGGCCGCTGCCGTTCTCATCTCCGGAGGGGGGATCGCGGTAATGGCGATCGGCGATCAGCGGGCCGGCGGCGGGAAAGTGACTCTGTCCAAGGCCACGCCGAGCATCAATCTGACCCGTCCGGGCGAGCTGCAGGGTGTCATGCGGGTCGAACTGACCTGGGTGGCCCGCGCCAAGAGCCTGTTCCGCAGATCCACTCCGGTCGAGCTCGAACTCGGCTGCCTGTACGAACTCGCCGACGGGCGCACGGGCGCACTGCGCACGGCGACGGATGCGGGCGCGCTGGAATTCGAGCCGCACATCCTGCTCGACCGTGACGGCGCCCGCCCCGGCAGCGCCGGCCTGAACATGGATCTCGCGCGGCCCGAAGCATTCCGGCGGGTGCTGATCTTCGCCCTCGGCGCGCAGGCGCCGAACTGGGCTGCCGCCAAGGGAACTCTCACGCTGGCGCCGACGATCGGCCCGAGCGTCGAAGTATCGCTCGACGAGCCGGTCGCCGATACCAAGTCGTGTGCGATCGCGCTGTTGCAGAATGCGGGCGCCGGGGTCACCGTCTACCGGGAGAACCAATACCTGCCGGGCGCGATGGACGACATCGTCGCGGCCTACCGGTGGGGTATGGACTTGGATTCCGCGCGCGCCTGATCTCGAACATCGAACTATCGCGGCGGCGCAAGGCGTCTGCTCGGCTCCCCGGCCGAGCGCCGCCCCGTGAGCGATTGCCGCGCCGAGGCTCAGAGCATCCGGCGCGGATACAACCTCGCCTTCGGCCGATGCACTGCCACCCGGGACCATAGGGCGTTCTGCAAAGCCAGTGTCCCCCACCCGGCAAACGCCATCCCGGACAGGTTCAGCGCCAATTGCAATGTGCTGCCCCAAACCTCGTCCCAGGCGCCGAACACCGACCCGAGGGCGATATTGCCTGCGGCGGGCACGGTCGTCACCGAGATGAACACACCGACCAGCCCGCCCGATTTCGCCGAGGTCAGCGAGAGCACGCCGGCCGCCGCGGCGATCACGGCCACGATGAACGACCATTTGTCCGGTGTGTAGATGAACGCTGTCTCCGGACTCGTCCCGATATCGGCGCTGGTGATCCAGCCGAGCCCACGCGCGATGAGCACCAGCAGGAACGTCAGCACGATGGCGGTGAGGAAACCGAGAATCAGGGTGCGAACCGCCAACCCGAACAGCACGTATCGCCGTCGCACGAGCGCGACGCCGAGTGCGGCGATCGCACCGAACTCCGGCCCGAGCACCATCGCCCCGATCACCAGAATCTGTGAATCGGTCACGATGGCGATGGCGGCCAGTGTGGTCGCCAGCGTCATGAAGGTCAGATAGGTCCAGTTGAGCTCGGTCTCCTCATAGGAGCGCTGCGCGACATCGGCCCAGACCACCGCGTCGGCGCTGCTGCCGGGTGTGCGGACCTCCGCCTCGAATCCGGCCAGCGACAACCAGGTTCGCACCGGCTCGAGCTCGATGCTGCCGCATTTGTGCACCCCGGTCGCCCGCAGCTGGTCGACCAGCTCGTTGGCGGCCTCACGGGCCACGTGCGCCAGGACCAGATCGCCTTCCGGGCGCACCGCCGCCCCCCGCATCACCGCCAGTCCGCTGACCGCGTCGTCGGCCTCGAGAATCGCGACCACCTCGTCGGTCTTGTCAGCCGGCGCCATTATCCGCACATGCAGCATGCGCTCAGTCTGGCGTACCCGTGGGCGTTGGGTCGGGCGAAACCGGTTGGCGAGTCCGGTTGCCCGATTCTCCGCAACAGCGCGGGATGTGCGGGCCGCTACCTGGTGTGGGGAGCGACTACTGGGTCCCGCACGCGGACAACGCCACCGACCGTTGGTTTCATCGGTCGATTGACCTGGAGTCGTGGGCGGCCGGGCGGCGACTACGCCTGTTCGGCGAGTTTCGCGAGGCGCTCGATGGAGGCGGCAAGCTTGTCCGATGTGGTGGCCCGAGCCCGAGGTAGCCGCTTCTCGTCGGTCAACCGCGACCAGTCGTAGGTGTGCCGCACGCGGGAGCGCCCCTCGTCCAGCTCCTCGACTTCCCAGCGCCACAGATGCCCCGGCGGCTGCCGGTCGGGCTCGGCGGGCAGCCACGCGATCAGGCGCCCCTCCTCGAACTCCACCACATGGTTCTGCCGGGTGTGCCCCTTGGTGATCACCATCGTGAACACCTCCCCTGCCGCGCGGACCCGCTGGCCGGTCGATGCCTCGGACAGGTTGTCGTTGCCGTCCCAGCGCGGCTGTTGCGCGGGATCGGCGATCAGCTCGAATACCACCGACGCGGGCGCCGCGATCTCACGTTCGGCGCTGACGATGCGGACCTGTTCTGCTGCGGAGTTCATGTCACCGATCGAAGCACAACGGGCCGAGCGGACCCAGGTACCGGTATCCCCTGCCCAGGAAATCGCCGATCTTGTCGGTGCCCGGTTATACAGTGACGCTATGGCAGCAGCGGTTCACCCTGCGCCGGGCCCGTCACCGCGGCGCGCAGCCGACGATCTGGTGCAGATCGCCGCGCGAACACCGCTGTTCTTCTCGAGCTATACGCCGCTGTTCGCGATACTCGCCGCCCGTTTCGCAGCCACGCCGTGGCTGTCGGTTGTCTGCCTCGCGCTCATGGTGTTCGGCACGGCCTGCACGGTGTGGGTGCTGTATCTGATCGGCTCGTCGGCGCGGTCGAGTATCACGGTGGCGAAGGTGCACGAGACGGGCACCGAATCCGGCGGCTACCTGGTGTCCTATGTGCTGCCGTTTCTCACGGTCGAAACCCCGGACGCACTCGACGCCCTCGCCTACGGCCTGTTCCTGCTGGTGTTGCTGCTGGTCTACGTCCGCACCGACCTCATCCAGGTCAACCCGATGATTTATCTGCTACTGCATCGAATCGTGAAGGTACAGACCGATACCGGTGACACCGCGTACGTGATCGTGCGGTCGGTGCCAAGGCCCGGCGACACCGTGACGGTGGCCCAGCACGCGGGTATTCGAGTGATGACGGAACGAGGGTGAGCATGCGGACCAGCGCGGCGTGGGCCGATATCGACATCGGCGGCGAACCGATCGACCTGCTATTGGGTTGGCGAGACGGGCGTAAACACCTGCAGGCGTTACGCATCGAGTTCGCTGCTGCCCTCGGTGCGGAGTTGCGCGGCATCGCCGCTGCGACGCTCGGCCGGGTCGCGACCATGGCGCCGATCGACTACGACACCACCGCCACACTCGTCGACGGCGAGGAGTTCTTCTCCTTCTCCCTCGACGAGCTCGCCGCGACAGCTACGCCCGGCGAACCCGATGCCCACATCACCCAGCTGCTACAGCTCATCGCGCGATCGGCGACCCTCGATACCGTCCTGCCGCGGCAGATGCGCGACGGCACCTTCCTGTTCTACGTCTTGATCTGCGAATCCGCAGGCCCCGACCGGCACCGCACCGCATTCGTGCGGTTGCAGCACGGACTACGGGTGGCCTCCGCGCACCGCATCCTCGCCACCTTCGGTGAACGCCTGAACCGGGTCGGCGATCCGGTCTTCGCCTTCGCCGAGGAATTCGATCTCGTCGTCACCGCCGACGAGATCGCGATACTGAAACCCGATACCTTCCTGCGCCTGTTCACCGACCTGGAGCTGCTCACCAAGGCCACACCGGATTTCGTCGACCACATCAGCGAGGCGCTCGGCCTCGACCTGGCGGCGCCGGTCAAGGACACCATCGTCGCCGTCTGCGCCAAACGCCCCAGCTACGCCAAGCTCCTCAAACGGCTCAACAGCGTCGACTATCTGCCGAAGGTCACCCTGGCCTCACTGCAGGCCGAGATCGAAAAGTTCCCGGAGCTTCCCGAGGGCATTCAGATCGACGAATCCGGAATCGTATTGAGCGATCAGGGCGTACCGACATTCCTGGAGATTCTCGACCAGCGCATCTGGCGCGGGCCGTTCGACGATTCGTCGCGGGTGGCGACGGCTTATCGGCGGCTACGGCCACGCTGACATCGCCGGACGCCGGGACTGCCAGCTGATCCGGCGTCGGAGATCACCGATGGCCGAGCATCGCCGCCAGCAGTCCGCCGATGAAGTCGGGGCCGAGCGCATTCAACGCATCCGGCGTCACCGGAGTCGTCACCGTCTGGATATCGCAACCGCTCTGCGGTTGGCCGGCAGCGCGGTCCTTCAACCAGGCGAAGGCGGCGGGTGCGCCCAGACCCCATTCGAAGGTGTGCGGCGAAACCACCGACGGAACGATGTCGCGACGGTAGGTCACCGAAGTTCCTGCGGCGCAATACCGGTCGATGAGCTGATCGGTCGATGTGATGGTGCTCAACTCGTCATCTACCGCGTTGTACACATACAACGGAGCGGTGGGAGCAGTCGCGCCCAGCGCTCGTTCGGCGAGCAGACGCTGGGTGACCGGCGCGCTCATGACCTGCTGCAACGGCTCGGTCAACAGGGTGTCGAAGTTGCGCAGCGGGAAGCTCACCAGATTCTGCGGTGTGCAGCTCGCCGCGGCTCCGGCCAGCAGCCGCTTACCTTCATCGGTGACCACCCGGTCGAGCAGCGCGGCGAATTCGGGCGAATCCTGTTGCAGTGCGACGACTCCGACCGCTACCAGTCCGGCGACCGGTGCCCCGTTCCCGTTCCTGATCGCGGCGGCGAAATCCGGGACGGGCGCGCCGACAGCCATTCCCGCGACGTTCAGTTCCGGCGCGTAGCTCGGCTGAACCTGTGCGGCCCAGGTCGTGGCGATGCCGCCGCCGGAGTATCCCCAGAACAGAGCGGGCGTATCCGCGACTGCCCCCAGCTCGGCGAAGTTCTGTGCCGCCCGGACACCGTCGAGCGCCACGTAGCCCGGTTCCCGAGGCGTCAGGAAGTGGTTGTCCACCCCACCGAGGTCCGGCACCGACACCGCCCAGCCCTGGGCCAGCCCCGCCGCGATCATGGGCACTTCGCTGGCGGTGGTGGACAGGGTGATCGGCCCGCCGTCACTGGCGAAGTCGAACCACGGCGCACCGGTTCGCAGGACCTGCGAGGGCATGCAATTCGGCGCGATGGCGTCGATCATGCTGTCGTAGGACAGGATTGCCGTCGGCGCTTTGCCGTGATCGCCCATCAAGATCGTGGTCACCGCGGCATACGGGTTGCCGTTCGAATCGGTGGTCCGGTACAGCAGTTGCCAGCCGCGAACCCGCATGGGAAGCAGCTGCAGCGCGGCCGGGGTGATCGGCCGAGTCCGCAGGATGGTGCCCGGTGCTGTCGACTCGTAGTCGGCGGGCGGCTGGTAGAACGCGTCCGTGGTGTTGGGGATCGCCGCCGCGGGAGTGGCGAGCGCGACCAGACCTGCGCAGGTCGTTGCGATGGTGACGGCAAGTGCCGTCATACGTGTTCGCCATCCTCGTCTGCGGCCGACTGGTGTTCGTGACTGCCCGATCCCCGCTGTCTGCATTGGGTCACTCTAGAACGTGTTTCAGTCTATGTTCGCGTTTCCGGGAACGCTCCGTGCTCGCACGGCATGGGCCACGCCTGCCCCGGCCATCGACGCCGAGTGGGCTTTTCGGCAGTATGCGCACCGGTGCGGACTCGGCCGAATTGCGTAGCCGTGGTGAGCGAGCTGCCGGCCGATCAGCTGCCGGTTTCCGCTGTGCGCTTTCCCGTCGAAACGCGGACGCGGCGGACTCACTTGATGTGAGTCCGCCGCGTGCGGTCTTACGCCTGAGCGGTCCTTGTGCTCGATCCATCGCAGGGAGCCCGCGAGCCTCGCGAGGCCTTTGGGCTTCCGACGCGAGGCCGGCGACCGCTCGTCCTCTTACTTGGTTGCCTCCGCTCGGGCGTCCGTGGTGGGCGCCGCGGGCTTCGTGGTCGTGGTGGTGGTCGACGGCGCCGTCGTGGTCGGTTCCGTCTTCTCCGCCGGAACCTGGGTGGTGGTCGGCGCTGCCGGAGTGGTGGTCACCTCAGGAGTGGTGGTCGCGGCATCGCTCGGCTGGGTTGTCGTCGGCGCCGTGGTCGACGTGTCGGCCTCGGTGTTCGGCTTCGCGGTCGTGGTCGTCGCCGGCGACGTGGTGGTTGTCGTAGTCGTCGTGCCCTTGGCCGGTTCGGTCGTCGGGGTGGCCGAGGTGGTCGATTCCGCCGCCTCGTACGCCGCGGCGAGGTCCGCCTCGGTCGGCTTCGCGTTGGTATCAACCTTCTCGCCCGCCTGCGCCTGCTTGGCCAGGTGGGTGATCCAGGCCGCCGCGTACTCGGCCGAGGTCATCGGCCTGCCGTTGCCGGGGTCGGCGTCATCCCAGTAGTCGAAGTGGTGACCGGTGTGGTTGGGGCCGAGGGTCTGCTTGTACGGGTCGCTCAGGATCACCGGGATGGTGTTCTGGTTCGTCACGATCAGCCCGACGATCTCGTTCAGGATCTTCTGCGGCAGATACGCCAGCGGCGACATCTGGTCGGCCGCGATCACATCGGCCTGCGGCTGCTCCTTCGGCGCCTCACCCGGCTTGTACGCCGGATCCGAGACCCGCAACAGCACCTCGAGGAAGGTTTCGTCGCTGGCCATCCAGTTCGGCTGGGACGCGATATCGGCGAACGCGGTCATCGCGATCCGGCCGAGGACCACCGCGACATCCTGTCCGGTCGCTGGGGTCAGACCCTCACGCTCGAGATCGTCGACATTCAACTGCCTGCCGACATTGACCGCCAGGTTCAGCAGGGAGATGTTCTCGGGCGCCGAGCAGGTGAGGTCACCGTCGGAGCAGAACGAGGCGATCTTGCCGTTCAGCGCACCGAAATCACCGCTGGTCCCAGGCAGCACGCCCTGACCGGGCACCGGCTTCTGCCCATTCTGATAGTCCTGGTCGAAGCCGTCGGGATTGCTGTGCGGATCCTCCGAGCCGGGGAACGGCCCATCGCCCTTCGAACGGCCCGGATCGGCGAGGATCACCACACCGACCACGTTCTCCGGATCGACGATGCCGTATTCGCCGCCCTGACCGGGCTCCTGATGCCCGACCTCCATCGCGACGCGACGCACGACATCGGCGCCCTCGCTGTAGCCGACGATGGAGAACTTGGTGTCCGGGCAGGCCGCCGCGATCTCCGACATCACTTGCTTGGCATTTGCCACGCCCGCGTTGACGGCATCCTCGTAGCTGGACATGTTCGCCGGATAGGCGATGTAGACCGCCGCGTAGGAACCCTCGGCAACATCATCGCGGGGCGCGTTGACCACCGGATCCAGCCATTCACTGCTGTGATCGCCCGACAGCGCGGCGGGAAGGGGATTGCCATTGGCATCGACGAGCATCGCCGTCGTCCCCTCGCGCGGTGTGTCATTGCGACCGGCCACCGAGATGGTCACCATGTCGCGGCATTCGGTCACCGAGGCCACCAGCTGCGTATCCACCTTTTCCGGCGTGGATGTCAGCGCGAAGGTGGCGGCTACCGCCGCCGCGACCCCGAGAACTGCGGGCGCGGCAACGGCCGAGGCCATCCGATGTCGCGCGAGAAACTCACGAAGAGCCATGTCCAAATCCCCATATTCCTGTGACTGACAAGCGGAAGGACAGGCCCCCCGACGGGCCATGTGTCACGTATGAGGTCGTGGCAGGGGAGAAGAGTGTTACTGGGTGTGTGCTTGTGGTTCATGAGGTGAATGCGAACCGCACCCCACGATAGGGCTCCGCAAGACGTTCATCGGCGATAAAATCCGCAGGTGGGCTTCCTGATCGGTTTCGCCCCGTGGATCGTCTACTGGATCCTGGTCGGAAACACCGGGTTCGTGGCCGCGGTCGGAATCGCCCTCGCTCTGGCAGTCGCAGGCCCACTCGTGCTGCGCCTGCGCGGCCGGTCGTGGCATTCGCTCGAGATCGGCACCGCCGTCATGTTCGCGCTGCTGCTCATCGCGGCGCTGACCGTCGATGACCGGGTGCTCGAGCGTTGGCTCCAGCCGGTCACCAACCTCGGGCTGTTCCTGATCGCGCTCATCGGGGCCCTGATCGGCAGACCCTTCGTCAAGGAGTACGCCGCCGAATCCGTCGATCCACAGACCGCGGCCACCGACGGCTTCCGAGTGATCACCGTGGCGATGACGTGGATGTGGATCGCGGTGTTCGGCCTGATGACGGTGTCCGCGCTGATTCCACCGCTGGTCGACGGCGACGCGACCATCCGCGACACCGGACACACCCTGTCGGTGCTCTGCTACTGGGTCGTCCCGTACACGGCGATGGGTGCGGCGGGCGTGGTCTCGGCGCTGTTCCCGACCTGGTTTGCCCGGCGATCGGATCTGGTCGCCGCGCATACCGAGGAGCGGCGCGCGCCCGTCGCGCAGTCTGTCCCGCCGGCGCCGATCCGCAGCAATTCGCTCGTTCTGACCGTGTCCGAGGTTTCCCGGCATGACGAACCGTTCGCCTGGGGCGTGCGTGGCTGCGCGCCGAATGCGAGCGTGGATGTGCGTGCGTCCGGCACCGACCTCTTCGGCGCCCAGTGGGAATCCGCGGCGACTTTCACCGCATCGGCCAACGGTGTGGTCCACGCTGCGACCACCGCACCGGTCGCCGGCGACTGGAGCGCCCCCGATGGCGACGCCGCACTATGGGCCATGCGCTTCGAATCCGACCGCACCCCGGAACTTTTCGTGCCTCCGGCGCACGGC
The DNA here is from genome assembly GCF_042754945.1 of Nocardia sp. NPDC059180. Classification (NCBI taxonomy): domain Bacteria; kingdom Bacillati; phylum Actinomycetota; class Actinomycetes; order Mycobacteriales; family Nocardiaceae; genus Nocardia; species Nocardia sp. NPDC059180. Next base: position 202,514 of record NZ_JBHZBU010000001.1, read on the forward strand.
TGGCAGGTCACGATGGACGTCCGGTGCGGATCCGAACGCACTCGCACCACCGTGACCCGTGTTCCGGCATCAGCGGATGTGCACCTCACCGAGGTGTCGATCGACGGGCGGCCCGCGGTGTACGCATCGCCCGCGGGCACACCGCCACCGAACGGCAGGCCGGCAGTCGCATGCTTCGGCGGATCGGAAGGCGGTTGCGATTCGCAGCGATCCACTATCGCCATGCTGGCAGCGAATGGCTATGCGGCACTGGCATTCTCCTGGGTCGACGAAGACGCGGATATCGCCAGAATTCCGTTGGACCGTTTTGTGCGGGCGATCAACTGGCTGGCCGGGCAGGAGGAAGTCGACGCACGCCGGACCGCGGCAATGGGTATCTCCCGCGGTGCGGAGGGCTTGCTCGCCACCGCCGGACACAGTCGAATTTCCTTGGGCGGCCTGATATTGGTGAGCCCGAGCTCGGTGTCCTGGCAGGCCATCGGCTCGGACGGCGAGATCCCCGGCACGCCGTCCTGGACGCTGGACGGGGCCGACCTGCCCTGGTGCGCACTGCCTTCCGGCGAACTGATGCCACAGTTGGTTCGCAACGCCTGGTCGGCGCACGGCAGCATCGCCCGCCACCAGCCGATCCTGCTGCGCCTGCGACCCGCCTACGAGGACGGGCTCGACCACGCCACACCCGATACCCAACTCCGATCCGAACGCATCGACTACCCGATCCTGTGCCTGACCGGTGACAACGACGCCGTATGGCCATCGGGCACCATGGCCGACGAGATACTGGAGCGGCGATCCCACCCCGGCGATGCCCACCTGCGGTTCCCGGGCGCAGGCCACCTCATCCGCCCCGGTATCTTCCCCGTCGCCGCCCAATGGACCAGCGGGATCGCCTTCGGAGGCAAAGGTTCCGGGCAAGCGGCCGCGCAACGGGGCGCGAGCACCGCGATCCTCGATTTCCTCGGGCATATGTAGGCGACGCAGCGATAGCCCGCGGGCTACTCGGCAGCACATGGCGACCGGCGATCTCGCACTAGGCCACGGCGACCGGAGTGTTCCGCCGACGGACCCAACCGCGGATCCCAACGGCAACTGGGACGAGCACCGTAAGGAATCCCGACACGGGTTCGACGGCGAGCCCGAAGCCGGCCAGGGCCGCGATGGCGGCGAGGATCGGGCCGGTGACGTAGCCGCGGGCGCGCTCGACCTCGATAACGGCGATGCCAAGGGCGATTGCCGCGACCCCGAAGGCGGTGAACCAGAACGACAGTTCAGCGTCCTGGTCTTTCGTGGCCCACACGACGGCGCCCATCGCGGTGTGGGCCGTGCCGATGAACGTGAGCATGCCGCCGACTATCGGACGTGTTTTTGAATCCATATTCCAAAACTAGGTCCTAGGCTGTACGCGTGGCAAGACCCAGGCGGTTCACCGATGATCAGGTCCTCGACGCGGCGCGTGATCTGCTCGACGACCCGGCGATCACTCGGCCGGGGATCGCCGCGATCAGCGCCGCGGCCTGCATCCACACCGGCTCGATCTACGTGCGTTTCGCCTCGCGCGAGGAGTTGCTGGCCCGGCTGTGGTTGCGCTCGATCCGCCGCTTCCAGGCCGGGCTCATCGAAGCGCTGACCGGACCCGACCCACTGCTCGCCGCCGCGGCGTACCTACCGCGCTACTGCCGCGACCACCCTACCGAGGCACGGGCGATGAAGATGTTCCACCGCGACGAGCTGCTCGACACCGGCCCCGATGACCTGCGGGCCGCGATCACCACCGTCAACGACGATATGAACGCCGCACTGCGCGACGCCGTCGCCGTGCAATTCGGCACTGCCGACGAACAGGGGATGGCCATCGCGGGCGCCGCGGTCAAAGCCATCCCGTACGGCCTGGTCCGAGATTTCATCGCCCGGGCGGCCCCTGTTCCGGGGTGGGTCGACGATGTTGTCGCCACGGCGTCGGGCGCCGTGGTGCGCGAATTCAGCCGGCGGCCCGCAGTCGGACACTCCCGCTAGGGCGACGATCTCGGGGGCGGCGATGGCTAGCCTCGGGGCTCTTCGATGACGAGCGCCCCGGACGGGCAAGCATCCACCGCCTCCAGTACCGCCGAGCGATGGTGCTGCGGCCTCGAGTCGAGCAACCGCACCCGGCCGTCACCCTCGTCCTGATCGAAGACCTCCGCGGCGATGAGGGCGCACATGCCCGCGCCGATACAGCGCTCCCGATCCGCCGAGATTCGCAACTCGGTCATGGCTTTTCGTCCGTCCAGGTGACGGGCAATTCGTGGACGCCGTAGATGTTCATGTCGGTCCTGAGCCGCACCTCGCCGGCCGGGATGGCCAGCTCGAGGGACGGGAAGCGGCGCAGCATTCCGGCGAAACCGGCACGCATCTCGATCCGGGCCAGTTGCTGACCGAGGCAGGTGTGGATGCCGTGCCCGAAGGCCACCCGACCACCGGCCTCGCGGTGGATGTCGAGGGTGTCGGGGTTATCGAAGCGCTTGGGGTCGTGGTTGGCGGCCAGCAGCGAGACGACGACGGTAGATCCCTTGCCGATGGTTTCGCCGCCGAGTTCGATGTCCTCGGTGGCATAGCGATAGAAGATATCGGCGACGGAGAGATAGCGCAGCAGTTCCTCGACCGCACCGGGCACCAGGTCCGAGTCGGCACGCAGTTCGGCCAGCTGCTCGGGGTGCTCCAGGAGTGCGAAAGTACCAAGTGCCAGCATGTTGGCGGTGGTCTCATGGCCCGCGAGCAGCAGCAGGAAGGCGATGCCGGTCAGCTCGTCGATCGCGAGATCGTCATCGCGAGCCAGATCGGACAGGATGTCGTCGCCGGGTTCGGCGCGTTTACGCGTGACCAATTCGGCGAGGTAGGTCATCATCGCGCCGTAGGCGGCCATCTTCTCGTCGAGCGGCTGGTCCTTGAGCATGAACTTGGCGGAATTGACCTGGAAGGTCTCGCGGTCCGCGTAGGGAACGCCGAGCAGTTCGCAGATCACCAGTGAGGGCACCGGCAGCGCGAACTCCTTGACCAGGTCGACCGGCGGGGTCAGGCGCGCCATCTCGTCCAGCTGCCGCTCGACGATGTCGATGATGTGCTCTTCGAGCTGCTTCATGCGTTTGACGGTGAAGGTGCCGGTCAGCTTGCGCCGCAGCCGGGTGTGATCCGGCGGGTCCATCGCGATGAACATGCCCGGAATCTGTGGGGACGGTTCGGTGGGGGCCGCCATGCCCGGGATGTCTTCCAGAGTGTGCTGGATGCCGATGTCCTGGCGGGAGCTGAACCGGGTGTCGGACATGAGCCGGCGGACCGCGTCGTAGCCGGTGACGATCCAGCCCTCGTGCCCGTCGGGGAAGACGATGGGGCTGACCGGGTGCGCCTCGCGCAGCCGGGAGACCTGGCTGGGCGGGTCGAAGGGGCTGGCATCGCGCTCCGTGGGGAGACCGTGCGGGACGGGAACCGTTCGAGTCATCGGATGTCCTTTGTCGTGGCTGTTTGTTGTTGCCACAGTCGCTGACAGGGCTGTCACGCCCCTGTCACGGCCCTGACACCGACCCGGCGGCGCGGTGCGACGGACGAACCGACCGCAATCGGGCAGAGCCTTCTGCGTTGCGTCCAGCGGTCGAAACCGGTCGATCGCCCATGGCAAGATCGGCCGGGTGCAGATCGGGATGCTTGGGCCGTTCGAGGTTCGTACGGACGACGGCGGTCTCGCCGATGTGCCTGGGGCGCGGTTGCGCGGGCTGCTGGTAGCCCTCGCGCTCAACGCAGGTCACGCGGTCCCGAAAGCGAACCTCATCGACTGGATCTGGGGTGAATACCCGCCCGCTGACGCCGCGAATTCCCTGCATCGCCTGGTTTCCCGGCTGCGGAAAGCGCTGCCGGAAGGGTCGATCGAGGGACAACCGGACGGCTACCGGCTGCGGGTGACACCCGACGCCGTCGATGCCGTGCGGTTCGAACGCCTCGTCGCCCGCTCCCGCGATGAGCAGAATCCACAGCAGCTACGCGAGGCCCTCACACTATGGCGTGGTACGGCCATGCAGGACATCGGCTTACAGGAGAGCGCGGCGTTCGACGCGGTGGTCACCCGGCTCGAGGGGCTCCGCCTGACCGCCATGGAGGATCGGTTCGACGCCGAGATCGGCCTCGGCCACGGTGCGGAGCTGATCACCGAGCTGATCGACCTGGTGGCCGCGCACCCGGTGCGAGAACGGCTGGTCGCCGCGTTGATGCGCGCCCTGGTCGCGGCAGGACGCGACACCGAGGCACTGCGGGTGTACGAGCGCACGAGGGAAAGCCTGGCCGACGAACTCGGCGTCGACCCATCACCGGAGCTGTCCGATGTGCACCTCGCACTGCTGCGAGGCGAGATGGGACGGCAAGAGGACAACCGCAAGACCAACCTGCGGGCAGAATTGACCACCTACGTCGGCAAAGACGCCGATGTCGCGGCAGTCCGCGAACTTACCGCCGAACATCGGCTGATCACGCTGATCGGTCCGGGCGGCTCGGGGAAAACCCGACTGGCCACGGAGACCGCGCGCACCTTGCTCGGCGACCTGCCCGACGGGGTCTGGCTGGTCGAACTCGCGCCCATCGGCGCCGACGATGACGCCACGGGTGGGCTCGACGGAAACAACATCGCGCAGGCGACGCTCGCCGCACTCAAATTACGCGATGCGCTGCTGGGCGAGGTACCGGACGCGGAACCGACCGAGCGGGTCATCGCCGCGCTCCGCGAGCGCGCGACGGTGCTGATTCTGGACAATTGCGAGCATGTGATCGAGTCCGCGGCGACCTTCGCCCACCGTCTGCTCGGCGAATGCCGTCGGCTGCGGATACTCGCGACGAGCAGAGAACCCCTCGGCATCACCGGCGAGGCGCTGTGGCCGGTCGTGCCACTGGCCCTGCCGGACGGTAATGCGGGCCCCGCCGAGATCGAGTCCTCCCCCGCCATCCAGCTGCTGCGCGACCGCGCGGGCGCCGTGCGCAAGGACCTCGCTACCGACGCGCACACATCCTCGACCTTGGCCCGCGTATGCCGCGCACTGGACGGAATGCCACTGGCCATCGAACTCGCCGCTGCCAGATTGCGCACCATGTCCCTCGATCAGCTCGCCAATCGCCTCGACGACCGGTTCCGCCTGCTGACCGGTGGAAGTCGCACCGCACTGCCCCGGCACCGCACGTTGCGCGCGGTGATCGACTGGAGCTGGGAGTTGCTCACCGACGCCGAACGGGTAGTCCTGCGCAGGCTTTCGGTGTTCTCCGGTGGGGCGAGCTTGGAAGCAGCCGAAATGGTCTGCGCTGGAGGCGGAAAGAACGGCCTGGTCGAGACGGGTGAGGTACTCGAGCTGCTGACCGCGCTCACCGAGAAATCGCTGGTCGTCACCGCGGGTGACGAGGTGCCGCGCTACCGAATGCTCGGCACCATCAAGGAATACGCCGCGCAGCGTCTCACCGAGGCAGAGGAATCTGAGCCGGCGCGTCGGGCGCATCTCGCGTATTTCACCGACCTCGCCGACCTCGCGGAGCCGCATCTCCGCAGCGCCGAGCAGCTGGAATGGCTTGCCACACTCGAAGCCGAGCACGACAACATCGCCTCCGCGATGCGTGGGGCGCTCGCGGCAGGCGAGGCGAACGGCGCCATGCGGCTCGCCGCGGCCGCAGGCTGGTACTGGTGGCTGGCCGGGCACAAGGCCGAAGGCCACGAGCTGCTCATTGCCGCGACTGTCCTGCCCGGCGAGGTGGCCGACGAGATCCGGGCCGTGGCGTACGCATTGGTCGTCCAGTTCGTGTCCGCCGGACGGGAGGGTGATCAGTACCGGGCGGCGGAGTGGATCCGCAAAGCTCACGAGCTCAGCCGCGGCATCCAAGGTGGTCACCCCGCGCTGAGATTCGCTGCTCCGCTGGAACGCATGTTGCACGGGCCGGACGAATTCCTGCCCGCATGGGAACCATTGCTGGTCGACGACGACCCCTGGGTCCGCGCTCTTGCCCGGCTGCAACTGGGGAAGTTGCGGATCGAGCTCGGCCATGCCGACCGGGATGCCGACATCTATCTCGAGCAGGCGCTCACCGAGTTCCGTGTGATCGGAGACCGCTGGGGGATGTCGTTCGCGCTGACCGAACTGGCGAATCGAATCACCGTGCGCGGTGAGTTCGCCGCTGCCTGCGAGCACTACGAACAGGCGATAGCGGTCGTCACCGAAGTCGGTGCCATCGAGGATGTCGCGGTCATGCGGTCGCGGCAGGCCCAGTTGTACTGGCTACTTGGTGATGCGAAGTCGAGCGCGGCTGCGATGGCCGAGGCGCAGCGGTCTGCGGAACGAGTCGCCTGGCCGACCGTGCTGGCGGAGCTGGCGCTTTCGAAGGCAGAGCTCGCGCGCTGGAGCGGCAATGCCGAGCAGGCGCATCGGCAGCTCGACGTCGCGACGGCGATGCTCGGCGATGACGCCCAGCGGCCGATCATCCGCGCCGTCGTACAGGATCTGCTCGGCTATCTGGCCGAGGAGATCGACCGGGCCCGCGAACACCGCGTCGCGGCCTTCCGGGCGGCGTCGGAGGCGGGCCATGTTCCCCTGATCGCCGGGATGCTCATCGGGATCGCGGATCTGGCGCTGCGCAACGAACAGCACGAACAGGCGGCGCGGCTGCTCGCGGCGAGCATCGGCGTACGAGGCATGCCGGACCGTTCCCACCCGGATGTCGCCAGGATCGAGCAGGCGACGCGAAGTCGCCTCGGTGACACACGGTTCACCGAGGCGACTGACGAGGGGGCGAAAGCGGACTGGCGGGAGCTTGTCGCGGTCACGCTCGCTTGCTGAATGTCGAACGCGCCCACAGGTACCCGACGACACCGATCCCGATGCACCAGGCGACAGCGATGATCGCATCGCCGGCCTCCGGTGCGCCGCCGAGCAACCCACGCAGGGTTTCGATGATCGGCGTGAACGGCTGGTACTCCGCGAACTGCTTCAGACCGGGGCCCATCTTGTCCGCAGGAACGATCGCGCTGCTGAAGAACGGCAGCATGACCAGCGGCACGGAGGCCATACCCGCGGTTTCCGGCGACTTCGCCGCCAAACCCAAGGCAATCGTGAGCCAGGCGGCCGCGAAACCGAGCAGCACGACCATCCCGACCACGCCGAGCCATTCGACGAAACTCGCCGAGGGGCTGAACCCCAGCAGGAACGCCACCCCGATCAGGGCCGCGATGGCGATCATATTGGTCAGCACTGTGGCGATGACATGACCGGTGAGCACTGCGCCACGGGAGACGTCCATGACCTTGAACCGGTTGATAATGCCGTTCATCATGTCGGAATTCACCGCCGTCGCAGTCGCCCCGAGGCCGTAGCAGACGGCCAACAGGATCAAGCCCGGCGTCGCGTAGTCGATGTAGTCGGCGCCGACATCGAAGGCGTCGCCGAACATGTAGACGAACATCAGCATGATGATGATCGGCATCAGGACCGCATTGAACACCGAGACCGGGTTGCGAGCGATGTGGGTGAAGTTGCGGCGCAACATCACCAACGATTGGGGCTTGGGGTTGGTGCTCATTTCGCGGCCACCTCCGTGGTCTGGCCCGTCAGGGCGAGGAAAACATCATCGAGATCGGGTGTGTGCACGGAGAACTCCTCTGCGCTGAGCGCGTACTCGTCGAGCCGGTCCAGCAGCGCCCGCAGCGACTTCGTACCGCCGTCGCCGGGAACGCGAAGGGTCAGCGCCTCGGCGTCGGGAGTGGACTCGGCGAACAGCCTTGCCGCCGCATCGAGTTGGGCGGCGTCGCTGAACCGGAGCCGGATGTGCGTGCCGGGAATCCGGCGCTTGAGCTCGTCGGGCGTGCCGTCGGCGACAACGCGGCCCTGGTCGAGCACTGCGATCCGGTCGGCGAGCTGATCGGCTTCCTCGAGGTACTGGGTGGTGAGGAAGATGGTCACACCATCGGCCACCAGGTCACTGACGATCGACCACATCGTGCGCCGACTGCGCGGGTCCAGGCCCGTCGTCGGCTCGTCGAGGAAGATGATCTGCGGGTTGCCGACCAGCGTCATCGCCAGATCGAGCTTGCGCCGCATACCGCCGGAGTAGGTCGACGCGGGTTTCGCCGCCGCCTCCGTCAGATCGAAGCGTTCCAGCAGCTCGGCGACGGTTCGCTTGCCGTCCTTGGCGGAGAACCCTTTGAGGTCCACCATCAGCTGCAGGTTCTCCTGCCCCGTCAGCAACTCATCGACCGCCGCGAACTGGCCGGTGACCCCGATCGCCGCCCGCACCGCCTTGGCCTCGCTCACGACATCATGGCCGGCAACCCGCACCGACCCACCGTCGGGCTCGAGCAACGTGCTCAGCACGTTCACCGTCGTAGTCTTACCCGCACCATTCGGCCCGAGCAGCGAGAACACCGTCCCCGTACCGACATCGAGATCGATGCCGTCGAGCACGACCTTGTCTCCGTAGTTCTTTCGCAGTCCGGAAACCGCAATCGCTGAATTTCTCATGCGGACAACGATCGGGGGCGGGGCTGACACGAGGCTGTCATGCCGCTGTCACGGGGTCAGACATGGAGTCTTACCTGGTCGCGCGGTATTCGACCACGTCTCGCAAGGCCATTCACAGCGCAATGTCATGGCGGCTGCGCATCAAAGCCGACCAGTCGTCGCGCAACCGCGGTGACGCCGCCGTTGAACCCGCCGCGATCAGCTCAGCCGCGCGCCATATCCACGAACCGGCTCAAATGCAGCTGGTGGGCGACGGTGATGGTGGCGGTCGGGCCATTTCGGTGCTTACCGACGATCAGGTCGGCCTCACCGCCGCGCGGGTCGTCGCGCTCGAAGGCGTCGGGGCGGTGCAGCAGGATGACCATATCGGCATCCTGCTCGAGCGATCCCGATTCGCGCAGGTCAGAGACCATGGGGCGCTTGTCGGTTCGCTGTTCTGGACCACGGTTCAGCTGACTGATGGCGATGACGGGGACTTCGAGTTCCTTGGCCAGCAGCTTGAGGTTTCGGGAGAAATCCGAGACTTCCTGCTGGCGGGATTCGACCTTCTTGCCGGAGGTCATCAGCTGGAGGTAGTCGACCACAACGAGTTTCAGGTCGTGGCGCTGTTTGAGCCGCCGCGCCTTGGCCCGGATCTCCATCATGGTCAAGTTCGGTGAATCATCGACGAACAGCGGCGCCTCGCTGATCTCGCTCATCCGCCGCGCCAGCTTCGTCCAGTCGTCATCACTCATCCGCCCGGACCGCATATCACCCAGCTTGATCTTCGCCTCGGCAGACAGCAGACGCATCACGATCTCGGTGCGGCTCATCTCCAGCGAGAAGATGACGCTCGCCAACCCATGCTTGATCGAGCAGCTACGCATGAAGTCCATGCCGAGCGTCGATTTACCCACACCGGGTCGGGCCGCGACGATGATCATCTGGCCCGGGTGCAGGCCGTTGGTGAGTTCGTCGAGTTCGGTGAAGCCGGTGGGGACGCCGAGGGAGATGCCGCCGCGGCTGGCGATGGAGTCGATTTCGTCCATCGTCGGCTGGAGGAGTTCCTCGAGGGGGAGGAAGTCTTCGGTGGTTCGGCGTTCGGTGACCTCGTAGACCTCGGCCTGGGCGCGGTCGACGACCTCGGCGATGTCTTGGCCGTCGGCACCTGCGTAGCCGTATTGGACGATGCGGGTGCCCGCTTCGACGAGGCGGCGCAGGATGGCCTTCTCGGCGACGATTTCGGCGTAGTAGCCGGCATTGGCGGCGGTGGGGACGGTCTGGGTGAGGGTGACCAGGTAGGGAGGGCCGCCGATGCGTTTGAGTTCGCCGCGGCGGTCGAGGCCTGCGGCGACGGTGACGGGGTCGGCGGGCTCGCCTCGGCCGTAGAGGTCGAGGATGGTGTCGTAGATCGCCTGATGGGCGGGACGGTAGAAATCGCCGGGGCGCAGGGCCTCGATGACGTCGGCGATGGCGTCCTTGCTGAGCAGCATGCCGCCGAGCACCGACTGTTCGGCCGCCATATCGTGCGGCGGCTGCCGCCCGAAGTCCTCACCGGGCGGTTCGGGTGGGTAATCGGTATGCCCACGGTCATCGACGACTGCCACCAGACTCGACCGTCCTCTCTTCCCGACAGGGCTCACCCTATTGACGACTGGTTCTACCCCCGGGGTACGACAGACTCGTCGTGTCGGACAGGCATGACCAGCACCGTTGCCCGCCTCCGGCCACGGGCTCAGTTACCGTTCCGGCACTGGGCCGGACCGTGACCGCTGAAGGCTTCGCGCACGGCGATGCGACGAACCTAGGCGACCACGCATACACACGCCAAACCGACCTGTGCACACATCTGTGGATAACTTGTGGACTGTTTACCCAACCGTGTGCACCTCCTGTGCACAACTTGGGGAAAACCCTGGTCAGATACCACAAACACGCAGATAGGTACGCATTTCCACAGGTGTGCACGTGTGGATAAATAAAGTCTCGGCGTGTCGGTGGAGTTGAACAGCCGGGCGTGTTGGGTTAACAGACGGTGGACAAGCTATGAGGTGAATCACATTACGAGCAGTTGGTTTCCGCGGTGATCCACAGCATGCACATCTGGGGATAACTTCCCGTCCCCCGGGCAGCACGAAGCCACCCCCTTGGTTGCAGAGCAACCAGCAGATGACAGAGCTAACCCACGGCTAACAGCGTGGGGATGAGCCGGAATGACACGCAGCGCACAGTCGAAGGCCACCCTCGTGCCGAGCACGAGCGTGGCCTTCGACTATGGAAATTCAGCGTGAGTGCGCGGACTCAGCTCTCGGCTGCGACGACGTCCAGGTCGAAAGTGGCAACCACGTCCGGGTGCAGGTGCACCGAGATCTTGTGCTTGCCGGTCGACTTGATGTGCGACTTCGGCAGGTCGATGCTGCGCTTGTCCACGACCGGGCCGCCGGCCGACTTCACCGCGGCGGCGACGTCGGACTGGGTCACCGAACCGAACAGCTTGCCGGTGCCTGCGGTCTTGACGCTCAGCGACACCGACTCCAGGCCCTGGATGGCCTGCTTCAGCTCGTTGGCGTGGTCCAGGTCGCGCACGCGACGGGCATCCTGCGCCCGGCGAATGCCCTCGACCTGCTTCTCCGCACCACGGCTGGCGACGATGGCAAGGCCGCGCGGGAGCAGGAAGTTGCGCCCGTAGCCGTCCTTGACCTCGACCGTGTCGCCGGGGGCACCGAGGTTATCCACATCAGCGGTGAGAATGAGCTTCATTTGCGTGCCTCCCTTGCTCAGCGAGCCGTCGACACGTAAGGCAGCAGCGCCACCTCACGCGAGTTCTTGACGGCAACCGCGATATCGCGCTGGTGCTGCACGCAGTTGCCGGTGACCCGGCGGGCACGGATCTTGCCGCGATCGCTGACGTACTTACGCAGCAGCGCCGTGTCCTTGTAGTCGATGTTGACGATTCCGGTCTTGCTCTCCTTGCAGAAAGTGCAAGCCTTCTTCTTGAGCACCTTTTCGCGCGCGGGCGCTTTAGGCATGGTGTTCTACTCCGTAACCTTGGTGGCCCACCGTCGCGGGCCGATATGAGCCGTTATCAGAACGGCGGTTCGTCATCCATGCGGCCGCCCCCGAAGGAGCCTGCCGCGGGCGCGCTGCCCCACGGGTCGTCGGCGGCACCCTGGCCACCGGAACGCCCACCACTGTTGGCCTGCTGGTGGTTGCCACCACCGCCGCCGGAACCACCGGAACCGGAGCCACCGGAACCGAATCCGCCGCCGCCCCCGCCGCCGCGGCTGGTCTTGTTGACCTTCGCGGTGGCGTATTTCAGCGAGGGACCGACCTCGTCGACCTCGAGCTCGACGACCGTGCGCTTCTCACCCTCGCGGGTTTCGTAGGAGCGCTGCTTGAGCCGTCCACTCACGATCACACGAGAACCCCTGGTCAGGCTCTCGGCGACATTCTCCGCGGCCTCGCGCCAAATGTTGCAGCGCAGAAACAGCGCTTCGCCGTCTTTCCATTCATTGGTATTACGGTCGAACACGCGGGGCGTGGAGGCGACGGTGAAGTTCGCCACCGCGGCGCCCGCGGGCGTGAATCGAAGCTCGGGGTCGGCCGTCAGATTTCCGATGACGGTGATGACCGTGTCGCCTGCTGCCATGAGGTTCCTCCTGCTCGGTGTGCAGTTCGCGGGTGCACTCGCTGTGTCGTGCTAGAGCCTAGAGACAGGCACCGACGCAGCGAGGCACAAAGAACTACTTGCCGTGGCGCAGGACCTTGGTGCGCAGCACCGACTCGTTGAGCCCCAGCTGGCGGTCGAGCTCGCTCACGGTGGCGGGCTCGGCGGTCAGATCGACCACCGCGTAAATGCCTTCGGCCTGCTTGCTGATCTCGTAGGCGAGCCGGCGGCGGCCCCAGATGTCGACCTTGTCGACCTTGCCGCCCTCGGTACGAACCACGCTGAGCATGTTCTCCAGGTTCGGGCCTACGGTGCGCTCGTCCAGGCTCGGATCGAGGATGACCATTACTTCATATTGACGCACGGACCAATCACCTCCTGTGGACTAGGAAACGGCCACGGACGGTCCGTGGCAGGAGGGTCGTTGCGTCAGCAACCCGGCAAGGCTACCTGACCAGGTGTTGACCGGCGAAATCGATCCCCTCGCCACTACGCTGGTCTGCATGCCGAACGGACCCGCAGCAGGCGAGCTGGCCGCCGGCCGTCTGCCGCGTCGCCTGACGTCGGCGACGGTGGTTGTGCTGCTGTGCGGACTGACGCTGCTGGCCGCGTTCTGGAACAAGGCGCGCTGCGCGGGCGCGCCGTTCCGCGAAGACGGGCGTTCCCTGGCCTTCGACCTGTTCAAGGATTCGAAGGTCTGCTATTCCGATATCCAGTTCCTGTGGCTCGGCCGCGATATCGATCAGCACGTCTTCCCCTATATCCACGGCGGCATCACCGGTGACGGTTCGCTTGTCGGTGGCGCGGTCGAATATCCGGTGCTCAGCGGGCTACTGATGTGGCTCGGGGCGCTCGGCGCGGACAACGACGCGATGTTCCTGCTGCATTCGGCGCTGCTGCTGGCACCGTTCGCGCTGCTCACCGCGTGGCTGCTCGGCCGGATGGCGGGCTGGCCCGCGCTGTTGTGGGCGGCCGGTACGCCGCTGGTGCTCTACGCCTTCCACAACTGGGAGCTGCCGGTGGTGTGCACCGCGGTCGCGGCGATCTACGTCGTCACGGCGTTGCCGCGGTATTCGCTGCGCACCAGGGGCGTGCTCGCCGCGATCCTGCTCGCTCTGGGGTTCTGCCTGAAGTTGTACCCGGGGATCTTCGTCTTGCCGTTGATGGCGTACGTGCTCACCGGGGGTGCCGAGGCTGGTGTCGCGGGCGCCCGCGGCCGCAGATTCGATGTCCGCGGCGCCCTGCTGACGGGCGCGGCGGCGATCGCGACGGTGGTGGCGGTCAATCTGCCGTTCGCGCTGGCCGGCTATGACGGCTGGCGCGCGTCGATCACCTTCCAGCAGCTGCGTCAGGCCGATATCACCACGAATTCGATCTGGTACTGGGGGCTGCGGCCGCTGTTCGGTCCGGACGCGGTGAGTGAGGAGAATTTCCAGCAGGTGGTCTCGGGGGCCTCGCCGGGACTGATCGTGTTCTCGTTCATCCTCGCGATGTGGCTCGGTTGGCGGCGTTTCACTACGACCGGTGTCTTTCCCTGGGTGGGTGTCAGCGGGGCGATGCTGTGTGGCTTCCTGCTGTTCCACAAGGTGCATTCACCGCAGTACACGCTGTGGATCATTCCGTTCCTGGTGTTGCTGCGGGTGCCGTGGACGTTGGTCGGTGCCTATCTGCTGGCCGATGCGGCGATCGGGATCGGCGTGTTCCGGTATTTCTATGCCCTCGGCACCGGGAATTCTGTCGAGTCGACCGAGGCGATCGTGCAGTTCGGGGTGTGGGGCCGCGCCGGACTGCTGCTCGTGCTGTTCTTCGTTTTCGTGCGGGCGGCTCCGCGAGCCGAAAGACCCACCGCGCCACCGGCACCGCGGCGCGATTCCGGCGATCTGTTGCCTGTCGGGTGAGCGTCGGGATGACGATAATGGTGCGATGACCGAATCCGCTGACGTCGATCTCACTCGCACCGCCTACGACGGTATGGCCGAACTCTACGCCGACTTCGCCGCGGGCAACCTTGCCCGCAATCCGTTCGACCGCGCCATGCTCGGCATTTTTGCGGAGTTGGTGCGCGACAACGGATCCGGACCGGTCGCCGATATCGGTTGCGGACCGGGCCGGCTGACGACACATCTGGCCGAACTCGGTCTCGACGCCTTCGGCATCGACCTGTCTCCGGAGATGATCATGCTGGCCAACCGGCTGTATCCGGGCCCGCGCTACGCCGTCGGGACGATGGAGCGGCTCGAGATCGCCGACGCTTCACTGGCCGGGCTGCTCGCCTGGTATTCGATCATCCATCTGCCCCCGCAACGCGTGCCCGACGTTCTCGCCGAGTTCCACCGAGTCCTGGCGGACGGCGGATACGCCCTGCTGGGTTTCCAGGCCACCGATCCACCCGAGCTCGTGACGGCCTTCGACCACAAGGTCGCCGAGGCCTACCGCTGGTCGCCGGAACGACTGCTCGAGCTGCTGGAGGCCGCCGGTTTCGCCCCGGTCACCCGCATGGTCCGCGAGCCCGAACCGGACGAACGATTCGGTCAGGCCTACCTACTGGTGACCAAAGTCCCCTCTCGCACCGGATAGCTCAGCCCGGCGCTCGCGCCCGGGTACCTTGAGGGAGCGCCGCACCCGGTGCGCGCGAGCTCCGACAATGTGGTCGATCGCCGAATTCACCGTCATCGTCAGGGGACCGCCATGGAATTGATTTCACCGATCGACGCTGCCTTCCTGATCGGCGAATCCAGGGAGCATCCGATGCATGTCGGTTCGATGCAGCTGTTCGAGCCGCCGGAGGACGCCGGGCCCGGTTTCGTACGGCAATTGCACGACACGCTGCTGGCGGAGCGGGAGCTGCACCCGACGTTCCGTAAACGCCCGGCCGCACTGTTCGGCGCCCCGCAGCTTGCTTGGTCTCGTGACGACGAGGTGGATCTCGAATACCACCTACGACGGTGGGCGCTACCGCATCCCGGACGCACCGATGACGCCCTCGACCTGGCCTCCCGCCTGCACAGCGGACTGCTGGACCGGCATCGGCCGCTGTGGGAGCTGCATCTGATCGAAGGCCTCGCCGACGGCCGGTTCGCGGTGTATTCGAAGATGCACCACGCACTCATCGACGGCGTCTCCGCGCAGCGATTGCTGCGGCGGACGCTGACCAGCGACGCGAGCTCGGCGCGGGCCCGGGTGCCGTGGAACCTGCCGCGTGGGCAACGAGCGCCGCGCGCTGGCTCGGGCTTGGGCACGGTGGCGCGAAACCTGGTGTCGGCGGCGTCATCCGGGCCCGCCCTGCTGCGCGTGGCGCGCTCGGCGCTGGTACAGCAGCAGTTGACGCTGCCGTTCGCTGCACCGCGCACGATGCTCAATGTGCCGATCGGCGGTGCTCGGCGCTGCGTGGCCCGGTCGTGGCCGTTGCAGCGGCTCGAGCAGGTGAAGAAGGCGACCGGGTCGACGGTCAACGATGTCGTGCTCGCCATGTCCGCAGGCGCCCTGCGCGGCTATCTGACCGAACGGAACGCGCTGCCGGACAAGCCGCTGATCGCGATGGTGCCGATCTCGCTGCGTTCGGCCGAGGACGACGGTGACAGCGGCGGCAACAAGGTCGGCGCGATTCTGTGCAATCTGGCCACCGACGTCGCCGATCCGCTCGAGCGTTTGCGGGTGATCGGTGAGTCCATGCGGCGCAGCAAGCAGGTGTATGCGGGCCTGTCCAGTACACAGTCGATCGCGCTGTCGGCGTTGATGGTGAGTCCGCTGGCGCTGTCGCTGCTGCCGGGGTTGGTGTCGATGACGAATCCGGCGTTCAACATCGTCATCTCGAATGTGCCGGGTCCGCGCGAGCCGATGTTCTGGGGTGGCGCCCGGCTGGATGCCGCCTATCCGATGTCGATCCCGTTGGACGGGCAAGCCGTCAACATCACCCTGACCACGAACGCCGGCAATCTGGATTTCGGGATCGTCGGCTGCCGGCGCAGCGTGCCGCAATTGTCCCGGCTGCTGACCCACCTGGAGGACGCGCTGGCCGCATTGGAGGACGCCGCGCGCTGAAATTTTCCCCTCCCTAGCAAAACTAGAACGTGTTACATTCGATGCATGGCACCGATGCCGATCGATGGCGCCGCGTCCGCATACTGGCGATATCTGCGGTACGCGGCGGTTTCGAGCGGTAGGGGCCGGCACGAACGTTCGCGGGGCCGGGTCCGGCGGACTGAACATTATGCAACCCGTTCCAGGGCATAGGGAGACCAGAACCGCCATGCGTACCGAAATCTGCGACCGCCTGGGGATCGAGTTCCCCATCTTCGCCTTCACCCATTGCCGCGATGTGGCGGCCGCGGTCAGCAATGCCGGCGGCCTCGGGGTGCTCGGCGCGGTGGGCTTCACCGCCGAAGAGCTCGAGATCGAGCTCGCCTGGCTCGACGAGCACGTCGGCGACAACCCCTACGGCGTGGATCTGGTGATCCCGTCCAAGTACGAGGGCAAGGGCATCGACGGCCTCTCGCCCGAACAGCTCGAGGCCGAACTTGCCAAGAATGTCCCGGCCGGGCACCGCGATTTCGCGGCCAAGCTGCTCGCCGACCACGGCGTGCCGGAACTGCCCGCCGATGAGGTGCATCCGCAGCTGCTCGGCTGGACCGCGACCACCGTGGCCCCGCAGATCGAGGTGATCCTGCGCCATCCGAAGGCCAAGCTGGTGGCCAATGCGCTCGGCACCCCGCCGCCGGATGTGGTGAGCAAGATCCAGGAGTCCGGTCGTCTGATCGGCGCACTGTGCGGTTCGGTCAAGCATGCGCTCAACCACAAGGCCGCGGGCCTGGATTTCGCGGTCTGCCAGGGCACCGAGGGCGGCGGGCATTGCGGTGAGGTGTCCTCGCTGGTGCTGTGGCCGCAGGTGATCGACGCGGTCGGCGATATGCCGGTGCTGGCTGCCGGCGGCATCGGCGACGGCCGTCAGGTGGCGGCCGCGATGGCGATGGGCGCGGCGGGCGCGTGGACCGGTTCGATCTGGCTGACCGTCGAGGAGGCCAATGTGCCGCCCGCGCAGATGCAGAGCCTCATCGACGCCACCAGCCACGACACCGTGCGTTCACGGGCGTGGACCGGCAAGCCCGCGCGCATGCTGCGCAACGACTGGACCGAGGCGTGGGAGCAGTCCGACACCCCCAACCCGCTGCCGATGCCGCTGCAGATGATGGTCGCGCTCGACGGCGTCAAGCGTGGGCACCGGTATCCGGAGGCCGCCAAGGACGTCAACTTCAATCCGGTCGGCCAGGTGGTCGGCATGATGAACAAGGTGGAGCGTTCGGCCGACGTGATGGCCAGGCTGGTCGAGGAGTACGTGGAGTCCTGCGAACGCTTGAACAAGCTCAACGGTTCGCTCTGAGGTAGTCGCACGACGCCGATAAGGCCGCCGGACCGATAGGGTCCGGCGGCCTTATCAGACAGTTATCGAACAGCTATTGCGCCCACACCCTCGCAGCGTGGCCTCACGCGGTCTCGGCGTGCGTCGCCACGGGCTCCTCGACACCGTCCAGCAACTCCGCGAAGCGGGCGAGCACCTTCTCGTGATACATCCCGAACAGGTCCTCGAAGAGCGCGAGCTGCGCCTGGGACGGCCCGGAGTCCGACTCCCACACCGCCATCAACGCCCGCCACACCAGCACGTGCAGATCGGCGGCGCCTGCGAAATACGCCTCGATCGCCTCGGGCACTTCCAGCACCATCTCGCCGATGGAGTTCAAGATCGCGCGCTGCATGCTGGAGCCCAGCGCGGTGAGCAGCCTGCGCACCAGGCCGATCTCGACCGAGAGAATCTCGCGGTAGTCCGGAACCTCCAGGCGGGCAAGCGCTTCCAGGGTGTCGATATCGGCCTTGAGCGCCACCGGGTCGGCATCGCAGCGGCCCGCGGTGTAGGCGAGCAGCGCGTCCATCACGATGCCGCGCTCGACCTCGACGATGTCGCGGAACATCTCGATCGCGACCTCGGGCATCGGCACCGAGTACCGGAACAGATGCCGGTAGACGTCGATGCCGCCGATTTCGCGCACGTCGCGAATGGTGAAGCCCTTGCCGCGGCGTGCGTCGACGAAGCCGTAGGACTCCAGCCTGCCGAGGGTGAGCTGCGCGGTGGCGCGGTTCATCTCGAATTCGTCGGCGACCTGCCGCACCGAGGGCATCAGCTCGCCGGGCCGGTACTCCCCCGCGGCGACCCGGCGTGCCAGCTCATCGGCAGCGTCGGCGACCACCGTCCGGGATCCCATCGTGTACCTCTCACCTTCATCCATACGTCCCAGACAGTCTAGGCGCAATGTGCCAGACTGCACATGGATACTACGGGGCGGCGCAGTGTGAGGTGAATCATGACCACTCGATGGGGCAACGGCCGGGCGGGAGGCGAGGCGACGGGTCGTTCCGGCCTGTTCCCGGCACGCCCTGACGGCGCACCGCCGATGAGCCGGGCGGCACGCAATGCCAGGCTGGCAGCCCTTCCGGTCGCCTACGCGGGCCGACGCGCGGCGGGGGTCGGCCGGCGGGCACTCGGCCGTTCGGCGGACGAGGTGAACCGGGAGATCCAATTGCGCACCGCGCAGCACATCTTCGAGGTGCTCGGTGAGTTGAAGGGTTGCGCCACCAAACTCGGTCAGCTGTTGTCCATTTATCAGCTCGCGCTCCCCGAAGATATAGCAGGTCCCTATCAGATCGCGCTGACGCGTCTGCAGGACGCGGCGCCGATCATGTTGCCGCCGACGGTCGACGCCGCGATGGCGGCGAGCATGGGCGGCGGCTGGCGCGCATCGTTCCGCGAATTCGACGATCGCCGGGCGGCGGCCGCTTCCATCGGCCAAGTCCATCGCGCGGTATGGCACGACGGCAGGCCGGTGGCGGTCAAGATCATGTATCCGGGCGGGCGGGCGGCCGTTGAGGCCGATCTGACGCAATTGCGCCGCATTTCGACGCTGGCATCGGTATTCCTGCCCGGCGCCGACGTCAAGGCGGTCACCGAGGCGATCTGCGACTGCGTGCGCGACGAACTCGATTACGGCGCCGAGGCGGACAATCAGCGCGCTTTCGCCGCCGCCTTCGCCGACGATCCGGACTTCCACATCCCCGCGGTGGTGCAGCAGCGCGGGGATGTGTTGATCAGTGAATGGCTCGACGGGACGCCCGTATCGCGAATCATCGCTTCCGGCAGCACGTCCGAACGCGATCGGATCGGCATGCTGATGACGCGGTTCGTGCTGTCGGGGTGGCGGCACGATCTGCTCTACGGCGATCCGCATCCCGGCAATTTCCGGCTGCTGCCCGACGGGCGGCTCGGCATCGTCGATTTCGGCGCCTGTTCTCCGTGGCCCGCCGAATTCCGCACACTGGCCTACGACTTCTGCGACGCGTTCTTCACCGGCGGCCCGCCCGAGCTCGAAGCAGCGGTGCGCGCACACGCATTCGTTGCGCCGGGCCACCCACTCGATGCCGACGCGCTGGTCTCCGCTCTCGGCGAATGCGGTGAGCCGCTGCGGCACAACACGTTCCAGCTGACCACACGCTGGCTGCGCAAGCAGGTGGTGCGTACGACGAATCCCCGGCTGTCGAACGTCGTCAGGGAATTGGCCATGCCCGCGCCGTTCACGCCGTTCGCCCGTGCCGGGCTCACCTTGATCGGCGCGCTGAGCCAGCTCGAGGCCCAGGGTTCCTATCTCGATGAAGTGGTCGCTGCCCTGCCGTTCCTCGACGAGGTGTTCCAGCGGGCGGCTGCTGGAACGGGCGAGCGGCCGATCGATCTGGCGTCCGAGCGGCGAATACGTGCGGTGCAGCGCGTGCCTATCAGCTGAGATTCTGACGAATACCGGCCGACGGCAGCGTCCCAGACAGCCGAGACGGTGGGATCAGCGCGACAACCACTCCCGCCAAGATGGTCGGATCAACGCAGCCAGGACGCCGTACCCAGCCGCACCTGGATGCGCACCATCGCCGATACGCACCTCGTGCCGCCACGTCGGGTCCGTGCTGAGCGGCTGATGGGTACGCGCATAGGGGACCTCGGCTGCGGCGCAGATATCGGCGAACCGGGCGTCCAGTGCGGCTGTGCGCGTGTTGTGTTCATCGTCATCGATCGGCGGCGGTGCGATGACCAACACCCGCCAGTCGTGCGCGGCGGCGGTGGCGAGCATCGCGGTCAGGTTGTCTGCGGAATCCTCCGGCGCGACCCGGACTCGGCCGTCCTCCCACGTCGAGTCGTTGACCCCGAACGAGAACACCACACGCGCGTCGACACCGTCCGGCAGACGCTGCAGGCATTCGCCGAGCCAGCGGGCTCGGACATCGGTGGAGGTCTGCCTGCGCACACCGAGGTTGTAGGCGGTGACCGGATGGCCCTCGGCGTGCGTGTCAGCGACCAGCCGGCCGGCCCAGCCGAGCGCGGTGGGATCGCCGACGCCGGCGACGAACGAGTCGCCGACGAAACAGATACGGGTATCACGACTCACCGGTTGATCATGCCCGGAGGCAGGCCACCTCGCGTTCGCCACCACCGAGAGCGGTTCGGCTACTGCGGACGTGCATCGGCGCCGTTGTGCAATAAGATCGCGGTGTTCGTCCGGGAGGGAGTGATCGTGGCAGGGGAATCGGAGCGGCGGGCCGCCGCCCCGCAATGGTTCGCGGATCTGCTCGGCAGTCGGCACTGGATACGCCGTACCGAGCCGTTTCCGCATGTATACGCGCGCGATGTGTTCGCGCCCGAGTTCTATCAGCGGCTCGCCGACGAGTTCGAGCGGGCCCGCACCGACCATCCGGACCGGTTCGGCAAGGTCGCCGAAGGCTATGGCGCCACCGGCATTCGGCTGACCGAGCTGCGCGACGGACCGCTGGCGGTCTTCCAGTCCCGCGAATGGCACGACATGATCGCGGGCGTCGCGGGGGTCGAGGCGACCGGTGACGTCGAGGCGTCGCTGCACTGCCATCCGGTCGACAGCCCGCGCGGCTGGCCGCACAACGATCTCGCGCCTGCCTGGTTCTCGGGCGCCGCACCCGGCCCTGGCGAAGTGCGTGTCCCCGACTCGACCGTGGACACCAAGACCGGGCCGCGCACCGCTGGTGTCGAAGCCAGGGAAACGGTGCGCGCCGTCACGCTGCTGTTCTATCTGGCGAACTCGCCGTGGGAGCCGGGCAACGGTGGCGAGACCGCATTGTTCGCCCGGGGTGAGCGCGGTGCACGGGCCGCGAAAGCCGTCCCGCCGCTGAACAACTCGATGGTGATGTTCGAATGCACACCGCGCTCGTGGCATGCCTTCGCCGGTGCCAACACCGCCGAACGCAATTGCGTGGTGATGTGGCTGCACCGGCCGAAGGCCGACGTGGTGCGGCGTTGGGGAGGAGACCGCATTGTCCAATGGTGAACGCCGGGTCTGCCTGATCACCGGCGCCGGCGGCAGGCTCGGCGACGCCTTCTGCCGCGCCACCTACACCCATTACGACATCGTCGCGGTCTGCCGGAACCGGGTTCCGGCGGCGCCTTCGCAGGAGGAGTGGTTCGTCGACCCGCTCGAACCGGACCGGGCGGTTCCGCAGAACGAGTCGCGGGTCTTCGTGGTGCATTCAGATCTGACCCAGCCCGGCGAGCCCGAACGCGTCGTCGATCTGGCGCTGGCCAAATTCGGCCGGGTGGATCTGCTGGTGAACAACGCCGCGAACATGGCGCTGCATCCGCTCGGTGTGGTCGACGGCGACGCCGCACTCGACGCGTTCACACCGGTGTTCACGCTGAATGTCGAGGTGCCGCTGCGGCTGGCGACGCGGCTGGCGCAGCGGTCCTGGCTGCACGACGATGCGGCCAACCGCGCGAACAATCGCAATATCGTCAATGTCTCCAGCATGTCGGGGCCGGAAGTCTTCGGTGGTCAGACGCTGTACGGCACGTCCAAGGCCGCGCTCAACAAGCTGACGCGCCACTTGGCCGACGAGTTCGACGAGTTCGGCGTGCGGGTCAACGCGATCGCACCGGACGCATTCCCCGGCTCCATCGCCACCACCAAGGTCGTGCGCGCCATCGTCGAGCTCGACAGCGGGGAGATGACGGGGACGGTGTTCAGCGTCGTCCCACCGTCCGGTCCCCCGGTCGGTCGCCACGCTCGCATGACGGGGGCCTGAGTCCGGTAGTCGTCCGCTCGCACCGGGCCCGGAACAGCACACGGGCGGGCCGCGGGTCGGCCAGTCATCCCAGCAACGAGAAGCCGGCAGCACTGATCGCCGTCCGGGCGGCAAGCCCGGAGGCGCACGACCGGCGCGGGCAAGTCACGACCGCGCCACCGATACCACCTCGCGCCCGCCCAGGCAACCGATCGGCGGACATCGGTGCGGCGTGTTGGTGTGTATCGTCCGCGTCGGCCTCCTGCATACTCACCTGCAGTGAGCGAGGGTGGCCGGCGTAGCTTCAACTCGATCCGAAAGTACCGATACGACATGCGAGTCGATGGGCGGGAAATCCCGGTCACGGGCAGCCTGCTGCAGCCCTTGACCCGGCGCACCAGTGACATCATTCGCGTCGTACTCGCCGCGCTCGGGGTCGGGGTGGTGATCGCGGGCTCGATGATCACCCGCCCGGAGTGGCTCGCTCTGGAACGTTCGATATCGCCTATCGTCGGCGTCCTCAACCCCGCCCAGTCCAATTTGGTGTACCTGCTCTACGGCATCGCCATTCTGATCCTCCCGTTCGCGATTCTGATCGAACTCGTGCTGGGCAGGCACTGGAAGCTGCTGGCCGGATACGCCGCGGCGGGGCTGGTCGCCGGGCTGCTGCTCTCGATCACCGGCACCGGGCTGTCGGCGCCGAAATGGCATTTTCAGGTGCCCGACAAACTGGACAACACCTTCCTACAGCAGTTCCTCGACGATCCGCGCTGGATCGCGATGCTGGCCGCCGTGCTCACGGTGTCGAGTCCGTGGCTGCCGGTGCGGGCCCGGCGCTGGATGTGGTTTCTGCTGCTGGCATTCGCACCGATCCATCTGGTGGTCAGTACGGTCGTGCCCGCGAGGGCGATGTTCGGGCTGGCGGTCGGTTGGCTGGTGGGTGCGGTGATCGTGCTCGCGGTCGGCACCCCCGCGCTGGAGGTTCCGCTCGATGCCGCCGTGCGGGTGCTGGCCAAGCGGGGGTTCACCGTCACCGCGTTCACCGTCGTGCGGCCATCGGGTCCTGGGCCGCTGATACTGTCGGCGGCCGTCGCAGGCCCGCAGCGACTGCTCACGGTGGAGCTGTACGGCAAGAATCAGCGCAGTTACGGCGCACTGCGGCAGCTGTGGCGCTGGCTCACCTTCCGTTCCAGCGAGACCGCGCCGCTGCACGGTTCGATGCACCGGGCGGTCGAACATCGCGCGCTGATGGCTATCGCGATCGGTGACCTGGGGATGGCGGCGCATGCCCCGGTCGCGGTGGCGTCGCTGGATCGTGGATGGATGCTGTACGCACACACGGTGCCGTGCGGAAAGGCGCTGGCCGAGCTGGACGAGAAGGTGCTGCCGGGGCTGTGGCAGTCGCTGGACTCGCTGCACCGCAAGCAGATCGCGCTCGGCGATCTGCGCCCCGACGAGATCCGCATCGAAGACGGCGTCATCCGGTTCGGCGGATTCGTCGGCGCCGAACTCGGTGCCACGGATGCGCAGGTGCAATCCGACGTGGCGCAGCTATTGGTGACGACAGCGGCGATCTTCGGCCGGGACGTCGCGGTGCGCGCGGCTATCGCGGGCCTCGGCGAGCAGTCGGTACTCACCGCATCTCGTCGACTGACCAAATCGGGGATGCCGTCCGGGATCCGGAAATCGGTGCCGGACTGGAAATCGGTGGTCTCGGGCACCCGCGAGGAGGTCCGCAAACAAACCGGCCAGGACCGCATCGAAGCCGAGCAGATCACCCGGTTCAGCCGCAAGAGCATCATCCAGCTGGTTCTGCTGGTCGCCCTGGTGTACGTGGCGTATCCGTTCATCAGCGCGGTGCCGACGTTCTTCAGCCAGCTGCGCACCGCGAACTGGTGGTGGGCGTTCGCGGGCCTCGCGCTGTCGTCGCTGACCTACATCGGCACCGCGGCCGCGCTGTGGGCGTGCGCGTCGGGGGTGGTGAGCTTCCGCAATCTGGTGATCATGCAGATCGCCAATACCTTCGCGGCGACAACCACTCCCGCGCGCGTTGGTGGTCTCGCGTTGAGCGTGCGTTTCCTGCAGAAGGGCGGGCTCGGCGCGGTCCGGGCGACGGCCGCGGTGGCGTTGCAGCAGGCGGTGCAGGTTCTCACCCACATCAGCCTGCTGGTGTTCTTCAGCATCGCCGCGGGGACCTCGGCGGATCTGTCGCATTTCGTGCCCGACGCGACGATCCTCTACCTGCTCGCCGGTGTCGGCGTCGGCATCATCGGCACCTTCATGTTCGTGCCGAAACTGCGCCGCTGGTTGAACACTTCGGTGCGGCCGCAGTTGCAAGAGGTGCTCGGCGAACTCACCGATCTCGCGCGCGACCCGAAGCGGTTCGCCATCATCATCGCAGGCTGCGCCGCCTTGACCCTCGGCCAGGCGCTCGCACTATGGGCGAGCGTGGAGGCCTTCGGCGGCGGAACGACCTTCGTCACCGTCACGATCGTCACGATGATCGGTGGCACCCTCGCCTCCGCGGCGCCGACGCCCGGTGGTGTCGGTGCGGTCGAGGCCGCACTGATCGGTGGCCTGGCCGCCTTCGGCCTGCCCATCGAAGTCGCCGTGCCGTCGGTGCTGCTCTACCGCGTGCTCACCTGCTGGCTGCCGGTGTTCTGCGGATGGCAGGTCATGCGGTGGATGACCAACAAGAACATGATCTGAGCCGAAGCACCGCTCGCACGCAGCAAGAGTTGCGCCCACCTCTGAGCGACAACGAGTTTCGCTGGGTTCAGAGGTGGGCGGCATTATCCCCGGGGCGGCACGGATGACGGCGGCCCGGATCCGCCGTCAATGGTCCAGGCGGCGGCGACGATTCACGTGAAACCTACGAATGGCTGTTGCGCAGCTCGACTTTCACGACCTTGCCGCTGGCATTGCGCGGCAGCTCAGCGACCACAACCAGCTCCTTGGGGTGCTTGTACCTGGCCAGGTTGTCGTTGAGGAAGGCCTCCAGATCGGCAAGGGTCAGTTCGGTCTCCGGGTCGGCGAGGGCGACCACCGCGACCGGGACTTCACCCCACTTCTCGTGCGGCCGGCTGATCACCGCGGCCTCGCGGATCTGCGGATGGGCGAAGAGCACGTTCTCCACCTCGGCGCAGTAGATGTTCTCGCCGCCGGAGATGATCATGTCCTTCTTGCGGTCCACCACATAGATGAAGCCCTCCTCGTCCTGGCGGACCAGGTCACCGGAGTGGAACCAGCCGCCGGCGAAGGCATCGGCGGTGGCCTCGGGCTTGTTCCAGTAGCCCTGCATGAGAGTCGGTCCCCGATACACGATTTCGCCGACCTCGCCGGGGGCGACATCGTTCATTTCGTCGTCGACGATGCGAGCCTGAATGGTCGGGATCGGCTTGCCGACCGAACCGAGCTTGCGGATGGCGTCCTTACCGTCGAGCACGCAAGTGATGGGCGACATCTCGGTCTGGCCGAACACCGCGACATTGAACGCGTCCGGGAAGCAGTCGGCCATGGCTTGCAGGACGGTATCCGAGGCGGGAGCGGCACCCCAGCTCAGCGCCTTCAGCGCGAGCTTGCGCTCGATGACTGTGGGGTCGGCGCAGATCAGCTGCCACTGCGCGGGCACACAGAAGGCGGTGGTGGCCTGTTCGGCTTCGATCGCGTCGAGGAATTCGGTGGCGTCGAAGGCGCCGAGCGGATGCAGCACCGTCTTGGCGCCGACCACGAAATACGGTGCGAGGCTGCCCAAGCCCGCGATGTGGAACAGCGGCGAGGTGCAGAAGCCGATCGACTCCTGATCGATTGCCAGCGCCCGG
Organism: Nocardia sp. NPDC059180; assembly: GCF_042754945.1. NCBI lineage: Bacteria > Bacillati > Actinomycetota > Actinomycetes > Mycobacteriales > Nocardiaceae > Nocardia > Nocardia sp. NPDC059180. The sequence continues at coordinate 228,604 of NZ_JBHZBU010000001.1, forward strand.
ATACAGGTGAGGGCCTGCGCGTTCATATTGGCGTGCGACAGAATCGCGCCCTTGGGGCTACCCGTGGTTCCCGAGGTGTACATGATCAGGCTCGGCGTGTCCTCGGGGATGTCGAGGGGTGTGTGCGCCCGGCCCTCCTCCGCGAGCAGCTCGTCGAAGCCGAGCACACCGTCACCGGACTGCCCGCCGATGACGACACAGTTCTCCAGCGACGAGGTCTGCGCGCGCACCGCGGCGGCCAGCGGCTGCAACACGGTATCGGTGACGATCACCTTGGCGCCGCTGTCGGCGGCGATGTAGGCGACCTCGGGCGGGGTGAGCCGGAAGTTCACCGGGACCGCGATGGCGCCGAGGGCGTTGATCCCGAAGACCGACTCGAGGTATTCGGGATAGTTCAGCGCCAGGATCAGCACCCGGTCACCGAAGCCGACACCGCGGCGGGCCAGCGCGTCGGCGAATTTCAGCGAGCGTTCGTGTAGCTGACGCCAGGTGGTGTCGGCGCCACGGAACCGCACTGCGACCTCGTCGGGCCGCATGGCCGCGTGGGTCGCGAGCTGATTGTTCCAATGGTTGCGCCGCGATCTGATCGGCTCGTCCAACGCTTGCACACCGGTGGTCATCCAGGCACTCCTCTCCCGCACGGTGCCGCCGGAGCCTCCGACGGTGGTGACGGGCTCAACCTGTGCGAAGAATAACAAGTAACTTACCTCGCAACAAGGATTCCCGCACCTGATTCAGCGTTAATCGTTCGGCTTCGAGCCCGGAACGGCTGGTTGGGACATAATTGCAGGTTGATCCTTGTTTATCCAGCTCGACGAACCGGTCCACGCAACCAGCAATATCGCATCCGCATGCGAATCACGACTCACTTCCACCTTGTCGTGAGCACGATTCGCATGCCACGATCTCCCCGAAAGCGGGTGCGCCCGCGACGAGCAGAGGGAGAAGCGCAATGCTGCGGACCAGGTTCACCGAGACCTTCGGTGTGGAACATCCGATCGTGCAGGGCGGCATGATGTGGGTCGGTCGCGCCGAACTGGTCGCGGCGGTCGCCAATGCGGGCGGGCTCGGCTTCATCACCGCCCTCACCCAGCCGACCCCCGACGACCTGCGCCGCGAGATCGCACGCACCAGGGAGCTGACCGATAAGCCCTTCGGCGTCAACGTCACCATCCTGCCCTCGATCAACCCACCCCCGTACGCCGAATACGTGCAGGCGATCATCGACAGCGGCGTCAAGATCGTGGAGACCGCGGGCAGCAATCCGGAACCGTTCCTGCCGTACTACCGGGACGCGGGCATCAAGGTGCTGCACAAGTGCACCAGCGTGCGGCACGCAGTCAAGGCCGAGCGAATCGGTGTGGACGGCGTCAGCATCGACGGGTTCGAATGCGCGGGGCACCCGGGTGAGGACGATGTTCCCGGCCTGGTGCTGATCCCGGCAGCCGCCCGCGAACTGAGTATCCCGATGATCGCTTCCGGTGGTATCGCCGACGCCCGTGGCCTGGTTGCCGCGCTCGCCCTCGGCGCCGATGGCGTCAACATGGGCACCCGATTCCTGTGCACCCAGGAGTCGTGCATCGATCACAAGGTCAAGGAGCGGATCGTCGCGGGCAGTGAGCGCGACACCCAGCTCATCTTCCGCACCATGCGCAACACCGCCCGGGTCGCCGACAACGAGATCAGCCGCAAGGTGGTCGAGATCGAAAAGGCCGGCGGCACCTTCGAGGACGTGCGCGATCTGGTCGCGGGCGCCCGTGGCCGCCGGGTCTTCGACGAGGGCGATCTGGACGCGGGCATCTGGTCGGTCGGCCTGTGCCAGGGCCTGATCCACGACATCCCCACCTGCGCCGAACTCATCGAACGCATGGTCGGCGAGGCCGAGGAGCTGATCACCGCACGGCTGGCGGACACCGTCGTCGTGAGCTGATCGACCGTATGCCGGGGCCGCGGAGGAACTCCGGGCCCCGGCATCCTCTTTGCCTGAACGCTGGGTCGCCGGCGTACGTGCCGTCAGGGAGCGCGTGCAGGCCGGTATTTTAGTGACCCAGATCACTCACGGTTCGTGTCAAGAATCCACGACCGGCTCCGAGGTATCCGTGAATACCCACCGAACCACACCAAGGAGACCAGGCAATGTCGAACCTTCCCACCATCACCTCCGCCGACGGCACCGCGATCGCCTACCGTAAAACCGGCACCGGCCCGGCGATCCTCGTGATCAGCAACGTCGCCGAAGACCACACCGGAGTCGCAGGCGTCGTCGAGGCGCTGTCGGCGCACTTCACCGTGATCAGCTTCGACCGGCGCGGCCGCGGCGCCAGCGGCGACCCGCAGCCCTACGACCCGGCGCGCGAGATCGACGACATCGCCGCGCTGATCGACCTCGCCGGCGGCACCGCGGCCCTGGCCAGCGGCTCCGGCGGCTGCGGGCTCACCCTGGACGCGGCGAGCGCCCTCGGCGACAAGGTAACCGGGCTCTACCTCTACGAACCGCCCTTCATCGTCGACGGCTCCCGCCCTGCGGCACCAGCCGACTACGTCGAGCACCAGGAGGCGCTGGTCGCGGCCGGGAAACGCAGCGAGGCCGTCGAGTACTTCATGACCGAGATGATCCGCGTCCCCGGCGAGTACATCCCGATGATGAAGCAGGACCCGTCCTGGGACCTGATGGCCGAGTACGCCCACACCTACGCCTACGACGGACGGATCATGCGCGGACTCCAGGACGGCGAGCCGCTGCCGACCGACCGCTGGAAGATCGACGCGCCGATCGCGGTGGCCGTCGGCGGCAACGGCGAGGCTTTCATCCGCGACGGCGCCCACGCGCTGGCCGCGATCCTGCCCAACGTCACCGTCCTGACGCTGGACGGCCACGACCACTCCGCGTTCTGGATGGCACCCGAACCCGTCGCCGAACAGGCCCGCGCCTTCCTGCTCGGCTGACAGCACCCGCCCAGCCCCGCCGAACGGCGGGGCCGCGCCAGGCCGGCGTGTCGAGCGGCGATCGTCAGTGATGCCGGGCAGCCAGTGCGGTCACCGCGTCGTGGTCGTGGGCCGCGACGACCTCGATGCCGTCAGGGAGCGCGTGCAGGCGGTGGATGGTGGCGAAGGTGGCGTCGCGGTCGGCGTCGAAGAGCAGGCCGGGCATAGGGGCCTTTTCGCGGATCAGCTCGATTTGGAGTTTGTTCCAGACGGCGTCACCGGCCAATAGAACCCGGGAGCCGTCGTCGACGGCGAGCAGCACGCCGATGCTGCCTGGCGTGTGGCCGGCCAGATCGACCAGAACGACCGAGCCGTCGCCGAAGAGGTCCTTGCTGCGGTGGAAGGTCAGGACAGGTGGGCCGTCGAGTTCGAACGGGGCGCACGGACGGTTGTCCAGCGTCGCCCGCACCACCGACATGGGCGCTTGCGGACCGGTCGTCGCCCACTCCAATTCGGCTGCGGGCAGCTTGATCTCGATCGAAATCGGTAGTTCGAGCAGACCGGAGACATGGTCCCAGTGCAGATGGGTGGGCAGCACGAAGTCGATATCGGAGACCGCGATATCGCGCGCGGCCAAGGCATCGGACAGGCCGAGCACCGGCTTATCGGGCGCCACCAGCATCGGGATGGGGAACGGCAGCCCGGGCAACACCCGGCTGTGCGGGTCGGCACACAGCGCGGGATCGACCAGGAAGCGGGCGCTGGGATGCTCGACCAGATACGAGGCCATCGCCATCGGCAGCTCACGCAGGCTGCGCACCCCCTCGGCGACGATTGTCGCGGGCGCGGCCAAGGTCGCCTGCGGAATCACCCGCAACCGGACGGTGGCGCGGGCCTGCGGTAGCGGCGCCTGCTCGATACTCGCCAACAGCGCGGCATCGGGGCGGCGTGGACGCAGCAGCCGGGGCGGTGTCGCGGCCAGAGCCGCGCAGCAGCGCAGCAGGGTCGGCACGGTCGGAATTCGCCCTTCGCGGATATCGGCCACGGCTGTCACGGTAGACCCTCCGGCGTGTCGGCGAAAGGGCGCGCAGGCAGCGCGGATCGCGCCTTGCCGACGCCGGATTCTCCGGCATAATCGCGTGGGTACCAGCCGCGGTGCGCGGCCGCCGATACGTGACTCGGGGAGGGAGAACGGATGCCGGCGAATCAGCCAGGCGGCCAACCTCTTCGCCGCACCCTGCTGACCGACACCGCCGTCGGCACCATCGCCGAAATACTCGCGATGGACCGGTCGCGAATCAGCACCACCGCTCCCTTCGCCGACCTCGGCCTGAGCTCGGCGCAGCTGGCCCGGTTGACCGCGCATCTGGAGGACGTCCTCGGCGTCGAGGTGCCGATCACCGCCCTGTACGACCATCCCGATATCGAACAACTGGTCGACTCCCTCATGCGATGACCGCACCCCATCCCACATCGCCGCCGATATCGGTCATCGGCCTCGGCTGCCGCCTGCCCGGAGCCTCCGGGGTGGACGAGTTCTGGCAGCTGCTGCACGAGGGCCGCGACGCCACCGGTATACCGCCGCACGGGCGCGCTGGGTATCGGCGCGGCGGATACCTGACCGATATCGACCGGTTCGACAATGAATGGTTCGGCATTTCGGGCCGGGAAGCCGCGCTGATGGATCCGCAGCAGCGGATCGCGCTGGAAGTGGCGGTCGAGGCACTCGACGACGCGGGGATCGGGTACCGCGCACAGGGTTCCGCCGGTGCGGTGATCTTCGGTGCCTGCGGATTCGAGCACGGCGCGGTGGTACTCGGCCGGGGTGGCTTCGACCCGCCGTTCGCGGTGACCGGCTCGGCGTCGAGCGTCATCGCCAATCGGCTGTCCTACGTTCTGGACCTGCGCGGGCCGAGCATGGTGGTCGACACCGCCTGTTCGTCGTCGCTGGTCGCGGTCGATCTGGCCGTGCGGTTACTCGCCGACCCGGCGGTGCCGTTCGCGGTGGTCGGCGGCGTGAATCTGACGCTGCTGCCACACACCACCGACTATCTGGCCGAAGCCGGTTTCCTGTCCCCCGAGGGCCGCTGCGCACCGTTCGACACCGCCGCCGACGGGTATGTCCGTGGTGAGGGATGCGCCGTTGTCGTATTGCAGCGTAGCGCCGATGCGGTGCGTGAGGGCAATCGCGTCTACGCCGAGATCGCCGGTTCCGCCGTCGGCTCCGATGGGCGGTCCAACGGGTTGTACGCGCCGAACGGCCGAGCGCAGCGCGAGGTCATCCGGTCCGCGTGGGAGCGGGCGGGTGTCGCGCCCTCGATCATGGGCTACCTCGAATGTCATGGCACCGGCACCACATTGGGTGATGCCATCGAGGTAGGCGCGTTATCGGAGGTGCGCGGCGATGCCGAGCGCACCACGTGGATCGGTTCGATGAAATCCGGTGTGGGGCATCTGGAAGCGGCGGCCGGAATATCCGGGCTGATCAAGGCGGCCCTGGCCGTCCATCACGGCACCATCCCGCCCACCGCCAATTTCGTGACGCCGAATCGCTTGCTGCGCCTGAACGAGCGTGGTCTGTGCGTACCGCGGGAGCCGATCGACTGGAGTGGCGTACCTGTCGCCGAGCGGTACGCCGGGGTCAGCTCGTTCGGTTTCGGCGGGACGAACGCGCATATCGCGCTGCGTGGTGCCGCGCCCAGGGACGCTGTCCGGGCGGCGGCGCCGTTCCTGCTTCCGTTGTCCGGACGCGATTCCGCCGAGCTGCGCGACGCGGCGCTGCGCATGGCATGGACACTCGATCCGGAAGCGACCTCGAGTGAGCCCGCGCCGATACTCGCACCTGTCCAACGACTTCCGCTGCCCGCCTTGACCTCCGGTGCGTCGCGGTTGATCGGCCAGGCAGTACGCGCGGCGGTGCTCGCCTATGACGGCGATGATGCCGTGGCGCGGCTACGCGCAGTAGCGGCGGGCGCCGAGGATCCTCGAGTGCTCGGCCCCTCGGCGCAGCGGCGACCGGGTGGGCTGCTGTTCCTGTTCTCCGGTCAGGGTGGTCAGCATGCGCGGATGGGTCGGGTGCTGGCCGCGCGCTATCCGGTGTTCGCGCGTGCGCTGACCGACGCCGTCGACGCCGTGCGGGAGGCGGGCGGGCCTCGGGTGTGGACGCCGCGCCGAGGGTTTACCGCCGACGGGACTGATCGAGGCGCAACAGATTTCGTTCAGCCCGTGCTGTTCGTCTATCAGATCGCGCTGGCCGAACTGCTGGCTTCACTAGGTGTTCGTCCCGATGCGGTGGCCGGGCACAGCCTCGGCGAAGTGGCGGCCGCGGCGGTGAGCGGGGCGTTGACGCTCGAGGATGCGGCGCGAGTGGTTGTCGCGCGTAGCCGGGCACTGGCGCGGCTCGACGGTAGTGGTGCGATGGCGGTGCTGGAGGCCGAGCCTGATCAGGTGGCGCTGATGGTCGAACCCCTGCGCGCCTCAGTCGGTATCGCGGCGATCAATGGGCCGCGATCGGTGGTGGTGTCGGGGCAGACGCGCTCGGTGGACACTGTGGTGCGACGGGCGAGGCGGCGTGGGATTTTCGCGCGCCGCGTCGCGGTCGAGTTCGCCGCGCACAGTCCGCAGGTCGAGGCGGTACTGCCGGAGTTCGGCGCTGCCATCAAGGATATCGTTGCCCGCACACCGCACATGGCGGTGCACTCCACCGCCCATGCCGGTCGCACGATCACCACCGATGTCATGAACGCCGAATATTGGCTCGATAACGCCAGTGGCACCGTCGAACTGGCGCGAGCACTGCACAGCGCCGCAGACGCTGGAATATCGACCGTGCTGGAGATCGGCCCGCACCCGCTGCTGATCCCGGCGGTGCGTGATCAGCCCGATTTCGGCGGGTCCGCTCATCCGGCGACCGTGCGCGAGGACGAGGCTGCCGGCCTGCTCACCTGTCTCGCGCAGCTGTATCTCGAAGGCCGATCGGTGGATTGGTCGACGCTCGGCCGTTTCGAGGGCGCGCCGCGCAGGCGGTGGCGGCGTCGCCGGTTTCCGCTTATTGCCGGCGAAGCGCGGGTGCGCACAGATGATCTCGCCGATCACATCGTCAGTGGTAGGGCATTGGTGCCCGCCGCGTACTGGTTGCGGCGGTTCATCCAGCTGGCGCGCGAGTCGGGCCGGTCGACGGTCGCCGAGGTCGTCGTGCACGAACCGCTCGCGGCCGATGCGCCGTCCGAGATGGTCTTCCGGCGCGAATCGGCAAGTGTGCGGGCGGAGGCCCCGGGTGCCGCAACGCTGGCTAAAGCACGGCTCACCGATGACCCCACACCCGCTGACATCATCGCATGGATGCGGGTGGTCGACGCCAATCGGGCTGGTCGCAGCGGTTTGCATGTCATCGCTCCCACCGCCTTCTACACGGCGTTGCGCGAGCGCGGACTCGAATACGGACCTGCGTTCCGGCCACTGCGTGCCATTGCCGGCGGCCGCGATCGCGCGATCGGCACCCTCGCCGGCGCCGACATCGAACACACCGCGACCATCGACGGCTGCCTGCAACTGCTGGCCGCCCTCGATCACGCCGCCCTGCCCGCCGACACCGTTGCGCTGCCGATCGCCGTCGCCGCTGCCTGGCTGTCCCCGGCACCGAACTGCCACATCCACGAAGTTCATGCTCTGCTGCGCACCCGCACCCACACCGGCCTCATCGGCGACATCATCGCCACCGACCAGCACGGCGCCCCCGCCCTCGCCCTCACCGGCGTCCAGATCCGGTTCACCCGACCGGCCACCGGGGTATCAGGCGCTGTCGCGTCTTCCGGAAACCTCTCGTTCGAGCGGTATGAGCATGGGCCAGCAGGCGGCGCCCGGACGCCCGCAAGCGCTGAGCACGTCAGCGATCCATGGAGCACCGGCAACCGGCAGCGCGATCCCTGGCAGCCGGCTCCACCCGGGCACACCGACAGGGCCGAGGCGAGCCGATCGGCGGCCTCGCCAGGACTTCGTCCGGAGGTACCGCCGGGCCGGCGCCCGTCGGACTGGGCAAGTCATGACCCAGCGCGCCGGGCGAATAGCGGGCGGATGTCGAGCCGAACGCCGCACTACTCGACGGGCCCGGCAGGTTACGGCACACCGGAACACGCGATCGCCGACTCGGGCACTCCGACCGTCTGGTGGCGCGAGGTGTGGGTACCACTAGCGATCGACGCATCACGCGAACCTCCGATCCCGGGTGGTGAGCCGGAGGCCGGAGGAGCCCGCCGGTCTGTTGCGGGACGCACCGCGAGCGAACGCACCGACGGGATCGACAGGCCCGCAGCCAAACGCATCGCAAGCGAACGCACCGACAGATCTGCGACAGAACCCATCGCAAGCGAACACACCGACAGGATCGACAGGCCCGCAGCCGAACGAATCCTGAGCGGACCGACCGACAGCGCGCCGGACGCCGGCGTCGGACCGGGTGCTGGATCGGCCGCACGCGGCGCAGCCGGCGGGTCTGTGGATCCGGTACGACACGTCCGGCCCGGAGACGAGATTCGGCGGACGCTGGTGGTCGGCGAATCGGATGTCGCTGTTCGGCTGACGCGGGAATTGGATCGGGTGTTGCCCAGTGAGCGGGTGGCGCGTGAGGTGGATGCGGCCGGGCCGATCGTGGATGCGGTGCTCTCTGGCAGGACGGCGGCGGCGCGGACGGCCGTCGTGGTGGTGTGGCCGGCAGGCGGTGGGAATGCCCCCGCGTCGGGGGCCGGGCCGGTCGTCGACCGGATCGGGCGGGTGCTGGATCTGGTGCAGCGGATTGTGCGGAGTCCGGCCGCCGCGTCGTTGACCGTGGTGCTGCCGGACCCGGGTAGCGGGCATGGGGCCGAACCGAGTGCGGCCGGTGGTGTCGCGGGTTTACTGCGTTCGGTGCAGCTGGAATCCGGGCGGGCGGTGCGCCTGGTGTGGGCCGACGACGCGGCTGACACGGCGATGCTCGCCCGGTTCATCACCGGCAACTCACCCGAGCTTCCGACTGAACTGCGGCTCACCGGCAATGAACCGGCCACGCGGCGGTTCGTACCCGCGGACCCGCAGCCGCAGTCGGCCACCATCGACCCGCACGGCACCTACGTGGTCTCCGGTGGACTCGGTGCGCTGGGTTCGGTGGCGGTGCGCTGGCTGCTCGACAGCGGTGCCCGCGACGTGGTGGTGCCGACGCGCGCGCCACGACCGGTGCCGCCGCTGTTGGACGGCCTGGAGGACCGAATCGTGGTGGTGCGCTGCGATACCGCCGACCGCACCGACCTCGACCACGCACTGCGCGATATTCGAGAGTGCGGTTCCACCATCCGCGGTGTGGTGCACGCGGCAGGTGCGTTGGAGGACGCGCTGATCGAGGACGTCACCACGGCACAACTGGATCGGATGTTCGCGCCGAAACTCGCCGCCGCCACCAATCTCATCGAGCTCACCGCGGCCGACCCCACCGATTTCGTGCTGCTGTTCTCCTCGGCGACCGGCGCATTCGGCGCCCCCGGCCAAGCCGCCTATGCCTGTGCGAACGCCGCCATGGATACCCTCGCCCACTGCTATCCGAAGCGTCGGATCACCAGTATCGGCTGGGGCGTGTGGGATTGCGGGTTGTCCGAAGCCGCCGGTGCGGCCGAGCATCTGCGGCTGGCCGGCGTCGTGCCCTTCGATGGCAGGCGCGGCGCCGAACTGCTGCACGAGGCAATCGGTCATCAAGCACCTCACCTGGTGGCGATGGACTATCGCCCGACCTCCGACCGGGCGCCGGTTGCGATGCGGCTGGCCGAGCTGATGGGTTCGCGCTTCGCGCAGGAGTCACCTGGTGCACCGGATGCCCTCCGCGCCGATTACGCCACCGGTGGGGAGTCGAGATCCGCACCTGGCGCACACGGTGCCGGCTACGCCATTGAACGAGACTCGCGGTCCGCGGATGGCGTAAACGCCACTGAACGAGCCTCCGCACCTGGCGCACGCGATGTCGACCCTGCCGGCGAACGGGCGCCGCAATCCGGGCTGCACCTGCGTCGTGCGGGCCGGGTCATCGAGCCGGAGCCGTTGATGCCACTGATACGACGGATCCTCGCATCCACATTGCGCATCACATCCGAAACGCTCGATACTGCAGCCGATTTCAATGATCTCGGCCTCACGTCCCTACTCGCGGTGGACATGCGGCGCGCCCTCGAGCAGGAACTGAACATTCGCATCGCGACGGCCGAACTATTCGGTCATCCGACCGTCGAAACCCTGGCGGCAGCACTCGCCGACCGCATCGAGCCCGCTGGTTCCGACGGAATCTCATGACGGCGAGGTCCGACCTATTGCACGAGCGTGTTGCCCGTCATGCAAGCGACCGCCCTGAGTCGACGGCCTTCGTCGAATTGCGTTATCGGGGAACAGAATGCCATCCGGTAGCGACCAGCTATGCCGATCTGGACCGTGGTGCACGGAAATATGCGCAGACACTCAGCGAGATCAGCGCGCCCGGGGATCGCATTGCGATCATGTGTCCCCACGGATCCACCTACCCGATCGCCTTTCTGGCCTGTCTATACGCTGAACGTATTGCGGTGCCATTGTTTCCGATGGCACGACGCAACGATTCGGAACGTCTCGAAGCTATCCTCGCCGATGCACGGCCCTCGGCCACGCTGGTCGGCGCGGGGAACCGCGGTACGGCGGTGACTGCCGGACATGTCCCGACGGTGGCAGTCGATTTCCCGGTTGCCGCGAATCCGATTGTCGCACCTGATTACCCGCAGGCGCTGGCCCAGGTCCACGCCGAGAAAACGGCCTATCTCCAGTACACCTCGGGTTCCACTCGAAGCCCGGCAGGCGTCGAAGTATCGCACGCGAATCTCACTGCCGCCCTGGAGCAATTGCGCACCGCGCTGCCTGCGACGACACAGGCACCCATCGTGTCCTGGCTACCGTTCTTCCACGATATGGGTCTGGTATTCGGCCTGTCGCTGCCGCTGTATTCGGGCGTGCCGGCCGTAACAATGGCGCCGGGCGAATTCGTCAAGCGTCCGGCGCGCTGGCTGCGCGCCTGTGCCGATTATCGCGCCGCCGCCACCGCTACGCCGAATTTCGGTTTGTCCCTGGCAGTTTCACAGACCGACCCGGGGGAACGTGCGCACCTCGACCTCTCGGATCTTCAGGTGATTCTGAACGGCGCCGAACCGGTACGGGCAGAGACTCTCGCCGAGTTCACCGAGACCTACACCGCCAGCGGATTCCGGCATCGGGCCCACACTCCCGGCTTCGGCCTGGCCGAGGCGACCCTGCCCGTGACCATCGCCGCCCAGGACGAGGAACCGGTGACGCAACTGTTCGACCGAGCGGCTCTCGCTGCCGGGCGGGCCGTCGCGGGCTCCGATGAGCGGAGCGGGGTGCGGTTGGTCGGATGCGGGATGCCGACGGGGCAGCGGATTGCCATCGTCGATCCGGACCGCGGCGTCGAGTTGGATCCCGGCGGTGTCGGTGAGATCTGGGTGGCAGGCCCGAACATATGCCGCGGCTACTTCGACAAGCCTGCGCTATCGGCACAGACCTTCGATCACACACTGCCCGGCACCACCGAAAGCTGGTTGAGCACCGGCGATCTCGGCTTCGGCTACGACGGACAGCTCTATATCGCCGGCCGCCGCAAGGATCTGATCGTGGTGGACGGACGCAATCATTATCCGGCCGATATCGAGCAAACCGTCGCGGACTGCGCACCGGAACTACGGACCGGACGGATCGCCGCCTTCGGCCACGATGACGGCGTCGGCGAGCGGTTGGTCCTGGTCGCCGAGCTGTCGGCTCCCGGCGCCGCCGCCGAGGTGAGCAAGCGGATCCGAACCGCCGTCACCTCAGCCCATGACATCGCGCCGGTGGATATCGTGCTGACCGAACGTGACCGGCTGCCACTCACCAGCAGCGGCAAGCTGCGCCGATCGGCATGCCGGGACCGGTATGCGGCGGGCTCGTTCTGAAGTTCAGGGGATAGGCCCGGTCAGTCGGGGCGCCCGAGGAGCCGGTCGGTTTCCCGGCGTTCACGTTTGGTCGGCCTACCGGCACCGCGATCCCGGCGTGGCATGGTGGCCAGGATTTCGCGCGACGGCGGTGGCGGGCTGCGGTCGATCAGGCATTGTGCGGCGATCGGAGCACTGACTCGTTTGGTGATGACGCGCTCGACGATCACGATGCGTTCGATCCCGCTGATCCGGATCCGGACTTCGTCGCCGGGCCGGACGGGCTGGGCGGGTTTGGCCGCGACACCATTGACGCGGACATGTCCGCCGCGGCAGGCTTCAGCAGCTGCGGAGCGGGTTTTGAACAGACGCACAGCCCACGTCCAGGAATCCACTCGGGCCTGGGTGAGGGTGTTCTGGTTGCCGGGTTCGGCGCGGGCCACTCGTTACACGATACGGCGTGCGGTGACCACTTCGTCGGGGGTCAGCGAGGTGTAGGAGACCGGAGTTCCGGACTGCACCGCGTTGAGCAGCTGACCGCCGCCGGCGTAGATGCCCACGTGACCGCCACCGTTGGTGATGACGATGTCGCCGGGGCGCAGATCGTTGAAGGCGACGGGAGCGCCGACGTGCGACTGTTCGAAGCTGGTGCGGGGCAGCTTGATACCGGCCTGCCGGTAGGCCCACTGGACCAGACCGGAGCAGTCGAAGCTGAACGGGCCTGCCGCGCCCCAGGAGTACTGGGCGCCGACCTTGGTCTTGGCGGCGTTGAGGGCGATGTCGCCGGCGGAGTTGTCGAACATGCCGGGCATCACCGGCGCGAAACCGGGAACACCGGGGGCTGCGGCCTGCGGCCCGCCCTGTGCGTGCGGGGCCATCGCGGCCTGCAGCTGAGTGTTGAGCTGTTGCACCGGCTGCTCGAACTCGGGCGGAACGTCCACCTCGAACTTGCCGACGCCGGGGATGTCGATCGTGGCCGCCGATGCCGAGATGGCCGGCATGGCCCCTGTGGATGCTGCCACCGCGCCCATGACGAGCGCACTCTTGACGGAATTCGGCAAACGAGAATCCCGCTGCAAGCTGTGTTTACCCACTGAGCTGCGTCTCCGATCTTCGTGCTCTCCCGCCGACCGAGCGAGGTTGGGTACAACCTCTCTATGCCCGGTTCGACAGCCGAGATCCACGAATCCCGACCGACGATGAAGCGGTGACTCCGGTGGCGCCGCTTCTCTTACGAAGCGACAGACTCCACTAAGTCACGAGAAGATTACGGTGCCGACGCGATGTTGTCCAGCGCACAGAGCCGGGACTTTTCCCTAGGGGCATTACGGCGGCAAACACAGTGAAAACCCGGAGAGTTGACCGACCATTTGCCGGATAACGGAGCGGCATCGCCGACGACGAACCGTTATCCGACCGATGCCGGACCGGTCGCGCCGAGTGCGGGCCGCGCTGTGTCACGCGCCGGAGGATCTACCCGAGCGATCGGCGACGACACGCTCGAGTTCCTCGATGCGGCGGCGGGCGGCGGCAAGTTCGACCTCCAGCTGCCCGACCGCCATCACCAGCGGACCGACCGCCAGGTCGGCGACCAGCTGCGGGTCGTCGTAGCCGCGTTCGATGGCAACCAGGATGTTGGCGCGAATCCGGCTCGCGACCACTGATCCGGCCGGGACCTCCCAGGACTCGACGACCTCGGCGGTGCCGGAGGGGATGTCCTCATCGCCGGACATAGTGCTCTCCAATCCTCGCGGGAGGCCCAGCTTAGTTTCGGTCGCGTCGGGGTCGGCGCCGCCGCTCCCCGATCATGATCCGATAGCCATATCTAGGACACGCCGTAGAGACGCCCAGATATCGCTACTGGACGCGCTACGGTGTCGGGGTATGGACCCCGTGCGCAATCCGTATGCTCCCGGCGCCGGTCAGCGCCCGCCCGAATTGGCCGGGCGTGGCAAACAACTCGACGCCTTCGATATCGTGCTGGAGCGGATCGCGCGCGGTAGGCCCGAACGCAGCGTCATGCTCACCGGACTGCGCGGCGTCGGAAAGACCGTGCTGCTCAACCAGCTTCGTTCCGCGGCGGTCTCGCGGGAGTGGGGTACCGGCAAGATCGAGGCCAGGCCGGACCAGGAACTGCGCCGGCCACTGTCCTCGGCACTGCATATGGCGGTGCGGGCCATTGCGAAGGCGCACCGCAATCCCGAACGGGTGGACGACTTCCTCGGCATCCTCAAGGCATTCGCGTTGCGCTCCACCGCGGACAAGGGCATGCGGGAACGCTGGCAGCCCGGCATCGACGTACCCGCGGTGACCGGCCGCGCCGATTCCGGCGATATCGAGATCGACCTGGTGGAGCTACTGGTCGAAGCGGCCGCACTGGCCTCCGATATCGGAGTCGGAATCGCGATCTTCATCGATGAGATGCAGGATCTGGGCCCGGCCGATATCTCGGCCATCTGCGGCGCCTGCCATGAGTTGAGCCAGGACGCGGCGCCGCTGATCGTGGTCGGGGCGGGGCTGCCGCATCTGCCCGCGGTGCTCTCGGCGTCCAAGAGCTATTCCGAACGACTGTTCAGCTATCACCGGATCGACAGGCTCGATCGAGAATCCGCTGATCAGGCATTGATAGCGCCCGCCGAACGCGAGGAGGTGAAGTTCACCGACGACGCGCTGCGTGCGCTGTACCAGAAGGCCGACGGCTACCCGTATTTCGTGCAGGCCTACGGGAAAGCGACCTGGGATCAAGCCCCGGGCAGCCCGGTGACCGCCGAGGACGTCGAGGTCGCGGCGCCGACCGCCGAGGAGGAACTCGCGGTCGGGTTCTTCGGCTCACGCTATGAACGCGCGACCCCGGCCGAACGCGAGTACATGCGTGCCATGGCCGATTTATCCGGCGACGACGGCCCGGTCGCGACCTCGGCGGTGGCCTCGGAACTGGGCCGCAAACCGGCCTCGCTGTCACCGGCACGCGACGGCCTGATCAAGAAGGGCCTGATCTACTCGGCCGAACGCGGCACGATCGGGTTCACCGTCCCGCATTTCGGCCGTTATCTGCGCAGCGTCTGATTGCCCGGTATGCACTCGTCTATCAAGATCATTAGAAACCTGTAGAAATACCTGAGCTCGAGACCTACCGGCGGGTAACCAACTTTCCTACACTCGAATGTGATCCCGATCACTTCCGAGGAGCAGAAATGGCCACCACCGCGAAAGTCGACGCCACCGAGGAACAGGCCAGGGCACTTGTCGAAGAATCCCGCGAAACCGGCTGGGCCAAGCCATCGTTCGCCAAGGAGATGTTCCTCGGGCGATTCCGGCTCGATCTGATCCACCCCTACCCGCGGCCCACCGCCGAGGACGCCGACAGCACCGACGAATTCCTGGCCAGGCTACGGCCGGTCTGCGCATCCATGGATGGCGCGGTGATCGAGGAACAATCCAGAATCCCCGACGACTACGTCAGCGCATTGGCCGAGCTCGGCTGCTTCGGCCTGAAGATACCGCACCATTTCGGAGGGCAGGGCCTGTCCCAATACGGCTACAACCGGGCCCTCATGCTGGTGGGCTCGACCCATCCCAGCCTCGGTGTCCTGCTGTCGGCACATCAGTCCATCGGCGTGCCCGAACCGCTCAAATTGGCAGGCACCGATGAGCAGAAGGCCGAATTCCTGCCGCGTTGCGCGGCCGGCGCCGTCAGCGCGTTTCTGCTCACCGAGCCCGACGTCGGCTCCGACCCGGCCCGTATGGCCAGTACCGCCACCCCGACCGATGACGGCGAGGCGTACGAACTCAACGGCGTGAAGCTCTGGACCACCAACGGCGTCGTCGCCGAGTTGCTCGTAGTGATGGCACGGGTGCCCAAGAGCGAAGGCCATCGCGGCGGGATCTCGGCCTTCGTGGTGGAAGCCGATTCGCCGGGATTGACCGTGGAGCGGCGCAATTCGTTCATGGGTCTGCGCGGCATCGAGAACGGCGTGACCAGGATGCACAACGTCCGGGTGCCGGCACGCAACCTGATCGGCCGCGAAGGTGACGGCCTCAAAATCGCGCTCACCACGCTCAACGCGGGCAGACTCGCCATTCCCGCCTTGTGCACGGCGGCGTCGAAGTGGTCGCTCAAGATCGCCCGCGAATGGAGTACCCAGCGGGTGCAGTGGGGTAGGCCCGTCGGCGAACACGCCGCGGTCGGGGCCAAACTGTCGTTCATCGCGGCCACCACGTTCGCGCTGGAAGCGGTGCTCGATCTGTCGGCCACCATGTGCGATGAGGGACGCAACGACATCCGGATCGAAGCCGCGCTGGCCAAACTCTGGTCCAGCGAGATGAGCTGCAAGGTCGTCGACGAACTGGTCCAGATCCGCGGTGGTCGCGGCTACGAAACCGCCGCGTCGCTGGCAGCGCGCGGAGAACGCGCCGTCCCCGCCGAGCAGGTGCTGCGCGACCTGCGGATCAATCGGATCTTCGAGGGTTCGAGCGAGATCATGCGGCTGTTGATCGCCAGGGAGATGGCCGATGCGCATATGTCCGCCGCCGGCGCGCTGGTCGACCGCAACGCGGAGTTGAAGGACAAGGCCAAGGCCGCGGTCGGCGCGGGTGGGTTCTACGCCAAATGGTTCCCGCAGCTGACCGTGGGCGCGGGCACGGTCCCCGCGAGCTACCCCGAATTCGGTCCGCTGGCCAGACACCTGCGTTTCGTCGAACGCAATGCACGCAAGCAGGCACGATCGCTGATGTACGCGATGGCGCGCTGGCAGGCCGGACTGGAATACCGGCAGAACTTCCTCGGCCGCATCGTCGATATCGGCGCGGAACTGTTCGCCATGTCGGCGGCCTGCGTCCGGGCCCAGGACCTGCGCAGTTCCGGCGCGGTGGAGGCCAGGTCGGCCACCGAACTCGCCGACACCTTCTGCCAGCAGTCACGGGTGCGGGTGCGTTCGTTGTTCGACGCGCTGTGGGACAACACCGACGACGAGGACCGCACGCTGACCCGCGGCATCCTCGACGGTCAGCACGATTGGCTCGAGGACGGGGTACTCGATCAGAGCGAGGGCACCGGTCCGTGGATCGCCGAATGGCAGTTCGGGCCGTCCACCGAAACCAACCTGCTGCGCCCGTTCCTGCCGTCGACCCGCCGGGTGGGGACCTGATGGGTCGACGGCGTGACGGTCAGCAGGCCCCGCGCTGCACGCAGCTGCTGACCAGCGACTGCCAGGTATCCGGTCCGACGACGCCGTCCGCGCGGATTTCGCTGTAGCGCTGGAAATTCCGTACCGCATCGGCGGTGTCGTCGCCGTACTTGCCGTCGGCGGCGACCTTGGCGTTGCCGTAGTGACCGCTGAGGAACAGCTGCACCGCCGAGACGCAGTCACCACGAGAACCCGAACGCAGCGTGGTTCCCTCGGTGGCGCAGCCGGCCAGCGTCCGCGTCGCCGCGGACGCACCCGGCCCGGCTGATTCACCCCCGGGGGACGCATCGCCGGGGGAGGCGTGTGACACCGCGCCGAACACGCTCGTGGCCACCGCCGCGATCATCACCGCGTGCACGATCCGCCGGGTTGCGTTGCTTCCGATATGCGCCATTCGGTTCATCTCTGTCTCCTCGTCTTCCCTTGCTGGGAAAGTGATTCGGACCTGCTCCGAATCCGATGAACCGAATGTATGAACCGGCGCCAACGCCCCGGTAATGCCGCGGTAATGCGGCGCTCACCAGTCCGGCGTCAGTGCTCCCGCCGGGCAGACACGCAGCAAGGTGGAGCCGAGCCGGATCCGGTCGCCCGGCTCGATGACGCCGGACGGGTCAACCCGGCGATCGTTGACGTAGACGCCGTTGGACGAGCCGAGATCCGCGATCCGCACCACCTCACCGTCGGTGTCGACGCGGGCGTGGTCGCGGCTGACCTTCGGATCGGTCAGCCGGATGTCGTTATCGCCGCCACGTCCGATGGTGAGGCCCGCCGCGGTCACCTCGAAGCGCTGACCGTCCGCGGTGGCAAGCACGACCGCACCGGGCGACTCCTGGACGGTGGCCTGATCAGCGACCGCGCGCTGCGCGAGCACTACGCCCGTGACCTCAGGCAACGGCTCGTGCCGCAGGATCCGTTCCTGCAACGCCCACAGTGCCGGAGCCCCATCCTTGCCCTCGGCACGGCGCCGGTTCAGGATTTTTCGGCAGGCGGCCAATGCTTCGTCGTCGCGACCGCATCGATACAGCGCGGTCCCGAAGCGGATCCAGGCCGCTTCGTCAGTGGGTGCGGCGTCGGCCAGCACCCGCAGCTCGCCGATGATCTCGGCCGCGCGCCCACACATCAGGTCCATATCGATCCGGTCGGCGAGGGTCTGTTTCCGTTCCTCGCCGACCTGTGTGACGAACATGTCGACGAACTTCGACGGCGCCAGCCCATCCAATCCCGATCCGGACCATTCGTCGAGTGCCTGCCGGAACAGCGCTGCGGCACGCGGGTGATCACTGCGGTCGCGAGCCTGTGCGGCACGCACCCGCAGGTCGGCGAAACGGCTTGCGTCGCACTGATCCCGGCTGAGGGCGAGTCGGTAGCAGCCGTTGTCGGTGCGCAACAGTTCGGTGTCGGCTACTCCTGCCTCCCGCAGTGCCGATCGGATCTCGGCGATCCGGTTCTGCAGCGCCTTCCGGTATGTCTGCGGTGGATTGTCGTCCCAGATGTGGTTGCCGAGTTGCTCCGGTGACAGTGCGGCGCCGCGGGCGTCGGCCAGCACCGCCACGGTGGTCAGCGTCAGATTGGCGCGAATATCGAGCGGGTGGCCGTCGACAAGCAGCCGTACCGGTCCGAGCAGGCGGACGTCGATCGCGGCGTTCAGCTCAACCGCCTGCAGGTACCGGAGAAGCGGCCGTCCGACTTCTCGAACGCGGGCCATTCGAGCACCTGGGTGCGCGTCTGCGGCCCGAAGATGCCGTCGACTTCGACACCGCTTTCCTGTTGCAGATGGCGGACCGCCGTCATGGTGGGGTGGTCGTAGATCCCGTTCACGCCGAGTGGAATCGCGTGGCACAGCGTCAGCGCACGCTGCACGGCGGCGACGCCATCGCCACGGTCGCCCTGGTTGAGGATGCATTGCGAGTCGTCACGGCCTTGTTCGCGGCTGGGCAGCTCGAGGTATGTGCCGTTGTCGGCGGGTGTGCGGATCGGCCAGTAGCACCGTGCGCGAATGCGTCCGCCGGGTTCAGCGGCCGCTCCCGCCGACGCACTGGCGCCTGGTCCGGCGGGTGTACCTGGTTCGGTTCCTGCGCTGAGCGCGACGATGCCTGCGGCTACCGAGCCAACCACCAGAATCCCGGCTAGCGGCCAGAGCCAACGCGATGCACCCGCACCGGCACTCGTTCGGTCGGCACTGGTCACATCCTCGGCATTGGCGGGTAGCTCGGCGGTATCGGGAGCCGTCGTACCGGCGGAGGTCGTCATAGGAGGGACGGATTCGCGCGTGGTGGTCGTCGTGTCGTGCGGTGGCGAGGCGTCGGCCGACTCAGCATGAGCGGGGTCGCCCGACGTCATGCGAACGGGCGCCGGGCGCCCGGTCGGCTCACCCGGATGTCGCGGCGTGGCGCTGAGCGCCGCGCGGGCAGCCGCGGCCAGCTCGCCGCAGGACTGAAACCGCAGGCCGGGATCCTTCGCCATGGCCTTGGCGATGACCTCGTCCATGGCCGCGGGCAGCGACGGACGCACCCGGGTCGGGACGGGTGCCGGCTCGTTGCGATGGGCGTTGATCAGCTCCTGATCACCGCGACTCGGATAGGGCACCGAACCGGTCAGCAGCTGGTAGAACGTCGCGCCGAGGGAGTAGATATCGGATCGATGATCGGGCACCGAACTGACGAACCGTTCCGGCGCGACGTAGTGCGGGGTGTATTCGCGCATACCCGCCCTGGTGAGGGTGGCTCCGTCATCGAGGCTGCGGGCGATACCGAAATCGGCGACGAGCGTCCGCTCGCGGCCGTCGACCGTGGCGACCAGCAGATTGGACGGCTTGATATCGCGGTGGACGACATTGTTGCGGTGGGCGTAGTCGAGCCCGGCGGCGGCGTCGCCGATGATGCGAGCGGCGCGGTCGGGCTCGAGCCCATGAGATTCGCGGGCCAGCAGCGCCGCGGCGTCGGGACCGTCGACGTACTCCATTTCGATCCAGCAGACTCCGTCGGTTTCCCCCCGGTTCAGGATCCTGACGATGTTGTCGTGCGTGAGCCCGCACGCCAGGTCGGCTTCCCGGCTGAACAGGTGGACATTGCGCCGGCCGGCCTTCGCCGGATCGAGAACTTTCAGCGCCACCGTCCTGGGTAGTCGCGGGTGCGCAGCACGGTAGACCACGCCCATCCCCCCGGCGCCGAGCTTTTCCTCGATCCGATAATCGGCGAACGGTTCACCCAACCGCAGTACCACGTGTCGTCCCCTGAGTTCCCGAGGGCCGCTCCGGACGAGTCGGCCCGGCCGAGCGACGGCGATCTACCGGTTCGCATACGCTACAAGACTTTTCGCGTATTCGAGAATGGAATCACGGCACCGGGGCAGCGCGACCGACGCGCTTCACGAGGACAATCTTCGACTTTCTAGTGAATCTGCTCGATTGCCGAATAGAAGCCTGGCGTATCCGCTCAGCATTCTCTGAACATCTCTAGCAGAACCGCTAGATGAGGCCAGATTTTCCTGTCGATCCCGCCTCCCACCCCATATCGACCAGCGGACTCGGTTAGGCAACGTGTGCATAACACCAGGTATGGGCGGCTAACGAGGCAGAAAGGCGCAGCGACATCCGGACAAGAACACTCCGACCACGGTGCGGGTGCACACCCCCACGGTGAGGCCAGAAGGAGAAATTCATGTCCACGATGACTCTCCACCGCCGTGCCGCCGACTACGACGGCCACCGCATCACTGTGTCCACCGACGACGGCGTCCCGCTCGCCGTGCGCACCTTCGGCTCCGACGACGCACCGTTGACCGTGGTCTTCGTGCACGGGCATTGCCTGCGCACCGAATCGTGGTCGTTCCTGCGCGAGCATCTGCTGCGGCAGTGGGGCGAAGACACCCGGATGGTGTTCTACGACCACCGCGGCCACGGCGAATCCGGCGCGGGCGACCACGCGACCTACACCATCGAACAGCTCGGCCGCGATCTGGACACCGTGCTGCGGACGGTGACCCCACGCGGTCCGGTGGTGCTGGTCGGGCATTCCATGGGCGCGATGGTGGTACTGGCCTACTCGCGGCTGTTCCCCCAGACGATCGGCACCCGCGTCGTCGGCGTCGGGCTGATCGCGGGCGCGGCCAATGGACTCACCGAGGTCGGGCTGGGCCGACTGCTGAACCGGCATGCGGTGAATTCGCTGCATTTCGCGGTGCGCCGGGCGCCGCGATTCATGCAGGCCTCGAAAAGTCTGTCGCGCCGAATCCTCGAACCTATCCTCCGGGAAGCGAATTTCGGTACCAGAAAGGTGAATCCGCGTCTGGTCGCCCTCGCGACGGCCATGCTGAACGAAACCTCACTGCTCACCATGGCCGGGTTTCTCGCTTCCTTGATGGCCTTCGACGAAACAGCCGCGCTGCATCGGCTCGGCGCGATCCCCGCATTGGTGCTCGCGGGCACCGCGGACATCATCGTGCCGTTCACGCATTCGGTCGTGCTGGCCTCCCAGCTGTCGAGCTCGGAACTGGTCCGGCTCGAAGGAGCAGGTCACGGTGTGATCCTGGAACGCGCGGAGGAGGTCGCCGCATCGGTCGCCGGTCTGGTCGAGCGGGCGTTCACCATGGCGCGCGGGCACAGCAGGGACTACGCGGTCGCCGGGTGATCGTTTGGCTACTCGCCGGTATCCGACGAGCCGAATCCGAGAACTCGAGCTACTGTGTTGTAGATCACGATGTGTGGTCGGTCACACGACACGCCGCCACGCGGCCAGCAAGGTCCGCGCGGTAGCCGATCCGGATGACCGGGTATGAACTCAGGAGGAATCGATGACACGCAGCGAATTCGCGGATCTCCGCTACGCCGTCGGCCAACTCCGGCAGTCCATAGAGGCACTGCGCGCGAACTATGGCGATGCCAATACGGTGCGCCGCCTCGAGAACGATCTGGAGCGGCTCGCCATCGACACCGACGAGCTCGAGCAGTCACCACCGCCGGTGGTGGCCCGGCGCCCACAGGCTCCCATCTACGTACCGGACAGCAAGTCCGACGAGGCGGCCTGGATGGGCGCACAGGACGAGGGTCTCGGCTTCCACTCGCGCCCACGGACGAAGTAGCCCTGCCGACGTCCGCCCGCCCCGTGCGGGCGGACGTCGTGCGTCCACCTCCGGATTCGTTGCCTCCTCGACGAGTTGCCGCCGGTTCACCGCACCGGCGTACTCACATTCAACCGCGATCGACTGTGATGCAAATCACCTGCCTGTAGCGGGGTCCGCGTTGGCGAGACCCCGCTCATGCGATAGCACCTGCGGCGTATGGTGCTCCTCATCACATTCGATCGCGGAGGTAATGATGACCACCCGCACCGCGGATCAGCGAGGGATCGACCGGTGAGTGCCGCACCGACCGTGACCCCCGAATCGGGAACCGGCGTATTCAGCAGGACAAGGGCCCGCATCTCGCAGCAGACGCTGCGCACCGACCGATGGTGGGTGCCCCCACTGTTCACGGTGCTCGGGCTGGCCGCGTTCGTGATCTACGCGACGATCAGATCATATGTGCGCACGGCGTATTGGGTCGCCGAGTACCACTATCTGACCCCGTTCTACTCACCGTGCCTGAGCACCTCGTGCGTCGAGGGATCCAGCCATTTCGGCACGCCGTTCGGCGAGATCCCGGCGATCCTCCCGCTCGGGTTCGTGGCGCTGCCGTTCCTGCTCGGCTTCCGGCTGACCTGCTACTACTACCGCAAGGCCTACTACCGGTCGGTATGGCTGTCGCCGCCGGCGTGCGCGGTGGCAGAGCCGCACAAGGCCTATAGCGGTGAGACCAGGCTGCCGCTGATCATCCAGAACGTGCACCGCTACTTCTTCTACGTCGCGGTGATCATCTCGCTGATCAACACCTACGACGCCGTCGGCGCCTTTCACGGCGCGACCGGTGGATTCGGGATGGGCCTCGGCAGCCTTGTCCTCACCGGAAACGTGATCCTGCTCTGGGCCTACACCCTGTCCTGCCATTCCTGCAGGCATATCGCTGGTGGCAGGCTCAAACACTTCTCCGCGCATCCGGTGCGGTATTGGTTCTGGACTCAGATCTCCAAGCTCAACACCCGGCACATGGCTCTGGCCTGGACCACCCTCGCCACGCTCATGTTGACCGACTTCTACGTGATGTTGGTTGCCAGCGGGACGATTTCGGATCTTCGATTCATCGACTGAGGAGTTTTCGCGGCTATGCCAGAAGTGGAACGGCACGCATACGACGTGGTCGTGATCGGTGCCGGTGGCGCCGGACTGCGCGCGGTAATCGAGGCACGTGAACGCGGTTTGTCGGTAGCGGTGGTGTGTAAATCGCTGTTCGGCAAGGCGCATACCGTGATGGCCGAAGGTGGCTGCGCGGCCTCGATGGGCAACGCCAATGAGAAGGACAACTGGGAGACCCACTACCGCGACACCATGCGCGGCGGCAAGTTCCTCAACAACTGGCGCATGGCCGAACTGCACGCGCGCGAAGCACCGGACCGGGTGTGGGAGCTGGAAAGCTATGGCGCGCTGTTCGATCGCACACCCGACGGCCGGATCAGTCAGCGCAATTTCGGCGGCCACACCTATCCGCGCCTGGCCCATGTCGGCGACCGGACCGGGCTAGAGATCATCCGGACGATGCAGCAGAAGATCGTCTCGCTGCAGCAGGAGGATTTCGCCGAGACCGGTGATTACGAGTCGCGGATCAAGGTTTTCGCCGAATGCACGGTGACCGAGCTGCTCAAGGACGGCGACCGGATCAGCGGCGCGTTCGGCTACTGGCGCGAATCGGGCCGGTTCATCCTCTTCGAGACCCCCGCCGTGGTGCTGGCCACCGGCGGCATCGGCAAGTCGTACAAGGTCACCTCGAACTCCTGGGAGTACACCGGCGACGGGCACGCCCTCGCGCTGCGGGCAGGCGCCGCCCTGATCAATATGGAGTTCCTGCAATTCCATCCGACCGGCATGGTCTGGCCGCCGAGCGTGAAGGGCATCCTGGTCACCGAGGGTGTGCGTGGTGACGGCGGTGTCCTGAAGAACACCGACGGCAAGCGGTTCATGTTCGACTACATCCCTGCGGTGTTCAAGGGCCAGTACGCGGAGACCGAGGCCGAGGCCGACCAGTGGCTGCGCGATAACGATTCCGCGCGCCGCACCCCGGACCTGCTGCCGCGCGATGAGGTGGCCCGCGCCATCAACGAGGAGGTCAAGGCCGGTCGTGGCACCGAGCACGGCGGCGTCTACCTCGATATCGCCTCCCGCATGCCCGCCGACGAGATCGTGCGCAGGCTGCCGTCGATGCATCATCAGTTCAAGGAACTGGCCGATGTCGACATCACCAAAGAACCCATGGAGGTCGGCCCGACCTGTCACTACGTCATGGGCGGGATCGAGGTCGATCCCGATACCGGCGCCGCACGGGTGCCCGGATTGTTCGCGGCGGGTGAATGTTCCGGCGGTATGCACGGCTCGAACCGGCTCGGCGGCAATTCGCTGTCGGACCTGCTGGTCTTCGGGCGTCGAGCCGGACTCGGGGCAGCCGCCTACGTGGAAGGCCTGGAGAATCGGCCCGCCATAGCCGACGCCGATATCGCCGCGGCCGCGAAAATCGCACTGTCGCCGTTCGATCCACCCGCCGCAGGCACCGGCGAGAACCCGTACACCCTGCACACCGATCTGCAGCAGACGATGAACGATCTGGTCGGCATCATCCGCAAGGAACACGAGGTACGCGAGGCCGTCAGCAAGCTGGCCGAGCTGCGCACGCGGTTCCAGGCGGTGACGGTCGAAGGGCACCGCCAGTTCAATCCGGGCTGGCATCTCGCACTCGACCTGCGCAACATGCTGCTGGTCAGCGAATGCGTGGCGGAGGCGGCGCTATTGCGCACCGAGAGCCGCGGCGGGCACACCCGCGATGATCATCCGGCCATGGATCCGGGGTGGCGCAACAAACTGCTCGTCTGCGCGTTGGATCCGGCTCGGCCCGACGATGCCGTGCCGGGTGTGGCGGTGACCGTCGAGGATCAGCTGCCGATGCGGGCCGAGCTGCTGGCGCTGTTCGATCTGGCCGAACTCGAGAAGTACTACACCCCAGCCGAACTCGCCGGACACCCGGCGACCGGCGTTTCCACCGACGGAGAGGCCTGACTATGAGCTACGACGCCAGGTTCCGCATCTGGCGCGGCGATATCGACGGCGGCGAGCTGCACGACTTCACCGTGCCGGTGCACGAGGGCGAGGTGGTGCTCGACATCATCCACCGGTTGCAGGCCACCCAGGCGCCCGATCTCGCGGTGCGCTGGAATTGCAAGGCGGGCAAATGTGGTTCGTGCTCGGCCGAGGTGAACGGCAGGCCTCGGCTGCTGTGCATGACCCGGATGTCGACCTTCACCGAGGCCGAGCTCATCACCGTGACGCCGATGCGGGCCTTCCCGGTCATCAAGGATCTGGTGACGGATGTGTCGTACAACTACGAGAAGGCCAGGGAGATACCGTCGTTCACCCCACCGGCGGATCTGAAACCGGGCGACTATCGCATGAAACAGGTCGATGTCGAGCGGTCGCAGGAGTTCCGCAAATGCATCGAATGTTTTCTGTGCCAGAACACTTGTCACGTCGTACGTGATCACGAGGACAACAAGAACGCGTTTTCCGGTCCGCGTTTCTTGATGCGAATCGCCGAACTGGAGATGCATCCGCTCGATGTCGTCGACCGTCGCGATATGGCCCAGGAAGAACACGGACTCGGCTACTGCAATATCACCAAATGCTGTACCGAGGTGTGCCCGGAACACATCAAGATCACCGACAATGCGCTCATCCCGATGAAAGAACGGGTGGTCGATCGGAAATACGATCCGCTGGTCTGGCTGGGCAACAAGCTGTTTCGTCGCTGAGCCGACCTCAGAGCAGGGCTACCACGCCCGCTGCCACCAGCCATACCAGCGCGCCGACGAACAATGCCGACGCCAACGAGCCGGTGAGTACATAGATACCCACCGCCGACACCGCGAAAAGCAGCGCGATGATGAGCCATTCGACCCAATCATGCGGCCGCAATCTGCGGTACAAGGGGTGGGAGTTTTTCAGCCCACGATCCACAAGTTGTTGTCTACCCGTTATCTGAGCAGTCAAACCCCAGGCAGGCCGTGGGCTCTCGGGATCGGAGTCAGGAACGTCCCGGCCGGTCGAATTCGCCGTCCTGCACACCGGCGGTGAACGCGGCCCATTCACCGGGGGTGAAGATCAATGCCGGGCCGTCCGGGTTCTTGCCGTCACGCATGCCGACATGGCCGTCGGCCAGCAGTGCCACTTCGACGCTGTCGCCGCCCTCACCCTCGCCTGCCCGCAACCAGGTGGCGCCGGACAGATCGATCTCGGCGCCCTTGTCGATACTCATGCCAGGAACTCCTTCGCCAGCTGCCGCAGCAGGTGCCTACTGGATTGACCGTCCAGCGCACACTGCTGGAGGTTCTCGTGCGCACGATGGTACCGGCGGACGTCGGCGGGCCGTTCCAGATACAGATCTCCGGTCAGGCCCTCGGTGTGCACGACCGGTGGTTCCAGTGGTCTGCCCGCGCGGTCGGTGCCGAAATCGAGGATGGTGAACGCCGCGGCGCCCACTCCGAGCGGGACGCCCGCACTGAACGGCAGCACCCGGACGGTGACATTGCCCCTGGTACCCACGTCCGCGAGATGGCGAAGCTGGGCCGCCATCACCTTGGCGCCGCCTACCACCCGGCGCAGCACCGACTCGTGCAGGATCACATCGACCGTCGCCGGCGCGACTCTGCGGGTGATCAGCGCCTGACGTTGCAGCCGGATCTGGACCCGCTGTTCCAGTGCGGCGTCGGTGTCCCCGGGATAGGCGAGGCGATACAGCGCACGCGCGTAGTCCGCGGTCTGCAGTAGCCCTGGGACGATCTCGGGCTGATAGGCCGCGACGCCCTCGGCGGCGGCCTCCAAACCCACATAGACGTCGAAGGTTTCGGGAATGAGATCACCGAAGGCGTGCCACCAGCTCGGGGAGTCGGCCTGCTGGGCCAGCCCGGCCAGCCCTTCGGCCAGCAGATCAGGGACTCCGTAGATCCGGCACAGCTCCCGGATATCGATGGTGCGGATCCGGTCGGCCTGCCCCTTCTCCAGCCGTTGCAGGGTGCTGGCACCCCATTCCATCAGCCGAGCCGCCTGGGCGATCGTCAACCCCGACTGGGTGCGCATATCGCGCAGATACCGGCCGAGCTGACGCCGCGGCAGACTCGTGGTCTTACTTCCCGAACTCACCGAACCAGCTGGCACCGCATGCTCCGTCCTGCTCTGGGATGGCCCGCGCCGTCGATCGGGAGGAGCCACGAGCGCGGTCCCCCGTCACACACTTCGCCTGGGCTTATGGATCTTTCGTCCACTATGGGCAATCCTGCACTCCAGAACGGATCTTGTGCTGGGAATTCGCGCGAAAAGTCCGCAGATCCGGAAACTACCCCTACCGGGGCGGTCTGCGGTGGTGTGCTGGAAGTGTGCCAGGCCGGAAGATTGCCTCGCACAAGGGATATCACGAAGGAACAGGTAGTCGAGCAACAGGTATCGCACGCAGAACGGGGAGAGTCATGACCGTACACCTCACCGAGTCGTCGCCGATGTCCAGCGACCGAGCCGCCCCCGGCGCCCGCAGCGCCGCGTGGACGGAGGTCGCGTAAATGCAGCTGACCAATCTCAACATGCACGTCGCGTCCCTACTGGCGTGCCGCAATGATCCCGGCGTCATGACATCCGAACAAGCCCACGCCGCAATGCAGTTACATCTGGACTGCACCGTCGACGAGTGCCGGGTACGACGGCGCGCACGGGCAACCCTGGTCGAGGCGGGCCGGTGCGTCCTCGACGATCGAGCGCTGCGGTAGTGAGGGGGCAGCGCACGATCGCCGATCGGTGATCAGTGCCAGGAATGGTCGGTGATCGGGGTGCGCGGACCGAACTTCGGTTTATGCGCCTGACCGCTGACCGACAACAGCCGGACCGAGCGATAACGGTGCGGCCGTAGCGGTTCCAGATATTCCACCATCGCGGCATCGTCGATCGGGCGCCCGAGCAGGGTCCAGCCGACGATCGCCGCGAGATGGAAGTCGCCTACCGACAGGGCGTCGGCATCGCCGAAGGCCCGCTGCGAGATCTCGGCGACCGTCCACTCGCCGATCCCCGGCACACTGCGCAACAGCCGGGCCGCCGCAGCGGGCTCCATCTCGGTGCAGCGCTCCAGCGATTCGGCCACCCGGGCCGCGCGCACAATGGTCTGCGAGCGCTGCGGACCCACGTTCGCGCGGTGGAAGGTCCAGGACGGGATGCGGCGCCAGCCGTCGGCGTCCGGGGCCACCCGCATACCGTCGGGCGCCGGGCCCGGCGGTGTCGTGCCGAACTGCCGCACCAGTCGCCGCCACGACGCATGCGCCGAGACGGTGTGCACCTTCTGTTCCAGCACGGCGGGCACAAGTGCCTCGAACACCAGCCCGGTGCGCAACATGCGCAGGCCAGGGTGGCGGCGATGCGCCTCGACGATCTTGGGATGGGTGGGGTCGAAGCCGGACAGGTCCTCGTCCAGGCACAGCATCCACGGCAGGCGATCGAGGAATTCGGTCGCGCCGGCGCCCCATGCGCGGGCATCGACCGCACAGGGTCCCGCCTGGACGAGCCGGTAGGTGACCGGGCCCTCGGGCATGCGGGCGGTCAGCCAGTGCGCGCCGTCACGGGTCACCTGATAGCAGGGGTCGCCGGGCCCGCGCCGGAGTGGTGAGAGGGTGTGCGAGAGGTCGACCGCGCGGCCGGAGGTCACCGTGCGGGCCGAGCCGGAGGAGCTCGCTTCCCGATCGACCGCCGCATCACGCACGGGTTCATTGTGCGCCCCGAGGCATGATTGCCTGCGGCATGGGTAGCCCGCCCGCCCTCATCACATTCAGATGTCGGCGTTCCCGCAGGTAGAGGCCGGTTTGTAACAGATTCGGAATATCGGACGATATGAACCCGAATTGGCAAACAGCTGGCAGTCGCCACTACGGAGGTTTTCGACAATGATCACCAACGCGCTCAACTGGTTACTCAGTGCTTGGGGTGGAGTTTCCGCGGGCAGCTCGGGCTACCAGATCCCGCCGGGCACCCTGCCCTTCGGCAGCTGAGCTTTGTACTGACGCTTTCGCGGTGGCGGGCCCACGAACCCGACACCGCGAAAGCGTCAGTCGCCCAGCAGGAACTGGGCCAGATGCCTGCTCCGACGCCCGGCCAGCTGCGTGGCCTGGGTGCGGCAGGAGAAGCCGTCGGCGATCAAGATCGAATCCTCGCCCGCGCGTTCCAGGGCCGGTAGCAGTCCGTTTTGTGCCACCGCGACCGAAATGTCGTAATGGTCCTTTTGCATTCCGAAGTTTCCGGCCAGACCACAGCATCCGGTGATTTCTGTCACCTCGATACCCATTCTGGCTAATATCCGGCGATCGGCGTCGAAGCCGAGAACCGCGTGCTGGTGACAATGCGGCTGCACCACCACCGTCTGCCCGGAGCGATCCGGCGGCGTCCAGTCCGGATGTTCGGCCAGAAATTCCGCGAGTGTGCGCACCGCCACGGCCGTCGGCGCGGCGCGTGCATCATCGGGCAGAAGTTCCGGCAGGTCGGCACGTAGAGCGGCGGTGCAGGACGGTTCGAGGCCGACCACGACGCCGCCGGCACGGACATGCTCGTCGAGAGCGTCCAGCGTCGCGCGCAGTCGCGCTCGGGCGCCGTCGAGTTGACCGGTGCTGATCCAGGTCAGCCCACAGCAGACCCGTGTGCCCGGGATGCGGACGCGGTAGCCGAGCGTCTCCAGCAGCCGCACCGCAGCCAGCGCGATCTCGGGATCGAAGGCGTCGGTGAAGGTGTCGACCCAGAGCATCACCTCGGAAGCATCCGCCGGGGATTCGCGCGGTCGCGTGTCCCGCCAGATCCGGCGAAAACTCCGCGGCGCCAGCGGCGGCACCTCGCGGCGCGGATCCATCCCACCGGCGCGCAGGCCGAGACGACGCAGCGGCACGATCGCGGCGGCGGCATTGACCAGCCGTGGCACACGGCCTGCCAGCGCGAGCCACCGCGGCAACCTACCCAGCGTGTAGTGATCGATCGGCCGTGGACGGTGCCGGTACCGGCGATACAGGGCCTCGGATTTATAGGTGGCGATATCGACACCGGCCGGGCAATCCGAACGGCAGGCCCGGCACGACAGACACAGGTCCAGCGATTCCGCCACGGCAGGCGACGACCACGGCAGTGCACCACGCACCACCTCCTGCAAGACCCGGGCGCGGCCACGCGTGCTGTCCTTCTCATCGGCGGTCGCCAGGTAGGACGGGCACATGAAGCCACCTGCGGTCCTGGTGTCGGCGCGGCACTTTCCGACGCCGACGCAGCGGTGCACGGCCGTGCCGAGATCACCGCCGTCGTGCGGATAAGAAAAGCCGCCGGCGGACGGAGCCAGGGCGGCGGCATCGGCGCCTACTGTGACCAGCGGCAGTCCGGTCAGGCGCAGATCGCGGTCGACCGGGGCGGGATCGACCAGGACTCCCGGGTTCAGCACACCGTCCGCATCGAACAGTGCCTTGAATCCGGCAAAGGCTTCCAAGACCGCAGGGGAGTACATCAGGGGGAGCAGTTCCGAGCGGGCGCGGCCGTCGCCGTGTTCGCCGGACAGCGACCCGCCGTAGCGCACCACCAACTCGGCGGCATCGAACAGAAAGGCCCGGAACCGTTGTGGTGCATCGGCAATCGGCAGATCCAGCCGCACATGGATGCAGCCGTCGCCGATATGGCCGTACAGCAGCCCGTCGACCCGGTGCTCGGCAGTGAGTTCGGCGAAATCACGCAGGTAGGCGCCGAGGTGTTGCGGCGGGACGGCGGCGTCCTCCCACCCGGGCCAGGCCGGTTGCCCGTCGGGGGTGCGGCCCGCAAGACCCGCGCCGTCGGCGCGGATACGCCAGAGCGCGGCGGTGGCAGCGGGGTCGGTGACGATCGTGGTGTCGAGGGCGCCTGCCGATCGGCACAGCGTCATCGCGGCCGCGTAGGCCTGTTCCGGTGTCTCACCCGCGAGTTCGACGAACAGCCAGCCGTTGCCGCAGGGCAGGTCGGGCACAGTGCCGCGGTGCGCGCGGACAATATCGACCAGCCGGGCGTCGATACCTTCCACCGCGATCGGCGCGCATGCGGTGACGGCGGCGATATCGTCGGCGGCGGTGGCCATATCGGGATATCCGAGCACGACGAGGACTGTCGCCGACGGCACCGGCACCAGCTCGACTGTCGCCTCCAGCAGCAGACCGCAGGTGCCTTCGGTGCCGACGAACGCCTTGGCGACCGACGAACCACGTTCGGGCAATAGATGTTCCAGCCCGTAGCCGGAGGCCTGCCGATCGAAGCGGCCGAGATCGGTGCGCAGGACGGCCAGTGCGTCCCTGGTGAATTCGGGTAGGCCGGGTACGGCGGTCACGTCGTCGGCAAGTCGACGTTCGGTGCAGGTGCCGTCGATGACGCTCAGCTCACGCACGGTATCGGAGGTGCGCCCCCAGGCCAGGGCATGCGGGCCGCAGGCATTGTTGCCGATCATGCCGCCGAGGGTGCAGCGGTTCTGGGTCGATGGGTCGGGGCCGAAGCGCAATCCGTGTGCGGCAGCCCGGCGTTGCAAAACCGACAGCACGAGGCCCGGTTGCACCCGGACGGTCCGGTGATCGGGGTCCAGCTCCAGCACGGCGTCCATATACCTGCTGAAGTCCAGCACGATGCCGGGCCCGATGGCGTTGCCCGCCACCGACGTTCCCGCACCACGCGCCGTGATCGGGATGCCCTCGGCCCGGCCGAACTCCAGCACCGCCGCGACGTCAGCGTCGTTGCGCGGGAAAACCACCGCAGTCGGCAACACCCGATAGTTGGACGCGTCGGAGGAGTATTCGGCGCGCCGCCGATCCGATATGTCGACCTCACCGCCGATCCGCGGGCGCAATGCCCGCGCCAGCCGAACTCGCCGTCCGTGCTCGTCGGTCACGCAGTCCACCCTATGCCGCGCGAAAAGCCGCGAAGAAACAACTTGCTCTCAACCTTTGTTGAGGTCTTAGTGTCGGTGGCCTGAGGTTGACTGGCGGGGAGCGGAAGGACGTGTCGAGGTGAGCATCGAATCGGTGGCCTGGAACCAGATGTATCGGCGGATGAACGCGCCCGATGAACAGCGGCCGTTCAGCATGGCGACGGCGCGGCGGATTCTACGATTCGCGACGCCACACAAGCGGCGACTGAGCGCGTTCCTGCTGTTCAGTGTGGTGTCGGCGCTGCTGGCGGTGGCGACGCCGCTGCTGGCCGGACGGGTGGTCAACGGCATCGTCGACGGTGCGGCGCCGCGGGTGGTGATCACCCTGGCCGTGGCTATCGGTGGGCTCGCGATCTTCGATGCCGCGCTCGGGCTGGCCATCCGCTGGCTGTCCGCGCGCATCGGGGAGGGCCTGATCCTGGATCTGCGCACCGCCGTCTTCGATCACGTGCAGAAGATGCCCATCGCCTTCTTCACCCGTACCCGCACCGGCGCACTGGTCAGCCGGTTGAACAACGATGTGATCGGCGCGCAGCGCGCCTTCAGCGACACCCTCTCCGGGGTGGTCGCCAATCTGGTGACGGTCGTGCTCACGCTGGTCGTGATGATCCAACTGTCCTGGCAGATCACCGTGCTCGCCCTGCTGCTGCTGCCGGTGTTCGTGGTCCCGGCGCGGCGGATGGGCGACCGGCTCGCCGATATCCAGCGCGAGGCCGCCGGGCTGAACTCGGCCATGAGTACCCAGATGACCGAACGCTTCTCCGCGCCGGGCGCGACGCTGGTCAAGCTGTTCGGCCGCCCGCATCAGGAATCCGACGAGTTCGCGCTGCGCGCCCGGCGGGTGCGCGATATCGGGGTGCGCACGGCAATGCTGCAAACCGTCTTCGTCACCTCGCTGACGCTGGTGTCGGCGCTGGCGATCGCGCTGGTCTACGGGCTGGGCGGCTGGTACGCGCTGGTCGGCCGGCTGGACGCGGGCGCGGTGGTCGCACTGTCACTGCTGCTGACCCGCCTGTACTCGCCGCTGACGGCGCTGGCCAGCGCGCGGATGGAGATCATGTCGGCACTGGTGAGCTTCGAGCGCGTATTCGAGGTGCTCGACCTGAAGCCGCTGATCGAGGACGCGCCCAATGCCGTCCCCGTGCCGGACGGCCCGGTCGCGGTCGAGCTGGACGGTGTGCGGTTTGGGTACCCGTCGGCGGACAAGGTGTCGCTGGCCTCGCTGGAAGAAGTCGCGACACTCGACACCCGTGGCGGGGTCGAGGTGCTGCACGGTATTTCGCTGCGGGCCGAACCCGGGCAAGTGGTGGCGCTGGTCGGTTCGTCGGGGGCAGGCAAGTCGACCATCGCCCAGCTGGTCTCGCGCCTGTACGACGTGGACGGCGGCGCGGTCCGGCTCAACGGCACCGATGTGCGCGACCTGAGCACCCGCTCGATCCAGCAGACCGTCGGCCTGGTCACCCAGGACGGGCACCTGTTCCACGACACCATCCGCGCCAACCTGCTGCTGGCCCGGCCGGAGGCGGCCGAGGCCGAGCTGTGGGATGCGCTGGAGCGGGCTCGGCTGCGCGATCTGGTCGCGTCCTTGGCCGACGGCCTGGATACGGTCGTCGGCGAACGCGGCTACCGGCTCTCCGGCGGTGAACGTCAGCGGCTGACCATCGCCCGGCTGCTGCTCAAGCAACCGCGCGTGGTGATCCTCGACGAAGCAACCGCTTCACTGGATTCCACCTCGGAGGCCGCGGTCCAGGAGGCGCTGACCGAAGCACTGGAGGGTCGCACCGCGCTCGTCATCGCGCACCGGCTGTCCACGGTTCGCGCCGCCGACCTGATCGTGGTGCTCGAAGACGGGCGCATCGTGGAACGCGGTACGCATCCGCAGCTGCTTGCCGCGGGTGGACGGTATGCGGAGCTGTACCGGACCCAGTTCGCCGAGGAACCCGCGCCAGTCGCCGCCTAACCCGGTCAAGGGCCGGAGGCGGCAGCGGAGCATCACCGTGCAGGCCCTCCGGGACAGGCTCCCGCACTGACCGGCTGAACGTGCGCAGGCCCACCGAACGCCACGGCGCTTTCGGTGAGCGAGTGGACTATGACCCGACCGCGAGCACGTTGTCGCCGTGACCTGGCCCGACGTCGTCGATCAGCCGACGTGGAGATGTCCGGCCCCGATACCCTCCGAGCGGTACCGGGGCCGGATCTGCGCTCAGAACTCG
This sequence comes from Nocardia sp. NPDC059180, assembly GCF_042754945.1. Lineage (NCBI taxonomy): Bacteria > Bacillati > Actinomycetota > Actinomycetes > Mycobacteriales > Nocardiaceae > Nocardia > Nocardia sp. NPDC059180. The sequence goes on from NZ_JBHZBU010000001.1 coordinate 262,967, forward strand.
CCGGCTACGCCGAAGACCGTCCGGCCCGAGTGGGTGCCGTCCTTGATGGAGCGCAGCACCCGCTCGGCGTCGGTGATCGGGGCGAAGTTCTCGATATCGGACAGGTGGCGCGGACGCAGTTCGTTGGCCATCCGGGTCCACAGCGCACGACGGTTGTCGATGGGGTGGTTGACCGAGTCGATGCCGAGCAGCGCGACATTGCGCAGGATGAACGGCATGACCGTGGTCGGCACGTCGGTGCCGCCGGTGAGCCCGCTGGCCGCGACGGCGCCGCCGTAGCCGATCGCGCTCAGCACATAGGCAAGCGAAGCGCCGCCGACACTGTCCACCGCGCCGGCCCAGCGCGCCTTGGACAGCGGACGCACCTTCGCATCCGGTTCGGGCAGCCTGCCGATCACCTCGTTGGCGCCGAGTTCGGCCAGGTGGTCGGCGGCGCCGGCCTTGCCGGTCGAGGCGATGACCTCGTAGCCGAGTCCGGACAGGATGTCGATGGCGACGCTGCCGACACCGCCGGTCGCACCGGTCACCAGGATGGCGCCGTCATCGGGGGTGAGGCCGCGGTCGAGCAGGGCCTGCACGCTCAACGCCGCGGTGAACCCGGCGGTGCCGAGCGCGGCGGCGTCGCGGGTGGACAGACCGTCCAGCTTCACCACCCATTCGGCGGGCACCCTGGCGTATTCGGCGAAACCGCCGTTGTGCGAGACGCCGATCTCGTAGCCGTGGGCCACCACCTGATCGCCGGGGGCGAAGTCGTCGGATTCGGACTCGACGACCTCGCCGGTGATATCAATGCCGGGGACGATCGGATAGTTACGCACCACACCGCCGCCAGGGGTGATCGCGAGCCCGTCTTTGAAGTTGGCGCTCGAGTAGTGCACCTTGATCGTCACCGCACCCGGTCCGAGGAAATCCGCCCCGACCTCCTGTCGCGCGAGCACGACGGCGTTGTCCGATTCGTGTGCCACCATCGCCCAGAATTCCATGTGCCCGAGCATACGAGCGTGACCTGCCCGCGAGGTCAGACCGGCACCAATTCGAGCCGCACCCCGAGCAGCCGGACCGGCCGATCCAGTTCGAAGCGGTCGATGATGCGCAGCGCCGTCTCGATAATGGCGACGCGGTCGGTGGTCGGTTCGGGAAGTTTGGCCTGCTTGCTGCGGGTATAGAAGGTATTGGTGCGCACGGTGACCGACACCCGGAGGGTGACGCGGCCCGCGGCCGACATCTCATCGGCCACCTCGCCCGCCAGCCGCTCGACCTGGGCGCGGATCTCCTCACGTTCGGTGAGATCGTGCGGGAAGGTTTCGGATTTGCTGCGGCCCACGGGAATCCGCGGTTCGGTGACGACATCGGTATCGCCTGCGCCTTTGCCGAGCACCCACAGGTAGGGGCCGGTGTTCGGGCCGAACGCGCCAGCGAGGCGGTGCCGATCCGAAGCCATCAAATCGCCGACGGTATTGATGTCGAGCTCGGCCAGCCGGGCGGCGATCCGGTTGCCGATACCCCAGAGCGCGCTGGTCGGGCGGTGCGCCATCACCTCGGTCCAGTTTGCGGCGGTCAGCCGGAACATGCCCGCCGCGGCGCCCGCGCCCGGTTGCGCGGAATCCTTGCCGGAGGATTTGGCGAAACCGGTGGCGAGCTTGGCGGTGAGCTTGTTGTCGCCGAGGCCGACTGAGCAGGTCAGGTCCAGTTCGGCGATGGCGACGCGGATCTCGCGGGCCAGCGCCTCCGGGTCGTCGGTGTCGGCGGCGAGGAACGCCTCGTCCCAGCCCCACACCTCCACCGGGCCGAAGGTCCGCAATACGGCCATGACCTCGTCGGAGGCCTCCTCGTAGGTGGCCATGTCCAGCGGCATGAATATCGCGTCCGGACATTTGCGGGCCGCGGTGCGCAACGCCATGCCCGCCCGCACTCCGTAGGCGCGCGCCGGATAAGAGGCGCAGGTGACCACCTTGCGCGGCTCCTGCGGGTCACCGTGCCCGCCGACGATCACCGGTTGTCCGCGCAGTTCCGGATGACGACGGAACTCCACCGCCGCCTGAAATTGGTCGAGATCGACATGCAACAGCCACCTGGGCATATGTCCGTCTTACCGCATCGCGGGCTCGCGCGAACCGGACCTCGCCGCATCGGCCACGTCGTACGGTACGAGTGACACCAGCGAGGGGTCGACTCGATGCCGCCATCGACCTCAGATCCCGCCCGAGCAGCGGATGCCCACACAAGAGCCACGTATTACAAACCGTATTACACTAGTGGCATGGGAGCGCTCAACGTACGAACCGACGAAGCAATGGAAACCGCGCTACGTGCGCTGGCCGGTGAACATCGGACTCGGTCGGAGGCGGTCCGGTACGCACTGCTGCGCACATACAAGGAGTTGCTGCTGGAGCAGGCCACCGAGGATGCGGAGCGACTCGACACCGATCAGGACGACCGCGCCGAAATGCTGGCAATCCAGCGATTCATGGGTATGGAGTGATATTTCGGGGCGCAATCTACGAGATCAAAGCACTCCCCAGCGCCCGCGGACACGAGCAACAAGGCCGACGCTATTGCGTCGTGATCCAATCGGATCGTTTCGCCTCCAGCACTGTGATCGTCGCCATGACCTCGACCAGCGCGGGGCCCGCGATCTTCCGGCCCGAAATCGAGTTCGACGGCACGAAGACCCGGATCCTCGCCGACCAGATCTACACCGTTTCCCCCGATCGACTCGGTCAATTCAAGGGCTCCCTGGAAGGGTCGGAGCTGTCCGATCTCGACCGAGCGCTCATGCTGAAACTCGGCTTGCTGTAACCACTGCCGCCCTCAGGAGAACCACAGATGACCACCCCCGAACTCGATATCGAGCAAGCACGGCAGGTGCTGGCTGCGCAGCCGTTTGCGCAGCTGGTCGGGACGGAGCTGACGGCGTTCGGGGGTGGGGCGGCGACGTTGGTGATCGCGTTGCGGGAGGAGTTGGGGCAGCAGTTCGGGTTCGTGCACGGTGGGGTGCTGGCGTATGCGGCCGACAATGCGATCACGTTCGCGGCAGGGACGGTGCTCGGGGCGAATGTGCTGACGGGTGGATTTTCGGTGACCTATCTGCGGCCGGCGAGCGGGAAGCTGCTGCGGGCCGAGGCGAAGGTCACCGGATCGACGCGGCGGCAGGCGGTGGTCAGCTGCGAGATCTATGCCGAAGGCGATGACGGTGCGGCGATGCTGTGCGCGGTCGCGCAGGGCACCACCCGCACCGTCGACCGGGAGCTGGGTAACGGCGGCTGAGCTATCTGGCGAGCAGTTCGCGCAATGCGCGGGTGATCTCGCCCGGCGCTTCTTCGGCCATGAAATGGCCGGCGTCGAGCGTGGTGTGGTCGAGGTCGACGGCCCAGTTCTGCCACAGGTCTGCCGCGTCGAAGCCGAGTGCGGTGCCCCAGTCCTGCTGAATGACAGTGACCGGCATTGTCAGCCTGTTGCCTGCCGCCCGATCCTTGCGGTCGTGCTCGATATCCACACCTGCGGAGGCACGGTAGTCCGCGACGATCGACGGCACGGCCTCGCGCGAGGCGCGCAGATACTCGGCACGCACGTCGGCGGGGATGGCGGTCGCGTCACGGGTCCAGGCGTCGAGGAAGTAGCCGAAGAACGCGTCCGCGCTGCCCGCGATCATCTGCTCGGGCAGACCGGCGGGCTGCGCCATCAGATACAGGTGGAACGCGACGGCCGCATCGGCGCCGTGCAGCACCTCCCACATGTCGAGGGTGGGCAGGACGTCCAGCGAGGCGAGGTGGCTGATGCGGCCGGGGTGGTCGAGTCCGGCGCGGATGGCCACCAGCGCACCACGGTCGTGGCCGGACAGTGCGAACCGCTCGAAACCGAGCGCTTCGGCGAGGGTGACGATATCGGCGGCCATGGTCCGCTTCGAGTACACGTCACGGTCGAGGTCGGCGGGTTTGTCGCTCGCGCCGTAACCACGCAGATCGGGGCAGATGACGGTGTGCTGAGCGGCGAGGTCGGTGGCCACATGCCGCCACATCAGATGCGTCTGCGGGAATCCGTGCAGCAGCACGATCGGGCTGCCCGAACCACCGACGGCGACATTCAGGCCGACCCCGTCGGCGACAGTCACGCGGCGGTAGTCGAATCCGGGGATCGTCGAGGTCATCTGGGGTTTCTCCTTCGTCGGTTCGCTGACGGCATCCAGCGTGGCGTGGCCCGATGAGCATCGAATGAGTGCGCTATACCGTGAGGGCGTGACTGTCTCGTTCGGCGTGCTCGGGCCTGTGCTCGCCTGGGGCGCCGACGGCGGCCGCGTCGATCTGAAAGGTCCCAGGCACCGGGCGGTACTGGCGCGGCTGCTCGTCGCCCGAGGGCGGGTGGTGCCGGTGGAGGTCATCGTCGACGATCTGTGGGACCGCCCGGCCGACGGTGCCAAAGCTGCCGTCCGGACCTTCGTCGCCGCATTGCGTCGAGCACTCGAACCGGACCGCCCGGCCCGCGCCGCTGCCCGGTTGCTGGTCACCGAGGGCACCGGGTACGCGATTCGGGCCGACCGGCACACTGTCGACGCGTGGCGTTTCGAGCAGGCGCTCCACGATGCAGCCGATCTCGCACCCGCCCGCGCCCTTGCCTCGCTGACCGAAGCCCTCGGCTGGTGGCGTGGTCCGGCCTACGCGGAGTTCGCCGATATGGCTTGGGCTCGAGCAGAATCCGCGCGATTGGAGGAATTGCGGCTCACGGCCGTCGAACGGCAGGCGCAGGCCCGTCTCACCCTCGGTCGCGCCGCCGATGCGGTGGCGGATCTGGATGCCATGGTCAGCACCCATCCGTGGCGGGAGGAAGGGTGGCGGCTGCTCGCGCTGGCCCTGTACCGCTGCGGACGTCAGGCCGACGCACTCGCGGTATTACGCAGGGCCCGTGGCATTCTCGTCGATGAGCTCGGCCTCGAGCCCGGCCCGCGGCTGGCTGCCACCGAGTCCGGCATCCTGCGCCACGACACCCGGCTCGACGACGCTGCCGACCGTATGTGGGCCGAGGCCACCGCTGCCTACGACCGCACCGTCGCCGGTGGCGCCACCGCCAGGCTCGAATCGACCGTCGGGCTGCTGCGCAGTCTCGCGATGACCGGCAGCGGAGGCCTCGCCGCCGCCCGAGCACAGCGCCTCGACACTGTGACCGCGGCCGAACAACTCGACGATCCGTTGCTCGCCGCGCGCATCATCGGCAGCTATGATGTGCCGGGGATCTGGGCCCGTTCCGATGATCCCGCCCAGGCAGCGCAGATCGCCGCTGCGGCCGAACGCACGCTCACCCGGCTACCGGAGGACGCGTCCGCAGGCATGAGGGCCCGACTGCTGACGATCATCGCCGTCGAATCGCGCGGAATACGCAGTAGTCGTGGCTTCGACACCGCTCGCACCGCGACCGAAATCGCTCGCGCACTGGATGATCCGGCGTTGCTCGCGTTCGCGTTGGACGGCCTGTTCCTACAGACCTGCCACCGCGCCGGCCTTGCTCACGAACGCGACGAGATCGGCCGGGAATTGGTGGAATTGTCCCGCCGCCACGACCTGGTGCCGTTCGAGGTCCTCGGCCATCTTGTTCGCATGCAGGCACGCAGCGCTTTCGGTGATTTCGACCGGGCCGATACCCACGCCGATGCCGCCGACCAGCTCGGCATCCGCAATGAGCGACCGCTGGTCGCGGTGTTCACCGGCTGGTATCGCGCCATGCGAACCGCCGCGACCGGCGCGCCGATCGATATCGCCGAATCGGGTTATCGCGCAGTCGCACAACGGTACGAGGACTGCGGTATGCCAGGATTCGAGCAGGGTGTGCTGCCGTTGGCGCTGCTGTGCCTGCGGGTATGGCACGGTGCGCCTGCGGATTTCGCGTCCGATACTGACTGGGGACCATACGAGCCGTGGGCGCGACCGCTACTGCTGCTCGCCGAGGGCCGACGCGAGGAAGCCTCCGCCGCCCTGCAACGAACCCCTGAACCCCCACCGGATCTGCTGCTGGAAGCGCTGTGGTGCCTCATCGCCCGCGCCGCGATCGAGCTAGATGATCATCCGGCCGTGGCGCGCGCCCGGGTCCGATTGGCATCCGCCGCAGGGGAACTCGCAGGTGCGGGCAGCGGGATCCTCACGGCCGGACCCGTCGATGAGTATCTCGCCGAACTCGACAACGCGCTGTCGCAGAGATAGGCCTCGCACCAACTCCGAACAGCCGAACGAGCTGTGCCCATGAATCAGGACACAGCTCGTTCGGTCTTCCGGCACGGCCGCGACCACGTCGCGGCCCTTGCATCGATCAGGCAGTAGCCGCCAATGCCCGACCATCCAGCGCCGGTTCGACAACCGGTTCGATGGCGTAGGCCAGGATGTCGGCCACATCGGTGACGGGCCGGACGTCCAGTGCGGCGAGCACTTCGGCAGGGACGTCGTCCAGGTCCGGCTCGTTGCGGGCCGGGATGAACACCGTCTTCAGGCCTGCCCGTTGTGCGGCGAGCAGCTTCTGCTTGACGCCGCCGATGGGCAGCACCCGGCCGTTCAACGTGACCTCACCGGTCATGCCGACATCCGAGCGCACCTGCCTGCCCAGCGCCAAGGAGACCAGTGCGGTCACCATGGTGACGCCGGCCGACGGACCGTCCTTGGGCACCGCGCCCGCCGGAAAGTGCACGTGGATATTGCGATCCAGCACCGATGGTTCGATGCCGATCTCCGCCAGGTGCGACCGCACGTAGGTCAGCGCGATCTGCGCGGATTCCTTCATAACGTCACCCAGCTGACCGGTCAGGGTCAGCGCGCGCTCACCGTCGACGGCGTTGGTTTCGATGTAGAGCACATCGCCGCCGAGGCCGGTCACCGCCAGTCCGGTCGCCACACCGGGGACGGCGGTGCGTTCCACCGAGTCCGGGGTGAACCGTGGACGGCCGAGGTAGTCCTTCAGATCGCCGACACCGATGGTCAGCGAACCGCCGAAACGCACTGTGGCCGACTCTGTTTCGATCAGCACATCGTCGTAGCCGAGTTCGGCGTCATAACCGAGGCCGATCGACGACACGGAGTCCGCGATCGCGGAACCGCCCTCCGACAGATTGGTGGCCGCCTTGCGCAATGCCTTGGCGATCAGCCGCTCCATCTGCCGGACACCGGCTTCCCTGGTGTAGTTCGCCGCGATCTCGCGCAGCGCCGCATCGGTGATGGTGACCTCCTCGGCGGTCAGCGCATTACGTTCCAGCTGGCGCGGAACCAGGAAGTCGCGGGCGATGGCGACCTTGTCGTCCTCGGTGTAGCCGTCGACGGTGATCAGCTCCATCCGGTCCAGCAGCGGGCCGGGGATGGTCTCCATGACATTGGCCGTAGCGATGAACAGCACATCGGACAGGTCAAGGTCCAGATCCAGGTAGTGATCGCGGAAGGTGTGGTTCTGCGCCGGGTCGAGCACCTCGAGCAGCGCCGCGGCCGGGTCGCCGCGGAAATCGGAGCCGACCTTGTCGATCTCGTCCAGCAGCACCACCGGATTCATCGATCCGGCTTCCTTCATGGCGCGCACGATCCGGCCGGGCAGCGCACCGACGTAGGTGCGCCGGTGCCCGCGGATCTCGGCCTCGTCGCGCACACCGCCGAGCGCGACACGCACGAACTTGCGGCCGAGCGACCTGGCGACACTCTCACCCAGCGACGTCTTACCGACACCGGGCGGGCCGACCAGGACCAGCACCGCGCCGGACCCGCGGCCACCCACGACCTCCAGACCACGCGAGGCCCGCCGCGAGCGCACCGCCAGGTATTCGACCATCCGGTCCTTGACCTCGTCCAGGCCGTGATGGTCGGCGTCGAGTACGGCGCGGGCGGCCGAAACATCGGTGCTGTCGGTGGTCTTCACCGTCCACGGCAGCTCCAGCACGGTGTCGAGCCAGGTGCGGATCCAACCCGATTCCGGGCTCTGATCGCTGGCCCGCTCGAGCCGTCCGACCTCACGCAACGCGGCCTCGCGCACCGAATCGGGCAGGTCGGCCTGCTCCACGCGGGTGCGGTAGTCGTCGGCGCCATCAGGCTCGTCCTCGCCGAGTTCCTTGCGGATGGCGTTGAGCTGCTGGCGCAGCAGGAATTCGCGCTGGCTCTTCTCCATGCCCTCGCGGACGTCTTCGCTGATCTTCTCCGAGACCTCGGTCTCGGCGATATGCGCCTTCGTCCATTCGATCAGCGTGGCCAGCCGCTTGGCGGGCTCGGGAGTTTCCAGCAGTTCCCGCTTCTGTTCGATGCTCAGGTACGGGGCGTAGCCTGCGGTATCGGCGATCGCGGACGGCTCGCTGAGCTGGTTCACCGCGTCGATGACCTGCCAGGCCTCGCGGCGTTGCAGCACCGAGACGACCAGCTTCTTGTATTCGGCGGCGAGTTCCTTGGTCCGGCCGTCGGCGGGGGTGTCGTCGACCGGTTCGGCCTCCACCCATAGCGCGGCCCCCGGACCGGTGACGCCGTGACCGATCTTGGCGCGCCGTTCGGCCTTCAACACCGCGGCCGGTGCACCGCCACGCATCCGACCGACCTGTTCGATGGTGGCCACGACACCGTAGGCGGCGTAACCCTCATCGAGCCGGGGCGCGACCAGGACCTGATCCTTGTTCGCGGCGCGCGCGGCGTCGATGGCCGCCTGCGCCGATTCGTCGAGTTCGATGGGCACGACCATGCCCGGCAGCACGATCGGATCGGTCAGGAACAGCACCGGCAAGTTCTGAGCTGTAGTCACTTTTTCGACCCTTTCAAAGTTGAGCGATGCCTACTCAACCCCGAGGTATTCGGGTTTGTTCCAGCCGAGTGGCGACGTTCACTCACAGCGAAGTGGAGCCATTCGGCCGACTCGACAACGTCCCCACCTGCCGCTATCGTTGCGATAGATCGTTATTACGGAATTACGGAATTCAGGAGAAGCTGTGGTGCGTAGGTTGGCGATGGTCGTGGCCGCGGTGATTCCGCTGCTCGCGGGATGCTCGAGCCAAGGAGCCGCCGAACAGTCGTGCGCTCCGGTACCGGCGGCAGGCGTCGCGTCCGCAGAGGAATGGCTGGGCCGGATACACGCGGATCCGGACAACATCGCTCTCGCGATCGACGACGGGCAGGGGCACACCATCGAACGCCGCGCCGATGACGAGCAGCCCATCGCCTCGGCGATAAAGGTGGTACCGCTGGCGGCATACGCCCGCGCTGTCGCGGCAGGCACGCTCGACCCACACGAACCGGTGCCCGTCAGTGACTGGGAACGCTGGTATATGCCCGGGACCGACGGCGGCGCTCATCCAGCGGCACGTGCTCGCCTCACCGGAGAGACGGTCACGCTCGACCAGCTGGTGAGCGCGATGATCCGGGAAAGCGACAACGCCGCTCCCGACTACCTGCGCGACCGCCTCGGCGACCAGGCGCTGATCGATGCGGCAGCAGCCGGTGGGTGGCACGACTACACCCCGAGCACCAAGCTCGGGGAGATGATCCGCCTGCTCGATCCCGGTAGCGACGACGAGTGGGCACTGGCCCAGCGTTACGCGAGCGACGCCGACTACCGCGCGACCATCCAGTCGAAGACGATGCCGCCGTTGGACATTCAAATGGCATGGGCCGAAACGACCACCACGGGATCGGCCCGGCAGTTGGCGTCGATGCATCGCGCCATCGCGACCGGCAACTTCGGCCCGGGCACCGAGGTGGCACGCGCCCAGTTGGAATGGCAGCAACCGCCCGCCGGATTCGCCGCGATCGGCTTCAAGGGCGGCTCCTTTCCCGGCGTCCTGAGCGACGCCATCTACCTGCGCCGCGCCGACGGCACCGTCGCGACCGCCGTCCTGCTCAACCGCCGCATGCCCGCAGACACCTGGGCGTCCGCGCTCGAGACACTGAGCGAGCAGGAGGTGCTGGTCAGGGCCATGGCGGAACCGCAGATGTGGCGCCGGTTAGCATGCGCCACATGACCGATGTCGCTGCCAAACTGGCCGAGCTGGAGGCTCGGATCGAGGCGCTGGAAGGTCAGCGCCCCACCGAGGACTCCGCGCACGGCTATATCGACTACAGCGGCAACGTCGATTTCGGCGCCGGCCCCATCAACTGGTCGATCCGCTACAGCGCCGCCGCCGTCCCGCAACTCCCCACTCAGGCCCGCGTCGACGTCCTCGCAGCCCTGGGCCATCCCGTCCGCCGAGCCCTGGTCGAAACCCTGCTCGACGGGCCGCGCACCGGCGCCGAACTGGCAGAAGCGGTTTCACTCACCTCCGCAGGCCAGCTCTACCACCACATCCGCGCCCTGACCTCGGCGAAAGTTATCGAGCAGCACACCCGCGGGGCTTATCGGATCCCTGCGGAGAAGGTCGTTCCGCTGCTGGTCATGATGACCGCAGCCGCCGATATCGGCGAGGTGTTGCGGTAGTCCGGGTCGACACCGCAGGCTGCGCGGTCGAATCGGGGTCGCTGGACAACACACGACGTTCGGATGCCGACCATTCAGCGCGACATATTTTCGTCGGGCGTACGCGAGTTAGGGGCACACCTCCCAGACCGTGCCGGTTTCGTATCGGTCCCGAGGGCGGCCGGGATGGTCAGCGCGGTCGTCGACGACGCGGATCCCTGACCAGCAGCAGACCCCGGGACGCAGGCCCTCATGTGAACCGAGTTTGCCGCCGATCAACGGCACCCAGGTGAGGCAGAACCGTGAGGGACAGGCCACTGCGATCAGGGTGTTCGTAGCGTCATCGAATCGTCCGACGCCACAGTGCGACAGCTTGATCCAAGGCTCCTTGCTCGGATCGGAATTCGGATCAGACACCGATGCCTCCCCTGCAGGCGCGGATCGAGGCAACGATCGACATGCCCGATGGCCGGAACGGTGAACGAGGCGGCTCGATCCAGCGGCGAAACCGTGCGCCTTGATCGGTCGGGCTCGGCAGGGCAATAGTGCCGCCGAGGCGAACCACAGAGACGTTGTGCCGGAACATCTCCGCGAAGAACGGCGTCTCATCGGGCAGGTCCGGACGGATCAACAGCGTCCATCGGTTCGACCGCACATGCGACATGATCGGACCGAGGCTCTCACCCCGCCGCTGCAGGTCACCCTTGACCCGTAAACCCAGCTCGCCGGGCATCATCATGCCCCAGACATGGTCGGCCTTCATGACGATCCGACCGATCTCGGGATATCCGGGCCATGTGCGAGCTGTACGGCATGCCGGAGGAGCTGATCGAAGCCATGCTCGGACTGGCCAAACAGGCCGGCGTGAAGAGCTGGTGGCATCAGTACGGGGACCTCATCCCCAAGGATTTCGATGTGTACGTCGGATTGGAAGCTGCTGCGGCGAAGCTGACTTCGTATCAACCGGAGTTGATACCGGGATTGCTGCAGACGCCGGAATACGATCGCGAGCTGGTCCGCCGAATCTGGCCGCACGATAGCGCGGAGGAGGTCGAGAAGCGGGTCCAAATCAAGGCGCAGCGCCAGCACATCGTCACAAGGCGACGACGTCCGGTGATACTCGATGTCGTAGTCAGTGAAGCGGCGCTCCGCCGGGTTGTCGGGAGCCCATCGATCATGGCTAAGCAGCTACGTCACCTCGCGGACATGTCCACGAGGGAGAATGTCTCGGTCAGGGTTCTCCCGTTCGACGCCGGATTTCCGGCAGGGGTGTCGATGCCTCCGTTCGTTGTGCTCGACTTCGACGAAACCCCGGCCGGTGTTGAGACCGAACCCTCCGACCACGTAGGCGTCCGCGACTCCAAAAACCCCACCGCCCCCGCCTTGATCTTCACCCCAAATTCCTGGGACTCCTTCACCACCACCATCACCCCCGCAGTAGCGCCGAGCGGCACCTGAGGCGGGCGACACGCCGTCGCGAGCTGCCTCAGGTACCGCTCGCCGATGCTGTTCTGACTGGATGGGGGCACTCGTGTCATTTGCCGGCCGTACCATCAGCGCCGTAGCTATGCGGTGTGCCGGGAGCTGTGGCCAGGAATCAACATTGCCTGTACTTCGCGGCCGCTTGCACTCGACGACTACGTCAACAGCATTGGTGATATCGACCGAGTAATCACGATGCTGGTCGGCGAAATCCAGCGGGCGTGGGTCTATCCGGCAAACGGCTGGGCCATCTCCGTGGAAGTTCCGGATGAGGTGCGTGCAGCCTATCGACGGCTGGTCGAAGCGGGCTTCGATGGCCGTCTACTGCCCGAATGAGCCATGGCCCGATATGCGGGCACTGCGCCGCGCCGGGTCGCTTGGCAGTGGTCGAAGTGTGGACGATCGGCCGATCTACCAGCCGAACAACAACAGGTGCACCCCGCCGACGAGCACGCCGAGCAGACCGCCGTGCACATACAGCAGCCAGGCGTCCTGTTCGACGGAGGCGTAGAACATCTCCATGAACTCGCCCGGTGTCAGTTGTTTGAGTTTGCGGGCGGCGAACTCGTCGATCTTCTTGGCCTGTTCCTCGGTGAATTCGGCGTCCTGCACCATCGTCGGGGCGAGGCCGACCGCGGCGCCCGCCGCGCCGACCTTGAGGTTGTCGAACTGACGACGACCGAAGGCCGCGCGCACCATCGAGGTGGTGCGGCCGAGCTGGCGGTGGATCTCATCGGAGATCAGCCGCTCCAGCAGCTGACGGGTCTTGTCGCCGTTGGGGCCCTCGAGCAGTTCCTTGGACAGGTTGGGCAGGGTGAGCACCTGGTAGGCCAGGATATGGGCCAGATCGACCGCCGCCTGCGGCTGGCGTTTCGCCAGCAGCGCCTGCCGCCACAGGTACTTGTAGCGCGGCTGTGGTTCACCGGGCTCGAACACCATCTTGATCGCGATCAAGTTGACCAGCACGCCGATGCCCGCCGACACCAGCAACACGATCACCCACGCGGGTACCCAGCCGAGCACCGGGATGCTGCTGTGCACATGCAGATACAGCGCCAGCAGCAGGCCGAACGGTGCGCCGAGCAGACCGATCCGGACCATGAACTTCAGCTCGGGTGCAGCGATCGTGGTGGTCAGGTCCTCGAGGATGATCGGATTTTCCTGCAGGTACCGGATGACGAAACCCTTGACGTCGATCAGCTGGTCGACGTTGTCGCCGAGGGATTCGAAGGCCCGGCGGCACAGAGTCGGCAGTTCCCGATCGACCCGCTGATAGACCAGCTGCTTCATCGCCCGCGGCAGCGAACCCCACAGTTCCGGATTCTCCCGGTACATCACATCGTCGACGATCGACTGAACCTGCTTATGCGCCATCTCGGCGACATAGTCGGCGATCCCGTCGAGATCGAGTTCGTGGATGAAGTCGCGTGGGCTGCCGATCCGCATCAGCGCCTTGTCGACGCAGATGCTGGCCATTTTCTCCGCGCGAGCCGGGATGAACCCTTGGAACCCGAACCGGGAACCGTCCTCGGAGAACACCGGCAGCACCTGCACCCGGCGCGGCAGATAGGGATAGAGCACCTTCAGACCGGGGACCCGGACACCGCGGAACTGCAGCGGCCAGAACAACATGAGCACGCCGGTCCAGTTGGTCAGCCAACCCGCGATTCCGGCGAAGATCGGGAAGCTGATCAGGTCGACGACGAACTTCGACTGCCCGGTCATCTGCTCCCAGTCGATGAACACACCGGATGCGAGTGTGATCACGCGGGCTCTCCCTAGGCCGGCCGGTACGAATGCCCGGAATGGTTGTCTGAGACATCGAATGAGACTCGAGGTCCCAACATTCTCATTGCCCCGTAGAGGTGTCAACGATTCGGGGGTCATCGCCTTTCGCGCCCGAGAACCTGCTCGTTCGAGACCGCTTCGCCCCTGCCCACGGGTAGGGTCGCGACGCCACGACCAGGGCGCTGTTGATCGAGATCGCGCCGCGCGTACCGGCCGCGGCGCGGTACGCAAAGGGTATCGCCAGCAACGGCCGAAACGCGGTATCGCGAACCGGTCTAAATACAAGCACGCATGCTTGCTTCTTTTATTCGGAGCTGCGATGCTGAAGCGCGACGTCACATCCTGTGGCAGTCGGCAATGACGACGCGGGGCAAGGAAAACCATGGCTGACCTCGAAGGATTGCTCGGCGATCTGGCCGATGAGAGCAACGACCTGGAACAACTCGTCGCCCCGCTGACCGCCGAGCAGTGGGGTACGCAGACCCCGGCGCAGGGCTGGTCGATCGCGCATCAGATCGGGCATCTGGCCTGGACCGATGAGATCGCGACGATCTCGGCGAGCGATGGTGAGCGGTTCGCGAAGCTGGTCGCCGAGGCCGGGCCGCGGGTGCTGACATTTGTCGACGAAGCCGCCGAGGAAGCCGCGGCCGAAGAGCCCGCGCAGCTGTTGCAGCGGTGGCGGCGCAGCCGGGTCGAGCTGGCCGACGCACTGCGTGCGGTGCCCGAGGGCACCAAGGTGCCGTGGTTCGGTCCGCCGATGAGCGCGGCGTCGATGGTCACCGCGCGCACCATGGAGACCTGGGCGCATGGGCAGGATGTGGCGGACGCGCTGGGCGTCATCCGCACGCCGACCGCCCGCTTGCGGACTGTGGCGCATATCGGCGCGCGGACCAGGAACTTCGCCTATGTTGTGCGCGGCAAGCAGGCACCGGCCGAGGAGTTCCGGATCGAACTCACCGCGCCGGACGGGAGCCTGTGGACCTGGGGTCCGGAAGATTCCGCGCAGCGCGTCACCGGTCCCGCACTGGATTTCTGCCTGCTGGTCACCCAGCGCAGGCATCGGGACGATCTGGCGCTGATGGCGGTGGGCGCGGATGCGGCCGAATGGCTGACGATCGCGCAGGCGTTCGCCGGTCCGAGCGGGGAGGGTCGCGCCGCGGGCCAGTTCGCCTGATCCGGCCGGCCCGCGCCACTACGCAAAGCGGGCGAGCGCCAGTCTTGGGTGCGTCGTGACTGAGGTCGGACGTCGTTGGCCGGGTGTCTCGACATGGCAGTCGAGAATGACGCTCGCCAGCAAGCTGGGAATACCCGGCCCTCAGGGGCTCGAAACCTCCTCGACGCGGACGGTTCACCACCGCGTCACGTAAGCGCGGCGATCACCCATAGACCCTGTGATGCTGCTCTCAGCAATGCGGCACGCCAACCTTTCACACCGTAACCTGGACGAGCGTACGGCTTTCAACGATGCGGGCCGTCGACCCCAGGGAAACCAGGGCGGAGGGAAAGGAACGCATCGTGTCAGTATTCGAGTCTGCCCAGATCGTTCGTCATGCCGCGATCGTGCTCGCAGGCGCGGCCAGCCTCAGTCTCACCGTTGTCTCCGGCGCCTACATCGCCACGAACATGCCCAACCTCGAGCGTCCCGGACAGCTCGCCGCGCCTTCGGCGCCGATCATCCGGGACGGATCGCCGCATATCAGTCCTGTGCATCGCAACGGAACAGTTCTGCGCAGCGACGGCTCCGGTCAAGCCGCCGTTTACCGTGACCGGCCCGTCGTCGCCCCCGAGGACTTCGCTGATCCCACCATCACCGCGCGCGCCGAATCCCGCCCCGCAGACCCCACTGGCGTCGGCGGCCGCGTCGGTCTCGGCACCACCTACGTCGGCGCCCGGGTCGCACCGGTGCACACCAATACCGTCTCCATCACCGTCGACACCAACGCACTGACGGTGCTGAGTGGATTCCTGATGTCGGAGCCGGTCCGCGAACGACTCGGGGTGTCGACCGATCCGGCAGGCGTGACCCAGATGCGTACCGATGTCGACACTCGCCGCGGCGAGGTGACGTTGGTGTTCTCCGATCCGACGCTGGGCGAGCATGCGCTGGAGCTGGACCGGAATCCGGCGCCGGGCGATGCTGGTCGGCCTGAGGCCGGCGTCGCGGACTCCGGTGCACAGGCCACCGATGGCGGCCGGCCCGTCGCACCGGTGGTTCCTGCGACCGGAAGTGACGTCGTCACAGCCTGATTCACGATCCGCTGCTGTGCACCCAGCGCGCATGAGGTGATCTGGCCGGACAGGCAGACCGCGACAGTGCCCGAACTGCCACTTGGCTCGCAGCCATCCATACGTGAACCGATGTCGACCATCACCAGCCGGGCCGCGGACCGATCGCGCAGCGTGGAGGGTGCGCCGCATATCGTGCTCTCCATGCGGACAACGACCCCCGGACACATCTCCCCGTCACGCGCGCCCCGCGACTGACCCCATGTACGACTTCTGCGTAATCGGTGGCGGCATCGTCGGCGTAGCCACCGCCTACCGGATCCTCCAACGGCATCCGGGTGCGAGTCTGGTGCTGCTGGAGAAGGCCGATGCGCTCGCGACCCATCAGACCGGGCACAACAGTGGCGTCATCCATTCGGGCATCTACTATCCGCCCGGCAGCTTGAAGGCGACACTGTGCAGGCGGGGCGCCCGCGCGACGAAGGAGTTCGCCTCCGCGCACGGGATCGCATTCGAGGAATGCGGCAAGCTGCTGGTGGCCACCGACGCCGCCGAACACGCCAGGATGCTCGCTCTGTACGAGCGGTCGACGGTGAACGGGGTCGATGTCGAGTTGATCGACGCCGCGGAGCTTGCCCGGCGCGAACCGCGGATCAGCGGGGTCGGTGCGCTGTTCGTCCCGGACACCGGCATCGTCGATTACCGCCAGGTCACCGCGGCATTGGCCGATGAGGTCCGTGCCGCCGGTGGTGAGATCGTGCTCGGCGCGCAGATCGATGCCGTCACCGAAACCGATACCGGAGTCACCGCCGCGGGCCCGTCGGGCAGCTGGGCCGCACGCGCACTGGTCGTGTGTGCCGGATTGCAGGCCGATCGGATGGCCAGGCTGGCGGGCCTGCGCATCGATACCCGGATCGTGCCGTTCCGTGGCGAGTACTACCAACTGCCCGCCTCGCGCGCCGGGCTGGTCCGCACGCTGATCTATCCGATCCCGGATCCGGAGCTGCCATTTCTCGGTGTGCACCTGAGCCCGACCATCGATGGAGATCTCACCGTCGGCCCTAACGCTGTGCTCGGGTTGGCCAGGGAGGGCTACCGCAAGGGGAGCGTCGACCTGCGGGACGCCCGCGAGGTACTCGGCTACCCGGGTTTCCACCGGGTGGCCAAGGCCAATGTCCGCACCGGGCTGCGGGAGCTGCGCAATTCGCTGTTCAAGCGGGGCTACCTGGCCGAATGCCGCCGCTACTGCCCGGAGCTGACCATGGATGATCTCCGGCCACGTGAGGCGGGCATTCGGGCCCAGGCCGTCGCTCGCGATGGCACACTGATCCACGATTTCCTGGTCGAACGGACACCGCGGATGGTGCACGTGCTCAACGCGCCGTCGCCGGCGGCGACCTCGGCGTTGCCGATCGCCGACCACATCGTCGATCAGCTCCGGATACCCGGCGACCAAGCAACCGGTCGGTAGCAATCTGGCAATCCCGCTGGCCAAATTTGGCCACAACCCTCGAATAAAGAGGAATGCTGTAGTACTTTTGTCGGAGCCGTGGAGGGAGGGCCCATGGGCCGCATCAGATATGCCAGTGACGTCGGCGCCCCCGTCGAGGTCGCTTTCACCTACACGGACAACCATCTGTTCGTACCGGACTGGATGTTCGGCGTCGCCGAGTTCGAACCCAGCGGAGACATCGACTGCGGGCTCGGCGCTCGCTACCACACCTGCGCCCGACTCGCCCTGCTTCGCACCACGCTCACCTGCGAGATCACCGAGTACCGACGCAACGTCGTGATCGGGTATACGCTGCGTGGACGCTTATCCGGCACTCTGACACTGCGATTCGATCCCCTCGGCTACGGCCGCTCGGTGCTCACCTCGGAAGTCGAGTACACACCGCCGCGCGGGATCACCGGGCGCATGC
This sequence comes from Nocardia sp. NPDC059180, assembly GCF_042754945.1. NCBI lineage: Bacteria > Bacillati > Actinomycetota > Actinomycetes > Mycobacteriales > Nocardiaceae > Nocardia > Nocardia sp. NPDC059180. The sequence goes on from NZ_JBHZBU010000001.1 coordinate 280,768, forward strand.
TCGCTCATCCCATCGAATCCGGTGTCCGCTCGGCACTGCGCCGCACGGAGTCCCGGTTACGAAGGGAGATAGAGCAATTCCACGGTACCGATCTTGTCGGGCGGATTGCGTAGGGTGCGAGGCATGATCATCGTGAGCACCGACGGATCCTGCCTGCGCAATCCCGGCGGCGCCATCGGCTGGGCATGGGTCAACCATCAGGGCCCCGCCGACAGCGGGGGAGCCGCGTCGGGCACGAATCAGATCGCGGAGCTACGCGCCCTGCTGGAGGCGATCCTCGCCCACCCCGGCGACGAGCCACTACTGATCGAAAGCGATTCGCTCTACGCCATCAAATGCGCCTCGGAGTGGATCGCGGGCTGGCGGCGCAACGGCTGGCGCACCTCCAGCGGCGCCGCCGTCAAGAACGCCGAGCTCATCCAGCAGATCGATCGGGCCATCGCCTCCCGGCCGGGCCCGGTCCGGTTCCGCTGGGTGCGCGGACACGTCGGCAACTACTTCAACGAGCAGGCCGATACGCTCGCCGGTCAGGCGGCCCGGCGGGTCGCCGCGGACCCCTCGACCGCCGATCCGGCACCCGTCGATCGCGCCACCGTCGAGCCGGCGACCGTCGAGATCCCGGCGATGCGCGCCACGATCCCCGCACCCGCTCGCCCGGACAAGCCCCTGCGAAACGAAAAGCCGGCCGCCTCACGAAAAACCGCGAAGCAGCCGGCCGCTGGGGCACTGACGCTGTTCTGAGCGCCGTACCGACCACCTGAATAGACCTCCGGCGGTGGTGGCTCGACCCACCGCCGGGGGTCGCTTTACCAGCAGAAATAGGTCACCACCTGCGGTTATAGCCGTTCGGCACATCACTAGAAATCACGCAAAATCAGCGTGTCTCTCGACAGGTTGTGCCCAAAATGTGCCCACAGATGAGGCTCCACCGCCCTGGCCGTAAGCACGTCCTTACGGCCGGGGGTGTGCAGGTCTCGCACACCCCCGAGCCGCGGGGGCCGACCTCATCGCGCCCGCCTGCGCGTGGGCCGAACTGTTGCCGCCAGAGCAACGGTTGGTCGCGGGCAAAGGGTGTCAGTCTGGCGGACACCCTTTGCACCCTGATTCGGAATCAACCAACCCCGCCGGGCAGCTGCCCCGCGGACCTCAATCCACCGCCGGGGGTCGTTGGTAGGCGTCAATGGTGGCCTTGCCGGTGCTCGGGTCCTGCAACACCAGCTCCCACGGGCCGGAGTTGATTTCGAAGTCTTTGCCGAACCCGATCCACTTGCCTGCCATCCGGTTGCCCGTCGGGTCGGCGAGTAGCTGCACGGCACCGTGGTAGCGGGCGCCGCGGTAGTAGCCATCGACCGCGGTCCGCTCGGCCCAAGTCCCGGTTGCGACGTTGCCGTCCAGGGTCAGATCCATTTCGATGACCGACGGCGACGAGCCTGGCAGACTACGCACTGTGATCTGTGCACCGTGGTGCAGCACCACCGCATAGTGCGCGACCGTGAATGTCGAGTCCCGGCCGCTCGAGTAGTACTCGTACCGACTCAACCACACCCCGGAGTAGTCCCCGGCGATCCGCGCCGCAGCGGTAGGCGCCGGGCCGCTCGGGCCATCGGGTGGCGCACCGATCGCGGACTCGACGTCGTGGCTGTTGTCGTCGAGCCCGCCGACGGCGCGGCCCATCCGCACCGCACCGAATCCGAGCGACTCGATGGGCAGCTTCATGACGCGCTCGAGGGCTTGCGCGTGGCTGGGCCGCGGGTGGGTGGTGGTCCCGGATTCCCAACGTTGCACCAGACGTTTGGTCGCGCTGGCGCATCCGGCGTCGCGTAGGGCGCGGGCGAGGTCGTCTTGTGACATGAGACGGGCCGTGCGCGCGGCCCGTAGTGCCGTGTTCGGTGTGGTCCGCATGCCTGCCACGGTAGCTCTAATGACGCCTAAATGTCGCCTCATATAGGTGCGCATTGACGCCCGTTCCGTCGTCGTGTGGGCACACGGCCCAGCGGCAGAGTTGACCCAACCCCCGGCGCCGGGTGGCCGCGATCCCCGGCGCCGGGCGGCACCCAACACCTATAGCGCAGGGGGTTCGATGTCGGACTATGTTGCCGCGTTCGCTGTGGCTGGCGCCGTCGCGGTGCTGCTCGCCGGACTGATCTACGCGCTGCCCTACATGCTCGCGCGTGACGACGATCCCCCTGCGCCAGCATCGGCCGGCCGAATGTGCGTCCAGGACGCGCACGAGATCATGCAGGACCATCGCCGGTGCAGCATCGCGGGATGCCCGGACAAGCGCGACGCATACCGGACTCTCGTCGACGCCCGCGTGATCGTCCCGGACGCGCGCGCCGAGCGGTACATGCAGTGACCGACCCGGACGAGCCGCAGAGCTGGGTCCAGTGGCATGACGGGACATGGGCGCCGGTCTACGCCGACGGATGGACGGGCGATCCCGTTTCACTAGCCGATGTACTCGAGGCGAGCTCGGGCAGCGGGTCACTGGGCAGCGAGCCCGAACAGGGCGCGCTCGGCGTCCCCATCATCGACGTTGATCCGGTGTCGGTGGTCGACCACCAGGAGGCCGACGAAACGTCACCGTGACAGGACCAGCGCATGTCTGGCGGTTTTTTGGGGAGGGCGCCGAGACTCAGCCCGGGCAGTCGGCAATCTCTCCCCGGGATTCTTTTCCACGCGGGGGCGGGGTTGGGACTTTTTTCGTGGGGAGAGATTGCCGACTGCCCGGCTGAGTCCCTACCCGATCCAGAAAGAATCGGCCCGATGTCCCCGGATATGCGCCTATGCCCTCCAGACCGCAATCTGGAGGGCATTTCGGCGCGCTGGTCGGGTCACTGTCGGCGGTAGGCTCGCCAACTCTCCGGCCATAGCTCCCGGGCGAGGCCCGCTATGACTCCTCGGCGGGTGACCTTGACGCGCTGGTCTATCGGCGGGCGTTCCGCTGGGCGGTCCCGTAGCGGCGCAGGCGTTCCCGCTCGCGTTCGGCGCAGTCGCATTCACAGACGCAGCGGCATCCGGCCTGACGTTGGGCCCATGCCAGGGTGGGATCGTTGCGCCAGTAGTCCACCGAGTTCCGCGGGTCGGTCTTGCGTCGCGTGATGTAGGTGTTCACCTCGTCGAGGAATCCGTCGGCCAGTACCTCGTCCAGGTTCGGCGTGCTGCTCGGCCCGTTGCGCACGGATAGGACCTTGGCGCCGTCGTAGGCGGGGGACTCCACAAGGGCGATGTGGTCGAGCTGGGCGCGGTTCACGCGGCGGATCTTGTTGCGGCGGTCGAACCGAATTCCGGCCGAGCTGATGCGGAACCCGATGGATACCGACAGCATGTCCTCGGCTGCGAGTTGCAAGGTCTCGTCACCGAGTGGGGTCTCGGCGATGCGGATATCCGCGATGAGGCCTCGGCGGTCGCGCGGGTCGAACCGCACCACCTTGCCCACGGTGCGCGTCTTGTCGTGGTCGCGGTTGACCCGCACGGATGGTTCGGTGTCGTCGAGGCCAGCGAATGCGCCGGGCTCGAATACCTCGCGCCAGACCTCGCCCTCGTGGGGAACCTGCGCGAATTGCCCGTAAGGAACCGCGATCACGGTCAGGATGCGCTGGGCAATGTCGACGGTGGTCCGGCCGGGGGCGAGGGTTGCCGCGCTGCGGTGAATGGTGGCGCTCATGCGTCCATCTCCCATTCCGACGGCGCGTAGACCATGCCGCCCTCGAGGCCACGGTCGGCGCGAGCCTTGTCGAGTGCGGCTTGCCGTTGCCGACGCGCGGCCCGTTCCGCGCGGCCACGTTCGGTTGCTTCGGCGCGGTACTGCTCGGCCCGCTTGCGGGCGGCGGTGTCGGCTTCGGCGCGCTCGGTGAATAGTCGGCGCGCGGTCGTGCGAGTGACGCACCGGCGGCCGATGTCGTCGACGAGTACCTCGTCGGCGGGGAGCTGGGCGGCGAGGGTGTCAATACTGGCTTGCCCGAATCCCTCGGCGACGAGTTCGGCCAGAGTGACCGGCTGCTCGGTGCGTGGGGTCGGGTCGGGCATCGGGTGGTCGGCGTCGGTGTCGTTGGCGGCGAGCGCCTGCTCGAGTACCGCGGTCGACAGATCGGCCGATGCGAGTACGCGGTCGAACCATCGGGTCATGCTGTCCTCCTATCCTCGGCCCGTGCTGTTGCCTCGAGCCGGATCCGCGGCGGGTCGAATAGCCAGCGCCCGCCGATCTTTTGCCCACCGAGTTGCCGTGCGATCCGCTGCACTGAGCGGCGGCTCAATCCGAGCGCCTCGGCGGTCTGGTCGGTCGTGAGCCAGTCTGGGCCGGGCAGTGGTTCGGCGTCGGCGTCCTGGCGCGGCGGCGACATGGATCCGGCCGCGGCCTCGAGGGCGGCGAACAGTTCGGTCATGCCGCGCGGGGGCGGCTGCCCTTGGCTGGCGAATCGCTGTAGGGCGAGCTTGACCGCGACCGCGGCGAGCAGAACGTCGCGGCCGTCGAGGCACACCCCGCTGGTGATGCTCATGACGCGACCCTCGGCGGTCGACCGATCGGCCGTCCCGCGTTGCGGACGCGCCCGGCCCACACCCCGGAGGCCGCGCGGTCGAGTTCCGCGGCGGCGGTGTCGCATTGGTCCCGGACCGGGCAGCGACCGCAGATCCTTGCGGCCTCGGCGTGGCGGTCGGCGGTCTGCTGCTCGTCCTCGCCATGGCGGTGGTCGTCGAACAGGTTGGCGCGGCCGACGCACGCGGCGCCGACGAGCCGCTCGTCGAACAGGTTGGCCAACAATTCCGGCGCGGCCGGCCACTTGCCCTTGCCGGTCACGGCGCACCCCCGTTCGCCCACAGTTCGGCTCGGCGGATTCCATCGGCGAGCGCGGCGTCGTACTGGTCGATCTTGGCGAGCGCGGCGGCGACCTGTAGCCCGGCCGCCACCTCGCGGCGCCGGTGCATTTCAGCCTTCGCGTGTAGCTCGGCGATCACCCGATCTATCTCGGCCGGTGTGCACTCGCGGAACCGCTTCCCGGTCCTCGGCCACACGATTGCGTCGAGGCGCTGCTCGTCGTAGCTCATACGGCACCGACGGGGACGCATGGTAGGACCGGTAGGACTCCGGTCCTACCTGAGTTTCCGCAGATAGGACGGGTGGACGACAGTCCTACCCCGGTCCTACCGGCGCCGGGCAGGGTAGGACCGGGTAGGACGTTGGTAGGACCGTGTTTGCGCAGGTCGGCAGGGTAGGACCAGAGCCCTACCGTCCTACCCGCCCCGAAGGGTCCTACCGGCCTACGCATCGGCCAGCCTGAATGTCGTCTCGCTGATCGCGACGATGGATCCGGCGTCGAGCAAGTCGACGAGCTCGGCGTCGAATCGGTCGCGTAGAGACGATTTGAGAGTGTTGCGAAGGTCCTTGCGGCTGACCGTGCCGCGGCGCTCGAGGCATCGGAGGATGGCGCCGCGGATCCGTTCGCGTTCGCGGTCTTCGGCGCGGTCGGCGATGATCCCGGCCTCGTCGGCCTTCGCTACCGCGCGCGCGTGATTCGCGGCCCGTGCGCGTTCGGTGAGCACTCGCTGTACCCCGGCGCGTGTCCGGTCCGATACCCGGATCACGGTTCCGGCGAGCTGCCAGTCGTCCTCGGTGATGAACTCGCGGCCGTCGAGGATGGCCAGGGCGGCGGCGACCTTCAATCCGGTGAGCATTCGGTGGCCGTCGAGCGGGTCGACATCCTCACCGCGGAGCACCGCGAGCCGGTGGCTGTCCATCGCGGCGCGCGCGACGTCCGGCACGGCCAGCTCGACACGCGCGGCCCAACTTCGGACCTTCACGTGTAGCGGTTTCGGTTCGGCCGGTCGCTGTTCCGGTGCGTCCGGGTCGCCGACGGGCAGCCACAGGAACCGCTGTGGTGTACCACCGTCGGCGTCGTCGAGCAGCGGGCCTGCCTTCAACGGCTGCACACCGATAGTGAGGCAGGCCCGATAACTATGCGCCGGGATGGCCGTGCGAGTGTGCTTGTTCGCGTTGGCGAATCCGACCTGCTCGCCCATGAACACCTTCCGCAACTCGGCCATGAGGGTCGAGCCCTGCCGGGATCCGATGGCGGCGAGGGTGTCTACCTCGGCCGCGGTGAACATGGCGCGCGTCCGCCGGTCGGTTTTGTCGTCGACTGATCCGGGCTGGAACGTCCGGGCGATTCCCTCACCGCTGCCCACGGGGAACTCGTCAATGCCAATCGACTTGGCCTCACCGCCGACGTACTCGATTGCGTCGGCCGCGGCCCCTTCGGCAGCGCCCTTGCCACCACCGGACGGGCCGACCAGCGCGACAAACAGATTGGTCGACTTCGCCGAGCCGATGATCGGCGGAAGCAACACGTTCGGTTCGGTCGCGGCAACCGTGCGCGCCAAGACCACGCCGAGCACGGCCCACGGCCCGGCCCGGCGAGCACGGGCGAACTCGCGAATGTGGTCGAGCGCGGGCCGGGCACACCAAAATGCCTCGAATGCGTCTGGCTGTTCGTCTCGGCGCGCGTTGCGCCATGCGATCCCCGCATCGAGTAGAGCTGTGCACTGGCCGCAGTCGGGCATCCACTCGTCGGGGTGCTCGGGGTGATGCTTCGGCGGCGGACCGTCCGCCGCCTCGGCCTCGAGTTGGGCCCGAACCGCGATGGCGGTCGGCGATAGGAACGGCTTCACATGGCCTCCTTGGTGATCTTGCGCAGGACTTCGGCGGTGACCTCCACCCGTCGCAGCACCTCGGCGGCGTCGGCGTAGTCGACGGCCCGCAGCGCGTCGGCGAGGTAGGCGACTGCGGTATCGGTGAACCGCTGCGCGGCGTCGGTGCGTTCGCGTTCGCGCGCCGCCCGGATCGGGGCGTAGGCGCCGAATCCAGCTGCGGGCCAGGACTCCGGCATCGGGTCGTCCATCGCGCGATCCAGTGCGGTGGTGGCTTGGCGGCGACCCCGGCGGTGCTCGGCGTCGACACGACGCTCGGCGCTGCGGCGGTCCGGGATGGCGCGGCGACGAGCTGCCGCTCGGTCGGCCACGGTCCGGCACTCGGTCCGTCCGGGCGGGATAGTCTGGGTAGGCGTTGCGGTCATGGGCGTGACCGTTCCTTTCTGAGAGCCGCCGCGGAATCGGCACCGCGGCGGCTCTCGCATGTCAGAGGCCAGCGCAGACCATGCAGACGACGGACATCGGCGGCAACGGGTAGCGGCTCATGCAGACGACACCGCCGCACTCGTCGCAGACCAGGCCGAAGCGGCCCGTCCCCGGCTCGTCGTCCGGGATCTCACGCACCTCGCGGACCCGGATGGGCGCCGCCTCGGCACGCCGCACAATGCGCTCGGCAGGCAGGTGCTCCACGTACGCGCGGATGTCGTCGCCGGTCCAGGTGGCACGCTTGGGTTCGTCGTCGAACCATCGAGCCCACGACACACCGAGTACGTACGACAGCAGGATCGCCGCGGGCACGGTCCAGTCGTGCCGCCCGTCGACGAGTCGCCGGAACTCCTGCGGGTCGGCCCCGAGCTTCTCGGCGATATCGGCGTCGGTGCGTCCGGACGCGGCCACGTCGGCAGCAATGCGCGCGCCCACCGCGGCGGCGTAGTCGGCAGCCTCGTCGCGCTCGGCGGTAGCGGCGTCGATCTGCTCGAGGTGTTCCGGTCGGCAGATCCGCCAATCCGAATCGTCTACGTCATCGGTGCATACGACGGTGACCTTGTCCCACGACCGCAACACCTTCTCCACGGTCAACAACTCGCCGGTTTCGATGAGGCGCACGCGGTTGCCGGGTCGGAACTGCTGCTGGGTGCGATCTACCATGGCGGTGGAGCCTTCTTCCTGGTTGGGAGTGGATTCCTTGGCCCGGCGAGCGGCGGCCACCGCTCCCGGGCCGTTCTTGTCAGCAGGGCGAATCGACATCACGCAGCACCCGAGTGCTCGCCGGTGCTGGTGCGTGTGTTCGCTGTGAGGTAGTCCTCGATATCGCTGCGCCGGTACAAAACCCGCGCGCCTCGCTTGATGAATTTCGGACCCTTGCCCAGGTACCGCAGCTGTGCGAGCCCCTGGGGCGTGGTGCGCAGCATCGGGGCGACTTCGGCGGCGACGAGTATTTCGCTCATGCTTCATCCTTGATGTGGTGTTGCGCCATGTTCGATATGACGTAGCTACAGGAATACACCGTGAAGCATGAGGAATCAAGGATATGCGCGACGGCATCATTTTGATATGCCATCCTTAGGTCATGGCAGGGAAGAAGAACGAACTTGGCCCGACCGGCGAGGCTCTCCGGTCGAACATCAAGCAAATCCGCGAACAGCGGCGGCTCTCTTACGCGGAGCTGAGTCGAAAGCTCGCGGATCTGGGCAGACCTATTGCGACGCTTGGCCTGTCGCGGATCGAGAATGGCGAGCGGCGTGTCGATGTCGATGACCTGACCGCACTCGCAGCCGCGCTTGGGGTCTCGCCGGTGTTGCTTCTCATGCCGACGGACGTAGGCGAGGACGACCGCGTGCACCTGACCGGAGTAGACATGCCCGGGCCGGATGACCTTCTGGAATGGCTGACCGGGCCGGTGTTGACTCATGCAGAATGGCCCGCACTCGGCGGCCGCACCGTATTCGATGCCATTGCCGCGCTTGAGAAGCGGCTGGAAGACATCAAGGGCGCCGAGCATGGCAACGTTTGAGCCGTACCAATCGACAGCCTGCCTGGACGAGTGCGCCAGGAAGTACTACGGCAGCAAGGGGCGACCGGACGGCACCGGCCCGGATGAGGTGTGCAAGAAGCGCGACCACACCTTGCACATGGTTCGCTACCGCAAGCCGGACGGGAAGCAGACCAAGAAGCGCGGGTTTCGGCGGAAGATCGACGCCGAGCGGTTCGCTGCCACGGTCGAAGTGTCGAAGATGACCGGCGACTACGTGGCGCCTGCCCTCGGCCGGATCACGGTCGCCGAACTAGCTCCAAAGTGGTTGGAACACAAGCAATCCAGCGTGGCCAAGTCGCACTATCGACCCATCGAATCGGCGTGGCGGATCCACGTACAGCCGAAGTGGGGCGCGCGGCGGATTGCCGATATCGAGCTACCCGACGTCGAGGAGTGGATCGGTGCCATGCGCCGCGCCGGGCACAGCACGACGGCGATCATTCGGATGCACAGCGTGCTCGCGGGCATCCTGGATACCGCGGTCAAGGCGAAGCGGTTGCGGGTGAACCCGGCCCGCGGCGTCGACAACCTGCCCGCCAAGTCGGCGAAGCGGCATGTCTACCTGACCTCGGACGACGTGCAGCGGCTCGCCGTCGAGGCCAAGCACCGGATGCTCGTGCTGACGCTGGCGTATACGGGCCTGCGATGGGGTGAGGCGATCGCGCTGCGGGTGCGCGATATCGAGTTCTTGCGGCGGCGCCTGGCGGTGAACGACAACGCGGTGCAGGTGGGCGACGAGCACGACGAGAAGGCGCCGAAGAACAACCAGCGGCGCTCGGTTCCGGTGCCGCAATTCGTGCTCGATGAACTCGCCGAGCATGTGAAAGGCCGCGACCGTGACGCGCTGGTGTTCGGCGACGGCACCGACTACCTCGCTCGGCCGAAGTCCGGCGACGGGTGGTTTGCCGGGGCGGTCAAGCGGTCCGGTGTGCAGACGGTGACGCCGCACGACTTGCGGCACACCTGCGCCAGCCTGGCAGTGGCCGCGGGCGCGAACGTGCTGGCGCTGGCGCGGATGCTCGGGCACAGCAATCCGGCGATCACGCTGAAGGTGTACTCGGATCTGTTCGACACCGATCTCGACAAGGTGGCCAAGGCGATTCACACGGCATACAGGCCGGGGGAGTGTGCCCAAAATGTGCCCAAAACAGCAGAAAAGCCCTGTTAACCAGGGCTTTCCTGTGGTGGCTCGACCCACCGCCGGGGGTCGCTTTCTCTATCGAATCAGTTGCCGGGCTCCGGCGCGGGCTGATCGGCCGGCGGGGCAGGCTGGTCGGCCGGCGGCGCGGGCTGCTGCTGGACGGCATTCGGATCGAGAGCGGGCAGCATGGCCAGCTCCCACTTGTTGACCAGCCACTTGTCGCCCGACTTCTCCATGCCTGCGATGACGGCGACGTCAAGGCGCTTGGGCTGGGGAGTCCCGATGTTGGTATTCATCAGGCTGAGGTTCACCAGCACCTGCGTGTTCTCGGCGTCGCCGGAACGGAAACCGCAGGTCGACTTGTCCACCCAGGCCTTGACTTTGTTCTCGCCGAGCAACCCGCGCAGCGCTTCCCAGTTCTGCTCCAGATCCGAGACCACATTCTCGGTCGCCCGGCCCTTCAGCTCAGGGAGGAAGCTGTCGAGATCGCCCGCGTAGTCATAGGTGTTGGTCACCCGCGCGAAATCGCAGGCGGCCTGGCTCGACTCGTCCTGCGCTGCCAGTTCATCGCCGCGCTCCTTCGACTGCATGAAGAACACGACGGCGGTGACGACAAGCGCCACCAGCACCACACCCGCCACGAACGCGAGGACGACGGGCAGCAGACCGCGCTCATCGCCGCTGTTGTTGGCGTCTTCGACCATAGGTCCGGTCCCACTCTCTTTCATCACGCCGGTCGGCTATCGCATTGCCGGGAAGTCGAACTTGGCCACGAGCCAGCGCCCGTCGACCTCTTCCATCTCGACATTGGCCGCCACCCGGACCTTGCCAGGGGGGGAGTTCGGAACATCCGCGGTGGAGAAACTCTGGTCGATAACCAGGACCACGGTCGCCTTGGTGTCGTCACCCGAGGCGAAACCGCACTTGACCTCTTCGGCCCTGGAGTCGACCTGCCTGCCCTCGAACCTGGCCTTCAGATCCGGGCCGAGCTGAGCGACCATCTGCTTCCACTCACCGGTCGCGGTGTCGTTCAACCGGCCGAGGTAGTCGTCGATCTTGTCGCCGCTGTAGGTGGCGAACTGGTTACCGAAATCGCAGGCCGCCTTGGTGGCGTCGGCGCGGGTGTCCAGCTCGTCCTGGCGGCTGCCCGATTGAAAGAAGAACACGACGCCGGCGATTGCCGCAGCGATCGCGAGCACGAGTGCCACGACCGCGGCGATGATCAGCGGGTTGCGGCGGCCTGAAGCTTCGGCGGCCTTGGCGGCGGCGGGGGTGCGCACCTTGACGGTGGTGGCGTCGTCGGCCTTGGCCTCCTTGTCCTTCTTGGCCGACTTGGTGACCTTGACGGTCTTATCGGCGTCGTCGGTGGTATCCGCGTCGGCTTTGTCGATCTCGACTGCTTTGTCGGCGTCGGAGGCTTCGCCGGCCTTGTCGACCTTCACGGTGGCATCCGCGTCGGCCGCCTCGGACTCCGACTCGGCGGCGGTCTCGGCCTTCACGGTCTTGTCGGCATCCTCGGCCGCCGCGTCGACGTCGTCCTTGCCGACGTCCTCGGCTTTGTCGGCACCACTGTCGGTAGCGTCCGTGGACTCGGCGTCGACGTCCGCGGCCGATGTGGTCGCCTCGGCAGGTTCGGCGTCGCCCGCCGATCCCGTCGTCGCGCCATCCTTCACGGCGTCCGCGTCGGAAGCGGCGTCATCTTTGGACATGAGTACTGTTCACACCTTCCCGGCGCACATTCGAGTGCGCCGTGTATTTCGTCCGGCCACGCGCGCCGGGCCGCAGGCATTCAACTGCGAGTATGCCCCGGCGCACGCGACACCGATCAGCCGGTCGGAATTACCGCACCGGCGGCATGGTCCGTTCGTTCGGGTCCACACCCGGCGGCATATGCGAGCCGTTGTTCGGAATATTCGGCCGCGGCGCGTTCACCGAACCACGAATCTGCTGTCCCGGCGCCGGATTCTCGCAGTAGTTCCACATCGGCATGGTCCCGTCGGAGACGACCTGCGGGCTGGCCGGAGTGGACTGGTACTGGCAGTAGGGCCGGAACCAGATATCGAGGATGGTGTGGAATTCGTTGTCGTGCGCGGGCACGCCGAGCGCCGCACCGCCGAGTTCGAGCGCCGGGAACAGCGCCTGCATGGCGGGAGTGCGCAGCTGCGCCGCCTTGGTGATGGCGACGAAGTTGTTCACGAGTCCGGTGATCGGATCGGTGGTCGTATCGAGCACCGCGCCGAGGCTGGCGAACTGGCCGGGCGCCTGGGAAAGCACCGACTGCAGCTCGGCGTTGGCATTGTTGAACTGCTCGAACAGCACACCCGAGTTGCTGGTCAGCGTCCCGAGATCGGGCTGGGCATTCGACGTTGTCGCCGCGATGGTCCGCAGATTCGCGATCAAGTTCGTGGTCTGCGGCAGCAGCGAATCCAGACCCGCCACCACCAGGCTGACACCGTCGATCAACGACCGGAGCTGATCCGGGCCACCGCTGAGCGCGATATCGAGCTCGTTGAGGATGACGTCGAAATGCTTCGGATCGACCTGGGCGATCAGCGCGCTGGTGTCATCGAGCACCGCCCACACCGGGGTGGGTGTGTGCACGGTGTCCGGGTTGTACTCGATCACCGAGCCGTCGGTCAGGAACGGGGCCTGATCGGTATCGGGACGGAAGTCGATGTACTGCTCACCGGCCGCCGACAGTGCCTGCACCGCGACCACGGTGTCCACCGCGATGTCGTAGCGGTCGTCGATCTCGGCGCTCGCCGCGATGGCGGAGCCGCCGTTGATCAGCTTGATCGAATCGACCTTGCCGACCCGGAAACCGCGCAGGGTGACGTCGTTGCCCGGTTGCAGACCGCCGGAGCGGTCGAGCGTCACCGTGACCGTGTAGGTCCCGCGGAACGGGTTGATTCGCATGACGTTGACCATCAGATACGCCACACCGATGATCAGGACCAGTACCAGGCCCGCGGTCGAGTAGAGGATCTTGTGGTTTTTCACCGGTGGCCTCCCGTCACCCGGCCGTAGACGACCTGGAGCACTTGGACCAAGCTGCCCGCGAAGTCGTTCAGATCATTGAGATCGAAGAACTTGCTGGTGCCGGGTGCGGTGAGCAGGGCGATATCGAGGTTGGTGACATTGACCTGCGCGGCGAGGCTGTTGCCGCGGAAGGTCGAGTTGACTCCGGGTTTGATCTCGTGCAGCGCGTCGAGCACCGCACCGAAGTTGTCACCGGTGGCGGCCAGCGCCCCCATCAACTTGTCCAGGTTGTCCAGCAGGCCGGCCAACTCACCGCCGGAGGTGTTGGCGTAGTCGCCGAGCGCCGCGCTGGCGGTGGCGATCTTGGTGAGCAGATCGCCGATGGCACGGTTGTTCTCCGCGACCGCGCCGATCATGTTCGGCAGGGTGTCGGCGACTTGACCGAGATCCGAGCGACTGGCCTCCAGGGTGGTGGCCAGCGCACCGAATTCGGCGAGCACGCTGTCGATATTGGCGGAGTTGTCGTTCAAGCTGGTGACGACGCCGGTCATCTCGTTGACCAGATGCACGACCTGGTCCTGACGCCCGCCGACGATGGAGTCGAGTTCGGCGCCGAGCCTGGCCAGATGCGCGATACCGCCGCCGTTGAACATCAGCGACACCGACAGCAGCAGCTCCTCGACGGTGGCACCCGCCGAGGTCTGCTCCAAGGGCAGCGTTTCGCCGCTCTGCATCATCTGGGTGCCGGGTTCGGCCGGCGGCATGGACAGCGCGACGAACACGTCACCGAGCGGGGTGGCCTGGCGCAGTTCCGCGGTGCTGCCGACCGGGAGCTGGATATCGGTGCTGATATCCATATCGACGATCGCCTGGAAGTTCGAGGTCTTGATATTGGTGACCACACCGACATCGGAACCACCGACCTTCACCTTCGCCTGGTCGGGCAGGTTCAACGCATTGTCGAACACGGCCGTCAGTGAATAGGTGTCGCCGGAGGCACCCGGCTTGGGCAGCGGCAGCTTCTCCACGGTGAGGCCACAGCCGGAGGTCACCGACATGGCCCCGACCGCCGCGACCGCGACCATGCTGCGGCGGGCTCGTCTGCTGATTCGATTCATCATTTCGTCAGTCCAAGCAGTGCGGCGGTGAGTCCGAAGTCGGGACCGAAGTCCTCCATGCGACCGGTGCGGCAACCGTCGGCTCGCATCTGAATGCGCTCACAGAACAGGCTGATCTGCTCGCCGGTCAGCGTGGTGCCGACCAGAGCGTGCAGCCGGATGTAGCCACGCTCATGGTTCATCGACCTGTCGATGCTCTGCAACAGCATCGGCGCGACGTCGATGACCTCGGTGAGCCCGCGCGCGTTCTGGCGCAGCTGATCGGTGACCGCGGTCATCCGGGTGAGGGTGTCGGAGATCTGGTCCTGATGCTCGGCGAAGATCGAGCTCGTGTTGGTCAGGAAGCTGTTGAGCTGGTTCAGCGTGGCCTGCAGACCCGGGGCCTGCTCGGCGAGCAGCGTCGTCATCTGGGTGGCCTGGTTGCTGAAATCCCGTACCGACTGATCGTTTTCGGCCAGCATCGTGGTCAGCTCGTTGAGCTTGATGATGATGGTCGAGATAGCGTCCTTGTTGTCCAGACCGACCTTGAGCGCGCTGGACAACGCGTTCAAGGTGTCGCGGATGTTCTCACCGTTGCCGTCGAGCATCGGGTACAGCACCCGGCCGGACAGCGGGCCGAGCCCTTCTTGGCCCTCCTCCGGTTTGAGCGCGGCCGCGAACTGATCGATGGTCTTGATCATCGTGTCGAGTTCGACCGGGACGTCGGTCTGTTCCAGCGTCAGATGGTCACCGTCGGACAGCGTCTCACCCTCGGTGAAGGGCGGGGTGATCTCGATGTGCCGGTCGGTCACGATCGACGGCGAGATCACCACGGCCATGGCGTCCTTGGGGAACTTCACATCACCGTCGAGGGTCATATGCACCTCGACGAAGGTGCCGCGCGGCACGATCTTGTCGACCTTGCCGACATCGATGCCGAGCACCTGGATGCTGTTGCCCTCGTACATACCCGCGATGTTCTCGAAGTCCGCGGTGATCTTGATGTCGTTGTTCAACGGACCGGGCAGCAGCGAGCAGCTGCCCACCAGAAGTGCTGTGGCGCCGACGAACAGCGACTGGGCGATTGTTTTCAGTCTCATCACGCACACCCCTCGGCGACTTGGGCGAAGCACAACCAGTTGTCCGGGAAGAGCCAGGGGATGCCGACCTCGGCGTAGTTGCCGTTACCCCAGGCATTGGCCAGGTAACGCACCGCGGGCGGCATGATCGACAGCAGCCGGTCCAGGTTGTCCTTGTTCTTCTGCAGGCCCGAGGCCATGACGTTGAGCTGATCGAGGGTGCCCGAGAACTGGTTGTCGTTCTGTGCACCGATCTGCTGCAACTGCGCGGTCAGCGTGGCGACGTTGTCCAGCAGTTGACGCAGCAGGTTCTGCCGTTCCATCACCCGGCTGGCGATCGCCTCACCCTGGGTGACCACCAGCAGCACGCTGTTGCGGTTGTCGGCCAGGATGGTGGTGACCCGATCCAGATCCTTGAGCAGCGTGTCGACCTGGGTCTTGCGGGAGTCGATGGTCTTGGCCAGCGCGCCGACGCTGTTGAGCGCCTGTGCGATCAGTTCCGGCGAACCACCGAGCTGCTGGTTGAACATGTTCAGCGATTCGGCCAGCTTGGTGGTGTCGAGTTCCTCGAACTTCGGGGTGCCGCGCTGCACGACATCGGCGAGGTTGTAGGGAACGGTGGTGTTGGACTTGGGGATCCGGTCGTCCTTCAGACCGGAGCCGTCGCCGGGCTCCAGATCGACGTAGCGGGCACCGAGCAGCGTCGCCATCTTGATGGAGGCGTGCGCGTCCGGGCCGAGATCCACATCGTTGTTGATCTGCAGGGTGATCACCACGTGATCGCCCTCTAGCTCGGCGGCCGCGACCCGGCCGACCGGGACGCCTGCGACGTCGACCTTGTCGCCGACCTTGATACCCGCGGCCTGGACGAACTCGGCCTTGATCTTCTGCTCGCCGAGGCCGAGGCTCTGGAAGCCGGTGGACACGATCACCAGCAGCGCTACCAGTGCGGCACCGATGATGCCGAGCCCGAAGTACCGGTTGGCCCTGAACCAGGTTTTGATTTTGCTCATGGGCGGCACACCGCCGACTGTCCGTTGCCACCGATCTGCGAGAACAGCCCGCGCGGGAAGAGGATTCCGTAGAGGGAGATGTCGAGGCGGCAGATGTAGGCGTTGGCGTAGGCGCCCTCGGAGGTGAACCGGCCCACGTCGGCGAGCACCGATGGCAGGTCGATCGCGGCCTGGTCGAGTTTGGCGCCGTTGGCCAGCAGCAGCGTCAGCGCGTCGCGGGTCGAATTCTGCGCGGCATCCAGCTTCGGCTGGATGGTGCCGACCATATCGACCAAAGCTGTGGTGGCGTCGGCGATCTGCACGGTGGACTGCTGCAGCGACTGGCCCTGTTCATAGAGCCCGCCGATCAGCGCCCGGGTCTGGGTTACCAGCGTCTCCAATTCGCCCCCTCGTTTTGCCAACCCCGACATGACGCCGCTGAGGTTGGTGATCACATCGCTGAGAATCGCGTCCCTGCGCTCGAAATCGGTGGCCAGGGTCGCGGCCTGGGTGATGAACGCGCCCAGCGAGACCTTGTCACCCTGCAACGCCAGCACGAACGTCTCCGACAGGCGGTTGACCTGCTCGGGCTCGAGCGCCTGGAACAACGGCTGGAATCCGTTGAGCAGCGCCGAGATGTCGAACGACGGCTCGGTGCGCTCGAGCGGGATGGTCGCGTTGTTGTCCATCGGGGTGGCGTCCCCGCCGGTGCCGGGCGCCAGCGCGATATAGCGCTGACCGATCAGGTTCTGGTAGCGGACCAGAGCCTTGGTGTTGCCGTACAGGGTCTGCTCGTCCTGAACGATGAACGAGACGTGGGCGTCGTTGTTGTCGTCGAGCTCGATCTTCTCGACCTTGCCCACCCGCACACCTGCCATGCGGACGTCGTCGCCCTCACGCAGGCCGAGCACATCGGTGAAGGTCGCCGAATAGGTGTTGGTATCGCCGTCGACGGTGCGGGCCAGCGTGTTCCAGATGACCACGGTGACCAGAACCGATACCAGGGCGAAGAGGCTGAAGCCGATCAGCGGTTTGCGGATGCTCATCGGCGGGCCTCCTCTCCGGTGACCTGCACAGTGCCGCCTTCCAGGATCGTGCTCAACATCATGTATTCGAGGGTGGAGGCCCGCCGGCCGAGCATCGCGGTCAGCGCCGGATCGTCGGTGTAGGCGATCGGCCGGGCCGCAGGCTTCACACCGGGGACCTGGGTGTCACCCTCGGGTGCCGGTGCGTCCTGCTCGGACTGCGCCGCGGGTGCGGTACCCGGCTGCGGCGCGGCAGGTGCGGGCGCACCGGGCGGCAGCAGATTCGGGAACAGGCCCTCGAGCGGGGTGCCCGCGAACGGATTCGGAATGGCCGCCGTCGGTGCGACCGGGGCGGGCGCGGTGGCCTGCGTGGTCACGCCGGGGATGGCGGGCATGCCAGGCATCGGCGGCAGCAACGGCAGTCCGTCGGCCGACTTCAACCGGCCGGGCTTCATCGATTCCGGCAGCACACCGGGATCGGCGACCGCGGGGGCGGTGGCACAGCTCGGGCCGGCCAGGTCGCCGTAGCGCGGGCAGTCCGCGACGGTGTTCGGCTTCCACGGCGTGAACGTGACACCCGCGTTCCACACCATCTGCCGCTGCGGGCCCCAGGTGAAGACCGTGTTCAGCTTCCTGGTGGAGCTGTTCAGGTTGGCGATCGAGTTGGTGATCGCGCTCGGGTCCGAAGCGAGCGCGCCGATGGTGGCGTTCAAGCCTGCGGTGACCTCTTTACCCGAGTTCGGATTGGCCGCGAACAGGCCGTTGACCTTGTCCATCGTGCTCGAGGCTCCGCTGATCAACGCGGCGAGATCGGAACGGCGGTCCGAGATCGTGCGTGCGGTGGTGACCGAGCTGGCCAGCACGTCCATCAGTTCGGGCGCGGACTGGTTCAGCGCGTGCGCCGAGGCGGAGAAATCACCGAGCAGCGCACCGAGATCCGGAATGGACTCGTCGACCGCGAGCAGCCAGCGATCCAGGCGTTCGATGGTGGAACCGGGTACCCGGCCGCTGCCGTCGAGCGCGTAGGACAGCGTGCCGAGCACGCGGCCGAACTGCATCGGGTCGATCTGGTCGAGGATGTTCTGCACCGTGGTGAGAGTGTCCTGCAGCGCGACGGTGCCCTTGCTGGTGTCCTCCTCGATGACCGAGCCCTCTTCCAGGTGCTCGTCGGAGGTGCCGTTGAAGACCAGCTCGACCGAGGTCACCGCGAACAGGTTGCTCGGCACCACACGTGCGGTGACCGTGTTCGGGATGCCGTCGACGAACTCCGGCTTCAACTCGATGTGGACCTGCTGCAGTTCGCCTTTCGCGGCGACCGACACATTGTCGACGGCGCCGACCAGCACACCGCGGAACTTGACGTCGGCGTCCTGCGGCAACCCGTCACCGGTGGTGGTCAGGTTCGCGGTGACCTTCACCTTGGGCACGAAGTAGCCCTGATAGCGAGCCATCAGGAAGCCGAGGATGATTGCGAAGACGATGAGGCCGCAGACACCGGCGATGAGCAACTGCCGCATGGTGGGCCCGCGCCCACTGGGATCGATGATCATTGCCTACCCCGAGATCCTGATGCCGGGGTTGACACCCCAGATGGCCAAGGTCATGAACAGATCGGCGAAGACGACGAGGATGATGCACATCTTGATCGCGCGACCTGCTGCCACACCGACACCCTCGGGTCCGCCCGAGGCGAAGAAGCCGTAGTAGCACTGGATGAACGTGGTGATCGCGACGAAGATAATCGCTTTGAGCAGCGAATACAGCACGTCGGTCGGTATCAGGAATTGGTAGAAGTAGTGCATGTAGGTACCGCTGTCGGTACCGCCGATCATCTGCACTGTCAGCGCGCAGGAGATATAGGCCATGGCGAGGCCGAGGCAGTACAGCGGGACGATGGTGATCATCGCCGCGATCATCCGGGTGCTGACCAGATAGGGCAGCGGGCGGATGGCGATCGATTCGAGTGCGTCGATCTCCTCGGAGATGCGCATGGCGCCCAATTGGGCGGTGAAGCGGCAGCCGGCCTGGGCCGCGAAGGCCAGGGCGGCCAGTAGCGGACCGAGTTCACGAGTGGTCGCGAAGGCGGAGATGGCGCCGGTGATCGGACTCAAGCCGAGCAGTTCGAGCGAGGTATGGCCCTGGATACCGACGGTCATGCCACCGAAGGCGGACAAGATCAGGATGACGCCGATCGTGCCGCCACCGACGACGAGATTGCCATTGCCCCACGTGACATCGGAGAGCAGCCGCCAGACTTCCTTCGGGTACTGCTTGAACGCCAGCGGCATCGAGCCGAGCGAGCGCAGGAAGAAGAACACCTGGTGGCCGAGGCGGGCCAGCATGTCCTTGGGCGCAGTCGCCGCGGACTTGAGTTTCTGGAGAGGCCGCAGCAGGGGCGGCACATAGGTTGCGGACACCGGCTACACCACCGTCGGGGGGAAGAGGGTGTTGTAGACCTGCGTGAAGATCACGTTCACGCCGAACAACATCACCGCGGACATGACGACGGCCGTGTTCACCGAGTTCGCGACACCACCCGGGCCGCCGCGGGTGTTGAGCCCGGTATCGCAGGCGATGATCGCCGCGAGCAGACCGAACAGCAGCGATTTGATCAGTGCCACCAGCAGATCGATGGTCACCGCGAACGAGGAGAAGGTCGCGATATAGGAACCGGGTGTGCCGCCCTGGGCGAAAATATTGAAGATGTAGCCGGTCAGGAAGCCGACGAAGACGACGAAGCCGCACAGCAGCACGCTGACGATCATCGCGGCGCCGAGCCGGGGGGCGACCAGTCGCCGCATCGGATCGACGCCCATGACCTTCATGGCGTCGATTTCCTCGCGGATGGTCCGGGAGCCGAGGTCGGCACAAATGGCCGAACCGACGGCACCGGCGATCATCAGCACGGTGACCAGTGGTGCGCCCTGCTGGATGATGCCGAGACCGTTGGCCGCGCCGATGAACGAGGTGGCGCCGACCTGACCGGCGACCGCGCCGACCTGAATCGAAACGATGACACCGATCGGGATGGCGACCAGCAATGTGGGCGCCGCGGCGACACTGGCCATGAACGCGCATTGGCGGATGAACTCGTCGAACGGAAACCGGCGGCGGAAGATGGCGACGACGAGTTCCGTGATCGCCTGCGCGCCCATGGTCATCTGACGACCGAGCGTTTCCAGCGACTTTTTGGGATGGTCGCGCCAGTAGCCCTTCGTCCACTCGACCGCATCGCTCATCCGCGAACCTGCTGGTGGACTCTTGGTCGACTGCACTGACTAACCCCTCTCGACGTCGGTTTACCTGCCCCGACGACTTGTTTGCTTGACGCACCTTACTACGGAGTAGCGCAGAACACACCATAGACATGTGATTGCGGTCATAGACCGTTGTCACTATCCATCGCGACCACTGAGTTATCGCTCTCGGGTTGGTATTGGTCCCAATCTTTCATGGAAAAGAACTGGAACGAGTTACAGTTCACCTGCGCGAACGCCGGGCTCGGCATCGAGTCAGCTCCTAATTAATAGGGAAACCATTCATTCAAAATTGCGCGGATTCAATTCTGGACAAGCGACCACGACCGAACTCGGTTTGTAAAGTTCAGTTCGAATAATGCGATCGTTGATAGCAAGAGGCTATCTCCGTGGAATGAGACAGCCCTGCCGCGATGTATTGAAATCGGGGTCCCGGTGGGCACCTCGAAGCCGGTGGCGCGCCCGAGCGCAATTACTGACACGATGGGTGCCACAGCTTGATATCGTGCGGGCTTCCGACGTCTGGAGGGACATGTTCAGCAAACTCGCCAAGGCGGCCAACGCCGTCCTCGCCGTCGCCATCGGAGCGGCGCTGCTCGGGACCGGTGCTGGCGCCGCCGGCGCCGCTCCAGGCGCGCCGGTCATCGGCGGTGGATCTGGAATCGTCATCGACAATCAGTTCGAGTGCACGGTGACCACGGTCGGCCACGATGCGGCGGGACGCCTGGTCGGGCTCACCGCAGGGCACTGCGGCGACGCGGGCGCGCAGGTGTATGCCGAGGTGGACCGCGGCTACGGCCCGATCGGCAAGTTCGTCTTCTCCAACCACGAACTCGACTACGCCGTCATCCAGTTCGACCCGAACCGGATCACGCCGGTGAACCGGATCGGCAATGTCAGCATCACCGGGATCGGCGCGCCGCCGCAGTTCCCGACCATCGTCTGCAAGGAAGGCCGGACCACCGGCAACACCTGCGGCGTCACCTGGGGCGATATCTTCCAGACCAATTACGAGACCTGGGCCCAGATGTGCGTGGTCGAAGGTGATTCCGGCGCGCCGGTCGTCGTCGGGTCCACCCTGGTCGGCATGGTGAACGCCTACCTGGCCATCGCCTGCTTCGGTCCCGAGGTCGGCACCAACCTGACCGCGATCATGGACGACGTCAACGCGCGCGGCGGGGCGGGAGCGGGTTTCCGGCCGATCTAGGTCCTTCGGACTCCAGATCTTCGAATGAGCGGGCAGCGATGCCCGCTCATTCGGCTTTTCGGGGGAGTTCACCGCGCCACGACGGCCCCGCGCTGTCTCTACGCGGCGGCCCGAGACCGTTACCCGCTGCGATCGACGACCGGAGCCAGCGCCGGCGCGGACACTCCGCACTGGGGCATGCAATCCACGTTGTCCAACGTCGGCGCGCGCTTGCGCGGCTCGCGCAGCAGCACCGCGGCGAGCAACGCGCCGGTGAGCAGCAGGCCGGCACAGATCCACATGGCGACACCGAACCCGGAATCGAACTCCGCGGGATCACCGAGAGCGCCGGAGATTCCGGCCAGGCCGGGCAGCGCCGCCACCGCGAGCAGTTGTGCGGTGCGGGCGACGGCGTTGTTGACCCCGGAGGCGATGCCCGCCTCGCTCGGCGCGACGGCCCCGAGCACCGCGCCGGTGAGCGGAGCGACCAGCACCGCGAGACCGAGACCGAACAGCAGCACTCCGGGCAGCACATCCACCACGTACGTGGTGCCGGGACCGATGCCGAGCAGCAGCACCAGGCCGAGCGCAGCCAACATCGGTCCGGCCGTCATCGGCAACCGTGGACCGTGGCGCTGCGCCCACCGGCCCGCGGGCGCGGACAACAGCAGCATCAGAATCGTGACCGGCACCGTCGCCATCCCCGCTTCCAGCGGCGAATACCCGGCGACCACTTGCAGTTCCAGCACGAGCAGGAAGAACACTCCGCCCAGCGCGGCGTAGACGGCCAGAGTCACCAGATTCGCCGCAGTGAACACCCGGGAGGCGAACAAGGTGGGCGGCACCAGCGGATGGTCGCTGCGCAGTTCGATCATCACGAACACCCCGAGCAGCACCGCACCCGCGACCACCAGCCACGGCATGGCGTCGATCAAACCGAGCGTGAGCGCGGCGAGGGCCACCGCGACGACGAAAGCGCCCGGAATGTCGAGCCTGCTGTCGGCCTTCGGGTCGCGGCTCTCCGGCACATGCCGCACGGCCACCAGCACCACGATCACCGCCAGCGGGACGTTGAGAAAGAAGATCGATCGCCATCCGCCCAGCTCGATCAACCACCCACCCAACAGCGGGCCGAACGCACCGGCCACCCCACCGAAACCGGACCACAGCCCGATCGCGGCGCCCTGATCACGGGAATCAATGGAGGAGGAGATCAACGCCAGACTGCCGGGGGTGAGCATCGCGCCGGCCACGCCCTGCAGGACCCGCGCCGCGACCAGCATTTCGATGGTGACCGCCGCCCCGCACAGCACCGAGGTGATCGCGAATCCGATGACGCCCCAGACGAACACCTTGCGCCTGCCGAGCCGGTCGCCGAGCGAACCGCCGAGCAGAATGAACGAGGCGAGGGTCAGGGTGTAGCCGTTGAGCGTCCACTGCAGGCCTGCGACATCGGTGTCGAGCGAGGCCCCGATGCGTGGCAGGGCGATATTGACCACGGTCGCGTCCAGCGACGCCACCGACGACCCGAGCACGGTGGCCAGCAGAATCCAGCGGCCGGTACCCGAGCGCAGACGTGGCAGCTCAGCGGTGCTCACCGCTCCCAAGATACGGCTGTTTTACAACTCTTCGACGCACACCACGAAACGGCGTTCCGGGTAGACGTAGCCGCTGCCGCCCGAACCGCAGGCATTGGCGTCGTCGGCGTCCTTCTCGATCGAAAGCACCTTCACTCCGTCGACCGCCGGTTCGGTGCAGTCGACCCGCTTCGGGTCTTCGCCACCGACGTCCATGCAGCCGCCGACCACCCAGTCGATATCCAGGCACAGCGCGCCCTGCTCGACGCCGTTGACGGTCTCGGCGTAGTAGCTGTCGGCGTCGCTGACGCATTCGGATCGCTTGGCGACCTTGCCGATGACCTTGTAGTTGGCCGCGCGGCTGCCACAGGAGGCCTTATCGATCTCGGCGTCGGTGGTGGTGCCGCCGAGGGTTACGCAGTCGCCGATCTCGGCCTCGAACGAGGTGCTGCCACCGGTGGGTGCGGTACTCGTGGTCGAGCGGGGCGTGCGCCGGGTGGTGGTCGGCTCCGAATCGGACGACGTTTCGGGCGTGCTCGTGGTCGAGATGGCGTTGTCCAGCGCGGGCTGTGCCGTGCCGGAGACCGTGTTGCTACACCCTGCGGCGAACGGTACGGCGAGCGCCGCCGCGACGGCACAGGCCGCGAGCGCACGATGGGCGAGGGTCGATCGACCAGACACGAAAAGTCCTCCCGAGCAGCAACGCCGAACTCACACCCCCGGCAGAATCCGAAGTTCACAACAGTGCATGAAATACCTCGAAATGAATACACCACAGCTGCGGCGAGGTCGAGTCGAGCGGCGCGGCGCGCGTCGCCGAGAGCCCAGGAACCGCCCCCGCAGCAACAATCTCGCCTATGGTGAGAAGGCCGGTGCGAGAGGAGTCGGACATGAAGCTGATCAGTGCGATCGTCTGCGCCACCGCGGCAGCCGGAGCCTGCCTCGCGGCTCCGGCGGTGGCCTCGGCAAATACTGTGCAATGCGCTGCGGATAACGGTGCCGATGTCATGATCCTCGACGGCGACCACGGTTGCCGCGCACGCACCGGCGACGTCGGCAAGGCTCGATCGGCCGGAGTCGACGGCATCGGTTACGCCGTGGCGACCTCGGGTGCCACGGCGGTCGGAATCGGTGCGGCCGGTGGTCTCGGCGCCAGCGAAGGGGTCGGCGGCATGCCGATCGCGGTCGGCGTCGGACCGGATGCGGTGGCGTTGACCTCGCTGCTGCCGGTGGGCGACGCGCCGACATCGTCGGCGATGGCGGTCTCGCTGGCATTGGACGGATCGCGCGCCCAAGTCCTCTCCGATGAGGACGCCGTGGTGTGCCTCGGCGTCGCGGCGTTCGCCTGGAATGCCGGCACGGGGGATGCCTGCCTGGCGACTCCGGTGGGCCGCTGGCAGCGGTCGTGAGCACGGCAGAACCGGCGCGCGGTTTCTCGGCACCGCGCGAGATGCTCGTCGACCCGCGCTTCATCCGGCTTGCCGACCATTTCTTCGCCATGTTCACCCAGCCGAGCCGCGGTGGCGGCGCGCTGGCGATCTATCTGGACGGCGAACCGGTCGTCGATATCTGGGCGGGCTGGGCCGCCAAGGACAAGCGCTGGAACGGCGAGAATGTAGCGCTCACCTTCTCCACCGGCAAAGGCGTCGCCTCGACGGTGCTGCATCGGGTGGCCGAACGCGGGCTCATCGACTACGAGACTCCGGTGGCCCAATACTGGCCGGAATTCGCCGCACACGGCAAGGACGAGATCACCGTGCGCGATGTGCTCTCCCATCGCGCGGGCCTGCACCGGGTACGCGGGCTGGTGCCTGGACGCGAGGGCATCCTCGACTACGGCTCGGTGGTGCGCGCACTCGCCGACAGCCCACCGGATCCGCGGCGCATCCGCACCTCGGGCTATCACGCCATCACCTTCGGTTGGCTGGTCGCCGAACTGGTGCAGCGGGTCACCGGCGATCCGTTCACCGATGTGCTGCGGCGTGAGATCGCGATCCCGCTCGGCATGGACGAATTCTGGTTCCGGGTACCGGAATCCGAGCGCTACCGGATCGCCAAGACCTTCCCGCATCTGGCGCCGCCCGGCATCCGCTGGAACACCGCGTCGTCGGTGCTGTCGTGGGTGCGGCCGGTGCGCGGGCTGGCCGAGGCCGGGATGCCGGAGAGTTTCGACGAGTTGGTGCGCGATCCACGCGTGCACGATGCGGTGATGCCGGGCTGGAACGGGGTGTTCTCGGCGCGGGCGCTGGCCAGGATGTACGGCGCGCTCGCCAATGGCGGGCAGGTCACGGGGCTCGGTGCCGACAGCGGGCGCATGATCAGCTTTCTGAAACCGGAAACCATCGACAAGATCAATCAGGTGCAGCCCACCGAGAGCCGGGATTACGTGCTCGGATTTCCGTTGCGGTTCACCCTCGGCTATCACCGCCCCGTGCTGATGACCAAACAGCAGCCGCGAAAGGCGTTCGGACACTACGGTGTCGGCGGTTCCGGCGCGTACGCCGATCCATTGCTCGGAATGTCGGTCGCCTTCGTCACCAACCGGCTCGGCAACGCGGTCACCGCGCTCGGTGACGCACGGCTGGCACGGCTGGCGGCGATGGCACGCAATACAGTCCAGAAACAGCGACCGGTCGACGACCTCGACGCGATCCGCGAGCACTGAACCGCTGCCGCCCACGGTCCGTATCCAGCGGTATGGACTCGACCACCCACGGCGGCGCGGTCGCATTACGGCGCCCACGCCCGGCGCTGGCGCATGCCGCGGCCGCGGGCATCGACTTCCAGTGGTACTTCCGCAGGCGGCGCGACCGGGACGGCGATCCGTTCCTGCTTCGCTTCCCCGGACTCGGCGAAGCGGTGTTCACCGGAACCCCCGAGGGCGCACAGCAGCTGTTCCGCGCGCCGATCGCCGCGCTCGAGCCGCCGCGACCGAATCCGATCGAACCGCTGGTCGGCACCGCATCACTCATCCTCACCGGCGGTGAACGACACCGCCGTGACCGCGCGCTGCTCGCGCCGGCGCTGCACGGGTCGCGGGTGCGCGCATACGGCGAACTCATCGAGGAATCGGTGCGGTTCGAAGTCGACCGATGGCAGCCGGGAACCGTGATCGACGCGCGTTCGGCCGCAACCGCCATCACGCTGCGGGTGATCCTGGACGCGGTATTCGGCGTCGGCAGCGAACGCCGCGCCGCCTGCACGGCCGCGATCGGCGCCTTCCTCGGCAGCTTCTCCGGGCCGCTGATGCTGCTGCCCGCGCTGCGTCACGGCCTGTTCGGGCGGGCGCCGTGGGACCGGTTCGTCGCGGCCCGCGACCGGCTGGATCGGCTGCTGCTCGCCGAAATCGCCGAGCGACGCGGCGGTGGGGCGGGCGCGGACATCCTGTCGACCCTGCTCGACACTCGCTACGAGGACGGCAGTGCGATCTCCGACAGCGACCTGTGCGATCAACTGCGGACATTGCTCGTCGCCGGGCATGAGACCACGGCGAACACGCTGGTGTGGGCGCTGCTGCGGCTGCACCGCGAACCCGTCGTGCTCGACCGGCTGCGGACCGAACTGCGGGAGACGAGCCCGGCCGCGAATCCGGTGGAGCTGCCCTACCTGGATGCGGTCTGCCAAGAAACATTGCGCCTGCATCCACCCGTGCCGATCGTGCTGCGCAGGCTCATCGAACCGTTCTGTTTGCGCGGTGCGGCGCTGGCGGCCGGCGACATCATGGGCATCGCGGTGCCGCTACTGCACTCGGATCCGGCGGTGTGGACCGAACCGGACCGGTTCCGGCCCGAACGCTTCCTCGAACGCCGCTACACCCCGTTCGAGTTCGCGCCGTTCGGCGGTGGACATCGCCGCTGTGTGGGCGCCGCCCTCGCCGACCTCGAACTGCGCATCGCCGTGGCGACGATCCTCGCCCGCGCCGAGTTGCGGCTCACGCCGCCGCTGCGGAACGGTGGCCTGCCCCGCGCCGTCCCGCGCGGAATCGCCACCGGGCCCAGCCGCCGCGTCCGGTTCGAGGTACTCGGGTGATTTAGCTCACCAAGATGTTTGGAGCTGCCGATCTCCGAGCGCGCGGCAGGATTTCCGCACCGAGCGCGACTCACCGTTGTGAGCGGGGCGTTTCGCGGTGGATCTGCCTGCCGCCGCGAGGCATGCGCAATCGAACAGCCGGTGACGGCTGCCTATGACCGGCGGACCCGGCTGGAAACGTCGGCGCGCGGACGGTAGGAATGGTCGGCGGAGCGGTAGGTGTAGCCGCCAGGGTCGCCGTCGTCATCGACTGCGGATCCGCGGATACCCGGTCGGGGCCGCTCCGGGCTCCACGAACCCGTCGGTGCGCCGAGATCGATGCGCTCGCCGCGGGTGCCGCGCATGTTCGATGCCGATCCGTGGGGTGCTCCGCAGGTCGGGTGAGTATTCACCGGGCCGCTCCGCAGGTCGCGCATGACCGCGCCGTGCAATCCACGGTGGGTCGAGTACGACCGAGAGATGGAATGGACGAAGAACATATGTTTGCCGCCAAGACCACCGAGTCGACGACCGCGCGCCGCCGTGGCGCGCACCGGCTCCGCCAGGGCGTCCTGTTGACCGCGGCGATCGCCGCCGCGGGCGCGTTGCTCGTCGCTCCTGCCCAGGCTGCCCCCCACCTGCCCTCGGGTTCGGCGGAGATGGCCACCGAACCGGTGCCGCCGCAGGCGAGTTTCGCGCCGCCGAGCCTCAATCCCGGTGAGGGCGAGGTCGTCGGTGTCGCGCAGCCGATCATCATCAACTTCAAGGACCCGGTGGGCGATCGCGCCGCCGCCGAGCGGGCCATCAAGATCACCTCGTCGAATCCGGCCGAAGGCCACTTCTACTGGATCAACGACAAGCAGGTGCGCTGGCGGCCCAACGAGTTCTGGCCGGCCGAGACCGACGTGGTGGTGGAGGCAGGCGGCAGCCGTAGCGCCTTCCGGATCGGCGAATCCCTGATCGCCACCGCCGACGACAACACCAAGACCATCACCGTCACCCGCAACGGCGAGGTGGTCAAGACCATGCCGACCTCGATGGGCAAGACCGACCACGAGACCCCCAACGGCACCTACATCGTCGGTGAGAAGCGCCGCGAGATGGTGATGGACTCCTCCACCTACGGTGTGCCGATCGACGATCCCGAGGGCTACAAGCTCGACGTCGAGTACGCCACCCGCATCTCCTACAGCGGCATCTTCGTGCACGCCGCGCCGTGGTCGGTGGGCCAGCAGGGCGTGTCGAACGTCAGCCACGGCTGCCTCAATGTCAGCACCGAGGACGCCAAATGGTTCTTCGAGAACGTGAAGAAAGGCGACGCGGTGGTCGTGCAGAACACCGCGGGCGGCACCCTGAACAAGGGTGACGGCCTGGGCGACTGGAACTGACCTTCCTGAGTCATAGCAACGGCGGCGCGTCCCTCGAGGACGCGCCGCCGTTGTCGTTTCCGCCCCCTACCAGATCTTGACGCGCTCTTCGGGCTCCAGGAACAGGGCGTCACCAGGCTGGATATCGAAGGCCTCATGGAAGGCGTCGATATTGCGGACCACCGCATTGCAGCGGAACTCCGGCGGCGAATGCGGGTCGGTGGCCAGCCTGCGGATGGCCTCCTCCGGGCGAGCCTTCGTGCGCCACACCTGCGCCCAGCCGTAGAACACGCGCTGCAAACCGGACAGCCCATCGATGACCGGTGGCTCGGCGCCGTCGAGGGAGATCCGGTACGCCGCCAACGCGATCGAGAGCCCGCCGAGGTCGCCGATGTTCTCGCCGATGGTGAATTCACCGTTGACGGTGTGCTCGTCGGCGAGATCCTTCGGCGACAGCACCCCGTACTGGTCGATCAATGCCTTTGTGCGCTTGGCGAATTCGGAACGATCGGCATCGGTCCACCAGTCGACCATATTGCCGTCACCGTCGTACTTGGCGCCCTGATCGTCGAAGCCGTGGCCGATCTCGTGCCCGATCACCGCACCGATACCGCCGTAGTTCGCGGCGTCGTCGGCGTTCATATCGAAGAACGGCGGCTGCAGAATCGCTGCGGGGAACACGATTTCGTTCATCCCGGGGTTGTAGTAGGCGTTGACGGTCTGCGGCGTCATATGCCATTCGTCCCGGTCGACCGGGCCGCCGAGCTTGTTCAGGTCGCGGTCGACCTCGAAGGCGTAGCCGCGCCGGTAGTTGCCGACCAGGTCATCGGCGGCGATCTCCAGCGCCGAATAGTCGCGCCAGCGGTCGGGGTAGCCGATCTTCGGGGTGAATTTGTCCAGCTTGGCCAGGGCGGCGGTCCTGGTGTCGGGTCCCATCCACTCGAGCTCGGAGATATTGCGGCGGTAGGCCTCCCGCAGATTCTCCACCAGCTCGACCATCCGCTCCTTGGCCGCGGGCGGAAAGTGCTGCTCCACATACAGTTTGCCGACCGACTCGCCGAGCAGATCCTGCACCAGCGACACAGCCCGCTTCCAGCGCTCCCGATTCTCCTTGGCGCCGGTGAGGGTACGGCCATAGAAGTCGAAGCTCTCATCCACCAGTGCGTCGGTGAGATACGCGGCGCGCGAACGCAATACCCGCCACATCGCCCACGCCTGCCAATCGGCCTGCGACTCCTGCTCCCAGGTGCGTGCGAAGACGCCGAGGTAGTCGGGCTGGCGGACGACGAGCTCGGCGAACAGTTCGCCCGCATCCTTCGTCGCGGTCTCCGACAGGGCGGCAGACCAAGCATGCCAATCGAATTCGGGATGCTCGGCGGCCAGTTCGGCGAAGGTCCGCAGGTTGTAGCTCAGTTCGGCCTCACGACGGCGCACCACATCCCAATGCCCGGCGGCGAGCTTGCGTTCGAGTTCGAATACGCGCTGCCCGACGGGTTCGGCCGGCAGCAGAGCGGCGAGGGCCTCATCGGCGGCGGCAAGCGCGAACATCCGGTCGATATGGGCGATATAGGCGGCGCGGATCGCGTCGAATTCGTCCTGGCGGTAATAGGACTCGTCGGGCAGCCCGATACCGGACTGGGTGAGGTTCACCAGGTAGCGCTGGGAATCCTTGTCGTCGGTGTCGACGTAGACCGCGAGCGCGCCACCGACGCCGGTGCGTTGCAGTCTGCCGAGCAGTGCGGCGAACGCGGCGCGATCGGCGACCTCGCCGATCGCCGACAGCTCGTTCGCGATCGGGGTGAGCCCGGCCGCGGACACGCGTCCGGTGTCCATGAAGCTCGCGTACAGGTCGGCGACCTTGCGGCCTTCGGTGCCCGGCGCACCGCCTGCCTGCTGGATGATGGCCTTGACATCGAGTTCGGCCTGGTCGTAGAGCGTGCGGAAGGCGCCGTCGACGGCACGGTCGGCCGGAATCTCATAGGACTGCAGCCAGGAGCCGTTGACGTGCGCGAACAGGTCGTCCTGCACCCGAACGCCCGGGTCGAGGTAGGACAGGTCGATACCGGAGGGACTGGTCAGTTCGGAGGTCACGACCACCAGTATGCCGGTGGCAGTGACCTCCGTGGGGTGACGTTCAAGCGGGCAGGATGATGCGGTCGAACTCGCCGTCGGTGGCGCCGGCGAGGAAGGCTTCCCACTCCTCGGGGGTGTAGGTAAGGGTGGTAGAGCCGTGGCCGAGCCTGGTGTGGCCGTCCTCGGCGGTGTGCACGGTCAAGACGCAGGCGGTGTGCCCGCGTCCGGTGACGGTGGCGATGAATACGGTCCATTCGCATGTGGTGACGGTGATGACGGGCTCTTCGTCGGGGCGATTGGCCGGGTTGCGGCGATATTTGCTGTCACGGATGAGCACCGCATCACCATCGAACCGAACCTCGACACATTGGTTTCCGTTGTTGGATCTGCTCGATGTGAACCAGCCGCGGGCATGCGGCCGGTACTTCGCGGTGGTGGCCATGTGCCGCATTTTACCCGACTACATACCGTCTGAGCAGGGATAATGACTCCTCTCGCGGCAATGATTGCTCGAGTGCGCGCACATAGGCGAAGCTCAGATCCCGTACCTGCTCCGGATCGTCGACGGCGCCGCCGAACACCGCGCCCTCGGCCCAGCCGAAGGTCGGTACCTGCTCGCCGGCGAAGTCGATCAGATGGAAACTCGACCCGCCGAGCACCGCGCCCGCCGGGGCGGTGAACGGGATGACGCGCACCTCGAGGGTGTCGAGTTCGGTCATCAGATCGACCAGGTGGCGCAGCTGGGCCCGCAGCACATCCGGCCCGCCGGTCTCCTGGCGCAGCGTGCCCTCGCCGACGACGGCGGTCAGCTCCACCGGGTCGGGCCCGCGCAGCCGCTGCTGCCTGTGCATTCGGATCGCCACCAGCTGCTCCACCTGGACCGGCCGGATCATGACATCGGCGCTGATCAGCGCCCTGGCATAGTCCTCGGTCTGCAGCAGCCCCGGCACCACCGAACTGTCGTAGCTGCGGATACTCTGCGCGCCGTATTCCATGCCGTAGAGCCGCTGCAATTCCGGGCCGATCAGCGCCGACGACTTCGCCCACCAGCCGCGCTGTTTGCTCGCCCGCAGCAAATCGACTAATTCGGCGCGTTCCTCGGGGACCACTTCGAGCAGATCGAGCACCGGGCCGATGGTGTTGGCGGTCAGCACCCGCCTGCCCTTCTCCACATGCGACCAGTTGGCGGGGGTGAAGCCGACCTGTTTTGCGAACCCGGCCGAATCGAACCCACGCTGTTCGCGCAGCTCACGTAGCCGCAGCACCAATTCCCAGCGGGCAACTGTCGGTGACACGGGTGCCATGGCTGCCGATGCTACGCCCGCGGAAGTCATCGGCGTGTGACTATTGTCAGGGCTGGTGGTCGGGTCTACTGTCGGAGTCAGCGGTTGATCCCTTCCTGTACGAGATCCACCAGCGCCGAGGCGAGGTTCGTCATGAGTACGTCCCGCACTGATTCCGAGCCGGGCAGTTATCCCGCGTCCGATCCGCCCCTGAATTTCCTTGCGGTCCAGGACGCCATTACCCGCTGCCGCAGCTACCGCAAAGAACACGGCCTGTTCGCCATCGTCGACCAGACGCTCGGCCGCATCATGCTCGAGATCGGGGCGGTCGGCGCGGTCGCCATGCCCGCCGCACTCGGCAAGCAGGTGCACGACCGGCTCGACAGCCGCGGCATGCGCAACGGGCCGATCGTCGCCCATCCGCGCTCGTCACGCTGGACCTTCCTGACCGAGCCGATCGACAACTCGTACCTGGACACCGAGCTGTTCGCGGACCTATTCCGCGAATGCGCGTCGGTGGCATTGCCGGGTAGCCAGATCGTGCTGCCCTCACCGGCCGATGAGCACAGCGGCTACCGGGTCTGGATCAACCCGCCCGAACGCGACTACCGGCCCGAGTTCGGCGACGTCGTCGCCGCGACCAGGGCCGTCGCGATCAGGGAGCGGGAGTCGGAGTGACCGTCACGCCGAGCTTGTCCTCGAGCCGCTGGTTGAATTCCGATTCGCACCGGTCGATCTCGGCCTGATCGTTGCCCGCTTTGGTGACGCAGTCGTAGAAGTCGGTGACGCCTGCGTCTTCGGCGATCCCCCAGTAGATGATTCCCATGATGATCGCGCCGACGATCGCGAGTACGCCCAGAACCAGCCCGATCCATGCCATGACGGCGCCGCCCGCGGTGCCACGCATCGCCTTGACCACCGCGATGACACCGAAGATCACCGCGAACACACCGAACAGCACACCGCCGAATACCGACCAGAACGTCACTGCGGCCAGGATGCCGAGCACCAGCGCCGTGATCGCGAGGCCCTTGCGCTGTGGGGACTCCTGCCAGTACTCCGGCTGACCCGGGTACTGACCGGGTGGAGGCGGCGGGTAGCTACCTGGAGGAGGCGGATATTGCGACATGGGGGTCCCTTCGGTCGGTGGCCGTTGGTCGAGGGTCCGGCGTCGGTTGATCGTGGCGTCGGTTGATCGCGTCTGCCGCCCCACGATGTTAATGGCGCACCGGCCGATTACGGCGGTGGTGCGCGCCCTGTTCCGGCGTGGTGTGCGCTGGCCGGCGCGGCGGTTACGGGCCGCCCAGGCGCGCGTGCATCTCCCAGACCAGCACCTCCGAGGGCATCTTCGCGTGGATGCGCTGGCCGCCGGAGCGGGTCATCCGCACCGCGTCACCCTCATACAGCGGGCCGACACCCTCCATCTCGACCTCGCCGCGCGCAACGAAGACGTGCAGGTACAGCGCGTCGGGGAGCTCGAAGACCGAATCCGAGCTGCCCGGCTCGGTGGCCGCGAGCCGGGCCACGTGCAGCGCGGAATGGCTGCTGTTGATGGCGATCGCGGTACGGTCGCGGTAGCGGGGCAGTCCGGAAGCGACGGTGACCAGCCCGCCCGCAGCCAGTTGATCGTCGATCTCGAGCTGCTGATAGCCCGGATCCACGCCCGGCTCGTCGGGCAACACCCACATCTGGACGAAATGAACCGGCTCGTCGTGTTCGGGACGGTTACCGTCCAGACGCCAGGAATCGTTCTTCTCCGAATGCATAATTCCGGTGCCCGCACTCATCCGCTGGGCCAGACCGGGATAGATGATTCCGCTGTGGCCGAGCGAATCCTGATGGACAAGGCTGCCGCCGAGTACCCAGGTCACGATCTCCATATCCCGGTGCGGATGCGTTTCGAAGCCCTGACCTGGCAGAACAATATCCTCGTTATTCACCAGCAACAGGCCGTGATGGGTGTTATCGGGGTCGTAGTGCTGTCCGAACGAGAACGAGTGTTTCGAATCGAGCCACGAGATTCGCGTTTTCATGCGATCGCCGCCGCGATGGACATCAATATGTGGAGTCGTAAGTGTGGACATCGCGGTCCTCCTCTCGGGCCCGGGCACCATCGCCTTTCCGGTTCGAAGTACCACGGCGCCGCTGCGGCGCGCGATACTCGATATTCCTTGTAAATTGTCTGCACTCGGCATTTTACGCGAGCAACCAGCGGATGAACGGTAGGTGAGCAGTACCGGCCGATCTGTCGAATCGGAGCGGCGGCGTAACAGAATGTGCCCCAACGGAACCGGAGGGATGGGCCGGATGCGACCGGAAACACTCGCACGCGTCGAGCGGCAGCTCCGAACCGAGGCGCAACGGGACGGGATCACCGACTTCGTTGTCGGCGTCGCGGTATTTCGCGAGCGGAAACTGCTGGTCGTGCGGCGCGTGCCCGACGACTATCACGGCGGCATGTACGAACTACCCGGCGGCGGCGTCGAATCCGGGGAAACCTTCGCCGACAGCGTCGTCCGGGAACTACGTGAGGAAACCGGCCTGCGAGTTCGCACGATCACCGATTTCCTCGGCAGCTTCGACTACGCCACCAGAACCAAGCCGAGGGTCCGCAAATTCGCTTTCGTGGTGGAGGCCGAACCGGGCGAGGTCGAACTGGCGCCCGGTGAACACGATGCCTACGCCTGGATAGATGCCGCCGCCCTCGCCGATCTACCCATGGCGCCGGATATGCGCCAAACCGTGAGTTCGCTGGTCAGCACCGGAATTCGCTGACCCGGATCGCGCAACTGCGAGGGGCACCACACGTGATCGGAAATATGCGCGTGGCCCGAGCCGGGTAGCCTCACGGCCGTGTCCAGTGCTCGCCCCGACAACCGCCACGCGGCGGACGAATCCGGCGAACCACCGGCCACCGAGCCCTCGATGACCGCGCGGGAGAAGGCCAGGGCGTTTCGGATCGCGCTGCGGGAGAGCCCCGGCGTGGCGCGACTGGCGCTGGTGCGGTTCACCGGCCAATTCGGCGATGGCATGTTCCAGGCGGCGCTTTCGGGTGCGATCCTGTTCAACCCCGAACGCGAAACCGATCCGCTGGCCATCGCGGCCGGGTTCGCGGTGCTGCTGCTGCCCTACTCCTTCATCGGTCCGTACGCGGGCGCGCTGCTGGATCGCTGGGATCGGCGGGCCGTGCTGCTGGTGGCGAATGTGCTGCGTGCGGTGCTGATCGCGGTGGTGAGCCTCGGCCTGCTCGCGGGTATCGGGGAAACGCCGCTGCTGCTGCTGGCGCTGGCCGTGGTCGGGATCAGCCGCTTCGTGATGGCGGGGGTGTCGGCCGCGCTGCCGCGGGTGCTCGCGCAACGCTGGCTGGTGCCGACCAATTCGGTGCTCGCCACCGTGGCTTCCGGCTGTGCCGGGGTGGGTGCGGCGGCCTCGGTCGCGGTGATCGGGTTGATCGGTGCTGGTGATACCGGGTCGGCGGTCGCGGTGGCGGCCAGTGCGCTCGGTTCGGTGGTCGGCGCACTGCTGGCGACGGGTTTCGCATCGCGTGCGCTCGGCCCCGAGGCGGGTGCGGCAGCGCGGACCGGCACGGTGCGCGCGATCGCCACCGGCTTACGTACCGGCGCCCTGGCGGTATGGGAATCTGTGCAGGTCACTACCGCGATGATCGGGATCGGCACCCATCGGATCGTGTTCGGCGTGAACACCCTGATCATGGTGCTTGTGTTGCGGCAGGCGCCGTCGGACGGCTCCGGGGTGGACAGCGGCCTGATCGGTTTCGGGATCGCCATCGCCGCGACGGCGAGCGGAATGCTGGTGGCGGCGGTGGTCGCGCCGGTTCTCATCCCACGTCTCGGCAGGCCGCGCACGGTGTTGGTTGGCCTGGTGACAGCGACGGCGGTGCAGTTGCTGCTGGTCACGCCCATCGCGGTGGCCGAGGCGGGCGATGCCGCGCAGCGTGCGCACCAATTACTGCTGGCCGGGGCGTTCCTGTTCGGTCTGGCCGGCCAAACCATCAAGCTCACCGGTGACGCGGCGATGCAGATCGATATCGACGACACCCGCCGCGGCCAGGTCTTCGCCCTCCAGGACACCGTGTTCAACGTGGCATTCGTGCTGGCCATCGCCCTGGCGGCACTCGTCGTGCCTGCCAACGGCCGATCACTGGCGGTGGTGTCGGCCGGTGCTGCCATCTACTGCGCCGGAATCGTGGCCATCATGCTGAACACCCGCCGCGGGCGCGCTGTCCGAACCGAATAGCCGGGTATCGCGCGGCTCGTGCCGAATAGCCAGATATCCAGGCGGATCGGCCGACCCCGCGCAGCGACCCCTCGAAACGTCGGCGAAGACCCCGACCCGGCCTGGACCGGCTGGACAAGCAGACCGATCAGCCCTGTCCGTCGGCTGCGAACCCGATCGGATCCGCGGGCGGTTCTTGGAGTCCGAGCGATGCGTTCAGCTGCACCTCGAGATTGAACTGCACCACCAGGCCCGCGGGATTGCCCGGCTGCACGTCCGGCCGCGCGAACGGGTCCGCGAATGGTGCGGGCATACCGGCGTGCGGGCCCGCCGGAGGCAGGAGTTGCGTCGGCGCAGGATTCCCGTCCGCGTGGTCGGTAGGTGGGAGCGGCGGGGCAAAGGGATCCGCAGGCGGAAGGGGATGCGGTGCACCACCGTGCCCAGCGAACGGGTCGTGGGGCGAACTCGGATGCGGCGGCGCAGAATTCGGGGCGGCCTGCCCGGCGAACGTTTCCATTGCCGGCGCAGGGTACGTGGCGGGGTGCCCGGTGAGCGGGTCGGTGGGGGGCTCGAAACCACCGGTCGCGGTGGTGATGTCGGAGGCCGGTGGGGCCTCGCCGCGCACGACCCAGTCCAGGGGTTCGCTGGCGGCGTCGGCGGCGGTGCCGGTGATCTGGTGGTCCCAGACGCCGGTGCCGGAGGGGTCGGTGAAGAAGGCGTCGAGTACGCCGTCGTCGTTCAGGTCGAGGGCGGCGACGTCGGCGACGCCGTCGCGCTGGGTGTCCCACATGGCATCGTCGGCCAGTCCGTCGCCGTCGAAGTCCAGTTGCACGGCGTCCGGCGATCCGGTCAGTTCCAGATTCGCCTGCGTCGACCAGACGTCGACGGTGCCGTCGCCGGTGCCGAAGGCGTACTCGATCTCGTTCATATCTGCTTGGACGCGGCCCAGGCCGATCCGGTTCCACCGCGAGCAACATTCGTCGAAGCAACGCCCTTATCCACGGGTTTCCCCTCCGCGCGCGGTAAGTTGATCTTCGACTGATCCGGTCGGGCCCGGAGACGGTAGCGTCGCAGCACCACGCAGGGCCGCAGGATCAGGCGTACACCCGATCCGATCCGACCCGGGAGCCGCCGCGCTATGGGACTTCTGCCGAACCCGCTCGGTACCCGCTCCCACCCGGCCACCCCGTACCGGCCCGCGCTGTTCGGCGTGCTGATCACGGGTTTGCTCGCGGTTCCCGCGCCGGTGCA
The DNA here is from genome assembly GCF_042754945.1 of Nocardia sp. NPDC059180. Taxonomy (NCBI): domain Bacteria; kingdom Bacillati; phylum Actinomycetota; class Actinomycetes; order Mycobacteriales; family Nocardiaceae; genus Nocardia; species Nocardia sp. NPDC059180. The sequence goes on from NZ_JBHZBU010000001.1 coordinate 317,999, forward strand.
GGCTGCACCGCACCCGTGGGCGCCGCCACCGGTGAACAGTTGCGGTGAGGTCGGTTTCGATCCGCTCGCGCGCGAGCCGGACCCGTCGCAGCCGCCCGCACCGCCGCTGCCACCGCAGATCGATATCCCGATCCCGGTTCCGCAACTCACGCCGGTGCCGGTGCCCGATCCACCGCATGACAACACCCGGATCGCGCCGGAGCCGTTGCCCACCGATCCCTGCCGTAATCCGTGTCCGGATATCCGCGACTCCGACAAGCCCGAGGAACCGGCCCCCGGCCCGCAGTCACCGCAGGCACCCGGCTCCGGTTCGGGCTCCGGTAGTGGTTCCGGTTCGGGCAGTGGGAGCGCATCCGGTTCGGCCGAACCGATCAAACTGCCGAAGATCCAGATCAAACCCGAAATCGAGCCCATCCCGATTCCGGTACCCGGTGAGCCGGGCGACCCGCCGCAACCCGCACCGCCGCACGTGGTACATCCCGCCGAGCCCGGACCGCTGACACCGGCGGTCGCACCGGCCCGGGTGGAGTCGGTGCGGCTGGTCGAGCAGGTGACCGGCCCTGGTTCCGAGAATCGAACCGATATGCGCTGGCAGGTCGACGGCACCGACCTCGGTCTCATGTGGGAGACCGAGCCCGGTGAGGTCGCGGTGGTTTTCGGCGACACCTTCGGCAAGGGCTGGAGCGCGGGCGGTGCCGGCGGCGATGACGAGGACTGGCGCAGCAACGTCCTCGGCTACAGCACCGACCGCGAGCTGTCCGACGGATTGACCCTCGACACGATGGTGCAGGACAGCCGCTGTCACGCCGCCGAACTGCTCGGCAGCCGCAAGGTGAAGAATTGGGAGACCACCACCATCCCGACCTCCGGGTTCGCCCTCGGCGACCGGCAGTACATGAGCTACATGTCGGTGAACCGATGGAGCCGCATCCCCGGCCTGTGGTGGACCAACTACGGCGGCATCGCCTACTCCGACGACAACGGCAGCACCTGGGTCAAGGACCAGCATGCCAAGTGGGAGAACCTGTTCGGCCTCGGCCGGTTCCAGGTGGCGGCCATGGTGCCGCAGGGTGACTACGTCTATATGTTCGGCACACCCAACGGGCGCATCGGGCTGATCGGCCTGGCCAGGGTGCCCAAGGACGAGGTGCTCAACAAGTCCGCCTACCAGTACTGGGTGGGCGGCACCTGGGCGCCTGCCGCCGAAAACCTCGCTACACCGCTGGTTCCCGGTATCGCCTCGGAGCTCTCGGTTCGATATGACGCGGAATCGGACCGGTGGCAGATGGTGTATCTGGATTCGGCACGCGGCGCGATCGTCTTACGTACCGCCGCGTCACCGCAGGGCGCGTGGACCGACGCGGTGCCGCTGGTCTCGACCGCCGAATACCCCAAGTCCTACGGCGGATTCATCCATCCGTGGTCGACCGCGCGGGATCTGTACTTCACCATCTCGGCCTGGGACAGCTACAACGTCTACCTCATGCACGCAGAACTGGACTGACCGCATTCAGCAGCGGCGGAATCGTACGGTCTGACCGGGTCGCGCCTGCGCCATCAGGTCGACATCGGCGTCGGCGACCACCGCGATGACCGGATAGCCACCGGTGATCGGATGATCGGCGAGGAACACCACCGGTTGCCCGGAAGGCGGCACCTGGACAGCACCGAGCGCGACACCTTCGGTCGGAAGTTCTTGTCCGATGCCGCGTTCCAGCGCGGGACCGGTATTTCGCCGTAGCCGGGCGCCGATCCGGTCGACGTCGGCGCTGACCGTCCAACTGCCCGAGAACAACGCGGAGGCGTCGGTGAACCAATCGTCACGCGGACCAGGGATCGCTCGAATATCGAGTACCGCGGGCATATCCGCGAGCGGCGCGAGGTCGATGATCGGAAAAGAGCGCGGCGCAGGGCCGATGGGCAGTTCGTCCCCGCGACGCAGTGGCTCCGGGCCGATTCCGGACATGGTGTCCCGGCTGCGCGATCCGAGCACCGGCACGACATCGACACCGCCACGAACCCCGACGTAGCTGCGCAATCCGGTCGCCGAAAGGCCTAGCGAGAGTGACTGATCGGGCTCGAGCTCGAGCACGCTCGCGTGCCCGACCGGACGACCATCGACCGCAGCGGGTGCCGGTGCCCCAGTGACGGCCAGTGTGGTGTGCCGTAGCACCCGCAGCGTCAATCCGCCCAGCAGCACTTCGATTCCGGCGTGCCCCTCGGGATTACCGACGAGCCGGTTGGCCAGCCGCAGGGCACCGCGGTCGGCCGCGCCGGAGACACCTACGCCCGAATCGAACCAGCCGGGGCGGCCGAGGTCTTGGACCGTCGCCAGTGGGCCCACCCGCTCGACCAGCAGTTTCGCGTCGTCGGTGGTCATATGCGTACCCACGGCCCGTAGCGTCGGCGCCGCACCGGAGCGCAGGCCGTCCCCTCCTCGACGTGTGTGCGCTCAGCTCTCATCGGCTCTCCCTGGCGTCGACGAAACGCACCGCGGTACCGGCCCGGATCAACGCGGGCGGGTCACGCTCGACATCCCACATGGTCTGCTCGGTACGCCCGATCAGCTGCCAACCACCCGGTGACTTGCGCGGGTAGACGGCCGAATAGCCGCCGGCCAGCGCGACGCTGCCCGCCGGTATGGCGGTGCGCGCCTCGGTGCGACGCGGGACGGTGAGGCGTTCATCGGGGGAGCGCAGGTACCCGAATCCGGGTGCGAAACCGACGAAGGCGCAACGCCATACGGTCCCGGTATGCGCGGCGATCACCGCGTCGACGGTCATCTCGAGGATCCGGGCGACGTCGGCCAGGTCTGCACCGTCGTAGTGCACGGGAATCAGGATCGGATCGCTGTCGGAGGATGTTCCACGGGAAACGTTGCCGGAATCGACGCGTTCTGCGACCTCGTCGATCACGATGCTCAAGGCCTTGCGCACTCGCTCGACATCCCGGCTCGACCGCAGCGTCACCAGCACGGTTTCGGCGGCAGGCAACACATCCTGAACGCCATCGAGCCGCCGATCGCGCAGTGTCGCAGCCAGTCCGGCTACCGCCTCCACCTGATGCGGGGTGATCAGAAAGGCGCGATCACCGGCCGCACGGATCACCGATCCGCCGGCATCCGGGGACGGCAGCGCCCCATGCGGCGCCGAACCCACCGGTTTCGTCATCAGCGCCTCCCTCCAGGCCAACGATGGTACGGCCCCCACGCCACCCGCACCGGCGATCGTGGGTGCCCGATCCACCCGCGACACGCATCCCTACCGGCGAGCCCACCCGCGCGACGCAACTGCGTCGGGCGGCGCAATCGCGCAACATCGGTTCTGCCGAGGCGATCTCACCTCAGCTGAACGGCGCGACCACCACCCCGATCTCGTCGAGGGTCTCCCGGATCAGCCGCGCCATGCCCACCGCCTCGGGGGTATCGCCGTGCACGCAGATACTGGCCGCACGCACGGTGACCTCGCCCGACCCACCGACGGTGCGGGCGGTACCGGACATGGCGATCGAGACCGCCTGGGCGACCGCCTCGTTCGTATGCAGTACTGCGCCGGGGTTCCCGCGATCGGCGAGCTCACCCGACGGGGTGTAGCCACGATCGGCGAAACCCTCACCGATGAACCGCACCCCGATATGGCCCGCGGCGTGTTCGAGATGGGTGCCCGCAGGCCCGAGCAGCGCGAGCTCGGGATCGTATTCGGCCACCGCGGCCAGCACGGCGTCGGCGACCTTCCGGTCCCTGGCCGCCGCGTGATAGAGCGCGCCGTGCGGCTTCACATAGCGGACCCGGTCGCCCTCGGCGCGGGCGAAACCGTCCAGGCCACCGATCTGGTACAGCACCTCATCGCGCAATTCGGCCGGCGCCACCTCGATCACCCGGCGGCCGAATCCCGCCAGATCGCGGTAGCCGACGTGGGCGCCGATGCGGACGCCCTTCTCGACGGCCGACGCGCAGGTCCGGCGCATGATCGACGGATCACCGGCATGGAAACCACAGGCGATATTGGCGCTGGTGACGATATCGAGCATCGCCTCGTCGTCGCCCATCGTCCACGGCCCGAAACCCTCGCCGAGATCGCTGTTCAGATCCAGCGCCATGCGCGTCCTTCCCGTCCGATACCCATTGTCCTCGGGGTGTGATTCCCGAGACAAGGATCGCAGTTCGGCGCCGGTCACGGAGTATCGGCAGCCGTCGATGCCGTATTCGCCCGTGGTCGCGCCACGGGTAGGCCAGTACGCTCGGAGCAATCATGGCCACGTATTTCGACCCGAAGTCCTGGTCACCGCTGTGGGCAGTGGACTTCGGCAAGCGGCTGTTCGAGCAATCCTGGCTGGAGCAGTGGATTTCCTACACCACCTCGTGGGTGGATCCGGTGGCCGATCTGGGGGCGGGCACGGTGACCGCGCTGATGCCCGATGTGCTGATGACGATGCTCAGCGAAGGCATTCTCAGCCGGTTCGGCGGCCAAGAAGTCAGCGCCGCCCTGCTCGGACACGATCTGACCGCGACCCTCGACGTGTTGAAGGTCCGCCGCCGCGGCGCGCATTTCCAGACCAAGACCGTGCTGACCGAGCTGAGCTGGGATAAGCATCCGATCCGCGAGATGACGGTCATCGCGCACGGCGTCCGGCTCATCCCCGGCGTTCCGACCAGAGTGCGCACCGCGCAGCTCGATATCGAAGGCACCGTCACCACTGCCGCACTGATCGACTGGCTCAATGATCAGCAGCTGGACTGGAAGCTGTCGGTCGCGCCGGAAGGCCTGGTCAAGGCTGTGCACCGGCAGCGGCGGATCACCGCGGTCGCCGACGCAACGGTGCAGGACAATATGCTCGCGCTCGATATCCGCCGAGCAGGCTGGTTCGGCATCCCGATTCCGCGCCGGATGCGCACCTTGCGCCCGATCCGGCTGCCCGAGCTGCCGAACAACGCGCGCGTCGTGCACGCAACCCGCGATGGGGAGCTGGTGCGGTTCCGGGTCGAGCTACCGGAGGTCAGCGGTTCGTTCGACCTCGCGCAGATGCGCTCGGCGATCGTCGCGGGGACGACGCTGATCGTCTTCTGATCGGGCTCAGGCCTGGGTTTTCCACCACTCGACGAGCGCTGCTTCGGCGTCGTCCCTGGTCAGCGGGCCGCGGTCGAGCCGAAGCTCCTTCAGGAAACGCCAGGCCTTACCGACATCGGGGCCCGGTTTCAGATCGAGCAGCTCCATGATGGCGTTGCCGTCCAAGTCCGGGCGGACCCGATCGAGATCCTCCTGCTCCTGCAGCCGGGCGATCCGGATCTCCAGATCGTCGTAGGTGGCGCGCAGGGCGGCGGCGCGACGCTTGTTGCGGGTGGTGCAATCCGCGCGCACCAGCTTGTGCAGCCGGGGCAGCAGGTCACCGGCGTCGGTGACGTAGCGGCGCACCGCCGAATCGGTCCACTGACCCTTGCCGTAGCCGTGGAACCGCAGGTGCAAGAAGACCAGCCGGGCCACGTCCTCGGTGAACTGCTTCGGATACTTCAGCGCCCGCATCCGCTTGCGCACCATCTTGGCGCCGACCACCTCGTGGTGATGGAAGCTGACACCGCCGCCCGCTTCGTTGCGCTTGGTGTCCGGTTTGCCGATGTCGTGCAGCAGCGCCGCCCAGCGCAACACCAGGTCGGGGTCGCCCTCTTCCTGGTCGATGGCTTGGTCGAGGACGGTCAGCGAATGCCAGTACACGTCCTTGTGCTGGTGGTGCTCGTCGATCTCCAGCTTCATCGCGGGCACCTCGGGCAGCACCAGCTGGGCGAGCCCCGTCTCGCACATGATGTTGATGCCGTCGATGGGATGCGCACCCGCGATCAGCTTGTCCAGTTCGGTGCGGACCCGTTCGGCGGTGATGCGTTCGATCTCGCCGGCCATTTCGGTGATGGCGGCACTCACCCGCGGATGCAATTCGAAACCGAGCTGGGAAACGAATCGAGCGGCGCGCAGCATGCGCAACGGATCGTCGCCGAAGGATTCCTGCGGCGTCGACGGCGTGTCGAGCAGGCCCTCGAGCAGGGCATCCAGCCCGCCCAGCGGGTCGACGAACTCCAGCGAACCGTCCGCGGCGATCTTCACCGCCATCGCGTTGACGGTGAAATCGCGCCGCACCAGATCACCCTCGAGGGTGTCGCCGAAGGTGACCTCGGGATTGCGCGTGACCCGGTCGTAGCTGTCGCTGCGGAAGGTGGTGATCTCCAGCTGCTGATCGGCCTTGGACGCGCTGACCGTGCCGAAGGCCAGGCCGCCGGTGTCCCACAGGTGGTCGGCCCAGCCGCGCAGGATGTCCTGCACCTGCTCGGGTCTGGCGTCGGTGGTGAAGTCCAGGTCGGTGCCGAGCCTGCCGAGGACCGCGTCGCGGACGCTGCCGCCGACCAGATAAAGGTGGAACCCGCGCGCGGCGAACAGCTCGCCGAGCGGAGTCAGCACATCGTCGAGCCTGCCGAGCGTCACCGCCGCCGCGGCCAGCAGCCGAGTACGGCGCTGTTCGGGCGCGAGCTGCGCGTGATCGGACTGCGCAGGCAGCTGGGCTGGGTCGGGGCCGGTCGAAACCACGAACGTGAACCTTACCCAGCGGGGCGGTGGGACGGACACCGCCGTCGGGCGCCGGAGGAACCCCCGGCCACGCGGCGGACTGTGGACTGCTGTGCCGACTGCGTCGATTAGGATTGCTTGGTGTCCCCGGCCGATCGCGCGAACAGTCGACGCCGCCAGCCCCGGCGCCGTGGTTCGGCCGGAAACGCGGCGAGACCACGCATGCGTACGGTCAAGGAGACCTCGGCGGGCGGGCTCGTCGTCGACGGCCTCGACGGACCACGCGAACAGCGCAGCGCGGCACTGATCGGACGCACCGATCGGCGCGGGCGGCTGCTGTGGTCGCTACCCAAGGGCCATATCGAAGAGGGCGAGACCTCCGAGCAGACCGCGATCCGGGAAGTCGCCGAGGAAACCGGCATCGACGGCGTGGTGGTCGCCGAACTCGGCAGCATCGATTACTGGTTCGTGACCGACGGCCGGCGGGTACACAAAACGGTGCACCATTTCCTTTTGCGTTCGGTCGGTGGTGAACTGTCGGACGCGGACATCGAAGTCACCCAGGTGGCGTGGGTTCCGTTGAGTGAACTGGATTCCCGACTCGCCTATGCCGACGAGCGGCGCCTGGCCGAGGTAGCGAACCGGCTGATCGACCGGATGGAGACCGGCAAGCAATGACGCGTGGACTGCGGATCATCGTGGCGGTCCTGACGATCCTCGGCGCGGCAGCGACGCTGCCGGTGCTGAGCGAACTGCCCGCGGACGCGCAGCCGAGCGAGTCCGGTGAAGCCTCGTCGCCCAAATTTCTCAAACTCTCGCTCGATTCGGTGACCCCGACCACGGTGACCACGACCAGCGATCCGGTACTGACCGTGTCCGGCACCGTCACCAACATCGGCGACCGCGTCGTCGACGACGTCAGCGTCCGGGTGCAGCGCGCGCGTGCGGTCACCGAACCGAGCGGCCTGCGCACGGCCCTGCGACTCGATCAGGCCAACTACGACATGGCCGGCCCCTTCGAGGACGTCGCCGAGCGGCTGAGCCCTGGTCAGCGCCGCCAGTTCACGCTGAGCATCGCATTGCGGGCCGACGACGCCGGCGCCTCGCTCGGCATCACCGAGCCCGGGGTGTATCCGCTGCTGCTCAACGTCAACGGGGAACCGGCCTACGGCAATCAGGCCCGGCTCGACGACGCTCGATTCCTGCTCCCGGTCCTCGGCCTGCCGCCAGCTTCGGCCGGTGATACCCAACCGGTGCCCGCACCGCCCGCACCACCGGTGGCGACCACCCTGGTGTGGCCGCTGGCGGATCGGCCGCGACTGGTGGCCGGGCGGCCGGGGACGGTGGATGAGATCCCCGAACTGACCGACGATGAATTGGCCTCCTCGCTCGGCAAGGGCGGCAGGCTCGAGCAGCTGCTCGATGCGCTGGAGACCGCGCTCGGCACCGACGCGGGCCGGGACAAGCGGCTGGCGTCAGCGGTCTGCGTGGCCGTCGACCCCGATCTGCTGCTCACCGTGCAGGCGATGACCGAGGACTACCGGGTGCTGGCCAGCCCGTCGGATCCCGACGGCGCGACCAGGGCGGGCACCGGTTCGGAACAGGCACAAGCCTGGCTGGACCGGCTGCGCGCGCTCGCATCCTCGGTGTGCACGGTCGCGCTGCCGTTCGCGCAGGTCGACGTGTCCGCGCTGGCCGCGGTGGACGATCCGCAACTCACGGCGCGGGCGTTGAAAGCGCCTGCCGACGTCGTCGATTCCATCCTGTCCACCCGGTCGGTGCGCGGGGTGAGCCTGCCCGACTCCGGCAGTATCGACGCGGGCGCCGGTGTGCTGCTGCGTACCAATGGTTTCAGCACGGCGGTACTGGCCGACAATGCCGTCGCACCGGCCGACAACCCCGATATCTCCTCGGCACGCACGGGCCGCAGCGCCGCGACCCGCACCGCTCGCACCGAGCCGGAGCCGGGCACACCCGATGTGGTCCGGCTGCCCGGTGTCACCGCGCCCGCGCCCGCGGATCCCACTCCGCCCGTCGGAACACCACCATCCGCCGCACCGGCCCCGACGCCGCGCACCACGGAACCGGCCGTCGATCCGGCATTGCGCGCGGCCACCTTCGACATCTGGTCGGCGACCGCGCTCGCGGCCATGGGTTCCAACCCGCCGACGCCCTCGTTCACCCCCGATCAGGTCCGCTATGAGGTCACCAAGGACTCCAGGACCGCCCGGCTACAGGACGCACTCGGTGCGGTGTCGTGGAGCGCGCTCAATCCGCGCCCGGACCGGCCGCGCTCGACGCTGCTGGTGCCACCGCAGCAATGGGGCGCCAACCGGGACGAGGCCGCCGCACTGTTGAAGCAGCTCGACCTGTTGTTCAAGAATAATCTGGCGACGCCACGCACGTTCGATCAACTGCTGGCCCAGCCCGCCGACAGCACCTCGTACCAGGTCGACTACCTCGCGCAGGCGAGCCAGGACGCGGCACCTGCCCGGTTCATCGGACCGGTGCGAGATCAGGGGCATCGAATCACCGAGCTGATGAGCGCGCTGGTCGAGGTGCCGCAGTCGGAGCCGACGCCACAGGAATTCCTGACCCCGATACGCGACGATCTGATACGGACGCTGAGCCTGTCGGATCGCCGTGGCGAGACCGCGCTGGCCGACACCTTCGCCCAACGCCGGGTGGAACAGGCCACGATCGCACTGGACAACATGTTCGGTTCGGTCACTGTGCTGCCACCGGGCGGGGTGTACACACTGGCCTCGGAGCAGAGCCCGTTGCTGCTGGTCGCCCGCAACGATCTGCCGGTCGCGGTGCGGATCAGGTTCCGAATCGACGCACCCGCCGAGACGAAGATCACCGATATCGGTGAGCAGCAGCTGCCGCCCCGCGGCACCCGCTCGTTCCAGATCCCCACCGAGGTCAGCGACTCCCGTAACCTGGTCATTCCGATTTCGCTTACCACGCCGGAGGGGGTGCCGCTCGGCAACGCCACGTCGGTATCGGTGCGTTCGAACGCGTACGGTCAAACGCTGGCGATAATTACCGCATGTGCCGGGATACTGCTGTTCCTGTTGGCCGGACGCCGCCTGTGGCGCCGGTTCCACGGAGAGCCGGATCCCGCCGACAAGGGCGTCGATCCGGGCATCCGGCGACGGGTCAACAGGTACCGGCGGGCGCGTAAGCGCGTACTTCGGCAGCAGGGACAGCAACAGGAGGTGTAGATGAGCGAGTTTCGCGCGACGTGCTTCGGTACGACGCAGCTCATCGCATCCGCCTGGTTCCGCTGCCCGGCGAGGCACAGGAGGCATGATGGGCGACGATGATCAATTCGCTCATCAGCGACCTGACGCCCGCCCCGACGGACCGCCGGCCCGCCGGGCACCCGCGGCGCCCTGGGAGCGCGGGCCGCATTCGGAGCCTGGGATGACCGGCGATACCCACGATGGACCGCCGCCAGGGGCCCCTCGCATCAGCCGTCCGGCCGAACCCCCCGGCCATGGCCGCCGCATGCCACCGCAGCAACGGCCCGCACCGCCCGCACACCCCGGCCAACAGAGTTATCCGGCCGAGCCGCGTCCGCAGCGGCCGGGCCCGCCGCCGCAGCCCGGTCGACCCGGACAGCCGGGGCAGCCGGGCCGCATGCCGCCACCGCAGCGGATTCCGCCACAGGGCAGACCACCGCAGGGTGGGGGCTATCCGCGCAGCGGTGAGATCCCGCAGCAACGACCGCCCGCCCGTCCGGCGCCTCCGGGTCGCCCCCCGCAGCCCGGTCAGCCACAGCGGCCCGAACCGCCGCACGGCCAGGGCAGGCCGCAGCACCCGGGGCAGCCGCATCGCGCAGGCGGACCGCCGCCGGGTCGGACTCGGCCGCCGCAGAACCGCCCGGCACACCAGGGTGAACAAGCTCCGAACCGCCCGCCGACCCAGCCGCAGCCGCAGGTGCGTCGACCCGCCCAACGCCCGGCGCCGCCCGAGCGGGTCGCGGCCCGCGCCGAATCCGGCAGCAGGCCCGGTACCAAGGGCATGCCTGTCGTCGTGGCCGAGAAGGAATCGAAGGAGAGCGCCAACGCTCGCCTACTTCGTGATTCCGGCTCCATCGCCTTCGCCACCCTGATCAGCCGAATCACCGGTTTCGGCAAGCAGCTGCTGCTGCTCACCATCCTCGGCCCTGCCATCGCCAGTGCGTTCCTCTCGGCGAGCCTGATCCCGAACATGGTCGCGGAACTGGTGCTCGGCGCGGTGCTCACCGCGATCGTGGTGCCGACACTGGTGCGCGCCGAACAGGAGGACCCCGACGGTGGTGCCGCGTTCGTGCGGCGACTGGTCACCGCGGCGTTCGTGGTGCTCGCGACCGCGGCCCTGCTGGCGACGGCGTCCGCGCCGATCCTGGCCACTCATCTGTTCGTCGCCGCCGACGGCGAGGTCAATACCGAACTGACCACCGCGCTGACGTTCCTGCTGGTACCGGCCATCCTGTTCTACGGCATGTCCGCGCTGTTCACGGCCATTTTGAACACCAGGCAGAACTTCAAACCCGGTGCCTGGGCGCCGGTGTTCAACAACATCGTCGTGCTGGCCACGCTCGGCTTGTACGCACTGAGCCCGGGCGAGATCTCGCTGGACCCGGTGCGGATGGGTGATCCCAAGCTGCTGATCCTCGGCGTCGGCGTGACCCTCGGCGTCGTCACCCAGGCACTGGTGCTGATTCCCGCCATCCGGCGCGAAGACATCGACCTTCGCCCGCTGTGGGGTGTCGACGAGCGGCTCAAGCAGTTCGGCACCATGGGCGCCGCGATCATCCTCTATGTCTTGATCAGCCAGATCGGCACGATCTTCGCCAACCACATCTCCTCGCAGGCCGACGCGGCGGGCCCGGCGATCTACAACAACGCCTGGGCGCTGCTGCAGCTGCCCTACGGCGTGCTCGGTGTCACCCTGCTCACCGCGATCATGCCGCGGTTGAGCCGCAACGCCGCCAACGACGACACTCCCGCGGTGGTCGACGACCTGTCGGCCGCGACCAGGCTGACGATGATCGCGCTGATCCCCATCGTCATCTTCCTGACCTTGGCAGGCCCCCAGGTCGGTGACGCGCTGTTCGGCTACGCCCGCTTCGCCGAGGACGCCGAACGCCTCGGCCAGGCGGTCAGCTGGTCGGCCTTCACGTTGATCCCGTACTCGCTGGTGCTGATCCATCTGCGGGTCTTCTACGCCAGGGAACAGGCGTGGACGCCGACCTGGATCATTCTCGGCATCGTGACGGTCAAGATCATCGGCTCCGCGCTGGCGCCGGTGATCGCCAGCAACGGCGATCAGGTCGTGATGGTGCTCGGCGCGGCCACCGGTATCGGGTTCACCGCAGGCGCCTTCATCGGCGGCTACCTGCTGCACCGCAGCCTCGGCGATTTGCGCATGGCCAATGTCGGGCACACCATCACCCGTGTCGTGCTGGCCTCTGCCGCCGGCGGTGCGGTGATGCTGATCGTGGACAAGGTGCTCGGCCTGTACCGGCTCTCGGATTCGCTGCACGGGCCCGGCTCGTTCATCCGGGTCGTCATCACCTCGCTGGTGATGTTCGGTGTCGCATTCGGCCTCATGCGCCTTGCGGGCATCCCGGAGATCGTGGCCATCACCGTGGCCGTCTCGCGCAAACTCGGCATCACCCCGCCCGCCCCCGATCTGGGGCTGGACGAATCGGCCGAGGACGATTACGCCACCACGATCCTGCGCAGGCCGGATCCGTACCTGGCCTACTCCCATTACGACCCCATGGACGCACAGACCATGGTGCTACCCGTTATCCGCTCGAATGCTGTTGACATCACCGGGGTCGGCGAGTTCCCGTACCCTGTTCGGCAGAGAAGCACAAGTGGCGAATTCGCCGGGGTTGCGACACATCAGGGCGAAGGAGGACCGAGGGTGAGCGACGACGCGGTGGGCGGCGTCCCAGCCGCCGAATCAGCTGCGAACACGGCCGGCGGGCTCTCCACCGACGTTCCGCTCGCCGCGGGGGAGCAGTCCGATTCCGCATCCGCGCACCAGCCGGGTGAGTTCGACCCGCAGGTCGCGCAATCGGCGCCTGACGCCGAGCACGCAGACGACCGGACCGAGCATCACGCGCCGCCACGCGATCCGATGTACGACACCGGAATGCTGCCGGTCATGCCGCCCGTCGGCGGCGGTGACGGTGGCGGTCCGCGTCGGATTCCGCGTGGCCCGAAGCTGCTGCCCGGTGCCTCCGTCGCGGGCGGCCGTTATCGGTTGCTCGCCAGTCACGGCGGTGCCCGCGGACTGAAGTTCTGGCAGGCGCTCGATATCAAACTCGATCGCGAGGTCGCGCTGACCTTCGTCGACGCCGACCAGCAGGCTTCCGATAATTCCGGTCACGACGGCCCGCAGGCCATCCTGTCGCGCACGCTGCGCCTCGGCCGGATCAATTCGCCCGGCCTTGCCCGCGTCCTTGACGTGGTGCGCGGCAGCTCCGGCGGCATCGTGGTGGCCGAATGGACTCCCGGCCGCTCGCTGCGGGAGATGGCCGATACCGTGCCATCGCCCATCGGCGCCGCTCGCGCGATCCGGGCCCTGTCCGCGGCGGCCGAGATGGCTCACCGCGGCGGCGGCTCGCTGTCGATCGACCATCCGGATCGGGTGCGGATCAGCGCCTCCGGTGATGCGGTCCTCGCGTTCCCCGGCACCCTGGCCGACTCCGATGCCCAATCCGACGTACGTGGTCTCGGCGCCATGCTCTACGCCCTGATCACCGCACGCTGGCCGCTGCGCGCCGGCGGTGTCACCGGCAGCGCCGCCACGGTCGGCGGGCTGCGCCTTGCCGATTTCGGCCCCGACGGCACCCCCGTCGAACCACGTCAGATCCGGCCCGAGGTGCCGTTCGAGATCTCCGCCGTCGCGGTCAGGTCGCTCGAGCCCAACAAGGGTGTGCGTACTGCGGCGACAGTGCAGCATGTGCTCGAGCAGGCATCGGTGGTCGACCAGAAGACCGATTTCATTCCGGTGCTTCGACTCGGCCAGCGGGCCACCGCCCCTGCCGACGATTCGCTTGCCGATCCCGAACTGCTTGCGGCAGAACGGGAGAAGTCGCAGCGGATGATGTGGATCATGGTGGGGCTCGGCATCCTCACCGCGCTGGTGGTCGGCATCATCATCTGGTGGATGGTGAGCATCTTCGCGCCCGGCGCCTCCGATGAACCGCTCAATGAGCAGCGCAATATCGGCCTGACCACCGCCAATTCGGCGCCCGCCGAGCCGGCCGCGACGCCGGGTGATCCCGCTCCAAAGGCCGGTGTGCCGGTCCCGGTCACGGGTGTTTCGGTGTTCTCGCCCGAGGGCACCCCGGACAACGTCAGCGGCGTCGGCTCGGTCCTGGACAACAACGCCTCCACCATGTGGCGCACCGATCAGTACTTCCAACAGTTCCCGGCGCTGAAGAAGGGCGTCGGCCTGCTGGCCACGTTGCCGAGCCCGGCCAAGCTCAGCAACGTCGCGATCAACTCGCCGAGCCCGGGCACCACCGTGGAGATCCGTACCTCGCCGACCACCTCGCCGACGCTCGATCAGACCCAGCTCATCGGCACCGCGACCCTGGTCGACGGCGTCACCCAGATCCCCGTCGAGGCCGATCAGGCCGCCCGTTATGTCCTGGTGTGGATCACCGGTCTCGGCAACTCCGACGGGCAGTTCCAGTCCTCTATCGCCGATATCCGGTTCGACGCCGCGCGCTGATCTGCCCCGGCACACGGCCCTCACCAGGCATAACGTCGCAAGATAACGGCTAGGTCACGCTGACTGGCCGATCATGGTTCGGTTGCTACCGAATCGTTACCCACGTTATGATTCTGCTCGCGCTCTCAGCAGGGGAGCCTCTCGGGATCAGGCGTTTCGATCCCTGCATGCTGCGATTTCTTCGGTGTTCGGCCATGCCGGCCGGTCACCCCGGTGAGCGCGTCCAAGGGGTTGGCATTGTCGTCCGAGGTGAACGAGGGCTCCCGCAGAGGGAGGCCGCAGTCCGTTTCCGTGCGCACGGGCACATTCGTTCCGGGCGAGGCCACCGACGCCGAATTGCTGCGCGCCCACGCGGGCGGCGCCCCGCACGCCTTCGCCGAGCTGCTGCGCAGGCATAACGACCACCTCTGGCAGACGGCGGTGCGCACCTCCTACACCCGTGAGGACGCCGCCGACTCGCTGCAAGACGCGCTGCTGTCGGCGCACCGCACCGCGGGCTCCTTCCGTGCCGAATCCGAGGTACGCAGCTGGTTGCACGCGATCGTGGTCAACGCCTGCCTGGACCGCATCCGCCGCAACAAGACCAGGCGCGCGTTCTCATTGACACCGGAGAACATGCCGGAACCGGCCGACGAACGCGACGACATCGCCCGGCTGGAGATGTCGATGGTGGTCGACCGCGCGCTGTTCTCACTGCCGCCGGACCAGCGCACCGCCATCGTCGCGGTCGATTTGGAGGGGTATAGCGTGTCGGACGCGGCCGCAATGCTCGGTGTGCCGGAGGGGACCATCAAAAGCCGATGCGCCCGCGCCAGGCAGCGGCTCGGAGAACGTTTGGAATTTCTGCGGGATCCAGGGAACCGGATGTGACCCTGTTGCGTCAGTAATAGTGACGAACCACGAGACGATGTAACCGCCGCCTGGCATTCGCCGGGCTGCGTGCAAGGTCAAATGTAAGAACACTTTGGAGGTGCGATGGCGACCCGATCCGTTCCGCAGCCTCCGTTTTCGGCGGAGCTGCTCGCCGACCTGCACGCCGACAACCTCTCGCGCGAACAGAGCGAACAGTTGTGGCCCGCGGTCCACGGCGATCCGGAGGCCCAGCAGTACCTACAGTCGCTCGATGAGGTCAGCGCACACGTGCGCGCCCTCGGCCGCGACGACCGGATCATCCATCCGATGCCCGACGATGTGTCCGCGCGACTGCGGCAATGGGCCGAGGAACTGGGGCACGCCGAACCGGACGAGGAACCGACCGCACGGACAACCGACCTACCCCGGCTGGTAGCGGATCCGCGGTCCGATGTCGAATCGCCCGACGCGCCAACAGATTCGGTGGCGCCGGTGGTATCGCTCGATGAGCGGCGCCGGCGCAGGATGCGCAGGATCACTGCGGCCGCGGCGGCCGTCGCGGTCATCGCCTGCGCCGCCATCGTGGTCGCCACCGTGCGAGACGACAGCACCGTCAGCCCCACCGCTGGGCCGACCACCGTCGATACTTCGCCCGGAGATGATCTGAACTCCGCGGTCGCCCTCGGCGCTCTCGGCCGCCACGACGTCGCCGGACCGCTCGCCGATTCCGCCCGACTGGCCGGCTGCGTGGCGGCCGCCGGATACGACCGTAAAATCCTCGGCTCCTCCGATATCACCTTCCGCGGTGCGGACGCGGTCCTGATCTTGGTCGCGGGCACCGCACCGGGAAAGATCACCGCCCTCGTGGTCGAGCCGAGCTGCAGCGCCGGCGACCCGAGAGTGTTGGCCGTCACCGACATCGGATAGCGCGCTCACCCGGGGAACAAGTGCGTTTACGCTGTTGTTGACCGACACGTCCCGTTGATGTCTTTCGGAAGGGCCCCATGAGCACGCCAGTTCGCGACCTGATCATCGTCGGCTCCGGCCCCGCCGGCTATACCGCCGCGGTATACGCGGCCCGCGCGGAGCTGCAGCCGCTGCTGTTCGAGGGAACGCAGTTCGGTGGCGCCCTGATGACCACCACCGAGGTGGAGAACTTCCCCGGCTTCCGCGACGGCATCATGGGCCCGGACCTGATGGAGCAGATGCGCGACCAAGCGAAGCGCTTCGGTGCCGACATCCGCACCGAGGACGTCGACGCCATCGACCTGAGCGGACCGATCAAGAAGGTCACCGTCGGTGACGAGACCTTCCAGGCCTACGCCGTGATCCTCGCCATGGGCTCGGCCGCCCGCTACCTCGACGTTCCCGGTGAGCAGGATCTGCTCGGCCGCGGCGTCAGCGCGTGCGCCACTTGCGATGGCTTCTTCTTCAAGGGCCAGGACATTGTCGTGGTCGGCGGCGGCGACTCCGCCATGGAAGAGGCGACCTTCCTCACCAAGTTCGCCTCCAGCGTCACCATCGTGCACCGGCGCGACGAATTCCGTGCCTCACGCATCATGCTGGAGCGGGCCAAGGCCAACGAGAAGATCCGCTTCGTCACCAACGCCGACGTCGTGCGGGTCAACGGCGACACCAGCGTGACAAGCCTCACCCTGCGCGACACCCGCACCGGCGAAACCTCCGAACTCGCCGCCACCGGCATGTTCGTCGCGATCGGCCACGACCCGCGCAGCGAACTGGTGCGCGGCCAGGTCGAACTCGATGACGAGGGCTATGTGCAGGTGTCGGATCCGTCCACCGCCACCGCGGTGCCCGGCGTCTTCGCCGCGGGCGACCTCGTCGATCACACCTACCGTCAGGCGATCACCGCCGCGGGCACCGGCTGCCGCGCCGCTATCGACGCCGAACGCTGGCTCGCCGAACAGGGCGATATCACCGCCAACACTCTCGACCACGCCGGACGTCCGGTCGCGGTCCCCGCCAACTGATCTCGCTGACCAGGCGATTCACAGCTTCACGAGGAGAACACCCATGTCCGAAACCACCATCACCGTCACCGACGCCACCTTCGCCGATGACGTCCTGCTCAGCGAGAAGCCGGTTCTGGTCGACTTCTGGGCGGACTGGTGCGGCCCGTGCAAGATGGTCGCGCCGGTGCTGGAGGAAATCGCGGGCACCCATGCCGATAAGCTGACCGTCGCCAAGCTGGATGTGGACGCCAACCCGGTCACCGCCAAGGATTATCAGATCCTGTCGCTGCCCACTATGATGCTGTTCGCCGGTGGCAAGCCGGTCAAGCAGATCGTCGGAGCCAAGGGCAAAGCCGCTCTGCTGCGCGAACTCGATGGCGTCATCTGACTCCCTCGACGATCACCGCGGCGAACTCCGCCGTAAGGCATCGCACATCAGCGACGCGCCGTAGTATGCCCAGACCCGGAATTGCCGAAATTCGGTCCGGGTCTGAGACAATCGACCGACGCTCCGGTGGTGCGAGGGTGTAACCCATCGCATTGGTGGGTACCCGGGCTGACGGAAGGGAAAGGGCTCTCACGCATGCACCGACTTCGTCACGGCGATACCGGTCCAGCCGTCGCAGAGGTTCGGAGCACCCTGGCAAGTCTGGGTTTCCTGCACGCGCACAACCTCGATGGCGAGGACCCGCGTGAGTACTGGAAAGACACCGACGCCACCTTCGATCACCAGCTCGACTCCGCGGTGCGCGCATTCCAGCAGCACCGCGGGCTGCTCGTGGACGGAATCGTCGGTCCCGCGACGTATCGGGCCCTCAAAGAGGCCTCCTACCGGCTCGGCGCGCGCACGCTGATCTATCAGCTGTCCGCGCCGCTCTACGGTGACGACGTGGCGACACTGCAACGGCGGCTCCAAGACCTCGGCTTCTACGTGCACCGTGTCGACGGCTACTTCGGTCCGCATACCCACGACGGCCTCACCGCGTTCCAGCGCGAGATCGGGCTGTCCGCCGACGGTATCTGCGGCCCGGACACGCTGCGCTCGCTCGAACTGCTCGGTGCCAGGGTGACCGGCGGAAACCCGCATCGCATCGCCGAAGAAGAGGTGGTGCACCGGGCCGGCCCGCAGCTGACCGGCAAGCGGATCGTCATCGACCCGGGCCTCGGCGGACCGGACAAGGGCCACGCCGTGCCGACGGAGTTCGGTGACGTCTACGAATCGGAAATCCTGTGGGATCTCGCCAGCAGGCTCGAGGGCCGGATGGCGGCGACCGGAATGGAGACCTTCCTGTCGCGGCCATGGGGAGCCAACCCCACCGACGCCGAGCGTGCCGAGACCTCCAACGCCTTCGACGCCGATCTGATGATCTCGCTGCGCAGCGCCAACAACCCCAGCTCCTCGGCCAACGGGGTCGCGGGCTTCTACTTCGGTAATTCGCACGGTTCGGTCTCGATGATCGGTCAGGTGCTGGCCGGTTTCATCCAGCGTGAGGTGGTCGCACGAACCTCGTTGCAGGACTGCCGGACCCATCAGCGCACCTGGGATCTGCTGCGGCTCACCAAGATGCCGACGGTTCAGGTCGATATCGGTTACCTGACAAACGAATACGATGCGTCCGTACTCACGAACCCCCGGATGCGCGATGTCATCGCCGAAGCGATCCTGGTGTCGGTGAAGCGGCTGTACCTGCTCGGTCAGGACGATCAGCCGACCGGTACCTACACTTTCGCCGAGCTGCTGGCCGAGGAGCTGGCCGCTGCCGATCGCGGGTAACCGAGAGCCCACACACGAATCTGCCCCGCCGCACATACAGTCGGCGGGGCAGTGTCGTTCGTGGGGCAGTGGCTGTCGTCAGAGACTGAGCACCCGCGTCGGCACCGTCATCGAGGCCGCCGCGAGCAGTTGATCCAGCGCTCGCTCCACGTCTTCCTTCCACCCGTGATCGGAATCGAGTTCCAGCCGCAGCCGGGGGAATCGGTGATGCGGTGCGACGACCTCGAACCCGGCCTCCTCGAGGAAGTCGGCGTCGATCATGCAGGTTTCCGGCGAACAGCGCGCAGTGGCCCGCCCGGTGCTGCGCAAGCGGTCACGAACCGGGGTCGCGATGCGTTCCATCAAGGTCATGGAACCCATGGACCGATCCGAGAGCGCGGTGCTCGGCGGATCGGCTCGGAGACCGAAGACTTCGAGCGCCCGGACGCCGCGGCGCATCAGATCGGTCACTGCGGCCTGAATCAACCGGTAGGCGACGTCGGTGTCCTGATTCGGCTGCTCGGCCCGCAGCGTGGTCAGCAGGATGGCGTCCGGGCTGACGGGGGACGTGGGGAACAGTGTCGCCCGGGGGACGGCACTCGGCGGGGCGTAGAGCGCGCAACCGGCGGAGATCCCGTCGACGGTCGCGACCTGCCCGCAGGAACCCCATTCCAGCATGACCGTGGAGAGCCAGGCCTCCTTCTCGAAGACCGGATCGCTGAACTCTTGTGAGTCGGCCGCGACGGCCGGATCGATCTCCCAGAACACACAGCGCCGTGCATGTGCGGGCAGTTTGTCCAGCCCGTCCAGGGTCAATGCTGTGACGCTGGTCGACACCGCTCTGCTCAGCCTCCAGCTGTCTGATTCTTCCACGCTCACGCCGCATCACTGTCTTCTCGCCAGCAAGAATATGCGATCAAAGCGAACCCGCCTCATTCCACGTCACTGTGTTGTTCGGTCAGGGGCTCTGTGCGGTTTTCGACTGCCGTCACAGTGACGTTTCGGCGCCGGGGTTGTCTTCATGGGTGCACAGGCTCTATTTCGTTAGGTTCCGATGTTGTCCTGCTGCATCAGACCGACAATGCGCTCGAGATCGTCGACCGAGCCGAACTCGACGACGATTTTTCCTTTGCGCTTGCCCAGACTCACTGTTACACGAGTATCGAACGATTCCGAGAGTCGTTCGGCCACATCCTGTAATCCCGGCGCATGCAGCGGCTTGCGGCGGGGGGTGGGGGGAGCGGCGTTCTCGGGTTCCCGGTTCGCGAGCGTGACGGCTTCCTCGGTGGCTCGCACCGACATGCCCTCGGCAACGATGCGGGCCGCGAGCACCTCTTGGGCATCGGCACCGGCTTCCAGTCCGAGGACCGCCCGTGCATGTCCGGCGGACAACACCCCGGCGGCAACCCGCCGCTGCACCGGCACCGGCAGCTTCAGCAGCCGGATCATGTTCGTCACCGCTGAACGCGAGCGGCCGATCCGGTCCGCCAGTTCCTCATGGGTGACGTCGAACTCCTCGAGCAGCTGCTGGTAAGCGGCTGCCTCTTCGAGGGGGTTGAGCTGCACGCGGTGGATGTTCTCCAGGAGCGCGTCACGCAGCATCGAGCCGTCGTCGGTTTCCCGGACAATGGCCGGAATCGTGGTCAGGCCGGCTTCTTGGCAGGCCCGCCAGCGCCGCTCGCCCATGACGAGCTGGTAGCGGTCCGGGGTGGAGTCCAGGCGCCGCACCACGATCGGCTGCATGAGCCCGAACTCACGGATCGAATGCACCAGCTCGGCGAGCGCGTCCTCCTGGAAGACCTGACGCGGCTGCTTCGGGTTCGGCTCGATGGCGTCCGGCGGAATCTCGCGGTAGACCGCGTCGCTCGCTGAATCGAGTTCAACCGCGTCGGTGGAGTCGGGCACCCGATGCAAGAACGCGGTGGCCGGCTGCAACGGTCCGGGGTCGACCCCGATGACCACGCTCGCCGCGGCGTCACCGAGGCCGGTCGATGCCGGTCCGGTCGGGATCAGCGCTGCGAGACCGCGTCCCAGCCCACCCTTCTTAGCCTGACTCATCGGGCCTACCCCTTTCTCGTTCCACCACCGCCACAGGTCGGCACGACCTGCGTCACTCCGCACCTTCGGTGACAGCCGCGCGTTTCGCCGCCGCGCGGGCCGACATTTCCCGGCCGGCATCAAGGTAGCTCATCGCCCCTCGGGAGCCCGGGTCGTAGTCCAGCACCGTCATGCCGTAGCCGGGTGCCTCGGAGACCTTCACGCTGCGTGGAATGACCGATCGCAGCACGACGTCACCGAAGTGGCCACGCACCTCCTCGGCGACCTGATCGGCCAGTTTGGTCCGGCCGTCGTACATCGTGAGAATCACGGTGGAAACATGCAGTTCGGGGTTGAGGTGCGACTGAACGAGACCGATATTGCGGATCAGCTGCCCGACGCCCTCGAGCGCGTAGTACTCACACTGGATCGGGATCAGCACTTCCTTGGCCGCGACCATCGCGTTGACCGTCAGCAGACCCAGCGACGGCGGGCAGTCGATCATCACGTAATCGATGTCGTAGCCGGCGATATTGGCCTCCTGGATGGCGGCCTTCAGCCTGCCTTCCCGGGCAACCATGGACACCAATTCGATCTCGGCACCGGCGAGGTCGATCGTGGCCGGAATGCAGAGCAGCCGTTCACTATGCGGGCTCTGCTGGATCGCGTCTTTGACCGAGATCTCGCCGATGAGCAGTTCATAACTCGACGGCACACCCGAGTGGTGTTCGACGCCCAGTGCAGTGCTGGCATTGCCCTGCGGGTCGAGATCGATCACGAGCACCTTCATCCCCTGATGAGCCAGGGCCGCCGCCAGATTCACCGCGGTGGTCGTTTTACCGACACCGCCCTTCTGGTTAGCGATCGTGATGATCCGTTGCTCATGCGGTTTCGGCACTGTCACCTTTCCTGGATGCAGTATCTGACTCGCGCGGTGCGCCTCCGCCGCTATCGGGGTCTCACTGGGGGAGATGTTCCCGAACGGTGTGCTTCCGAATGCTTCCGGACCGGCGTTGCTGGAATCCAGCATTCCCGGAACTCGCGATGTTTCCCGTGAAACATTCGCTGAACCGCTCGACATAGACAGCTCCTAACGCGAGAACTCCAGATCACGTGCCCGACCGCGTCGGCGCCGTGTCTTCAAACAAGCCGTGTCGGATCGAACTTGATGCTCAACCGGGACCGCGGCGCCCGATCGACCGAGCGGAGCTCCTGCCGCTGTGACATCCAGATCCCTCCGTGGCACCAACGCTCACGCCCGACGCCCATTAGCTTGCCAGCCCCGGGCGCGATTAGAAAGCTGAATCGCGGTGACGCGCGCACGACACGCGCATCCGTGACCATTCGCATGCGCCGGTCCATGTTTCCCGTGAAACATCGGCCACGAAAAGCGGTTAGTTCGCCTTCTTGGCAGCCCGCGCCGCTCGACGCGCAGACTTCTCCGCACGTGGCTTCGGCGACCGCTCGGAGCGCGGGAGTCGCTCCGCACTGATGACGAGCGTCGGTGTCTCGACGATCCCGACACCGCACTCCACCACCGCTGCCGAACCCGCACCGGCCCGAGCGAGCGCATCCGCGTCGCGCACCAACTCCTCGGCCGCGCTGACACCCTTGAGTGCGAGCATCCGACCGTGGTCGCGAACCAGGGGGAGTGACCACTGAGCAAGCTTGGCCAGCGGGGCCACGGCACGCGACGTAACTACGTCCGCGCCACCGGCTTCATGGATCACGCCCGACTGCTCGGCGCGGCCACGAACGACGATCACCTCGAGGCCGGCCTCTTCGATGAACTCACTCAGAAAGATCGTGCGCCGCAACAGTGGTTCCACCAACGTGATACGGAGATCCGGCCGGGCAATGGCCAGGGGGATACCGGGCAGGCCCGCGCCGCTGCCGATGTCGACGACCGACGCGCCTTCGGGAATCAGCTCGCCGATCACGGCGCAATTCATAATGTGACGATCCCAGAGCCGAGGGACCTCACGCGGCCCGATCAGCCCGCGCTCCACTCCGGCCGTTGCCAGTGCGGCACAGTAGCGGCGGGCGAGATCGAGACGGTCACCGAAAACCGTGGCGGCTACCGCCGGCGGCTCCAGCTCGGCCGGCAACTCGGTCGCTCCGCCGAGATCTCGTTCCACGTGAAACATCCTTCCGAGTACTCGTTTATCGGCATGGGCACCGGCACCCGGATATGGAGAAGGGCCCCGGTCCGAAGACCCGAGGCCCTATCCAACCATTGCGCACCCTGTCAGCGCACGGGGCGTGCCGGACTACCCGTCAAGCCGGAACGACAACCACGTGCCGGTTCGGCTCCACGCCCTCGCTCTCACTCGCGACGCCGTCGACGGCGGCGACGGCGTCGTGGACGATCTTGCGCTCGAACGGCGTCATCGGCGCCAGCGATTCGGGCGCTCCCGATTCCTGCACTCGCTTCGCGGCCTCGGTCCCGAGCGCGCTCAGCTCTTCGCGACGCTTGGCCCGCCAGCCCGCAACGTCCAGCATGAGCCGACTGCGC
Organism: Nocardia sp. NPDC059180; assembly: GCF_042754945.1. Taxonomy (NCBI): domain Bacteria; kingdom Bacillati; phylum Actinomycetota; class Actinomycetes; order Mycobacteriales; family Nocardiaceae; genus Nocardia; species Nocardia sp. NPDC059180. The sequence continues at coordinate 341,423 of NZ_JBHZBU010000001.1, forward strand.
ACACCGGTCGCCTGCTGCACCGCGAGGCGGGTCAGCTCCTGCAGCGCATCGAGCACCTCACCGTTGCGGCCAACGAGCTTCGACAGGTCGCGGCCGCCGTCGATGCTGACGATCGCGCGGTCGCCCTCGACGTCCAGATCGATATCGCCGTCGAAGTCGAGCACGTCGAGCAACTGCTCCAGGTAGTCGCCCGCGATCTCGCCTTCTTCGATCAGCGCTTCTTCGGCGTCGCCCGCGGCGTCGCCCGCTTCGGTGTCGGCATCAACCATCGTCGTTGCCACAGTGGCGTCGCCTCCGTCGGTCTCAACTGTCATGTGATTTCCTTCATCTGCTCGTCGCGGCTGCCGGCTGCCCGGATGTGTCGCGATCAAGGGGTTGCTCGGCGATCGTGGTCTCCCACCGATCGAATGGAATCAGCGGCGTCGCTTCTGATTGGCCCGGCCGCGATTGCCCGACTTCTTCTGACCGCCCGGCCGCTTCTGTCCCGACTGCTTGCCCGATGCCTTCGCCACGGGGGCCGCGCCGTTCGTCGTGGCGGCGTCGTCCTCGCTCTCGCCCTCGGCAGCGGCGCTCGCCTGCTTCTTGCGAGTGTCGACCGGCTTGGCGCCCGGCTTCGGGGCGTTCTGCGCCCGCTGCTCGAGCTTGGCCTGCTTCTTGGCTTCTTCTTCCTTGGCCATCCGGCCGAAGACGAGGTGCTGCTGCCCATAGGTCCAGATGTTGTTGGAGACCCAGTACAGCAGGATGGCGATCGGCAGGAACGGACCACCGACGAGCACACCGAGCGGGAACACCCACAGCGCCAATTTGTTCATCAGTGCGGCCTGCGGGTTGGCGGCAGCTTCCGGCGTTTGGCGCTGGACCGAGGCGCGCGCGTTGAAGTGCGTGGCGACCGAGGCAATGACCATCAGCGGGATGGCGACGGCGGCGATGGAAACCCGACTCGGGATGCCGCCCCAGTCTTCGAAGGCCAGCAGCTCATTGGCCGGGGTGGTGATGAACGCGGAGATCGGCGCGCCGAAGATGCGGGCGCTCAGGAACGACTGGACGTCGGCCGCGCTGAAGACGTAGTTCGGAGTGTTGGCGTTGGTGACGGGATCCATGCCGAGCTGACCCAGACCGTGTCCGGTCCGGTTGAACGAACGCAGCACGTGGAACAGACCGAGGAACACCGGCACCTGAGCCAGGATCGGCAGGCAGCCCATGAGCGGGTTGAAGCCGTTGTCCTTCTGGAGCTTCTGCATCTCCAGCGCCATCTTCTGGCGGTCGTTCTTGTACTTCTTCTGCAGCTCCTTGATCTGAGGCTGCAGCTCCTGCATCTGCTTGGTGGTGCGCACCTGCTTCACGAACGGCTTATAGAGCACAAGCCGCAGCGTGAACACCAGGAACACCACGGCCAGTGCCCAGGTGAGTCCGTTGTCCGCGCCGAACGCGAACCCGAAGACCCGGTGCCAGAACCAAAGGATCCAGGACACCGGGTAATAAATGAAGTCGAGCACGGCTCTATGCACTCCCGTCGTTCGTATCGCCGACCACCGCGGGCGGTGATCCTGTACAAGCCTTGGCCTCCGGCTCCGAGTCGGCCGGCGGGGTCGTATCCCGTGACGATTCGGCGGTTGCCTCGTTCCCGTGCTCGTCGCGGTGTCTGCGCTCCGGAACGGGGTCCCACCCACCAGGGTGCCAGGGTGCACATTTGGCCAGACGCACGACCGTCAGTCCGAGGCCGATGAACAGCCCTCGGGTGCGCAACGCGGTGACCGCGTACTCGCTACAGGTCGGGGTGAAACGGCACACCGGCATGCGGGTGGGGGACACGTATGTCCGGTAGAGCTCGATCAGGAAGATCAGAATATTGGCCGGCAATCGGACCAGAACCGCGGGCGATCTCATACCGGTTCACCCGAACGCACGGCGGGCTGGGCGACGGCGCCGAGACCGAGCTTGCGGACCGCACCGCGCAGTTGGCGCAGCAGCTCCGCCGAATCGGCGGTGGCGGCGCCGGGTAACGCACGAATGACGATATCGGCCTCGACGGGAATCTCGTCGCCGACCTCGGCGCAGATATGACGAAGGCGGCGGGCCACCCGGTGACGAATCACCGCGTTGCCCACCGCCTTGCTGACGATCAATCCGAAGCGCGGACCGCCGACGCGAACCAGCGCGTCCTCGGTCGCTTCGGCAGCCGGATCCACGGTGTGCACGAATGCGTGCACAACCAGATCGCGTCTCCCGGTTCGCCGGCCGCGCCGCACCGTCCTGGAGAAGTCGGCACGACGATGCAGCCGATACGACTCAGGCAGCACCCGAGAGTCCGGGGGCTGGTGAGCGATCAGGGAAGAGGAGCGCAGCGTTCGGCGAACCGGGCATCCGACACCGAATCCGGGAGGAGGATCAGGCCGTCAAGCTGCCGCGGCCCTTACGGCGACGCGCGGAAACGATGGCGCGGCCCGCACGGGTCCGCATCCGGAGACGGAAGCCGTGAACCCGCGCCCGACGACGGTTGTTCGGCTGGAACGTCCGCTTGCCCTTGGCCACGGTCAACACTCCTCGAGTTGGTGGGCACAGGTCGTGCCCGAAGCTTTTCGGTGATTCGCCCATCCTCGGCGCGTGGCGATCCTGGCGAACAGTCAGCACAGGGCAGCCACCGCACCGAGGGGTGACTGTACGAGGGTACTCAGCGGCTACGAACGGGTCAAACTCGCCCATATCAGGGGTATGTGGCCGTGACCTCGTCCACACCCCTGACCGGTGCGCGCGCCGGGCCGATAGTGGCATAGCCGGAGGATTGCCGGCTCCGGTGCTGGTCGAAGCATTACACCCGGTCAGCGCCGCCATGATCCCCAATCCACAGGAGTTCTCCACATCTGTGGATAATTGTGTGGAAAGACCCCGTGAGTGGCATATTCGTTAAGCCGACGGTGCCGCGCCGCCACCGGGAACACCGCGATTCCGGGATGCGACCGAACCGGTCAGGGACCCACGCGGGATCGGATCGAACCACCACGGTAGACGTCTTGCGTACCCCGGCCGTCTGCTCCCATCGACAACCTCCGGGGAGGACACTGCATGGACGACGAGCAGAACGTGTTGGCTACTGTTTGGCCGGAGGTTGTCGCCGAACTCACCACCGGCTCTCCCGATGGTGCCATCCCGTCGGTCTCCCGCGCACAACAGGCGTGGTTGAAGCTCGTCAAGCCATTGACCGTCGCGCAGGGGTTCGCGCTGCTCTCGGTGCCTTCGTCACTGGCACAGGAGGCGATCGAGCGCGATCTACGGGAGCCGATCCTGCGTTCGCTGGCGCGGCGCCTCGGTCCGCAGGTCGAAGGTCTCGGGGTGCGCATCGCCGCGCCGAGCACGCCAGGCACCGAACGTCCGAGCGCCCCGCCTCGGCACGCCAGGATGACCAGCAGGCCGGAACGGCCACGCGAGCAGGCCCGCAGGCCCGAGTATCCGAATGCGGAGTTCGCCGGCCGTGGCGAGTTCAGTCCACCGCGCTATGCCACGGGCAACGATTACGCCCCCGACTATCCCAGCGCCGACTATGCCGCAGGCCGTACCTATCCGCCCGGCCAGGATTATCCACAGGATCAGGAGTTCGATCGGCCCGATAGCTACGGGCGCGCCGACGGGTTCGCCGAGTCCGGTGGGTACGGCGGCTCGGGGGAGAGCTACGAACAGCGCGAGAGCTACGGCAGGCCGGAGTACGGCTCGGACTTCACCGAGGCGAACGAGCACCGACCAGATCAGGACTATCGGCCGGCGGACGACTACCGCAGGCCCGAGTACGCCCCGCGCGGCGAATACCCGGCGCCGAACGCCGAGCGGGAAGACGCGGGTGCGGTCGAGAGCTCGCCCGCACCCCGCCGCGAGTCCGCCCCCGCGCCGCGCCGCGAGTCGGTGCCGCCGGGGCAGGAGTCGCTGTTCACACCTGAGCCCGCGTCGCGCACACCGATCGCCGACCCGCGCGAGCCAGGCCCGGCCGAGGGCCAGTCGCCCGCCGCAGCGCACGAGCCGATTCGCGAAGCAGCACACGAGACCGTCCGGGAACCAGTGCACGAGCCGGTCCGCGAGCCGGTCGGTGATGCCAAGCGCCCCGACCATGACGACGAACCCGTGGTCAACGTCCGCGATTCCTGGCCGACCTACTTCGCCAAGTCACAGGAACCGCAGGCGCCGCAGACCTCGTCGGCGAGTCTGAACGCCAAGTACACCTTCGAGACGTTCGTCATCGGCGCGTCCAACCGTTTCGCGCACGCGGCGGCGGTCGCGATCGCCGAGGCACCGGCGCGGGCCTACAACCCGCTGTTCGTCTGGGGCGCCTCCGGTCTGGGCAAGACTCATCTGCTGCATGCGGCCGGGCATTACGCCCAGCGGCTGTTCCCGGGGATGCGGGTCAAGTACGTCTCCACCGAGGAATTCACCAACGACTTCATCAACAGTCTGCGTGACGATCGCAAAGTGGCGTTCAAGCGCCGCTACCGGGAGACCGACATCCTGCTGGTGGACGACATCCAGTTCATCGAGGGCAAGGAAGGCATCCAGGAAGAGTTCTTCCACACCTTCAACACCCTGCACAACGCCAACAAGCAGATCGTGGTGTCCTCGGACCGGCCGCCCAAGCAGCTGGCCACGCTGGAGGAGCGGCTGCGGACCCGGTTCGAATGGGGCCTGATCACCGATGTGCAGCCGCCCGAGCTGGAGACCCGGATCGCGATCCTGCGCAAAAAGGCCAGGATGGACCGCCTCGATGTCCCGCATGACGTGCTCGAACTCATCGCCAGCCGGGTCGAGCGCAATATCCGCGAGCTCGAAGGCGCGCTGATCCGGGTCACGGCATTCGCCTCGCTGAACGGTCAGCCGCTGGATCTGCCGCTGGCCGAGGTGGTGTTGCGCGATCTGATGCCCGATACCGCGGCACTCGAGATCACCGCGGCCACGATCATGGCCGTCACCGCCGAGTACTTCAATACGACGCTCGAGGAGCTGACCGGCCCGGGTAAGGCCCGTCCGCTGGCTCAGGCACGTCAGATCGCCATGTATCTGTGCCGGGAGCTCACCGATCTGTCGCTGCCGAAGATCGGCCAGGCGTTCGGTCGCGACCACACCACGGTCATGTACGCGGAGAAGAAGGTCCGCAAGGAGATGACCGAACGGCGCCGGGTCTACGACCAGGTTCAAGAACTCACAGCCCGAATCAAACAGCGTTCGCGCTGATCTGCATCCACAGCCTGTGAAAGCTCCTGACCTGGGATGACCCCTGTCCAGGGGTTGTGGATTCCTCGAGGAATTCCTGTGGAGTCCTCGAGGAATCCCATGGTTGTCCACCGTTTTGTGCACAGCCCGCAGCGGCAGGTGCCGCGCGTCCACTCACAGGCCATTTGTCCACAGAGTCCACAGGGTGCGGCCTCCACAGCCGCTGACCGGGCGATATGCGTAGTTGTCCCTGTGGATTCCTCGAGGAATCCATGTGGAGTCCTCGAGGAATCCACCGGTTGTCCACGAGCTGGTGCACATGTGTGAACAACCCGGTGAATCCGGTGGAACAACTCGAGGATGAGCGGTGGATAGATGTGGGACAAACTTCCGGCGTCCACAGACCTCCGCTGTTCATCCTCGAGGCACTCAACACTCATCCCCACCGCACCACGCCCTGTGACCTGCGCAGACGCCCTCATTCCACAGAATCCACAGGGCCTATTACTACTTCAGTTCTTCTTCTAATAGATCTCTCTTCAAAACAGGGTGTGTGGAAAGTCGGTCGGACAGGCTCGGCTTCACGATCGGGTCCAGGCACACAGGCAAGGAGAACGAGCACAGGGCAGAGCCGGACAGCAGAGCCTGCGAGCCGGACCGGAGGGTCGGGCCCGGTGCTCGGCTCGAACGCGGTACCGTTTGGTTGTCGGTCGTCTGTGCCACACTTTCGAAGGCGGCCGCGACAGCACGTCTTTCGAGAACCAGCGCTGACCAGCCGACAGGGCCCGACGACATCGTCGCGCCGCTGCTAGATCACGGAACCGGGAGAGGACAGATCGGGCGATGGAGCTTTCGAGCATGAAGTTTCGGGTCGCCCGTGAGGATTTCGCGGAATCGGTCGCCTGGGTCGCGCGCAGCCTTCCGTCCCGGCCTCCGGTCCCGGTGCTCGGTGGTGTGCTGCTGGTCGCCGACGAAGACGGGCTGACGGTCTCCGGCTTCGACTACGAGGTCTCCGCGCAGATGCGGGTCGCGGCCGAGGTCGCGGGCCCTGGCCAGGTACTCGTCTCCGGGCGGCTGCTGGCCGATATCACCAAGGCGCTGTCCAACAAGCCGGTCGATGTCTCCGTCGACGGCACCCGCGTGCTGATCAGCTGCGGCAGCGCCAAGTTCTCCCTGCCCACGATGCCGGTCGAGGACTATCCCCAGCTTCCCGAGGTCCCGCAGCAGAGCGGTGAACTCAATGCCGATGTCTTCGCCGAGGCGGTCGGCCAGGTGGCCGTCGCCGCGGGCCGCGACGACACGCTGCCGATGCTCACCGGCATCCGGGTCGAGATCGAAGGCCCCCAGGTGGTTCTTGCGGCCACCGACCGCTTCCGGCTCGCGGTGCGCCACATCGAATGGCAGCCCGCCCGCACCGATATCGAGACCGCCGTGCTGATCCCGGCGCGCACCCTGTCGGAGTCGGCGAAGACGCTGGGCGCCACCGATGCGCCGGTACAGCTGTCGCTTGGCACCGGAGCGGGAGCCGACGGGCTGCTCGGCATCGTCAACGCGGGCAGGCGCACCACCACCCGTCTGCTGGACGCGGAATTCCCCAAGTTCCGCCAGTTGCTCCCCAAGGAACACACCTCCCTCGCGACGTTGCAGGTCGCCACCCTCACCGATGCCATCAAGCGTGTGGCCCTCGTCGCCGAGCGCGGTGCCCAGGTGCGGCTGGAGTTCTCCGGTGATGGCCTGTTGCTGTCGGCAGGCGGTGACGACGCCGGCCGGGCCGAGGAGTGGCTGGAGGCCGACTTCCGCGGTGAGCCGCTGACCATCGCCTTCAACCCCGGATACCTCATCGACGGTCTGTCGGCCCTGCATTCGGATCGGGTCACCTTCGGGTTCACCACCCCGAGCCGTCCAGCGGTGCTGCTGCCCGCGTCCGAGGAGGAGCCACAGGCATTGGACTCGGGTGCGTTCGCGGCCCTGGACAGCGCCTACATCTACCTGCTGATGCCGGTCCGGCTCCCGGGCTGAGCGCGGGTGTGACCGTCGGGTGCGAACAGGATCCGAAACCGACCGAACGATACGGCATTTCGGGTCGACGGCATGGATCGGCGACGGAAAACCTTGCGGCACAAGCGACGTTGTCCACAGTTGTGGATACAACTGTGACATCCCATTCGGTGAGCTGAGCCCATGTTCATCCGAGCACTGACGGTGCGCGACTTCCGATCCTGGGAGCACGCGGATATCGAGTTATCCACAGGCGGAACGGTTTTCCTCGGTGCCAACGGCAACGGCAAAACCAATCTGCTGGAAGCCGCGGGCTATCTGTCCACACTCGGCTCACACCGGGTCTCCGGTGACGCACCGTTGCTGCGGATGGGCACCGAGCGCGCCAGAATCGGCGCCACGGTGGTGAATACCGGCCGTGAACTGCGCATCGATATCGAACTCAACCAGGGCTCGCCCAACCGCGCGCAGATCAACCGCTCGCCGGTGCGCAGGCCTCGGGAGATCCTCGGGATCCTGCACACGGTGTTGTTCGCGCCGGAGGATCTGGCACTGGTGCGTGGTGATCCGGGGGAGCGGCGCCGGTTCCTCGACGAGTTGTGCACAGCCAGGCTCCCACGTCTCGCCGCGGTCCGCGCCGATTACGACCGGGTGCTGCGGCAGCGATCGGCGCTGTTGAAGAGCGCGGGCAGGCAGGCCCGCTCGCGCGCCGACCTCGGCACCCTCGACGTGTGGGACGGGCATCTGGCCGCCCACGCGTCGGAGCTGCTTGCCGAGCGGCTGCGGCTGGTGCACGAGCTGTCCCCGCACCTCACCGACTCCTATGCCTCGATCGCACCGCAATCGCGACCGGCCGCCATCGCCTACCGCAGCGCGGCGCTCCCGCCGGAGTTCCTCGACCCCGCGCGTCCGCCCGCTCGCGGCGATATCGCGGAGCTGGAGACGATTCTGCTGCGCGAACTCGCCGCGGCGCGGCCGCGTGAGCTGGAGCGTGGAGTATGCCTGGTCGGCCCGCACCGTGATGATCTCGAGCTGATGCTCGGTGACGCACCGGCGAAGGGGTTCGCCAGCCACGGCGAGTCCTGGTCGTTCGCCCTGGCTCTGCGGCTCGGCTCGTTCGAACTGCTGCGCGAGGGCGGTACCGATCCGGTCCTGCTGCTCGATGACGTCTTCGCCGAGCTCGACCGCCATCGACGTACCGCGCTGGCTTCGGTCGCGGCCGGCGCCGAACAGGTGCTGATCACCGCGGCGGTGCCAGAGGACGTCCCGGCGGAGCTGTCGGCCAACACCCTGCGGGTCGAGACCACCGGTGACGCCGACCGCCGCACCTCCAGGATCATTCACGCCGTCGACTCCTCTGCCGCCGGCTGATCGATGCGCCGCACACCCCCCATCGTCCGGCCCGCCGCGGGCTCGCTGCCGTACAGTTCTCCCATGTGTCCGGACCTCCGTGCCTGGTCGCGCGCATCGATCCCAAGTTGTCAACAACCTGTGGATAACTTCGAATCGTCAGGTCGTGCTCCGTCCTCCCGCAACTCGACCGCGACCGCCGCCCGCACGCGTAAAGAGCGCGAAAAAGTGGGTTCTACCTGGGGGTATACCTTGGTCCATAACGAAACGGCGACGCGGCGCCGCAATGGAACAGCTTGTTGCACAGTGCGTGTCGGAGCCTGGGGACAACTCACCACGACTGGGGACAACTCGACGAGGCGAACGGAGCGACGATGACCGATCAGCCGGAACCTTCGACCACCCCGAGCGCCCCGAGCGACGGTCCGGAGCCGGAACTTCGCGGCATCGACCTGGCCCGACGGGCGTTGGAAGAAGCGCGCGCCGCGGCAAAGGCCAGCGGGAAGTCCGTCGGCCAGGGTCGCTCGTCGCCGCGGCGCGGTCTGCGCACCGGTGCCAGGCGCCGCACCGGATGGTCCGGGCCGAGGCCCGACGAGCGCGATCCACAGATGCTGTCGAAGCTGACCGGCTCGATCGCCAAAAGCCGAGGCTGGTCGACGAAGGTGGCCGAAGGTATGGTGCTCGGCCGCTGGTCCGGCGTGGTCGGTGAGGACATCGCCAGTCACGCCACGCCGGTCAAGCTGGAGAACGGCGTGCTCAGCATTGCCGCCGAATCGACAGCCTGGGCGACGCAACTGCGCATGCTGCAAGCGCAGATTCTGGCCAAGATCAATGCCGCCGTGGGGCAGGGCGTGGTGACCTCGGTGCGGATTTCCGGCCCGGCCGCACCGAGCTGGCGTAAGGGCGAGCGGCATATCAAGGGCCGAGGGCCACGCGATACCTACGGCTGAGCCGACATCTGGTCAGTATGTGGTACTCAGTGTTACGTTGATCCGGCTTGTCGGCCGCCGAAGTCCGCGACGCTGCTGCGTACAGCGGTTTCACGTGGAACAGCGCGCCGATCCGGGTCCGCCGGGCCGCCACTGTCGAAAGGTGAAGTCGATGATCGCCGCCACCGAGCCGTTTCCCGCCCAGTCGACCCGAACGGTCCGCCGGGGCGATATAGAACTCGCGGTGTTCGAATGCGGTAACCCCTCGGGGCCCGCGATCGTCCTGGTCCACGGCTGGCCGGATACCCATACCCTGTGGAACGGCGTCGCCACCAGGCTGGCCGAGCGGTATCGAGTGATCTCCTTCGACAACCGCGGCGCGGGCGCCAGTACTGTCCCGGCCGAGGTCGACGCCTACCGGATCGAGGAGTTGGCCGCAGATGTGCGAGCCGTCGCGGCCGCCGTCGCCCCCGGCGAGCGGGTGCATGTGCTCGGCCACGACTGGGGTTCGGTGATCGGCTGGGAGTTGGCCTCCATGCCCGATGCCGCCGCGTCGATCGCGTCGTTCACCTCGGTCTCCGGCCCGAACCTCGATTTCCTCGGCGCCTACCTGCGCGGCCCGTTCTCCTTCGCCCGCCTGCGTAATTCGTTCGCGCAGGGTATTGCCTCGGCCTACACCGTCGCCTTCCAGATCCCCGGCCTGCCGAATCCCGTGCTGCGGGGTTTGTCCGGTCGGTGGCCGCGCTTCCTCGCCTTCTTCGACGGCCTCGATCCCGCCCTTGTGCGTCCCGCGCCGACCCTGCGCGCCGACATGATCAACAACCTGAAGCTCTACCGCGCCAATATCCGGACGCGGCTCGGCAATCCGCGCCCGCGCCCGATCGACCTGCCGGTCCAGGTGATAGTCGCGACAGGCGACCGCGCGGTGCGCCCGGTGGTGCACGCCGAGGCGGATAATTGGGTGTCGGACCTGACCATGCGCGAGATCCCCGCCCGGCACTGGTCGCCGCTGTCGCATCCGGCGGATCTGGCCCGGCTCACCGCCGAGTTCGTCGATCGAGTGGGTGTAGCGACGCGCGGCTGACGCGCCCGCGGGGACGCGAACCGCAACACAACTCTCACGCCAACACTGATGGCTCGAAACCGGCGGGCGGCGGATCGGACCCGCCGTAATCCGATTTCTTGGATTCTCGTAGCCGTCAGGGGTGTCGTAGGTGCACTGTAGTTTGGGCGTACCAGTAGGATGGTGACGTAACTAGCGGCGATACCTTCGGCGCGTTCCGCACAGCCGCGCGGTGGACCGTGAATCTCGACCAGCTCAGAATCCGGCCCCTGGCGTGTGCTGTGGCGACGCTGTGCTGAGGATCAGCAAGTAAGGAGAGCTACCGACCAGTGGCTGCCAACGACTCCAATGCATCGGGCTCGACCAAGGCGTCTTCGGGTAAGGCGGGCAACAAGGACTACGGTGCCTCCTCCATCACGGTCCTCGAGGGGCTCGAGGCCGTCCGTAAGCGTCCAGGCATGTACATCGGCTCCACCGGTGAGCGCGGTCTGCATCATCTGATCTGGGAAGTGGTCGACAACTCCGTCGACGAGGCGATGGCCGGGTACGCCAGCAAGGTCGAGGTCACCATGCTCGCCGACGGCGGCGTCCAGGTGGTCGACGATGGTCGTGGCATCCCGGTCGCCATGCACGCCCAGGGTGTCCCGACCGTCGAGGTCGTCATGACCCAGCTACACGCAGGCGGAAAGTTCGACTCCGACTCCTACGCTGTTTCCGGTGGTCTGCACGGCGTCGGCATCTCCGTGGTGAACGCGCTGTCCACTCGGCTCGAAGCCGAGATCGATCGCGACGGCTACCACTGGAGCCAGACCTACAAGGACGCCACCCCCGGCAAACTGGTGCAGGGTGAACCGACCAAGCGAACCGGTACCACGATCCGCTTCTGGGCCGATCCGGAAATCTTCGAGACCACCTACTTCAACTTCGAGACGGTCGCACGCCGGCTGCAGGAGATGGCGTTCCTGAACAAGGGACTCACCATCGTCTTGAACGATGAGCGGGTCAGCGATGCCGAGGTCATCGACGAGGTGGTCAGCGAGACCGCTGAGGCGCCCAAGCATGCCGATCCCGACGCGCCCGAGCCCGAGCACAAGGTGAAGACGCGGACCTACCACTACCCGGGCGGCCTGGAGGACTTCGTCCGCCATATCAACCGGACCAAGCAGGCGATCCACAACTCCGTCGTCGGGTTCACCGGCAAGGGTACCGGGCATGAGCTCGAGGTGGCCATGCAGTGGAACTCCGGCTACTCCGAATCGGTGCACACCTTCGCCAACACCATCAACACTCATGAGGGCGGCACCCACGAGGAAGGCTTCCGGTCGGCGCTGACCACGGTGGTCAACAAGTACGCCAAGGACAAGAAGCTCCTCAAGGAAAAAGACGGCAACCTCACCGGTGACGACATCCGTGAGGGCCTGGCCGCCATCGTCAGCGTGAAGGTCAGTGAGCCGCAGTTCGAGGGCCAGACCAAGACCAAGCTGGGCAATACCGAGGTGAAGTCGTTCGTGCAGCGCACCTGCAACGAGCACCTCGCGCATTGGTTCGAGGCCAATCCGGCCGATGCCAAGACCATCGTGAACAAGGCCGTGTCCTCGGCGCAGGCGCGTGTGGCCGCGCGTAAGGCGAGGGAACTGGTGCGCCGCAAGAGCGCCACCGATCTGGGCGGGCTGCCCGGCAAGCTGGCCGACTGCCGGTCCAAGGATCCGAGCAAGTCCGAGATCTACATCGTCGAGGGTGATTCCGCCGGCGGCTCGGCCAAGTCCGGCCGCGACTCGATGTATCAGGCGATCCTGCCCCTGCGCGGCAAGATCATCAACGTCGAGAAGGCGCGCATCGACAGGGTCCTCAAGAACAACGAGGTCCAGGCGATCATCACCGCGTTCGGTACCGGTATCCACGACGAGTTCGATATCGCCAAGCTGCGCTATCACAAGATCGTGCTGATGGCCGACGCCGACGTCGACGGCCAGCACATCTCCACCCTGCTGCTGACGCTGCTGTTCCGGTTCATGCGTCCGCTGATCGAGCACGGGCACGTCTACCTGGCCCAGCCGCCGCTCTACAAGCTGAAATGGCAGCGCACCGATCCGGAATTCGCCTACTCCGACCGGGAGCGTGACGGGCTGCTCGAGGCGGGTCTGGCCGCGGGCAAGAAGATCAACAAGGATGACGGCGTCCAGCGCTACAAGGGTCTGGGCGAGATGAACGCCAAGGAACTGTGGGAAACCACGATGGACCCGGCGGTCCGGGTGCTGCGCCAGGTGACTCTCGACGACGCCGCCGCGGCCGACGAGCTGTTCTCCATTCTGATGGGCGAGGACGTCGAGGCGCGTCGCAGCTTCATCACCCGCAATGCCAAGGACGTTCGCTTCCTCGACGTGTAGCCGGTTCGGCAGGGATCAGGGGAATCGAATCGACCCCCTAGCCCTGCCCGCAACTGCCGTTGCCCCCGAGCCTTCCTACGGAGACCTCTTTCATGACTGAGACCACACTGCCCCCGAACGGCGGCGCAGGCGACCGGATCGAACCGGTCGACATCCAGAACGAAATGCAGAGCAGCTACATCGATTACGCGATGAGCGTGATCGTCGGCCGCGCGCTGCCCGATGTGCGTGACGGCCTCAAGCCGGTGCACCGGCGCGTGCTCTACGCGATGTACGACAACGGCTACCGACCCGACCGCGGTTACGTGAAGTCGGCGCGCCCGGTCGCCGAGACCATGGGTAACTACCACCCGCACGGCGACTCGTCGATCTACGACACTCTCGTGCGCATGGCCCAGCCCTGGTCGCTGCGCTATCCACTGGTCGACGGTCAGGGCAACTTCGGTTCCCGCGGCAACGACGGCGCGGCAGCCATGCGGTACACCGAGTGCCGCCTCACGCCGCTGGCGATGGAGATGCTGCGCGAGATCGACCACGAGACGGTCGATTTCGTCCCCAACTATGACGGTCGCTCGCAGGAGCCGACCGTGCTGCCCGCCCGCGTGCCCGCCCTGCTGATGAACGGCAGCAATGGCATCGCGGTCGGTATGGCGACCAATATCCCGCCGCACAATCTCAACGAGCTGGCCGAGGCCATCTACTGGGCGCTGGAAAACTACGACGCCGACGAGGAAACCACCCTCGCCGCCTGCATGGAGCGGGTCAAGGGCCCGGACTTCCCGACCTCAGGGCTGATCGTCGGTGGTCAGGGCATCCATGACGCCTACACCACCGGTCGCGGTTCCATCCGCATGCGCGGTGTGGTGGAGATCGAGGAAGACGCGCGCGGCCGCACCACGATCGTCATCACCGAGCTGCCGTACCAGGTCAACACCGACAACTTCATCAACTCGATCGCCGAGCAGGTGAAGGACGGCAAGATCGGCGGCATCTCCGATATCCACGACGAGTCCTCCGACCGTGCGGGTATGCGGATTGTCGTGACGGTCAAGCGTGACGCCGTCGCCAAGGTCGTGCTGAACAACCTCTACAAGCACACCCAGCTGCAGACCAGCTTCGGCGCCAACATGCTCTCCATCGTCGACGGTGTGCCGCGCACACTGCGTCTGGATCAGATGATCCGGTTCTACGTCGAGCACCAGTTGGAAGTCATCATCCGGCGTACCCGCTACCTGCTGCGCAAGGCCGAGGAACGCGCTCACATCCTGCGCGGCCTCGTCAAAGCCCTGGACGCGCTCGACGAGGTCATCGCGCTGATCCGGCGTTCGGCCAACACCGACACCGCGCGCACCGGCTTGATGCAACTGCTCGACATCGATGAGATCCAGGCGACCGCCATCCTCGATATGCAGCTGCGCAGGCTCTCTGCCCTGGAACGGCAGAAGATCGTCGACGAGCTGGCCAAGATCGAGGCCGAGATCGCCGACCTCAAGGACATCCTGGAAAAGCCGGAGCGTCAGCGCGCGATCGTGCGCGACGAGCTGGCCGAGATCGTCGAGAAGTACGGCGATGATCGGCGCACCAGGATCATCGCCGCCGACGGCGATGTGGCCGACGAGGATCTGATCGCCCGCGAGGACGTCGTCGTCACCATCACCGAAACCGGCTACGCCAAGCGCACCAAGACCGACCTCTACCGCAGCCAGAAGCGCGGCGGTAAGGGCGTGCAGGGCGCGGGCCTCAAGCAGGACGACCTGGTCAGGCACTTCTTCATCACCTCGACCCACGATTGGCTGCTGTTCTTCACCAACAAGGGCCGGGTGTACCGGGCAAAGGCCTACGAGCTGCCCGAAGCCAGCCGCACCGCGCGCGGTCAGCACGTGGCGAACCTGCTGGCCTTCCAGCCGGACGAGAAGATCGCCCAGATCATTCGGATCAAATCCTACGAAGACGCCCCGTATCTGGTGCTGGCCACCAAGAATGGCCTCGTGAAGAAGTCGCGGCTGTCGGATTTCGACTCCAACCGCAGCGGAGGCATCGTCGCGGTGAACCTGCGCGACAACGACGAACTGGTCGGTGCCGTGCTGTGCTCGGCGGACGACGACCTGCTGCTCGTCTCGGCGCAGGGACAGTCGATCCGCTTCGCGGCGACCGACGAGGCGCTGCGTCCGATGGGCCGCGCCACCTCGGGCGTGCAGGGCATGCGGTTCAACACCGACGACGAGCTGCTCTCCCTCAATGTGGTTCGTGAGGGGACATATCTGCTGGTCGCGACGTCCGGAGGCTATGCGAAGCGGACCGCGATCGAGGAGTACACCGCGCAGGGCCGCGGCGGTAAGGGTGTGTTGACCATCCAGTACGACACCCGGCGTGGCACGCTGGTCGGTGCGCTCATCGTCGACGACGACGACGAGCTGTACGCGATCACCTCCGGGGGTGGTGTCATCCGGACGGCGGCCAAGCAAGTTCGCAAGGCAGGCCGCCAGACCAAGGGCGTGCGATTGATGAACCTCGGCGAGGGCGATACCTTGCTTGCGATCGCGCGCAACGCCGATGAGCCCGATCAAATCGGCGACGACACCAGCGATTCTTCCGAGCAGTAAACACAGCGGCGGCAACGAACGGATCTGAGGATTGCATTGACCACTCCGAATCAGCCGAATGACGAGCGGCAGCAGACGAACGGTGTGACCGAACGGATCGCACCGTCACCGATTCCGCCCCGGCCGATCCAACGACCGGAGTCCGAATCCCCCAAGGGCGCTCCCGCGGGCCCGAATCCGCAGGAAGCCGCTGCTCCGTCGCGCGAAAATGCTGAAAAGCAGGGCGAATTCGGCGCCGAAGGTGCCGCGAAGCCCGCACCGGCCGAGGGCGGCAACGCCTTCGACCAGACCGTACGGATGAACGGCTCCGGTGAAGCGCCGCAGGGCGATTCGGGTGCGCCGGGCAGCAATGGCGGCGGTCAGTCGCGCTACCAGGACGGGTGGTCGCAGCTACCGCAGCGTGAGCCACAGTCCAACCTGCCACGGCCGGGCCACTCACCGGTGGGATCCGGACGCCCGGCACCCGCACCCACGGGTGGACTCGGCGGCGGTGTGGGCAACGCGCGCACTACCGCCGACCTCGCCGCCAAGGCGGCCCGTAAGGAAGCGGCGATGGTGAAGTCGGTCGGCCTCGACGGGCCGACCCGCAGCATCTCCCGCCCCGAGTTGACCAAGGACATGCCGGATCTGTCCGAGATCCGGCATCCGCTGCCGCCGGAGCACCATGCCGCGCCGAAGGCAGGCCCTCCGGCCGTCTCGCCCGCGGTTCCGGTCGCGGTCGCGCAGGCGGTCGCCGGCGAACCGCTGCGCGCCACGGTGCAGATCCGCCGCATCGACCCATGGTCGACGCTGAAGATCACCCTCGTCATCAGTGTGGCGCTGTTCTTCGTGTGGATGCTCGCGGTCGGGTTGCTCTACATCGTGCTCGAGGGCATGGGCGTATGGGAGCGGCTCAACGACACCTTCACCGAGATGGTGTCGCAGGACAACGGCAGCTCCACCGGATTGATCGATGCGGGCACGGTCTTCGGCTATGCCGGCGTCATCGGGCTGATCAACGTGGTGTTGTTCACCGCGCTGGCCACCATCGGCACGTTCATCTACAACCAGTGCTGCGACCTGGTCGGCGGCATCCAGGTCACCCTGGCCGACCCGGACTAGCAATCGCGCGAGCGGCCGGTACCGATCCCATTCGCGGGAGCGGTACCGGCCGTTCTTGTCTGTGGTGACATGTGGATGGTTTGCGACTTACTGACAACGCCACAGTTTGTGTTGGCTGTAGCGCTTCTACCAGCCGTTTTGGTCGTTCTCGGCGCGTCGGGTAATCTCTGTTCTCGGTTGTTGCGTTGCGTGTAGGTGATAGCGGAACACAACAAGCAAATACACGGGCCTATAGCTCAGGCGGTTAGAGCGCTTCGCTGATAACGAAGAGGTCGGAGGTTCAAGTCCTCCTAGGCCCACTCCCGAACATCACAGTAGGGTGGGAATCATGAAACTTCTCCTCACACTCGGTGTCGTGGTCGCGGTTCTCATCGGTATCACCAAACTGCGCCAGCGTAACGATGCGGATCTGTGGCACGAAGTCACCACCCGCTGACCGCTCGGGCAGCCACCCGGGGCCTTAGCTCAATTGGCAGAGCACTGCCTTTGCAAGGCAGGGGTTAGGGGTTCGATTCCCCTAGGCTCCACTTCGATTCCACACCCATGCCCACGGAAAGCCTGGGCTTTATCTCGTTCCGCGTGTTTTTTTGGGGTCGGAGCCCCCAAACCCGCCCGGCGGGCTTTGCCCCCGGACCCCCACCCGGGTTTGCCTGCCTCAATGGTGCGGCGTCCATCGTTCACGGGGGCTTCGCCCCCGGACCCCCTTCCAGGTTTGCTTGGCCCAAATGGCGCGGCGTAAGCGGTGGTCGCGTCGGGATTGTCAGCTCTGGATCTGGACTGTAGTTCCGCGTCTGCATCGGCTACCCAGGTCGGTCACTCGCGATTTCGAGGCTCTTCGTGCTGTGCCGCGCACGGTAGTTTCGATTCTTGGCCGTGTGGCCGCGCCGGCTGATGCCGGCAGGGCGTACCGGGCGCTATTGCCTGCCTACTCGTGCGGGCTTACCGTTACTGCACTCGACCATGGGGCGGGTGTGGAATGGAGGGGCCGATGCGGATTTCGCTGCACGGGGATGGGGACGGGATTCGGGTGCGGATGCGGCTCGATGTCAATCGGCGGCGGTGGCTGGCTACCCGAATCATCTTGTGGGTGCTGGCGATCCAAGGGCTGATCGTCGGAGCGTGGGCTACCTTCGCGCCGCATTCCTGGTACACCAGCTTTCCCGGGCTCGGGATGCGGTGGGTGGGGGTGGACGGGCCGTATAACCATCATCTGGCCGGGGATGTGGGGGCGTTCTTTCTCGCGCTGGCGGCCGTCACCTGTGCGGCGCTGTACTACCGCGACAGTCTGCTGTCGCGGGTCGCTGGGCTCGGGTGGCTGGTGTTCGGTGTGCCGCACCTGATCTACCACGCGTTCCACAAGCCTGCCGAGATGGGCGGGGTGAGCTTCACTCTGAGCGTCGTCGCGGCCGCGTTGCTGCCGATACTCGGGCTCGCGGCAATTCTGGTCGCGCCCGCCGAACGCACGCAGGTGCGTGACCCGGCGCCGCTGAACATCCGGTTCGGGCGGCGCCGGGATCGCTGAGCCGCACTCAGCCGGTGACTGCGGCCTGCTCGATTCGTTGCAGCAACTCGGGCTCGGGCCAGCTTCTGATCTCGTAGCGGGGCGGGGCGAGGCCCGGCACCGGAGTCAGCCCCAGTATCTCGACCACGCGGGCGAAAGGCGCGTCGAACAGGGTGCGTTCGTTGCCGTCGTCGTCGGTATCGCAGAAGACGACGAGATCCGCCTCCGGCAGCAGATAGTCCACACCCTCGCCCCAGGCGGTGATGGTGCGCGGACCGTCATCGGAGTCGTAGTACATCAGCGCGGCGACGAAAGCTGTGGACGAATCGGCGAGATCGGCGTCGAGTGACTCGAAATCCAGTTCTATGTCGAGGATTTCGTTCAACCACTCCGACTGTGCCGCGTACTCCGTGACAGCGAGGCCGCAGCGGGCGCGATGTGCGGCGGGCAGCTGCTCATGCGCCCCGGCTTGATCGAACGGCACCACCCGGCCATCGTCGTCCACGGTGTAGGCCTGCGGGGAGAGCGGACGCTCGGACTCGCCGTACTGCCCCTCGATCATCTCGAACAGGTCGCCGATCAGTTCCGGCTCGTCGGGCGCGACCACCAGGGTGTCTGCATCGGGCAGGAACGCGACAGGGCGGCGGCCGTAACCGGTGCGGAAGCTGTCGAGCCAGCCCGGCACCAGAATCCAGGAAGCGAAGTAGCCGTCGCCGTCCTCGTCGGCGTAGTGGAGGATGGAGTCCTTGTCCATGTCCGGCGGCTGCACCATCTCGGCCAGATTCGCCTGCGCCGCGGCGAAAACCTCGTCCTCGGACACATTCCACGCCGCGCAGTGGTCACCCTGGACAACAACACGACGGTCGGGCAGATCGACGGCCACCAGCTCGTCCACGAACGGAAACACCGTGCGCCCGAGCGGCTGATCTTCCGCGGGCACGGTGGAGCGGTAGGTCACGGGACGCAGGACCGGCCGCAGCAGCGGACGTGCATCGGTCCAGTTCTTGGGAACCTCGAAGTCGGTCACGGCGACACCGTAGCGGTCCGCTGCGACATTTCCTGGTGCTGGCGACAACCGCCGGGTATCAAGCGATTTCGACCCGGGTGTCGTAGTCGGTGTGCGCCTGCGCGATCTCACGCTGATGCGTTTCGGTCCAGGTAACCAGGGCCTGGATCGTCTCGTGCAGGCTCGCGCCGAGCGGGGTCAGTGCGTAGTCCACCCGGGGCGGCACCACCGGGTACACCGTGCGATGCACCAGCCCGTCGCGTTCCAGATGGCGCAATGTGCGTGTGAGCATGCGTTGGCTGACGCCGTCGATCTCGCGCCGCAATTCGGTGAACCGCATGGTCCGCCCGGCCAGCAACGCGATGGTGAGCAGCGACCATTTGTCGGCGATACGGTCGAGGATCTGGCGTACATCGCAATCCTCGCGGGGGTCCCACTGTTTGGCCGTGTAGTCGTCGGTATCCGCGCAGTAACCGAGGGACTCTGAAGTGCCGTCTTCCATGAATACCCATAGTGACCGATGATGCTCTCAGTTACAAGAAGTAACCGACAGTTGTTTCGGGAACC
Source organism: Nocardia sp. NPDC059180 (assembly GCF_042754945.1). Lineage (NCBI taxonomy): Bacteria > Bacillati > Actinomycetota > Actinomycetes > Mycobacteriales > Nocardiaceae > Nocardia > Nocardia sp. NPDC059180. Next base: position 361,118 of record NZ_JBHZBU010000001.1, read on the forward strand.
AGGGTGGAGGTGGCGTAATGGCCGGCAAGGTGAGGTCGTTCGCGGAGATCGAATCCGAATTCGATGCCTATGTGGGGCGCATCGTGTACTCCACGATGGTGACGGTGGACAGCAAGAACCGCCCGCGCACCCGGGTGCTGATTCCGGTGTGGGAGAACGTCGACGGCACGCCGGTCGGTTGGCTGGCGACCTATCGGACGCCGATCAAATCGGCGCATATCGCCCGCAATCCACAGGTGAACTTCTCGTATTGGGCGCAGGGCAGCAATAATTCGGTCGCCGTCGACGCGACCGCGCAATGGATCGACGATCCGGCCAACGGTGTGCACGATCCAGCGACCCGGGAGCGGATCTGGCGGATGTACGCACGGACCAGCCCCCGGGGCGCGGGATATCACCTCGGGCAGTTCTGGAACTCGCCCGATGACCCGAAACTGCACATCATGCGGCTGGAGCCGTGGCGGATCCAGGTCATCCGCGGCCGGGACCTGCGCAGCCGGATCTGGCAGGCGCCGGCCGAGGTGAAGGCACGGCCGGCGCTGGTGGGGCAGTGACTCAGATCGGGCGCTTCGCGATGACCTTCTGCAGCCGGGCGCGGTCGCGTTCGAGCTTGCGCGCCTCGTAGGCGATGGGGAAGTAGCGCAGGCGTTCGGGCAGCAGCGGCACCATCCTCGCGATCACCCAGCCGATCGCGCGTAGTTTGCGCTCGTCTGATTCCGACCAGGTCAGTCCCAGTTTCCGGCGGGCGGCCTCGGGCGTGGTTCCGACGGTGACGAAGTACTGCAGCGCACCGATCGGCGCCACCGCCCGCCGCCATACCGGACGCAGGAACCGGGGCAACTGTTGCGGTGCACCGACCGAGCGGATGACCCGCAGGTAGTCGTGCGCGGTCTGGGTCGCGACGAGGTGGTTCTCCACCTGGTCGGCGAAGAACTTCTCGAAATCGGCGTAGGTGGCGGGAAGTTCCTTGGGCGGCACCGAGAAGTTGCGCATCAGCTGCAGCGTCTCGTGGTAGTACTCCTGCTTCTCCTGCGGCGTCAGTGGCCGCTTGGCGAAGTATCTGGCGTTCTCGCTGAAGGCGAAGGTGCCGGTGTGCAGCACCCAGGCCCACGGGCCGCTCGACAGCGCACGGTGTTTGACGCCCGCGGCATCAGTGGTGTTGAGCGAGGCGTGCATGGCGCGCAGTCGTTCGGTCTCGGCCAGTGCCTCGGGGCCGCCGTAGGTCCAGGTCATCACCGCGGACAGGCTGCGCACCGCGCGGCCGACCGGATCGGTGCGGAAGGTGGAGTGGGCGTCGACCACCGCGGAGATCGTCGGCTCCATGGTCTGCAGCAGGAACGCGGATCCGGCGGTGAGTGAGAAGGTGACCAGCCCGGTTTCCTCCCACATTCTGGTGCCGGGGCCGAAGGCGCGGCGTTCGGGAAGCGTGGGGGTCCTGGACTCGACCTCGACGGACGCTGTCATGGCGATCTCCCTTGATCGACGATTGAGCGAGTGTGAGAAAATAATACTCTAACTCTCTCACAATCGCAGGGCGAGCGAGTCGAGCCGAGCCGGATGCGGTTCGCACCCATTAGCGTGCAGGGGTGGATTCTGTTCTCGATTACCTGCTCACCGCGCCGACCGAGGTGGCTGCGCTCACGAGCGTGCGGGCGGCCTGGCAACGTCATCAGCGGACCGCCGAGCGGTTCGATGTCCCGGTGGACGCGGCATTGGCGTGTGGGTTCGGCGCGGACCGGCTCGGTTATGCGTTCCTGTCCGGCTATCAAGCGGCGCTGCGGGCATTGCTGCCGGAGCTGGCGCCGGGGGAGCTGGTGTCGCTGTGCGCGACCGAGGCCGGTGGCGGGCATCCGGCAGCCATCCGGACCGCCGTGACCGAGCGCGACGGCGAATGGTTCGTCGACGGGACCAAGACCTTCGCGACACTCGGCGGGCCTGCCGACCGCCTGGTGGTGATCGGCAGCGTGGGCGCAGGCGCGGACGGCCGTAACCGGTTGCGTGCGGTGCTGGTGGATACCGATCAATCAGCGGTCGTGCGCACCGAGCTGCCCGAAACCCCGTTCATCCCGGAAATACCGCACGCGGCGGTGACATTCACCGATGCACGGGCCCGAGCGCTGCCCGGCGACGGCTACTCCGGCTATCTGAAACCGTTCCGCACCATCGAGGACATCCACGTGCTCGCCGCCGCACTCGGCTGGCTGATCCGGATGGGAAGAAGCGGCGCGGTAGCGCGACCGTTGCTCGAGCAGCTGCTTGCCACGGCGGCGGCACTGCGTGATCTCGGCCGGATGCCTGCGAGCTCGCCCGGCGCGCATATCGCGCTCGGCGGCGTACTGGCTCGATTCGACGAACTGCCGCAATCGACGGCGCCGATCTGGGAGCGGGTCGATCCGGCTGATCGTGCGCGCTGGGAGCGTGATCTGGCGCTGCTGCGGGTTGCCGGGAAGGTGCGGGGCCTGCGCCTGGAGGCGGCGTGGCACGCGGTGCGCGACTCGGCTGGTTAGTGCCGGAAACGAGGTTCCGCCAACCCGTTCCGATAAACCGGGTCCGGACATGAGAGCGGGCCTCGGCGAAGGGGGGGAGTTTGCCGAGGCCCGCGTAAGGTCGGCCCGGGGGGGAGGGGCCGACGTGAACGATCCTACGCGAAGATCCGCGTTTTTGTGTGCTCGAGGACAGTCGGTTTCGAAGTTTTTTCGGGGTAATTCACAGAGTTCCGGGCGGGCCTTTGGTGAAACAGACACTCGGGGGCTGTCGGGATGATCACGACGATGGCTCCGGGGTTGCCAAAATCACTGGCACGCATCGTCTTCCGGGGCTGTATACGTTGTTGTCCAGGCCGTCCATGGCGGTCGAGAAAACATGCCGACCGGTCGCTGTAGCCACGCGGGCGGCGGTGCCACAGGGCCGGGCGGCCCGCGTGTCGGAGGGCCGGGAACTCGGAAGTTCAGGCGTCGGCCGCCGAGATCTCAAAGGTGTCGTACCCCCGTGGCAGCATTCGGTGCGTGGACGACTTCGGTCCGGAAAACATGTCGTTGTTCGGGTATTGCCCCGCCGGGCTACGCGGACGTGATCGGCTCGCGCGCGCGAACGAGTATCGGCGCGGGGCGAATCGAGTAGTGCGGTACGCACGCCCCGAGGCCACTGCGCGCGGCATCATCGAATCGGTCGCACCTCGATCCGGAACCCCCGAGCACCGCCCGGATCGAGGTGCGACCGTTCTTTGTTGCCCGTCGGTAACCGGACAGTCGGACAAATCGGATGAAATCGGCCGCGCAAGGCGCGATACTCACACCGGATCGGGTCGATCGCACGGTAGATCCGCCCCTTGCGGGTACCGGCCCCGGCGATTAGTTTCGGCCGCGCCGGCCGTCATATCAGCAGGTCGCCGAGGAGCCGGCCGCCCGACACCGCATGTCATCGAGCTCTACGAACTTCAGGAGAATCATGGGTGACGCAATAGTCGCCGAGGGCCTGGTCAAGCGCTACGGCCCGCTGGTCGCCCTCGATGGACTCGACCTGACCGTGCCCGAGGGCACCGTCACCGCACTGCTCGGCCCGAACGGAGCGGGTAAAACCACCACCGTTCGCGTGCTGACCACACTGCTGATCCCCGATGGCGGCCGCGCCACGGTCGCGGGCATCGACGTCCTGCGCGATCCGCGGGCCTTGCGCCGCCATATCGGGGCGTCGGGCCAGTACGCCGCGGTCGACGAGTACCTCACCGGCTTCGAGAACCTCGAGATGGTGGGACGCCTGTACCACATGGGTGTGCAGCGAAGTAAGGAACGCGCCCGCGAACTGCTCGATCGGTTCCGGCTCAGCGACGCCGCCGACCGCCCGGTCAAGGGCTATTCCGGCGGTATGCGCAGGCGGCTGGACCTGGCGGGTGCGCTGGTCGCGGAGCCACCGGTGCTGTTCCTCGACGAACCGACCACCGGCCTCGATCCGCGCGCTCGCCTCGACCTGTGGGATGTGATCGAAGAACTCGTCGCCGGTGGCACCACGCTGCTGCTGACCACCCAGTACATGGAGGAGGCCGACCGGCTCGCCGATTCCATCGCCGTGATCGATCGCGGCAAGGTGATCGCCAAGGGCACCGCCGACGAGTTGAAGACGATGGTCGGCGGCGACCGCATCGAGCTGACCGTCGACCATGTGGACAACCTCGTGATCGCACAGCAGGCGCTGGCCGGTCTCGCCGACGGTGAGATCCACCTGGAGCCGGGCCTGCGGCGCATCATCGTTCCGGTCAGCAACGGCTCACAAGCGCTGGTCGAGGCGGTCGGCAAGCTCAACGATCACAGCGTGAAGATCCACGACGTCGGGCTGCGGCGACCCTCGCTCGACGATGTCTTCCTCACTCTCACCGGGCACGAGGCCGAGGAAATGGTCAGTGCCGAGGACGCGGCCGAGGGACTGGCCGAACTGGAACCAACGGAAGGAACGACCCGATGACCGCGGTCACCACCTCGACGGTCGTGCCCGATCACGGCCCAGGCGTCGGGGAACGGCTCACCACCGTTCTGTCCGACACCATCACCATCACCAAGCGCAATGTCATCAAGATCAAGCGCGTACCCGATGTGCTGATCTTCAGCACATTGTCGCCGATCATGTTCGTGCTGCTGTTCGCCTACATCTTCGGCACGGCGATCAAGGTGCCCGGCCTCGAAGGCGGCTACCGGGAGTTCCTCATCGCGGGCATCTTCGCCCAGACCTGTGTCTTCGGCGCGACCTTCACCGGGCTCAGCCTGGTCGAGGATATGCAGAAGGGCATCATCGACCGGTTCCGGTCGCTGCCGATGGAGCCGGTCGCGGTGCTGATCGGGCGCACCATCAGTGACGTCGTGATCAATGTGGTGAGCCTGGTCGTCATGTCGCTGACCGGCCTGATCGTCGGCTGGCGGATCCGCGGCTCGTTCCTCGATGCCGTGCTGGCCTACGTGCTGTTGCTGCTGTTCGCCTACGCGATCTCCTGGATCATGGCGTTCGTCGGGCTCATCGTGCGGGCGCCGGAGGTGTTCAACAACGCCAGCTTCATGGTGATCTTCCCGCTGACGTTCCTCGCCAACACCTTCGTGCCGATCGAGGAACTGCCCACCGTGCTGCGAGTCTTCGCCGAATGGAACCCGGTATCGGCGGTGACGCAGGCGATCCGCGAGTTGTTCGGCAATACCTCGCCGGTCCAGCCGCCGCCGGACACCTGGCCGATGGAGCATCCGGTCGCGACGACCCTCATCTGGGTGGTGGTGATCCTGGCGATCTTCGTACCGCTCACGCTCTGGCGGTACAAGCGCAGCGTCAGCCGCTGAGCCTCAGCTCTGAGATTCCGCGCCGGTTCCCGCCTCGGGGGCCGGCGCGGACCCGTTTCGGGAGTAGCCGATCCGTGGCGGCGACGGGGCAGGCGCCGGCGGCAACGGACGCTTGGCGCGGGCCAGCCATGCGGCACCGCCCGCGGCCGCGACAGCGGCGGCGGTCAGAAGCCGATTACGGGAACGCGAAGACAGGTGCAGGGACCTCGAGCTCATGGCTCAACTCTGACACAGACCCAGGGTTCGTGCATCGAAGCCCAGGTCAGCGTGCTGCCGAAGTGGTCATGGCACGATGGTCGGGTGACCATGACCGCGTCGGCCAGCCCGGCACGATTCGAATGAGCCGATGAAACCCCAACCCCCTGCGACGACGTGTGTCCGGCATCCGGACCGAGTGACCGGCCTGTCCTGCACTAGATGCGGCCGCCCCGCCTGCCCGGAATGTCTGCGCCCGGCCTCGGTCGGCCAGCATTGCGTGGACTGCCTGCGCTCGGATCAGCGCAGCACGCCGCAGGTGCGCACTGTGTCGACGGCCGCCGCGCCGCGGGTGCGGATTCCGTATGTCACTTATGCGCTGATCGCGGTGAATGTCGCGGTGTTCGCCGTGACAGCCGCACAGTCACGCAGCCTGATCGACAACTACAACGGCTCGTCGCTGTTTCTTCGCTGGGTGATGTTCCCGCCCGCGGTCGCCGATGGTGACTGGGTGCGGGTGATCGGGTCCGGTTTCCTGCACTACGGCCCGCTCCATCTGCTGCTCAATATGTTCGCGCTGTATGTAGTCGGCCGCGATATCGAGCTGGTGCTCGGCAGGCTGCGCTACTGCGCGGTCTATCTGGCCTCGCTGCTCGGCGGCTCGGCCGCGGTTATGGTGTTCTCGCAGGACAGCCTCACCGCCGGCGCCTCGGGTGCGGTCTACGGCCTGTTCGGCGCGATCACGGTGATCATGATCCGGCTGCGGCAGAACGCCAACAGCATGTTCATCCTCATCGGGATCAACGTGTTCATCAGCTTCTCGCTGCCCGGGATCTCGTTGTTCGGCCATCTAGGTGGTCTCGCGGCGGGCACCCTCGCCACCCTCGGCATCCTGTTCCTGCCCGCGTGGTTGCGGGCCGGTTCGACTCGGAACGCCCAGATCATCGGGTGGTCAGCGGTCGCGGCGGTCACCGTTGTCTCGCTGTCAGTGATCGGCGTAGCAGCGGCTTCCCTGCTGCCATGAGGTGAGAGCCACCATTCAGGGCCGGGTGATGTCCCCGCTCAGCCGCAACTGCTCGACCAGCACGTCGTAGACGTCTTCAGGATGGGTGCCCAGATCCCAGCGCCCGAAGATCAACAGCCGTTCGGCGTCGTGGTGCAGGATCTCGACCTCCAGCATCGGCATCCGGCGGCCGAGGCGGCGGTAGTAGACGATGCGGGCCCGCAGGATCTGCTCGGGACGGTATTCGGTGGGACCGGTCAGTGACCTGATGACCAGCCGTGGGTCGTCGCCGGGGATCACCGACAACCGGGGTCGCTGCCGGAACCCGAGCCCGGCCAGCCCGAGCAGCAGCACGGCGGCCAGGCCGACGAGCAAACGGCCGGGTGGATCGCTGTTCAATACGGCGACCACGGCCAGGACGACCCCGCCCCCAGTCGCTGCGACCAGCGCGGACAGCGGGGTGGTCCACGAGAGGCGCGGCTCAGGATTCACGGGCTTCCTCGAGTTGTCCACAGGTTCATCCACAGGTGTGTATGAATGACACGTCTGTAATACGGCCGGTGGAAACCCGGCTCAGCGCCACCGCATGGTCATGATCAGGCCGACCACCATCAGGCCGAAGCCGATGAGGAAGTTCCAAGCGTCGAGGTCGCTCATCCAGCTGAGCTGGTCGCCCGCGAGGTAATACACAAGCAGCCACACCAGGCCTGCGAGCATGAACCCGAGCATGATGGTCACGTACCAGACCGGCGAGGGGCCGACGGCCTTCACCTTCACCGGGGTCCGGCTGGCGGGGGAGCTGGAGTAGTCGGTCTTCTTACGGACCTTGGACTTGGGCATGACGTCCTCGAATTCGGCGAACAGGGCAATACCGGCGTCCCTCCGGTTCCCTCTAGGCTATCCCAACTGGTAATGGATGCGACGGCCTGTGGGTCGGGCACGTAATCTCGAACCATGCGTGTTCTGGTCGTCGACAACTACGACAGCTTCGTCTACAACCTGGTCCAGTATCTGGGCCAGCTGGGCGCGGAGGCCGAAGTCTGGCGCAACGACGACCAGAGACTCGCCGATCTGGACGCGGTGGCCACCGAATACGACGGCATTCTCATCAGCCCGGGGCCTGGCACCCCCGACCGCGCGGGCGTCAGCATCGAGTTGGTCCACGCCGCGGCCCGCCACCGTACCCCGCTGCTCGGTGTCTGCCTCGGCCATCAGTCCATCGGCGCGGCCTTCGGCGCGACCGTCACCAGGGCGCCGGAGCTGCTGCACGGCAAGACCAGTTCGGTATTCCACATCGGCGCCGGTGTCCTGGCCGGACTGCCCGACCCATTCACCGCCACCCGCTATCACTCGCTCACCGTCCTCGAAGACACCCTGCCCGACGAGATCGAGGTCCTCGGCCGCACCGAGAGCGGCATCGTCATGGCGATGCGCCACCATGAGCTGCCCATCCACGGAGTGCAGTTCCATCCGGAATCGGTACTCACCCAGGGCGGGCACCGCATGCTGGCGAACTGGCTGGAGGTGTGCGGGGAGCGCCCGGCCGAGGGTCTGGTGGAGATGCTCGAGGCGGAGGTCGCGGCGCTGGCGGTCTCGTGACCCGTCCCTATGTGCTGCTGTCGGTCGCGACGAGCGTCGACGGCTACATCGACGACGCGAGCCCGGATCGCCTGCTGTTGTCCGGCGCCGCCGATTTCGACCGGGTCGATCAGGTGCGTGCCGAATCCGACGCCTTGCTGGTCGGCGCGCAGACGCTGCGTCGCGACAATCCACGACTGCTGGTGAATGATGCGGCCCGCCGCGCCGTCCGCGTCGCCGCAGGCAAACCCGAATACCCGCTCAAGATCACGGTGAGTGCGAGCGGTGACCTCGATCCGGAGCTGTTGTTCTGGCATCACGGTGGCGACAAGCTCGTCTACACCACCACCGCGGGTGCGGCACGACTCGGCGACCGGCTCGGCGATACGGCCGAGGTCGTGTCGCTCGGTGTGGAGGTCGATCTGGGTCTGCTGCTCGATGATCTGGGCCGGCGCGGAATCGGCAGGCTCATGGTGGAGGGTGGTACGCGAATCCTCACCGGCTTCCTGGCGGCAGATCTCGCCGATGAACTGCACGTGGCCATCGCACCGTTGATCGTCGGAGACACCGCGGCACCGCGCGTGCTCGGCCCGGCCGCCTATCCCGGTGGTGCGCAGCGACGAATGACGCTGGTGGATGTCGAGCGTGTCGACGACGTCGCGGTCCTGCGTTATCTGCCGAAGGCGGGCGGCCGGGCAACTGAGTCGGCGGCCGCCAGGTGACATCGGACCGGCGGCCGCGGGTGTCGACCAGCAGAAGGAGAGCACGGTGAGCGATGCATCGCCGGATGATCGCGCATGGATGACGCGGGCGATCGAATTGGCCCGCCTGTCTCCGCGCAGCGAGACCGCCTTCTCCGTCGGCGCGGTCATCGTCGCGAGCGATGCCGAGATCGCCACCGGCTACTCCAGGGAAACGGACCCGAAGGTCCACGCCGAGGAGTCCGCGCTGGACAAATTGGCCGCAGACGACCCCCGGTTGGCGGGTGCCACGATCTACAGCACCCTCGAACCGTGTTCGCAGCGCGCGACGGCGACGCGGCTGCCGTGCACCGAGCGGATCCTTCGCGCCGGAATTCCCAGAGTTGTCATCGCCTGGCGGGAACCCTCGACATTCGTCACCAACTGTGTCGGTGTGGAACTGCTGCGGCAGCGCGGCGTCGAGGTGGTCGAACTACCGGAACTGGCCGAGGCGGCGATGTCGATGAACCGCCACCTCGACCTGTCCTGACCGGGTTGTGCCTCAGGGCCTGCCGTAGACCGCGGTGACGAACTCGCCGAGCTGATTGTCATCGAGATGCCTGGCCAGATCGGCTTCGCTGATCATGCCGACTAGGCGTTTGTTCTCGATCACCGGCATGCGTTTGATCTGGCGGGTCTCCATTTCGTCGAGCACCTCGCCGATATCGGCGTCGGCGGAAACCCAGCGGGGGGTGGCCTCGCAGAGTTCGGCGGCGCGGGTGCCGGACGGGGACAAACCCTGGGCGATGCACTTCACCACGATGTCGCGGTCGGTGATGATGCCGCACATCCGTTCGTTCTCGTCGGCGATGACGAGCGAGCCGACACCGAGTTCGGCCATGACACGGGCCGCCTGGGCGACCGTTTGATCTCTGGAAATCCACTGAGCGCCGGGCTTCATGATGTCCCTGGCAGTGGTCATCTGGGCTACCTCCTCATTGCTCAGCTGTGCTGATCGGGATGGAGCCCATCAATTGTCGCACCGTACGGACCGGCCGGTTCGCCGAATCGGTATCCGGTTCGCCCGAATTCGCCCGACCCGCCGGTCTGTCACCGGATCAGGGTGGGCCGAGCGGAAGAACCCCGGTGTAGATGACGATGGAGCTGTTGCGCCCGACCGAGCTGCCCGCCGCGGGCTGCTGATTGAGCACCTTGCCCACACTCGCAGAATCCAGTGTGACCTGCGTGTTCTGCACAATCTGTGTGGTGGAGCCGGACCAGCCGGCCTGCCGCAGCCGGTCGATCGCCTGCGAGGCGTTGAGCCCGACCAGGCTCGGCATGGTGAACTCGGCGCCGAGCGAGACCTGCACCGTCACGGTGGATCCCTTCTCGGCATTCGAACCGCCCGCGGGACTGGTCGCGATGACCTCGCCCTTCGGCCTCGACGAGGCGACCTCCTGGACGACGACCTTGAACTTGGCGCCGTCCACCAGATTCGGCTCGGCGACGTCGATGTCCTGGCCGACCACATTGGGTACCCGGACCTGCTCGGGACCGCTGCCGATGGTGACCTTGACGGCCCGGTCGACCTCGACGCTCGCCCCCTCGGCCGGGTTCTGCCCGATGACCTTGTCCATTTCGGCCTCGCTGGAGGCGTCCTTGTCGACCTGGGGATCGAGGCGAAGGCCGATGGCGTTGAGCTTCTGTTCGGCCTGCTGCTGGGTCAGCCCGGTCAGCCTCGGCACCTGCACCTGCGCGGGCCCGGTGGACACCTGCAGGGTGATGGTGCTGCCCTCGTCGACCCGGGAACCGCCGAGCGGTTGGGTGGCGATGACGTTGCCGGTGCCGACCTTGGCATCGGGCTTCTCGTGGATGGCGACGGAGAATCCGAGGTCCTCGAGCTTGCGCTGGGCATCCTGCACCGAACTGTTGGACATATCCGGCACCGCCACCTGGTCCGGCTTGCTACCTGGTCCGATCAATACCCAGAACAGCGCGATGGTGACGATCACCGCGGCCACCGCGCCGAGCGCGAGATAGGCGGTGCGGCGCGGGTTCGCCGGCTCGACCGGTTCCTGCTCACCGGTGTGGTCGTCGCGATCGTGGTCGTAGCCGCCGTCGTCGTGGTGGTCCACGGCGTGGAACGTGCGCGGTGCGGGTTCCTCGGAGCCGAGGATGGTCGTGCGGTCCTCGTCGGTCATGACCATCGGCGCACTCGGCTTCTGCCCGCCGAGCACCCGGATCAGATCCGCGCGCATCTCGGCGGCGGTCTGATACCGGTTGGCGGGGTTCTTGCTCATCGCCTTGAGCACCACCGAATCCAGTTCGCGTGACACCCCGTTGTGCACATGCGAGGGCAGGCGGGGATCCTCGCGGACGTGCTGCACGGCCACCGCGATCGGCGAATCACCGGTGAAAGGCGGTTCGCCGGTGAGGATCTCGAAGAGCACACAGCCCACCGAGTACACATCCGAACGGGCATCGGCGGACTCACCGCGCGCCTGCTCGGGGGACAGATATTGGGCGGTACCGATGACAGCGGCGGTCTGCGTCATCGGATTGGCGGCGTCGGCGATGGCGCGGGCGATGCCGAAGTCCATCACCTTCACCGCGCCGGCCCGGTTGATCATGATGTTGGCCGGCTTCATATCGCGGTGCACGATGCCGGCCTTATGGCTGAAATCCAGTGCGGCGCAGACATCGGCGATGATCTCCATCGCCCGGCGCGGCGGCATCGGGCCCTTACCGCGCACGATATCGCGCAGCGTATCGCCGTCGACGTACTCCATCACGATGTAGGGCAGCGGCCCACCGTCGACCTCGGCCTCACCGGTGTCGTACACCGCGACGATGGCCGGATGATTCAACGCGGCCGCGTTCTGCGCCTCGCGCTTGAAGCGCAGATAGAACGTGGGGTCCCGGGCCAGATCGGCCCGCAGCACCTTGATCGCCACATCCCGGCTCAGTCGAACGTCGCGTGCCTTGTGGACCTCCGACATTCCGCCGAACCCGATGATCTCACCCAGCTCATACCGGGAGGAGAGATTCTTCGGGGTCGTCATGGCGTTCCTTGCTCAGAAGTAGCCGGCGTGCTGCTTTCGGTGACCACAGGACGTCGGGCACCGGGAATCTCGGGCAATGGTATGTCCGGAAAACGATCGCGCACGGTGGTCGTCGGCTGTGTCGTGGTGCGTTCGACGGTGGTGGTCCGTGTGGTCGTCGTCGGTTCGGTCGTGGTGGTGGTCGTCGAAGTCGGCGCCTCGGTGGTGGTTGTCGGCGCTTCGGTCGTGGTGGTCGGCTCCTCGGTGGTCTCCACCGGGGGTGGCACCGGCCGGACGGTCGTGGCGACCGGCGGGGGCAGCGGCTTGGTGGTGTGCGGCGCGACGGTCGTCGACTCGGGTGACCTGGTCGGATCCGGGTTGGTGTCGCCGCCGAACAACAGCCAGATCACCAGACCACCGAGCAGCACGGCGCCGACGCCGAGTCCGGCCATCCACTTCTGGGTGGAGGTCAGACCGCCTTTGTGGCCCTCGGGCGGCAGCGGGGCGTGGCCGGAGGTCGCGCCGACGGCGGCCGGGGCGGCCGCACCGGTCGACGGCGCGGTCGGATATCGCACCGTCGCGCTGTTGTCGTAGGCGGGCTGTGCCGAGGGCAGCGCGACCGTCGGCCCGGGCGGCAGCACCCGAGTCGCGCCGGTGGGCGCGGGTCCGGTCCCGAGACCGCGCGGGGGCGGTGGCCTGCGGCCCGCGCGCACCGCGGCGACCGCGTCGGCGAATTCGCCGCCGTCGGCATAACGCTGAGCGGGGTCCTTGCCGATGGTGATATCGATCAGTTCCCGCACGTTCGGGGGCAGATCGCCGGGCATCGGGGGTGGGGTCTCCCGGACATGCTTCATCGCGACAGTGATCGCGCCGTCGCCGCTGAACGGCCGCTGACCGGCCAACGCCTCATAGCCGACGATGCCGAGGGAGTACACGTCGCTGGCCGCGGTGGCGTCCTCGCCGACCGCCTGCTCTGGTGCGATGTACTGGGCGGTGCCCATCACCATGCCGGTCTTGGTCACCGGCGAAGCGTCCACCGCCTTGGCGATGCCGAAGTCGGTGATCTTGATCTGGCCCGCGGGGGTAACCAGGATATTGCCGGGCTTCACATCGCGGTGCACGACGCCCGCGGCGTGTGCGACCTGCAGTGCCCGGCCGGTCTGTTCGAGCATGTCCAGACCCTGGGCCACCGACAGCCTGCCGAGCCGGTTCAGCACCGTATTGAGCGGCTCACCCTGGACCAGCTCCATGACCAGGTAGGCCACCTCCCCGCCCTGCGGGTCGACGGTCTCGCCGTAGTCGTAGATGCCCGCGATGCCCGAATGGTTGAGCTGCGCGGTGGTCTTGGCCTCGGTGCGGAACCGATGCCGGAAGGTGGGGTCGGCGGAGAACTCGGCCTTGAGCACCTTGACCGCGACACGCCGGTCGAGACGGGTGTCGAGGGCCTCCCAGACCTGGCCCATCCCGCCGGTGGCGATCAGCCGCTGCAGCCGGTACCGGTCCGCGATCATCGCACCGTTGTTCAGCATCGGTTTCCCCGCAGATTCACTCGCACATCCATCTCGTTCAGCGCCCTTGCAGGCCCGCGTCCAGTACCGCACGGGCTACCGGCGCGGCGACCGACCCACCGGTTGCCGCCTCCCCGAGGTCACCGCCGTTCTCCACGATGACCGCTATGGCGATCTTCGGGTTCTGTGCGGGCGCGAAGGCGATATACCAGGCGTGTGGTGGCGTGTTACGCGGGTCCGAGCCGTGTTCGGCCGTTCCGGTCTTGGACGCGATCTGGTACGGCGTCCCGCCACTGCCCTTGGTGTTCTGTTCGGAGGCGACCATCAGGTTGGTCAGGGTTGACGCTACCTGGGCGCTGACGGCCTGCCCGACCGACACCGGTGTGGTTTCCGACAGCACGCTCAGATCCGGGCCCTGCAGCTGGTCGACCAGGTACGGCTCCATCCGCACGCCGCCGTTGGCGATGGTCGCCGCGATCACCGCGTTGTTGAGCGGGGTGAGCGCGACGTCACGCTGACCGATGCTGGTCACGCCGAGCGCGGCGTCGTCGGGGATCGGCCCGACGGTGCTCTCGGCGACCGGGATCGGCACACCGCGATGCGGGCCGATCCCGAACGCGGCGGCTTCGTCCTTCAGATTCGAGGCGCCGACGTCGACGCCGAGCTCGACGAACGCGGTATTGCACGACATCCGGAAGGCGTCGTACAGCGAGGCGGTCGGGCCGGGGCCGCAGGTCATGCCGTTGTAGTTCTCCAGCCGGGTGCTGGTGTTGGGCAACTCGATGTTCGGCGCCGCGGTGAACTGCGACTCCGGGGTGGCCACACCGTTCGACAGCGCGGCGGCGGTCACGATCACCTTGAAGGTCGAGCCGGGCGGATAGGTCTGGGAGACGGCGCGATTGAGCATCGGCTGATCCGGATCCGAGCTGAGCTGCTCCCACGCCTGGGTGCCCTGGGCGCCGTCGTGGCCCGACAGCAGGTTCGGGTCGTAGCTCGGGGTGGAGACCATCGTCAGGATCTTGCCCGTGCTCGGCTCGATCGCGACCACCGAACCGGTGTGGCCCTTGCTGGTCAGCTCGTCGTAGGCGACCTGCTGCATGACCGGGTCGATGGTGGTGACCACATTGCCGCCGCGCGGATCGCGGCCGGAGAACAGGTCGACGATGCGGCTGCCGAACAGCTGATTGTCCGAGCCGTTGAGCACCGGATCCTCCGCACGCTCGAGCCCGGTGCTGCCGTACTGCATCGAATAGAAGCCGGTGACCGGTGCGAACGCCGACGGCGCGGTCGGATAGGTGCGCAGGTACTTGTAGCGGTCGTCGGTGGCGACCGAGCTGGCGAGCACAGTGCCGCCTGCCGAGATCTGGCCGCGCTGGCGGGAGTACTCGTCGAGCAGCACCCGGGAATTGCGTGGATCGGCCCGCAGATCGTCGGCCTTGATGACCTGGACGTAGGTGATGTTGGCCAGTAGCGCGACGACCATGACCATCACCGCGACCGCGACCCGGCGCAGGGGAGTGTTCACTGTCTCGGCCCCCCTTCCTGGCGGTTCTGGTCACGGCGCATCATCTCGGTCTGCGCCTCGGCGATCGGTGGTGGTGCGGCTTCGCGCTTGCGCACCGGAGCGGGGGCACGGGCGGCGTCGGAGATCTTGATCAGCAGTGCGAGCAGCGCGTAGTTGGCCAGCAGCGAGGAACCGCCATAGGACATGAACGGTGTGGTCAGACCCGTCAGCGGAATGAGCTTGGTGACACCGCCGACGACGACGAACAGCTGCACCGCGATGGTGAACGACAGACCCGCGGCCAGCAGCTTGCCGAAGCTGTCGCGCACTGCCAGTGCCGTGCGCATGCCGCGCATCACGAACATCAGGAACAAGATCAGAACAGCGGTCAGGCCGATCAGGCCGAGTTCCTCACCGATGGTGGTGACGATGAAGTCGGTCTTGGCGAAGGGCACCTGTGAGGGGCGCCCACTGCCGAGGCCGGTACCCGCGAGCCCACCGGTGGCCAGGCCGAACAGCGACTGCGAGATCTGATAGCCGGTGTTGTTGTAGTCGTCGAAGGGATGCAGCCAGGTCTCCACGCGCACCCGCACGTGCCCGAACATCTGATAGGCGAAGACGAATCCGAGCGCGAGCAGCCCGCCGCCGATGATCAGCCAGCCGACGCGTTCGGTGGCGATGTAGAGCATCACCAGCACGGTGCTGAAGATCAGCAGCGAGGTGCCGAGGTCCTTCTCGAACACCAGCACGCCGATACAGACGACCCACACCGCGAGGATCGGTCCTAGGTCGCGGGCACGCGGGAATTCCATGCCGAGGAAATGCCTACCCGCGGCGGTGAACAGATCGCGCTTGGCGACGAGCACCGAGGCGAAGAAGATGATCAGCAGGATCTTGGCGAACTCACCCGGTTGCATGCTGAAACCCGGCAGCCGGATCCAGATCTTGGCGCCGTTGGTCTCGGAGAACCGGCTCGGCAGAATGGCCGGGATCGCCAGTGCGACCAGTCCGATCAGGCCGAGGGTGTAGCTGTAGCGGGCCAGTGTCCGGTAGTCGCGCAACACGATCAGCAACGTGATGAACACGATGGTGCCGAGCGCGGTCCACAGGATCTGCTGGGTGGCGTCGGGGGAGGGAATCGCCCAGTCGTTGTAGGCCGCGGTCTGCTGATCGGCCAGATCGAGGCGATGGATCAGTACAAGGCCGAGCCCGTTGAGCAGCGCGACGATGGGGAGTAGCAGGGGATCGGCGAAGGGTGCGAACCGGCGGATCGCCAGATGCGCGATAGCGAAGAGAGCGAGGTAGGCCAGACCGTACTTGGCGATATCCCAGGTGATCGACTGCTCCTGGCTGGCCTCGACCAGGAACAGCGATGCCGTGGTGACCACTGCCGCGAAGCCGAGCAACAACAATTCGGTGTTGCGTCTTGTGCTCGGCGCAGGCGCGGGAGCGAAACCGCCCGGGGGACTTGGATAGGCCCCGGCGGACGGTGGTGCCGGTGCGGACATCAGTCCGTCACCCGGCAGTTCTCCCCCGCGGTCTGGGGCTGGGTCGGCGGTGCCGTTGTGGTCGGAGCCGCAGGCGCCTGCGTGGCCGGAGCCGGTGTGGCTTCACCGTTGGGCGCCGGCGTCGGCGGAGGCGGAGCCGTGGTGGTCGTCGGCGCGGGACCTGGCGGCGGCGCGACCGGCGGAACGACGACACCCGGCTGCGGGACCGAACTCTTGGTGTCGCACGGCGGCAACAGCTCTCGGTCGGCCAGCACCTTCATCTGGTCCTTGGCCTTGTCCAGCGAACCGGGCGGCAGGCCCGTGTCGACCTGATCGCGGCCGGTCTGCTTCAGGTCGTCGACCTTCAGTTCGCGGCAGTCCGACGGCATATCGACGTCGGCACCGACCAGCGTGAGTGCCCCGTCCGGATCGACACAGCCGACCAGATCGACCTCGTGAATCGAGTAGCCGAGGATCGAGCCCGGTAGTCCACGCATGACCACGACGCGGTCGTTGTCGGCACCCACGTAGTAGTTGGACCGGATCATCTTGTAGCCGACCAGCAGACCGACACCGACCGCCACCACAAGGGCGACGGCAAGCAGGATCCAGCGCAGCTTATGCGATTTCGCCGCGGGCGGCGGTTCCGGAGTGGACGCGGCCCGGCGCGGTGCCGCACGCGGTGGGCGCATGGCGGCGGCCCGGCCCGCGGCGGTGTTCGGCGGCGGGGTGTCCTCGTCCTGACCGGACGCGGCGCCCGCGACGATCGGATGGCTCTGCCCGTAATCGAGATCGATGACATCGGCGACGACGACGGTGACGTTGTCGGGTCCGCCGCTGCGCAGCGCCAGCTCGATGAGCCGATCGGCGCATTCGTCGGTGCTGCCCTCGCGCATGGTGTTGGCGATGGTCTCATCGCTGACCACGTCCGAGAGGCCGTCCGAACAGAGCAGATACCGGTCGCCCGCGCGTGCCTCACGCATGATGAGGGTCGGCTCGATCTCGTTTCCGGTGAGCGCCCGCATGATCAGCGAACGCTGCGGATGGGTATGTGCCTGCTCCGCGGTGATCCTGCCCTCGTCGACCAGTGATTGGACGAAGGTGTCGTCCCTGGTGATCTGGGCCAGCTCACCCTCGCGCAGCATGTAGGCGCGGGAGTCGCCGATATGGACGAGGCCGAGTTTCTTGCCCGCGAACAGGATGGCGGTGAGCGTGGTGCCCATGCCGTCGAGTTCGGGTTCCTCCTCGACTTGGTCGGCGATGGCCGCGTTGCCCTCACGGGTGGCGCGGTCGAGCTTGCCGAGGAGATCGTCGCCCGGTTCGTCGTCGTCGAGATGGGCGAGGGCGGCGATCATCAGCTGCGATGCCACCTCGCCCGCCGCGTGTCCGCCCATGCCATCGGCGAGGGCGAGCAGGCGGGCGCCCGCGTAGACGGAATCTTCGTTGTTGGCCCGGACCAGACCGCGGTCGCTGCGCGCTGCGTAGCGGAGAACAAGTGTCACGATCGGAGCTCGATCACAGTTTTGCCGACCCGGACGGGAGCGCCGAGCGGAACACGGACAGCGGTGGTGACCTTCGCGCGGTCGAGATAAGTGCCGTTCGTCGAGCCGAGATCCTCGACGTACCAGTCGTCACCACGCTGTGACAGCCGCGCATGCCTGGTCGAAGCGTAGTCGTCGGTGAGTACCAGCGTGGAATCGTCCGCACGGCCGATCAGCACCGGTTGGGTGCCGAGGGTGATGCGGGTGCCGGCTAATGAACCTTGAGTCACCACAAGATATTTGGCGCCCTTCTGGCCTCGGCGCAGGGACGGCAGTACCGCAGGACCGCGAGCGGCCTTCGGCTGGACCCGGATGCCGGAGGCCGCGTAGATGTCGCTGCGCAAGGTTCGCAGCACTGCCCAGACGAACAGCCACAACAGCAGCAGGAAGCCCGCACGGGTCAACTGCAGGATCAGTCCCTGCACGGCGCTCCACCTCCTGTTCGACCGTGTGTCGGTGCCGTAGGTGTGGTTGGACCCACCCCCACCGCTGTGCTGGTCTTGCCGGCTCCGTATGCGGTGCCTCGCGTGTGTTGGCACATCATAGGGCCGTCAGCCGATACGGACACGCCATGACCGCCCATTTCCGGCCAGTCATGTCGTGACCTGCATCGCGAGCTTACGGGATCAGACGATGCGGATCAGGATCTCGGAATGCCCGGCGCGGATCACATCACCGTCGGCGAGTTGCCAATCCTGGACCGGAGAGCCGTTCACCAGGGTGCCGTTGGTGGAACCGAGGTCTGACAGCATCGCGGTCTGGCCGTCCCAGCGCACCTCGATATGCCTGCGCGAGACACCGGTGTCGGGCAGGCGGAAGTGGGCGTCCTGGCCGCGACCGATGATGTTGCTGCCCTCGCGCAGCTGGTACGTGCGGCCGCTGCCGTCGTCGAGCTGGAGGGTTGCCGAGAAGCCCGAGCCCGCCGCTGCGCCCGCCGCGTAGCCGCCGCCCGCGTAGCCGCCCTGTGCGCCGTAACCGGGCTGCTGGGAGTACGCCTGGCCGTAGTTCTGGTCCTCGCCGTAGCCGGCCTGGTCGCCGTATCCCTGATCGGCGTAGCCCTGCTGGCCGTAACCCTGCTGAGCGCCCTGCGCGCCGTAGCCCTGCTGACCGGCGTACCCCTGGTCGCCGTAGCCCTGGTCGGCGTAACCGGGTTGGCCCTGGCTTTGCTGGCCACCTGCGGGCTGCGCGTACCCCTGGTCGGGATAACCCTGCTGGCCATAGCCCTGCTCGGAGTAGCCGCCACCTTGCTGGCCGTAGCCCTGGTCGGCATAGCCCTGCTGCTGATAGCCCTGGTCCGAGTAGCCCTGCTGACCGTAGCCCTGCTCGGCCTGACCGTAGCCCTGCTCGGGGTAGCCACCTTGCTGGCCGTAGGCCTGCTGACCGCCCTGCTGGTAGTCGTAGCCGTTCTGGTATTCGCCACCCTGCTGGTATTCGCCACCCTGGTAGTCGCCGTAGCCCTGTGACTCGGGCGCGCGGTAGTCGGCGCCGCCGCCGTAGGGCGCGCCCGAGCCGTAGTCCTCGGGATACGCGCCGTTCTGCGGCCCGCGTCCCGCGGGCGGGGGTGCGTACCCGCGGTTGCGTGGATCGGACTCCGCGGGCTCACGGCTCGGGTCGTAGCCAGAGTTCTGCGTCATGGGGCCAGCTCCTGGTTGCGGGTGTGCGGGTCGTTGTGGCGGGGGTTCCGGGCTGCGAGCTGCGGGAGCCGCACGACCGACGTCGGGATCGACCCGGCCGCTCGCCCTGAACTGTCCGGTGTGCAGCGTAGGGGATGCCTCGAACGCCACGTGTACTTCGCCGTAGGTCTGCCACCCTTGATCGCGGATGAAGTCCTGCAGATGCTTGGCGAACGCGCGCGTCGTGAGGTCGTGATCGGCGTCGAGCTGTTGATGGTCCGACGAGTTGATCGTGATCACATAACTGTTGGGTGCGAGCCGGTGCCCGCCGCCGAGTTCCTGGATGTGATCGGTGGCCTCACGCTGCAAGGCCGCCTCCACCTCCTGTGGCACGACGCTCCCACCGAAGACCCTGGCGAACACGTCACCGACGGCGCCTTGCAGACGACGCTCGAATCTCGAAACGATGCCCATCTCGGCCTCCCTTCGGTGAGATGTCTCCTCATTCGCAACGACGACACGCGGACGTGGCGTGTCGTTCAACGAGCACGTTCACTGCATGATATCCACGATCGTCCACACCTGTAACTGATGGAAGCCGTGCCGGGTTCCCGCGGGTCGTGCCTGGGCGGGGATCGCGATTTCGTTTCGGCGTCGCCTCCGTGATACTGTCACCCAGTCGCTCGGGCGAGTGGCGGAATGGCAGACGCGCTGGCTTCAGGTGCCAGTGTCCTTCGGGACGTGGGGGTTCAAGTCCCCCTTCGCCCACAAATGCGGGAAAGCCGCAGATCAGATTACCTATCTGATCTGCGGCTTTTCTCGTTTCCGGCTCAGGAAGGCTTGATGTTGGCATTGCGATGGAGCACATTGCCGGGGTCGTAATGAGCCTTGAGCCCGGCCAGCTTCGCGTACTTGTCACCGTAGGACGTACGTACCAGATCCTCATGCGGTTCGGCCATGAAATTGATATACGACCCCGCGTTGGACGACAGCGGCCGCAGCGCGTCGTAGCCGGCCCTGGCCCACTGCCTATCCCTGGCCAAAAGTTCGGGGTCGGGGGCGACCGCGGCGAAATTGCAGACGAAGTGTGGCGTACGTGCGCCACCGAAGGCGGTGTCGTCGGCGCCTGCCGCCGTGAACGCGCCATCGAGGGAGAAGCACGGCATGAACGACATCGGCGACGACGTCTGCGGGATGTACTCGGTGAGGACAGCGATCGCCTCCTCGGACAACTCGTCGATATCCAAGGCCTTCTCATAGGCGAGAATTCCCCAGGGCGCGGAGTTGTCGAGCAGGCTCTGCAACCCCGTGTAGGGAATCGGGGTGACGAATTCGAACAGCGGTGTGAGCGCGTCCCGGATCGGAGCCACCATCCGCGCATGCTCCTCTGCGGTACCGAAACCGGCGACGAGCAGGGCATAGCCGGGCATCATGTGGAATTGCTCCGGAACGAACGGCTCCGGAGGCGCGGACAAGCCGAGCGCCATCAGCGCACCCGCTCGCTCGGGCAGCGTGGGGATGAACTCACGGCACAGCCGCAGCATGTCGGTGCCCGCGGAGCGATCCCAGAAGAACAGCCCGAAATGGATCTCGGGTCCGAGCCGGTGCAGTCGATACTCGAACTCCGTCACCACTCCGAAATTGCCGCCACCGCCGCGCAGTGCCCAGAACAGGTCGGAATTCTCCTTCTCGGAGGCGCGTTCGATGCTGCCGTCGGCGAGGACGACCTGCGCGCCGACCAGATTGTCGATGGCGAGGCCGAAGCTGTGGGTCAGCCAGCCCATTCCGCCGCCGAGGGTCAGGCCGCCGACGCCGGTATGGCTGATGACGCCGCCGGGCACGGCCATGCCGTGCGCCTGGGTGCCCGCATCCATATCCGCCATCGTCGCTCCGCCGCCGACCTTGGCGCGTTCGGCCTCGGGGTCGACCGCGACGTGGTTCATGCCGCTGAGGTTGATCATCAGCCCGTCGTCGACGACCGAGGACCCGCTGAAGGCGTGGCCGCCGCCTCGTACGGCGATCTCGAGGTCGTGATTCTTGCCGAAGGACAGGGCCGTTGCCACGTCTTCTGCCGTCAAGCAGCCGGCGATCGCGGCGGGGTGCCGGTCGATGTCACCGTTCCAGAGTCCGCGCGCGGTGTCGTAGCCCGCGTCTTCGGGACCGAATACCGGCCCGCTGATCATCGATCGCAGAGCTCCCAGATCAGAGCGCACTGTTTGCGTCATAGCTTTCTCCAGCCACGTGGCCCCGACCCACTGGTATTCGAGTCAGGGCACCGCCACCGACTCCCCGCCGCGTCACCGACTTCCTTGGCGGTGCGCTTGGCTCCCGCACACGCTCGACGCTGAGAATGTGGTACGCAGCACATCCTATTTCACTAGGTTCCCTAGTGGCAAGGTAATCTAGCGAGTATGGCGGACGGTGACATGGAATTGGCATTGGCCGTGCGCGAACTGGTTCGCAGGGCGGATGTCTACCGGGGCGAGCGTGCGGACGCGATCGGCGGGGTGGCCGTGACCGACATCGTCGCGCTCGGGCACCTGTTCGTGCAGGGCCCGCAGTCGCCCACCGAACTCGCCGCTCGACTGCACGTCACCACCGCCTCGGTCACCGAATTGGTAGACCGGCTCGAGCAACGCGGCTGGACCAGCCGCGGACCGCATCCGCACGACCGTCGCCGGATCCTGGTGTCGCTCACCGACACCGGCCGCACGCTCATCTCCGAGACGTATCAGGATCTGGCCTTGCGGCTGACTCCCGCCTTCGCGGCCCTGACCACCGACCAGCAGCAGGCCGTGATGCTTTTCCTGCGCCTGGCCGCGGACGGGCTGGCCGACGGCAGCTGAGGTCTGATCGCACGAACGCGGTCGATCCACAATGAGAACCTGTTCTAATTCTTGCCATGCGTAGATTTGACGGCCGCCGTGTGGTGGTGACAGGTGCAGGATCGGGTATCGGACAGGGCATCGCATTGCGACTGCTCGATGAGGGGGCCCAGCTGGTGGCCGTCGACATCGATGAGCCCGGTTTGGCAGCGACCGCGGACAAGGCCGGTGACGCCGCGGATCGGCTGCGGACGGTCCGGCTGGATATCGCCGATCCGGAGTCGGTGCGTACCGGCACCGACTCGGCGCTGGAATTCCTCGGTGGACTCGACGTGCTGGTGAATGCTGCGGGCATCCTTCGCCCCGCTCGCACCCACGAGATGCCGATCGATGCGTGGGAGACCGTGATCAGGGTGAATCTGACCGGTACCTTCCTGATGACCAAGGCCGCGCTGCCCGCCCTGCTGGAATCGGGGCACGGCGTTGTGGTGAACCTGTCATCCACCGCGGCCTTCCAGGGCTCGCCTTATCTCGCGGCCTACGCGGCGTCCAAGGGCGGCGTCGCCAGCTTCACCCACGCCATCGCGCTCGAATACGCCAAGCAGGGCCTGCGCGCGGTGAACATCGTGCCGGCGGGCATCACCAGCGGGATCACCACGAAGTCGATTCTGGAGCAGCCGGAAGGTTTCGACCCGAGCCTGTTCGCCCGCCTTACCGGCTGGCTCAACGGCGGCGCGCTCGGCAGCCCCGAGGACATCGCCGGTGTCGTCGCGATGGTGGCCTCCGACGACGGCCGTTATATGACGGGTACCGAGATCCGGGTCGACGGTGGCGCGCTCATGTAAGTAGGAGCACGGTCGGCCCGAATCGCCCGATTGATCGGCCGATGAGGCGAAGATCACAGCACCAATTTCGGTAACCCTGACGCTGCTGATCCACGCCGGCCGACCGGCCACCGGCGGTCGTTTTCGTGACCGGATAACCCCCCGGTTAACTGGTTCTTGGTACATGTAGACCCGTCCCCGCATGATGCTGATCGTGTTTGTTCCGTTATAAACAAACCTATGGTCGCTTTCGCGTCATTGTTCGTTCAGCTATCCCCGCTATCCGCAGGAAAACCCCTGGTAGACGGGCAGGTTGTGAGTACCGACCGGTAGCGGACAAGGCGGCGTGGCTAATCGCCTGAGGGTGTCCGCTGGGGGCGAGTCTGTGACCTCGAAAAACGAAATGCAATTGCAGATGAAAGGTCCAAATCGCGGTTCACATCGGCCGCTGTGAGTTAGCTGGAACCGTGAAAAATGAGGTCCTCACAGGGGTTTGCCAGTGCGCTGCTTTATACGCTCGGGGCCTGTGAAGAGGGTTGCACGGGCATAACGATTGTGTAGAGTCAACGGCAACGCTGGCCGCAGCTGAGCACGACTCGCTGCGGCCAGCGGAACTCAAATGGGGGAGTTCTTCACCGATCCGATTCCTGGCATAGCCAACGGTTTCCCGAACTGTGATCGCTCACCGTGTGCTCGGCGATGGCTATCGCGACGGGATAACCGAATCAGCTACCGTCTGGTCGGTTTTATCTCGGCCGCTTTCCAGCACTGCCCGCCGCCCCGCACCGAACACATACAGCAGGAACAACGCCTCGGCCGCGAACCCGATCGCGATCCGCAGCGGTGCGGGCAATCCGCTCGGGGTCACGAAACCCTCCAGCAGACCCGCCACCAGCAGCACCCCGACGAGCCCGAGCGCAATCGTCGCCGTCGCCCGGCCCTGCCGCGCTACCGCCTCCAGCCGACTCAACCGACCCGGATCGACCAGGGTCCAGCCGAGTTTCAGCCCCGCGCCACCGGCAACGAAAACCGCGGTGAGCTCGAGAGTCCCGTGCGGCAGGATGAAACCGAAGAACGAGTCGAGTCGTCCGGCCTCGGTCATCAAGCCCGCGGTGACACCGAGATTGAGCGCGTTCATGAACAGCAGGTACACCGCAGGCAGAATCAGCACGCCGGTGAACAGGGCGATCGCCGACACCCAGGCGTTATTGGTCCACACCTGCGCCGCGAACGCCTCGTTCGCATGCTCGGAGTAATAGGTCTCGAATGCGCCACCCGGCGCGGTGATCGCCTCCGTGTTCTTCGGAATGCCGAGAACCGAACGCGCCGAATCGGACTCGGCCACCCAGCCGCCGACACCCGCGGAGACCAACAGGAACACCGCGGCCACCGCCGCCCACCACGGCCAGGCCCGATACACCGCGGCCGGGAAGCGGTGGGTGAAGAAGCGCCCGATTTCCGACCAGGTGTCGGCCCTGGTGCCGAGCACCTTCGCCCGCGCCCTGGCCAGTACCGCGCTCAAGCCCGCCACCAACTCCGGGTCGGGGCTGTGGGTCTGCAACCGGGCCAGCTGCTGGGAGGTGCGCCGGTACAGCGCGACGAGTTCATCGGCCTCGGCGCCGGTGAGTTTGCCCTTACGGGCCAAGAAGTCCAGTCGGTTCCAGGACCCGCGATGCGCGTAGCTGTATGCGTCCACGTCCATTCGGTTGCCACCCACTCCCACTCTGGGAAGAATGCTAGGCGACATGGCTGAGTTCACCACCGGCGAAGCAGTGGCCCTGGAGCTGCCCATCGCGCGCATACCCACCAGGGCGGCGGCTTTTTTCGTCGATGTGGTGTTGCAGGTGTTCATCGGCTGGATGCTGATGTTCGGCATCGTGACGGTCCTGCTACCCAGCGATCTGGACTCGGCGTGGCTGGCCACCGCGATGCTGGTCACCGTGGTGATCGTGCTGGTCGGATATCCCGTCGCCAGTGAGACCATCGGCCGCGGCCGCACCATCGGCAAATTGATGTTCGGGCTGCGTGTGGTGCGTGCCGACGGCGGTCCCACCGACTTCCGGCACGCGCTGACTCGCGGCCTGGCAGGCGCCATCGTCGATTTCTGGATGCTCGGCGGGTTCGGTGCCATCGCCATGATCACCTCGCTGTGCTCACCCAACGCGCGCCGCGTCGGCGATGTGCTGGCAGGCACCGTCGTCGTCTACAGCCAAAAGCGGCTGCCTATACCCGCGCTCGCCGTGCCGCCGCCCTGGCTGGCGGACTGGGCCACCCGGCAGGACCCCGCCGCCCTGCCCGATGATCTGGCGATGGCGGTCCGGCAGTACCTGACCCGAATCCGAACCCTCACCCCGGCCGTCCAGGTCGAACTCGGCAATGCCCTCACCGACGCCGTCTGTACGCGCCTCGGCATCGTGCGGCCGGGAAACTATCCGCCGCCCCAGATTCTCGGCAGCATCATGGCCGAACGCCAGCGCCGGGCACTGACGGCGCCGATGACCGCACCGCCGGCGATCGGGTGGGCAGCGAAGCCGGCCGCCATCGGCTGAGCGGGCCGCACGTCGGCGCACATCTCCGCGCAGACCCCATTGCGGTGCGATCCTGGCGCCGCCGCCTACATGCTGCCGGACTGCTTCAACTCCAGGTATTCATCTGCGAGCGCTTCCGGCAACCGATCCGGCGGTGCCGCGACCACGTCGATACCTTTGCGCCGCAGCGACTCCTGCACCAGTGCGCGCTCGGCGAGCAGGGATTCGGCAGCCGCGGCGCCAAAGAGGTCGGCGGGATCGTCGCGGCGGGTCGCGGCGGCGGCGACTTCGGGGTCGGTGACCGAGACGATGAGCACGCGATGCCGGTGGGCGAGCACCGGCAGGACCGGAAGCAGGTTCTCCTCGACCGCGGCGCCGTCGAGGGTGGTGAACCAGACGATCAGGCTGCGCCGGCGAGTGCGGTCGATGGCCGCGCGGACCAGGGCGGCGGTATCGGTGTCGACGAGGGCGGGGGTAACGCCGGCCAGTGCGTGCATCAGTTTCAGTTGCAGCCGTTTGCCGCCGATGCCGCGCACCTCGGCGCGCACCTGACGGTCGAAGGCGAGCAGATCGACCGAATCGCCTGCCGCGGCGGCGAGCCCACCCAGAAGCAGTGCGGCCTCGATACTCGCGTCCAGACGGGTGCCGTCGGTGCCGCCGGTTCCGACCCGTCCGGCGCTGACGCGGCCGGTATCGAGCAGCATCAGCATGTGCCGGTTGCGTTCCGGACGCCAGGTGCGCACCAGGACATCGGTGGCGCGGGCGGTGGCCCGCCAGTCGATGGTGCGTACGTCATCACCGGCGACATACTCGCGGAAGGAATCGAATTCGGTGCCCTGACCGCGCATATTCGCCACATTGCGGCCCTCGAGATGTTGCAGCCGTTTCACTTTCGAACTCAGCAGCCGCTCGCTGCGGAAAGGTGGTAGCGCACGCACTCGCGCGGGCACGGTATGCCGGGTCTGGCGCCCGGCCAGCCCGAGTGGTCCGAGCGCCCGTATGGTGATCGGCCCGGCGACCCGGTCGCCGCGGTGGGTGGGCGTCAGGGTGGTGCGGTAGCGAGATCGGGTGCCGGGGTCCAGTGCGATGCGGTGGGTCCGGTCGACGGCGTGTGCGCTGCCCGGCCAGTCGTCCCACAGCATTCCCCGGACCGTGCGCGCGCCGGTGTTGGTCACCGCCAATTCGATCTCGGTGCTGCGACCGAGTCGCACGACCGTCAACGGTTCCCTGGCCAACGTCAGCGCACCGGCGCTGCCCGCGGCGCCGAGATCGACGAGCACAGCCACCACCAGCAGCGCACTCACCACCGCGACGCCGAGCCAGGACGGCAGCACGAACGTGACCAACAGCGCCGCCACCGCGGCGACGGCGGCCAACCGGCCGGTGACGACCACGGCCTACACCGGAACCGGGACCGCGAGCAGCAGCGACCGCATGACGCTTTCGGCGGTCACCCCGTCCAGCTCGGCTTCCGGACGCAAGTGCAGCCGATGCCGCAGCACCGCCACCGCAACGGTTTTCACATCGTCGGGTGTCACGAATCCGCGCCCGTTCAACCAGGCGAACGCCCGTGCTGCCGCCATCAACGCGGTCGCCCCACGGGTGGACGCGCCGTGCTGCACGGCCGGTGCGGCGCGGGTGGCCCGGCAGATGTCGACGATGTAGGCCAGTACCTCGGGACTGATGGTGACCTGCCCGATTGCGGCCCTGGCCGCGGCGATATGTGCGGGACCGGCCACCGGCCGCAGACCCGCCGCGGCCAGATCGCGCGGATCGAAACCGCCGGCGTGCCGTTGCAGGATCCGGAACTCGTCGTCGCGTTCGGGCAGATGAATATCGACCTTGAACAGGAAGCGGTCCAGCTGCGCCTCGGGCAGCGGATAGGTGCCTTCTTGCTCGATCGGGTTCTGGGTGGCCACCACGACGAACGGGTCCGGCAGCGGGCGAGGCTTGCCGTCGACGGAGACCTGGCGCTCTTCCATCGATTCCAGCAGTGAGGACTGGGTTTTCGGCGGGGTGCGGTTGATTTCGTCGGCCAACAGCAGGTTGGTGAACACCGGGCCGGACCGGAAGGTGAATTCGGTGGTGTGCGGATCGTAGATCTGCGATCCGGTGACGTCACCCGGCATGAGATCCGGGGTGAACTGCACCCGCGAGTGTTCGAGGTCGAGCGCGGTGGCCAGCGCGCGCACCAGCAGCGTCTTCGCCACGCCGGGAACGCCTTCGAGCAGCACATGCCCGCGGCACAGCAGTGCGAGCACGAGATACATGATGGCGTTGTCGTTGCCGACCACCGCCTTACCGATCTCGGTGCGCAGCGCCGCGAACGCGGCCGCCGCCTGCTCGGCGCTCGGGGCTTTGCTGGTGTCAATGCTGGTCACGAGACCTCCGCTTCGATCCATTCGAGTTGCGCGGCAACCATTGCCAAGGTGGGTTCATCGGGCACCGGACCGTACAGCGCGGCATCGACCCAGGTGGAGTCCGCCCCGGTCCGTGCGGTGATCGCGGCGACCACCTGGTGCGGCGCGGTCTCGGCGGTGACCCCGAGCGCCGACCGGATCCGGCGCAGGGTGGCCGCGCGCAGCTTGGCCGCGACGTATTCGTGGTCGCCCGAGCACCGGTACAGCGCCGCCTGCCCGGCGAGCAGTTCATTGGCGGTGACCTCGACCGGGCGCGGTTCGCCGACCAGCGCGCCACGACGTCGCGCCCGCCACCACACCAGCAGCGCGCCCGCGATCAGGAACTGCAGCCCGCCGAAAGCGATCGGGGCGGGCAGGCGTTCGAAGATCGAATCCGAACCGGTGCCGAATTCGGGGTCGACATCGTCGGGGTAGTCGGGTTCGGGCATATCCGGCGGCGGCAATTCTGGTGGCGGGGGAGCGTCGGGCGCACCGCAGGACTGCAGCACCGCCCACAGCAGCAGGACCAGCGCGGCTATGCCCGCGAGCGTGGCCCAGAACTTGGGGTCGCGCAGCAGATCCGGCAGCGGCGGCAGTGTGGGCCGGGTGCGAGCCTTGCGCTCGGTGGCCTCGACTTCGCGCGGTCCGGCGACCGGGGCCGGCGCGGCCGCGGAGTACTTGTCGACGAACTCGAGCCTGCGGTACTCGTCCTCGGTCGCACGCCTGCCGCCGTAGACGACCTCGTCGAAACTGTGCGCGGCGGGACGGAATTCGCCTGCGTGCTCCACCGGTTCTGCGGCGGTGGTCACGTCGTCGGCGGTTTCGGCCGCAGTGCGCGATCGGCGGATTTCGAGCATCCCGCGTTGTTCGAGTCCGCGCAGCGTGGCCCGGAAACGCTCGCGCACCGCCGAGTCGTAATCGCGGCGCTGTAGCGCGGATTCGGCTGCGGCCCGGTGGTCCGCGGCGGAGCCGAGCAGGGGCGGCTGCGGCGCTTGCCCTTCCTCGGGCTTGTTCAGCTCGGCCACGAAGCCCCCTCGACCACGGGCTGCCGGGTGGGGGCAGGCAACCGGATATCCATGCCTTCGCGGCGGCAGCGGCGATCCACATAGGCGACGACGCGGGTGGCGGATTCGACGATCTCACCGAACGCGACGATCAGCAGCACCGCCGACGTCGTCAGGACGATGACCGCCCACCGATGGGTGCCGGAGAAATCGGAGACGAGCCACGGGATGCCGAGCAGCGGCAACGCCATCAGCACCAGCAGCGCCCGGACACTGAGCCACAGCAGCGCCGTCGGCCAATTCGCCCCGTCCACCAGCAGTTTCGACCTCGCCACGGCGTCTCGGTGACTCGTGCCCTCGGCGAAGATCACCGGCACCGCGACGAAACGTTTGGCGCGTAGCCAGGCCAGCCAGAGCACGGCGAACGGGAAGGTGATGATCAGTAGGGAACCGAATCCGAGCACCGCGACGCCGACCAGGGTGAACAGCGATCCGAACAGCAGCTGCGGGCCGAGCTGCGCCCCGAATCGCCGCAGCGCGGTGCGCCAGTCGATCGGTGCGCCCGCGATCGTGGCCGTGCCGATCGCGGTGGTGATCCCGCGCAGGGTGAATCGAATCAGCCAGGCGCAGACCAGAGTGCTGAGCACCACCGCCCAGGCGACCGCGGCATCGGCATTACCGGTGAGCTGCGAGACTCCGGCCGTCACCCCGGCGATGACGAGCTGGCCGGCGAGCAGCAGGGACGCGCCGAATCCGGCGAGTTGGCGGATCGACGACTGAATGAGCGCGAACGGCGTATCGAGCAGTTCGCGGAAGGTCATCGGGCGGATCGGCACCGTCGTTCCGAGAGACCCCGGCACCGGATCGTTCCCCGCCCCGACGGCACCTGCCGTTTCGGCTGGTGGCACGCGGCCGAGTCTAACCGGTCGGTGAGCTCGGAGCTCGGCGATGACGTCGCGGGGTGCTGCAGGTCGCTCAGTGCAGCAGGTGCTCGACGACCCGGCGGTACCGCTCGGGATCGATCGGGGGCAGGCCGAGCAATGCGCGCAGGTAGACCCCGTCGCCCACCAGCCGCACCAGATCCGCGCGCACCGGATCGTCGATCTCGGCATCCAGGCCGTCCGACCAGGAGTTCATCATCTCGGCAAGGGCTTGCTGGACGGCGTCGGTTTCCGGGCCGGCTGTGGCGTCGACGGTGCGCATGGTGGCCAACATCGATCGATACAGCTCGAGTTCGAGCGCTTCGTCCGTGGAGTCGCTGTTCGGAATCTGCAAGTACCACTCGGCCACCGAGCCGCCCGCGGCGACCGAATCGTCGAGCTGGATGCGGGCGCGGTCGGTGAGCCGCCGGACCAGACCGGCGAGCAGCGCGTCCTTGCTCTTGAAGTGATAGAGCAGCCCACCCTTGGACACGCCCGCGGCGGCGGCGACGTTCTCGAGGGTCATCTGGGACATGCCCTTGTCCAGCAGCAGTGTTTCGAGGGCGTCCAGGATGCGATCGCGGGTGGTGGTTGTCACGGGAATAACTGTACCGGCTGGACGGTAATGTTAGGTACTATACCGTCTGGACGGTTAACGACGACTGACGACGAAAGTCGAGAAGGATCATGGACATCACCACGGGGATCAGCCCCGACCTGCGCGACGCCCCGCCCCGCGCCACCACGCGGGACTGGATCGGCCTGGCCGTGCTGGCGCTGGCGCTGCTGCTACTCGCGATCGACGCCACCGTCCTTGACATCGCGGTGCCCGCCATCAGCGCCGACCTGGCGCCGAGCACCACCCAGCTGCTCTGGATCATCGACGTCTACTCGTTCGTGCTCGCCGGTCTGCTTGTGGTCATGGGCAACCTCGGCGACCGGATCGGCAGGCGCAAACTGCTGCTGATCGGCGCCGTCGGATTCGGTCTCGCCTCGCTGCTCGCGGCCTGGGCTGTCAGCCCGGAGATGCTGATCGCCGCGCGCGTGCTCCAGGGCATCACCGGCGCGACGCTGATGCCCGCGACCCTCGGCCTGATCCGTTCGATGTTCCTCGACCCGCGCCAGCGCACCTTCGCCATCGCGGTCTGGGGCGCGATGGCAGGCGGCGGTGCCGCGGCGGGTCCGCTGCTGGGTGGCTGGCTGCTCGAGCACTACTGGTGGGGTTCGGTGTTCCTGGCGAACCTGCCGGTCATGCTGGCGCTGATCGCGCTGGGACCGATGCTGATTCCGGAATCGAAGGATCCGAATCCAGGACGCTTCGACATCCCGAGCGCCGTGCTGTCGATGCTGGCGCTGGTGCCGTTCGTGTACGCGGTCAAGGAATTCGCGGCCCACGGCGTGAGCGCGGTGCCCGTGGTCGCCGGTGTGATCGGCGTGGTGGCCGGCGTGCTGTTCGTGCGCAGGCAGCGGACGCTGGAGCAGCCGATGCTCGACCTGAAGCTGTTCGAGGTGCCCCAGTTCCGTACCGCGGTGCTGACCAACTTGCTCGCGGTGTTCGCGCTGGCCGGTGTGCTGTTCTTCGGCTCGCAATATCTGCAGCTGGTGCTCGGCCGCTCGCCGATGCAGGCCGGTGTGCTGTTGCTGCCCGGTCTGGTGGCCAGCGTCGTCGGATCGCTGCTGGCTGCCGTACTGGTGCAGCGATGGCGGCCGACGGCGGTGCTCGGCGCTTCGCTGACGGTGGCGGCGCTCGGTGCGGCGCTGTTCGTGTGGCTGACCGCTGACCCCGCGACCGGTGTCGCACCGTTCGTGCTCGGCTTCGGGCTGATCGGTACCGGTGTCGGCATCGCGTTGACGGTGTCGTCGGATCTGGTGGTCAGCTCGGCGCCGGTCGAGCGGGCCGGTGCCGCGGCGGCCATCTCCGAGACGGCCTATGAAACCGGTATCGCGCTCGGTGTGGCATTGCTGGGCAGCATGGTGATGGCGGTGTTCCGCAATGGCCTCGACCTGTCGGCCATCCCCGGCGATGCCGGCGGTGCGGCCGCCGAATCGCTCGGTGGTGCAGCGGATCTGGCCCGGCAGCTACCGGAGGCGGCGGGTGCGTCGTTCCTGGCGTCGGCGCACGAATCCTTCGTCACCGGTATCCATCTGGCCTCGATCGGTACCGCGGGCATCCTGCTGGTGGCGGCGGTGCTGGCGTTCCGGTCGCGGGCTGCGCGCGGCTGAGCGTTCGGTCGCGCCCGGCG
The DNA here is from genome assembly GCF_042754945.1 of Nocardia sp. NPDC059180. Lineage (NCBI taxonomy): Bacteria > Bacillati > Actinomycetota > Actinomycetes > Mycobacteriales > Nocardiaceae > Nocardia > Nocardia sp. NPDC059180. The sequence goes on from NZ_JBHZBU010000001.1 coordinate 393,326, forward strand.
CTCAATTCGTCCGTGGACGGGCGAGTTCGGTGCGCTGGGTGCGGCCGCGCAGCGTCACCGACTCGCCCAGTTTCCAGCGCGTCGCCTCGTCGGCGTCGGCCGCGGCGACGGTGCTCGCCGAACTCAGCAGCAGACTCGGATCCTGTTTGGCCAGTTCGCACAGTCGTGCGGCCTCGTTCACCGCGTCACCGATGACGGTGAACTCGTACCGCTGATGCGCACCGACATTGCCCGCGACGACTCGTCCCGCGGCGACGCCGATGGCGGCGGAGAAGTCGGAGGTATGCGCGTCCAGCCGGGTACGAATCGCGCGGGCGCAGGCCAGGGCGGCGCCCGCGGCATCGGGCAGCGGCGCGGGCGCGCCGAAAACCGCGAGCGCCGCATCGCCTTCGAACTTGTTGACCAGCCCGCCCTGTCGTTCGACCTCGTCCACCACGATGGCGAAGAACTCGTTGAGGATGGCGACGATCTCGGTGGCCGCGCGGGTGGCGGTCATCGTTGTGGAGCCGATGATGTCGATGAACAGCGCCGCCGCCTCGCATTCCTGCCCGCCGAGCTGCGGATTGCTGCCGATCGCCGCGACGGCGACGTCGTGGCCGACGTGCCTGCCGAACAGATCGCGAATCTGTTCGCGTTCGCGCAGTCCGTGCACCATCCGGTTGAAACCGCTTTGCAGCTCACCGAGTTCGGTGCCGTCATAGACGGTGACCGCGACATTCAAATCGCCGCCCTCCACCTGACGCAATGCGCGGCGCACTCCTCGGATGGGCGCCACTGTGGCGGCCGAAGCCTGCATCATCAACAGCATTCCGAAGACCAGGGTGGCGCCGCCGAGGGTCAGCACGCATACCGCCATGCGCTCGGTGCTGACGTCGAATCCGGTCAGCGACAGCAGCGCGACCACCATCGACAGCGCCACCGGCACCGCCGAACCAAGCAGCCACATCAGCATGGTGCGCCCGAAGACGCCGATGCTGTGGATGGCACGTCCAGGTGCCGCGTCGAGCACCCGTGCCGTCACCGCACGGAGCGCGAACTCCGCGATCAGATAGCTGTTGGCGCACACCACGATCGCGCTGAACCCGATACCGAGCACGATCTTCGGGATCAACGCCGGATCGGCGAGGCCGTACAGCAGGCTGAGCACCGCCGCCCCACCGAACCACAGCCACGCCTGCTGCCGCACCAGCCGCCGCGGCACCCGGACCGCCGCGCGCTGTTCGGCCTCGGTCGGTACATGATCGGGATCGGTCGCCCAGCGCAACGTACGCAGACCCGACATCGTGCCCCACAGCGTGCCGATCACCAACGCCAGCGCCGCATACAACGGGGCGGCAATCGCATTGAGCGGTAGCAACCGCAGCGTGAAGATCGTCGGCCCTGGCAGCACGAATCCGATCAGCACGATCGCGACCGCGATCCCGATCAGGTTGGCCCCGAGCAACGGAATCGTCAGCAGCAGCTGGATGCGGACCCGCCGGATCCCCGACTTCTCATCGGCAGGCCCGAGCAGGCGCGAACCCCACGGCTTGGAACCGAAGGCTTCGGGCGTCAGCTGACTGTCGGGCATGGTTGGCAGCGTATGCGCGTGTGTGCGCGGGGAAGGGCCTGCGGCGGTATCGGTGGTGAGGCCGGACAGCCCCAGGCCCCGGCTGTTGTGAGTCGCCCCGGACTTTCGCCGTCCAGCTGATCGGCGGCGGGCGGTCACCGGCAGATCTCGGATGCATGAGCGCACGGATGCGTGTGCGGGACACAGGTCGACGAGGATCGTGCGGACGCCGCTGCTGAGGGCGCCGGCGATCCGTCGTGACGTCGCGAAGGGTCATGAGCCGATTCGAGCATGCTGGACACTGCGGAACTCCGCCCTTGCGGCGGACAGAACTTCAGCGACCCGGCGGGAGTTCGCGCGGACCCGAATGTCCGGGCAGCTCTGGCGCCTGGCGGCCCGGGAGTTCGTCATGCGGGGCATACGGCAACCCGAGGCCGGTGGCCGAGGCCTGGGGGAGGGCCGAGTAGCGCGGGTCGGCCGAGTAGCGGGGGTCGGTGGTCGGGTAGTAGTGCGGCACATTCGGGTCGACGGCCGCGCCGGCGATGCGCTGGGCATGCCAGTACTCGGGCGTGCCGGGCGTCAGCTGGTATCCGGTGGGCGCCTGGTAGCCGACCTGCGGGGCCGACTGCACGGCCGAATCCTCGGAATCGACGGTGACCTTGCGGGTGCGGCGCAGGGTGAAGGTGATCTCCTCCACCTCTTCGAACGCCTGCCGTGCGGTGCGCAGCGGGTGGGTGGCGGTATCGATGGCATTGGCGACGAAGGAGGGGACCAGCGGACGGATCCAGCGGGCGGCGGTATCGGTGAAAGGCACCTGGCCGATCAGCGGCAGCTCCAATCCGCCGCGGTCGCCTGCCTGCTCGGCCTTGGCCGGGACCGGAGCGGACACCGCGGGTGCGGTTGCGCCGGGCACCGGGGCGATGGCGTTCGCACCGACCGGGGCGGGCAGGTTCGGCGTGGCGATCCCGTCGTACGACACGGTGGGGTCCTTTCGGTCGGTGGCCGGGGTCCCGGCCGGTAGTTCGGCGGTCGCGCCAACGCCGAGGGCCCGGCGCGAGGGTTCGGTGATACCGATCTCCAGGCCGCCGATGGCCGCGATGACGCGGGTGCGCTGGCGTTCCCTGTCGATCGCGGTATCGGCCTCCACCGCCAGCCGGGTGGCGGTGAGCTGCTGATCGGCGCGTAGTAGTTCGGCCTCGGTGCGCACCTCGGCCCGCTTCACCGCGATCGCGGCGTCGGCGGTGCGTTCGGCCCGGTCGCGGATGGTGTCGGCGGCCAGTCGCCGGTCCTGCGCGGTCTCCCCGCGCCAGCGCCGCAGGATCAGCAGCAGCAGCGCGAGCAGGACGAAGACGATCACTGTCAGCAGCCGCAGCAGCAGTGCGCCGAAGTGGTCGGTGGTGTGGTCGTGCACAGCCACCCAGCGCGCGCCGAGTCCGCGGTCGGCGTCGGCGATGGCGTCGGTCTCGGCGGCGTCGACGCGTGTCTGCGCGTCGATGATGCGCTGGTCCAGCGGTTCGATACGGGCCTGCGCGGCGGTGAGCTGGGCGCGGGCGTCGTCGAGCATGTCATTGGCGGTCTGCGATTCCGGTCCGCGACCAGGGACGCCGGTGATCCTGGTCTGCGGGCAGTCCGGCGTGGGGTTGTACTCGCACCGGGCGGTGACCAGTGCCGTGTCGATATCGGCCTGGGCCTGGGTGATCGTCTGGTTCAGGTTCGTCCGGTCGGTGCGGGCCCGGTCCAGATCGGCGCGGGCATCCCGCACCGCGGGCACCGACGACGCCGAGGCCGCGCCGCGCTCGTCGAGCAGCCGGTCGATGGTGCCGCCGAACAACACTGTGGAGGCGAGTTCGGCGATCAGAACACCGGTGAGTGCGGCGACGGCAACGCGGCCGAGCGAGCCACTCCGGCCGACGGCCTCGCCCGCCCGGCGCAGGACGGATTCCGGGCTGACGGTCGCAAGCGCCTTACCAACAGCCCCGGCGATGAGAGCCACGACCAGAGCGGCAGCCACCACACCGACCGGCGCCCACTGCGCTGCCGCAACGGCCACGGCGGTGACGGCTCCCGCAACCACCGCGAACAGCGCGACCACCGCACCGGTGAGTTCGTATCCGCTGCGCTCATGGCGCTTGTCAGTGTTGTTGTCGTCCGGTCGGGCGTCGGAGTGAGCACCGCCGAGCCAGGTGAGCATGCCGATGACGGTCATGGGATCCCCACATCCTCTACGTCCGAGTCCTTGTCGCGCTCGGCTCCGATCTCGCGCGCCGGGCCGGTCCGCCGCCTGCGATGGCGGGGCGCCCGCGCTTGGCGAAAGTGTCACGGATTCGTTGTCACAGCGTGACAGGCGAGCTGCCGATCCACCGAGCGTGGAGCCGGGGATGTGGTCAGCTTCACAGCGGGTCAGGTGGTTGGTGCCGGATCGGTGCGGCGACCGATGTGCGGCGCCGGTCGGATCCGATCGCGCAGGTAGGGCACACCGAGACGAAGACGTCGGTGCCGCAACGACATCCGGATCGGCCCGTGGATGCGCGTTGCCGCGCCAAGTGTGGCGAAGACCACTTTCGGTCTATTTGCTGCAAGTGTGCTGAAGCCCACTGTGGGCAAAACAGGCCGAACGGTCGGATCGCATTCTGTGCTCGTCACAACCCTGTCGGAAATATCTCACCGGCCCGCGCGACAGTTAGCCGCACCACGATTGGTTTGCCAGGCTCCGACGAGGGGAAATCTGCTTCGATGCAGGTGAAAGCGGGTGTGTGAACGCAACGACGCGTTCGCTCATCTACCGGGAAGCCCCCTGAGAACCCCTCCGACCTGCGCGGAACGGGATCGATCAGTGCCCGGATGCTGCTTTACACTGGACGACGCGCACACGTGGAGGACCTGAATGAAGAAGCCCAGCTAGGCCTGGTTATTAGTGAAACCTAAGTTGGTTGGGCTCAAGTCCTGACTTATCGTTTGCTCTTACGCCGAACACAGAATGTTCGGTGGCCCAACGCACGCACGGGCATCCGAAACAGGTGTCAACCGTAGCGGGCGAACCCCGCGCGGCGGTAAGGAACACGTAAGCGTTCCGTTGCTGCCGAGCACCCCTACTTCATAACAGGAGCGGGTGGACAACTAGAGACATGACTGCACCACAGCGGCGTGAGCATCGGGCTCGAAACCGAAAGCCTGCGCAACCACGCAGAGCCTGCGAGCGCCGCATATCGGTACAGAGAACCATCAGCGCGGCTGGTTTTCCGAACGTACGGACGCAGTCTTGACGGAGGCGTTCGACAGGGCGTTTTTCGATGGCCGCCCGAATCGAGGGCCGACTTTCTTGAAGGCAGAGGCATGACGCAACTTCCTGGCCACAGGTCACCTGGACCCATCGGTCTCTACGACCCGGCGAATGAGCACGACGCGTGTGGCGTCGCATTCGTCGTGGACATGCACGGCCGCCGCAGCCGTGACATCGTCGACAAGGCCATTACCGCCTTGCTGAATCTGGAGCACCGTGGTGCCGCAGGCGCCGAGCCCAACAGCGGTGACGGCGCGGGCATCCTGATCCAGGTGCCGGACCGGTTCTTCCGTGCCGTCGTCGACTTCGAGCTGCCGCAGGCGGGCTCCTACGCCACCGGTATCGCCTTCCTGCCGCAGGCCCGCCGCGAGGCCGCCGTTGCCGCCTACGGCGTCGACAAGATCGTCAAGGAAGAGGGCCTCGCCGTCCTCGGCTGGCGTGAGGTCCCGATCGACGAGACCTCGCTCGGCGCGCTCTCGCGCGACGCGATGCCGACCTTCCGCCAGATCTTCATCGGCTCCGCCGACGGCGAGCAGCTGTCGGAGATGGACCTGGAGCGTCGCGCCTACGTCGTGCGCAAGCGGGTCGAGCGCGAGCTCGGCAAGGCGGGTGCCGGTGAGGGTGCGGTCGGCCGCGAGTCGGTGTACTTCCCGAGCCTGTCCGGACAGACCTTCGTCTACAAGGGCATGTTCACCACGCCGCAGCTGCGTGCCTTCTACCTCGACCTGCAGGACGACCGGGTGGAATCGGCCCTCGGCATCGTGCACTCGCGCTTCTCTACCAACACCTTCCCGTCCTGGCCGCTGGCCCATCCGTTCCGCCGGGTCGCGCACAACGGTGAGATCAACACCGTCAGTGGTAACGAGAACTGGATGCGCGCCCGCGAGGCGCTGCTGCGCTCGGACGTGTTCGGCACCGACAGCGCGGGCAAGAACCGGCTGGAGAAGATCTTCCCGGTCTGCACCCCCGGCGCCAGTGACACCGCCCGCTTCGACGAGGTGCTCGAGCTGCTGCACCTGGGCGGGCGCAGCCTGCCGCACGCGGTGCTGATGATGATTCCCGAGGCCTGGGAGCGCAACGAGACCATGGACGCGCAGCGCCGCGCGTTCTACGAGTACCACTCGATGCTGATGGAGCCGTGGGACGGCCCGGCATCGGTGTGCTTCTCCGACGGCACCGTCATCGGTGCGGTGCTCGACCGCAACGGTCTGCGCCCGAGCCGCATCTGGGTCACCGACGACGGCCTCGTCGTCATGGCCTCCGAGGTCGGCGTGCTCGACATCGACCCGGCCAGGGTGATCAAGAAGGTCCGCCTGCAGCCCGGCCGCATGTTCCTTGTCGACACCGCGCAGGGCCGCATCGTCAGCGACGACGAGCTCAAGGGTCAGCTCGCCGCCGAGCACCCGTACCAGGAATGGCTGGACGCGGGCGTGAGCCGGCTCGCCGATCTGCCCGACCGCCCGCACGTGCACATGTCGCACGACCGCGTGCTGATCCGGCAGCAGATCTTCGGTTACACCAACGAGGAACTGAACCTGCTGATCGCGCCGATGGCCAAGACCGGTGGTGAGGCGCTCGGTTCGATGGGCACCGACACCCCGATCGCGGTGCTGTCGAGCCGGTCGCGGTTGCTGTTCGACTACTTTTCCCAGCTGTTCGCGCAGGTCACCAACCCGCCGCTGGACGCGATCCGGGAAGAGGTCGTCACCAGCCTCAAGCGCAATATCGGCCCCGAAGCCGACCTGCTGCATCCGGGTCCGGATTCCTGTAAGCAGATCGCCATCGAGCAACCGATCCTGGACAACGACGAGCTGGCCAAGCTCGTCCACATCAACGACGACGGCTCGCATCCGGGTCTGCGTTCGGTGGTCGTGCGCGGTCTGTACCCGGTCGCCGAGGGCGGCAAGGGTCTGCGTAACGCACTGGCGGCCATCAACACCCAGGTCTCGGCCGCGATCGACGGCGGCGCGCGCATCATCGTGCTGTCGGACCGCGAGTCCAACGAGAAGCTGGCGCCGATCCCGTCGCTGCTGCTCACCTCCTCGGTGCACCACCACCTGGTCCGCGAGCGCACTCGCACCATGGTCGGGCTGGTCGTCGAGGCCGGTGACGCCCGCGAGGTGCACCACATGGCCATGCTCGTCGGCTTCGGCGCCGCGGCCATCAACCCGTACATGGCCTTCGAGTCCATCGAGGACATGCTCGAGCGCAACGGGCTGGAAGTGCCGGGCAGTACGGGCGACCATGCCGCCGACTTCCGCAAGGCCGTGGCCAACTACAACAAGGCCGCGAGCAAGGGTGTGCTGAAGGTGATGTCCAAGATGGGCATCTCCACCATGGCCTCCTACAACGGCGCCCAGCTGTTCCAGGTCATCGGCCTGGATCAGGCGCTGGTCGACGAGTACTTCACCGGCCTGCGTTCGCACCTTGGCGGTATCGGCCTCGACGACATCGCCGACGAGGTCGCCGCACGGCACCGGATCGCCTTCCTGGAGAACCGGACCGAGCGCGCCCACCGCGAGCTCGAGATCGGCGGTGAATACCAGTGGCGGCGCGAGGGTGAATACCACCTGTTCAACCCGGACACCGTGTTCAAGCTGCAGCACGCCACCCGCACCGGCCAGTACTCGATCTTCAAGGAGTACACCAAGCTGGTCGACGACCAGTCCGAGCGGCTGGCGGCACTGCGTGGCCTGTTCAAGTTCAAGTCCGGTGAGCGCGCGCCGATCTCGATCGACGATGTCGAGCCCGCCAGCGCGATCGTCAAGCGGTTCTCCACCGGCGCGATGAGCTACGGCTCCATCTCCGCCGAATCGCACGAGACCCTCGCCATCGCCATGAACCGTCTCGGTGGCCGTTCGAACTCCGGTGAGGGCGGCGAGCACCCGGCCCGCTTCGAGGTCGAGGAGAACGGCGACTGGCGCCGCAGCGCGATCAAGCAGGTCGCCTCCGGCCGTTTCGGTGTGACCGCGCACTACCTGAGCAACTGCACCGATATCCAGATCAAGATGGCCCAGGGCGCCAAGCCCGGTGAGGGCGGTCAGCTGCCCGCGCACAAGGTGTACCCGTGGGTCGCCGAGGTGCGGCACTCCACGCCGGGCGTCGGCCTGATCTCGCCGCCGCCGCATCACGACATCTACTCGATCGAGGACCTGGCTCAGCTCATCCACGATCTGAAGAACGCGAACCCGCAGGCGCGGATTCACGTGAAACTTGTCGCGGAGCCCGGCGTCGGCACCGTCGCCGCGGGTGTGTCGAAGGCGCACGCCGACGTGGTGCTGATCTCCGGCCACGACGGTGGTACCGGCGCCTCGCCGCTGACCTCGCTCAAGCACGCGGGCGGTCCCTGGGAACTCGGCCTGGCCGAGACCCAGCAGACGCTGCTGCTCAACGGTCTGCGCGACCGCATCGTGGTCCAGGTCGACGGCCAGATGAAGACCGGCCGCGACGTGATGATCGCCGCGCTGCTCGGCGCCGAGGAGTACGGCTTCGCCACCGCTCCGCTGGTGGTCTCGGGCTGCATCATGATGCGCGTCTGCCACCTGGACACCTGCCCGGTCGGCGTCGCGACGCAGAACCCGATCCTGCGTCAGCGCTTCACCGGTAAGCCGGAGTTCGTCGAGAACTTCTTCATGTTCATCGCCGAAGAGGTGCGCGAACTGCTGGCCTCGCTCGGCTTCCGCACGCTGGACGAGGCCATCGGCCGGGTCGACCTGCTCGACACCGCCAAGGCCAAGAAGCACTGGAAGGCGGCCAAGCTGGACCTGTCGCCGATCCTCGACGATGTCGAGACGGCGTTCATGTACCAGGACCGTCGCTGCACCAAGACCCAGGACCACGGCCTGGACAAGGCGCTGGACCAGCAGCTGATCGCCCAGTCCGCCGATGCGCTCGAGCGTGGCAAGCCGGTCAAGTTCGACACCAAGATCACCAACGTCAACCGGACGGTCGGCACCATGCTCGGCCATGAGGTGACCAAGCTCTACGGTGGCGCGGGCCTGCCCGACGACACCATCGACATCACCTTCACCGGGTCCGCGGGCAACAGCTTCGGCGCGTTCGTCCCGGCGGGTATCACCCTGCGCGTGCAGGGCGATGCCAACGACTACGTCGGCAAGGGCCTGTCCGGCGGCCACCTGGTGGTCCGCCCCGCGCCCACCGCGCCCGCCGAGTTCCGCGCCGAGGAGAACATCATCGCGGGCAACGTGATCCTGTTCGGCGCGACCAGCGGTCAGGCGTTCATCAACGGCATCGTCGGTGAGCGGTTCGCCGTGCGTAACTCGGGCGCCACCGCGGTGGTCGAGGGCGTCGGCGATCATGCCTGCGAATACATGACCGGTGGCAAGGTCGTGATCCTCGGTGAGACCGGCCGCAACTTCGGCGCCGGTATGTCGGGTGGTCTTGCGTTCGTCTACAACCCGGAGGGCACTTTCGAAGCCAAGGTCAATCCCGACCAGACCGAGGCGATCGAAGCGCTGTCCGGCGACGACTTCACCTGGCTGCGCGACATCATCACCGCGCACCGCGACCAGACCGGATCGGCTGTCGCCGAACGGATCCTGAGTGACTGGTCGCAGCAGGTAAACCACTTCGTGAAGGTTATGCCACGCGAATACAAGAAGGTGCTGCTCGCTATCTCCGAGGCTGAGAAGAGCGGCAAGGACGTCGACGAGGCAATTATGGAGGCTGCTCGTGGGTGACGCGCAGGGATTTTTGAAGCACACCTCGCGTGAGCTGCCCAAGCGGCGTCCGGTGCCGCTGCGTCTGATGGACTGGAAAGAGGTCTACGAGGAGAACTTCTCCCACCCGACCCTCCAGCGTCAGGCCAGCCGGTGCATGGACTGCGGTATTCCGTTCTGTCACAACGGTTGTCCGCTGGGCAACCTGATTCCGGAATGGAACGACCTCGTCCACAAGGACCGCTGGCGCGACGGTATCGACCGGCTGCACGCGACCAACAACTTCCCGGAGTTCACCGGGCGGCTGTGCCCGGCGCCGTGTGAGGCGTCGTGCGTGCTCGGGATCAACCAGGACCCGGTGACCATCAAGCAGGTCGAGGTCGAGATCATCGAGAACGCCTTCGACGAGGGTTGGGTCACCCCGATCTACCCGACCCGGCTCACCGGTAAGAAGGTCGCCGTCGTCGGTTCCGGCCCGGCCGGTCTGGCCGCCGCACAGCAGCTGACCCGCGCCGGTCACACCGTGACGGTGTTCGAGCGGGCCGACCGCATCGGCGGTCTGCTGCGCTACGGCATCCCGGAATTCAAGATGGAGAAGCGCTTCATCGACCGCCGCCTTGCGCAGATGGAGGCCGAAGGCACCATCTTCAAGACCGGTGTGAATGTCGGTGTCGACATCACCGCCGACGAGCTGCGCGAGTGGTTCGACGCGGTCGTGCTCGCCGGCGGTGCCACCCTGGCCCGCGACCTGCCGATCCCCGGCCGTGAACTGGACGGCATCCATCAGGCGATGGAGTTCCTGCCCTGGGCCAACCGGGTGCAGCACGGCGATCCGGTCACCGACGCCGAGGGCCTGCCGCCGCTGCACGCACGCGGTAAGAAGGTCGTCATCATCGGTGGCGGTGACACCGGCGCCGACTGCCTCGGAACCTCGCACCGTCAGGGCGCCGAAAGCATCCACCAGTTCGAGATCATGCCGCGTCCGCCGGAGGAGCGCGCCAGCTCCACCCCGTGGCCGACCTACCCCCTCATGTACCGGGTCTCCTCGGCGCACGAGGAGGGCGGCGAGCGGGTGTTCTCGGTGAACACCGAACGCTTCGTCGGCAAGAACGGCAAGGTCACCGGCCTGGACGCGCACGAGGTCACGATGGTCAACGGCCGTTTCGAGAAGGTCGAAGGCACCGACTTCACCCTCGAAGCCGATCTGGTGCTGCTGGCCATGGGCTTCGTCGGCCCCGAGAAGCCGGGCCTGCTGACCGACCTCGGCGTCGGCTACGACCAGCGCGGCAACGTCCAGCGCGACAAGAACTGGGCCACCAACGTCCCCGGCGTCTACGTCGCCGGTGATATGGGCCGCGGCCAGTCGCTGATCGTGTGGGCCATCGCCGAAGGCCGCGCCGCTGCCTCGGCCGTGGACATGTACCTGGAGGGTGAGACCGCCCTCCCGGCACCCATCCCGCCGACCGCGGTCGCCCAGCGCTGAGCTGAATATCTGAAAAGGGCGTTGCGCCGGAACTTTCCGGTGCAACGCCCTTTTTCGCTGCTCGAATGCATTGGCGCGAGTGCGACACCCGTATTGCCACGAATGCGCAAAGGGTGCGCAGGCGTCGAACGCCTGCGCACCCTCACGGTGTCGCTGTGTCAGATCAGGGCTGACCGGTCGCGAACGCGATCAGCGCGTCAAGGAACGGCTGGCCACCCATCACGTAACCGCCGATGACCGCACCGGCCGGGATGGTGATGATCCACAGGAACGGGATGAAGCAGCCGATCAGGGCACCGATGGCGATGCCGGGCAGGTTCTTGTTGACCTGGTCCATGAGCCGGTCGTAGGAGCTGATGTCCTTCAGGTCCGCGACGTCCTTCAGCTTCGAGCTGTCCTCGGGCGTCATCGTGGCGGCCAGCGTCACGCTGCGGCCGTCCGCGCTGATCTCCTGGCCCACCGCGATCGGCAGCCCGGCGACCTCGGAGCGCAGCGCCACCTGGTCCACCGTCGCACCGGTGTCCGACTTCAGCAGCACGGCCGAGCCGTCCGACGCCAGCTCGAACTTGCCGCTGTCGACCGACCAGGTGATGGTCTTGTCAGCAGGGGAAACGGTGGTGTTGTAGTTGATTCCACTCACAACACCGGAAGTCGCGTCCCCCGAAGTCACCACGGCCGACTCGGTCGCCACAGCGGGCTGACCATTGGCGGTTGCCGCGGTAATCCCCACCGCGGTGACAGCCATGAAAACGGCAGAAGTGATCTTTCCGAACTTCATTCTTGAATTCCCTCCACTTTGAATGTCCCCGACGAACGGGACAATGAAGGACCATATCGTGCGCAATTCGCTGCCGCGCACGGGGGTTCGATGATCTTGCGCTGCGCTATTTGCTGATTCGCTTTCACCGCTGGGTAATTCGGCAAAGACGTTCTGAATAGCGTGGTAGGTACCGGTATTCCGGGGTTCGCTCGGCGTGTGCTGGGGTTTCGCGCTCGGATCGGCCGCACCGTAGGTGAGCGACCGGGCGTGCAGTGTGCGGCGGTCGGCGAGGGTTCGGTTGATCAGGGCCCCAGATATAGCGATTCGCAGGGCAGGCGCGGAATCTCGGGTTCGCATTCCGCGATGATTGCCACCGCTCCGGGATGGTGACGGGCTTGCCATTCCTGAATGAAGACGGTGGCCGCGCTGAGGCAGGCGGCATAGTCGAAGCGTTGCCCATGCAAGAAGACGCTCAGCTGCACATCCGGCTCGAAGGGGCGCGGGGACTCGGTGTCTGTCATGATCGGTGCCCTCCCCAGCCCGCGTGGGTGCCAGTACAGGCGCGAATGGCGTCGACGACGGCGCGCCCGGAGGGGCGGAAGGCGCAGTGCGGTGGTTGGATCCAGCGGCGGAACCGTGCGCCTCGATCGGTGGGGGAGGCAGGGCGATCGTGCCGCCGGCGCGCACCACCGACACGTCGATGCGGAACAGCTCGGCGAACAGTGGTGTTTCGTCGGGCAAGTCCGGGCGAACCAGATACAACCAGCGGTTCGAGCGCAGATGCGAGATGATCGGGCCTGCCTCGGCGCCTCTATTGCGCAGGTCTATCCGGACACGTTGGCCCAGATGCGCGGGCATCATCAGCGCTCAGACATGGTCGGCGGGCATGACGATGCGGCCGTTCTCGGGAGGATCGATGGTGGCGGGTAAATCGCAGACCTTCCGGTAGAACACGCAGCGGGTATGGGGGCGTATCGCCGAACTGGACATGCTCCATCGCAACACCTTTGGTGTGATCGAGTGGTTGGGGTGCGTCCGGTCCCGGTGGTGAGGAAGAGGTACCGGGAAGGAGTCGCGAGGGGCGTAGTCCTGCGACGTTGAACGTCGTGATCCATGAGGCCGCATTGCTCCGGGTCGTCGGCAGCCGTCAGGTTATGGCTACACAGCTTCGGCATCTGGCGGATCTGAGCACGGCGCCGAATGTCACGATCCGGCTGATGCCGTTCTCCGCGGGCGCGCCGATGGGTGACCAAGTCGGGCCGTTTGTGATCCTGGAGTTCGGCGTAGTTGCGAAGGGGCGTCCGGTGGAACCCGCCGTGGTCTACGTGGAGAACTTCGTCGGCGATCTTTACCTGGAAAAACCAGTGGTGGTAGCGAAGTACCCGGCCCGGCACTGGTCTTCACCCCGGCCGAGTGGGATGCGTTCACGGCCGGGGTGTCGAGCGGCGAATTCAGCTGAGCTGAAACCTGTGCAACCGCACTGCAGCAGGCGATCCGGGGGCGGTTGGCTGACAGCTCATACCCGTTCGTCCTGCAACGCGGGGTAGTCGGTGTAACCCTCGGCCCCGCCGCCGTAGATCAGCTCGCGTGCATGCTGGTTGAGCGCGGCTCCGGAGGCGAACCGGGCGGGCAGGTCGGGGTTGGCGATGAAGAGCCTTCCGAACGAGAAGAGGTCGGCCAGCCCGGCGTCCAGCACCTTTTCGCCCGCGTCCCGCGTCGTGGGGGCCGAGCCGTTGAAGTTCGCGATAAGCGTGCTCGACCAGCGTGGACGCAGGTCGGCGAGCGCGGCGTATTCGCCACGCTCGATCACGTGCAGGTAGGCAAGGCCGAGCGGGTCGAGGGTGTCGAGCAGGGTCCGGTAGGTGCCTTGCGGGTCCTGCTCCGCGATCTCGTTTTCCGGGTTGTCCGGTGAGATGCGCAGGCCGACTCGTTCGGCACCGACTTCGGCCGCGACGGCCGTCACGATGTCGACGGCCAGCTGGAGCCGGCGGTTGCGCGAGCCTCCGTAGCGGTCGGTCCGCTGGTTGGTGTTCTCCGCCAGGAACTGCTGGATCAGGTAGCCGTTCGCGCCGTGGACCTCGACCCCGTCGAATCCGGCCGCGATGGCGTTACGTGCCTCGGCGGCGAAATCCTCGACGGTGGCGTCGGCTTCGGCGGTTGTCATCGCTCGCGGTGTGACATGGTCCACCGGTCCCTGATTGGTGAAGATCTGCGAGCCGGTGATTCGTACCGGCGAGGGCGCCAACGGGGTCGCGCCGCCCGGCAGATTCAGTGGGTGGGTCATCCGGCCGACGTGCCACAGCTGGGCGAAGATGCGCCCGCCCGCCGCGTGCACCGCATCGGTCACCTCGCGCCAGCCTGCCACCTGCGCATCATCGACAAGGCCGGGGATGCCGGGACCGCCCTTACCGAGCGCGTTGGCGTAGATGCCTTCGGTGACGATCAGTCCGGCGCCCGCGCGCTGTGCGTAGTAGTCCTTGGTCAGCGGGTTCGGGACGCCGGTGGCGTCGTCCGCGCGGCCCCTGGTCATGGGGGCCATCGCGATGCGGTTCGGCAGGTCGAGCGCGCCGCGGCGGTAGGGACGCAGCAAAGGGCTGTCGGACATGGGATTTCCTTCCGGGTATGTGGATCGAGAGTCAGCGAGCGAGGGCGGTGACTTCGACTTCGATCTGCCAGTCGGGCTGGGCGAGGGAGGACACTTCGAGCAAGGTGTCGGCGGGGTAGGGCTCGCTGAGGAACTCCTCCCGGAGCGCAATGACCTTGTCGAGGTTGGCCGCCATATCGGTGACGAAGATGCCGACCTTCACCACGTCCCCGAGCTCGGCCCCGGCCTGGGCCAGGACTCGCCTGATGTTGGCGAACGCCTGCCGTCCCTGGGTCAGAAAGTCGTCGGAGACGGTGCGCCCCTGCTCGTCGATACCCGCTTGCCCGGACACGAACAGCAGGCCGTTGGCCTTGATCGCCTGCGAGATCTTGTACGGCTCATACCAGTCGGGAGTGGTGGCGATCTTCTCGATGCGCTGTGCGGTCATGGCCGATTCCTTTCAGAGGTTGCATGTACATGCAATAAATGTTGGTGCATGCAGATATTGGCACTGCATGTACTCTGATGTCAAGACGGAAGGCGGAAATCATGGACACGGCGATCTGGGACCAGCTGGTGACGCTGCATGGCATGGTCAACCAGCGGCTGGCCAAGGAGATGCAGCGACGCCACGGCATCGGGCTGTCGGAGTATCAGGCACTGTGCCGGC
This sequence comes from Nocardia sp. NPDC059180, assembly GCF_042754945.1. Lineage (NCBI taxonomy): Bacteria > Bacillati > Actinomycetota > Actinomycetes > Mycobacteriales > Nocardiaceae > Nocardia > Nocardia sp. NPDC059180. The sequence continues at coordinate 408,331 of NZ_JBHZBU010000001.1, forward strand.
TCGCGAACGCCGATGACGGCGAGCTACGTATGCAGGAGTTGGCCGAACTCATCGGCCTCAACCAGAGCTCGGTCAGCCGTCTGGTTGCCCGCCTGGAATCAGCAGGTCTCACTCGTCGCGATCTGTGCCCGAAGGATCGCCGGGGCGTGTACACGGTGATTACCGAGGAGGGGCGCGCCCTGCAGCGCAAGGCCGCACCGACCTACCAGGAAACCCTGACCATGGCCCTGGACGAGGCGTCCGCGGATGCCCGAGTAACTGAATTCGCCGCCAAGCTCCGCGCGTGATCGAAGGGTCGGGCTCTGTTAACGATGCGGTGGTGAGCGCGCCCGAACGACTCAGCGCGAACAGCACATTCGCGGTTTGCGCCACACTCTCGACCGCCTCGCCGCCGCAGCAAACTGAACCACCCTGCGCCCGTCCGTCGCTACGTCGATAGTCGAATGAGACACCCACCGCCACAATCTCGCACCGACACGTCGATGGCGACGCCAGACGCGCGTCTCCCGTTGTCAGAGCCGGTCGATGTCCGACAGGTCGATGTCTATATCGAAGGGCACGCTGATCTTCAGCCGATCGTGGAAGATTCCGCTGGGTGCGTAGGCGCCGGTAGCCGGATCTAGTTCGAAGACGTAGACGACTGCCCGGCCGTCGACGTTCTCGACGCGCCAGAAATGCGGAATCCCGGCCTTTGCGTACAGCTGGGGCTTACGTTCCCGGTCCCTCGTACGTGACTCCGCGGACACGACCTCGACCACGAGGACCACGTCTGCGGCCCGATATGACGTGAGATCCGGCCCACCGTCGGCTTCCGCACGTACCACGAGAACATCCGGTTCCGGGCGTTGCTCACGGGCGAGCGTCACCGTCATCTCGCGACGTACTCGCAGGTCACCGGGAACAAACTGGCGCAGAACAGAGTCGAGCAGGGTGATCATGAGCATGTGAAACTTCGCCTGCGGGCTCACGAAGACGAGGCTCCCATCGATCAGCTGAGTGTGCGGCGGCAGGTCTGGCAGGCGATCCAAGTCTTCAGCGATGAACCCGCCCGGCGGTGGGCGCAGCCACTGCGGAAACCGTTCGGCGGTAGTCATGCCCCAAGTATGTCATCGACGGAGAGTATCCGGAGCTGATGCGGAATCGGACGGTCGGCGAAGCGGCTGCGTAAGCCGACCGCGCCCGGTGCGCGGCGCAGACACCTATACGGCACAGTATGGGGGTGCAGTTGATTCTCGTTCGCCATGCGCAGCCGATTCGGATCGAGCAGGTCGAGGGGGCCGCCGACCCAGGATTGGCCGGGATCGGGGTGGAGCAGGCCGAGCGGGTGCCTGCGGCGTTGAGCCATCACGCGATCAAGCGGGTGGTGAGCAGTCCGCAGCGGCGGGCGCGGGAGACCGCGGCGCCGACGGCGGCGAAGCTGGGGCTCGAGGTCGAGGTGCTCGATGGGCTGGCCGAATACGACCGGGACCTGCCCGCCTATATCCCGATCGAAGACGCCAAGGTCGAGTTCCGTGCGGAATATGACCGGATCAAGGCAGGGCATCTGCCGACGGTGATCGATGAGCCCGCGTTCAAGTCGCGGGTGCTCGACACGATCACCGATATCGCGGTGCGCGCCGATCACACCGATACCGTGGTCGCGTTCGCGCACGGCGGGGTGATCAATATCCTGCTGCAAGACGTGCTCGGTCTGGCGCGTCCGCTGACTTTCCCGATCGACTACTGCTCGATCACGCGAATCTTGTTCTCGCGGACCGGTAGGCGGACCGCCGCGACCATCAACGAGAACGGGCATGTCTGGGAGCTACTGCCGCGCAATATCTCCGCCTGAGCGATTCCCAGCAGAATGCCAGCTCGGTCCCACCGCTGTCCCAGCGACGGCGCCTTTCCTGGAGTCGTGCACCGCAGTCGCGGTTCATGTTCCGGGAGAAAGGGATTTGTGTTGCACTCCACGAAACTGTCCTCCGCTCGGCGGATCGGCCTGCGGGTAGCGGTGGCTGGTGCGCTCGCCGCGGTACCAGTTGCGGCGGTCGCGGCCACCGCGTCGGCCGAGGCGCCTGCCGCAGCCACCACCCAGGTCGTCGACGCCGCTGCCCCGGTGTCGGCGACCGCCGATGACGTGAGCCGTCCCGGCCGCCACCTCGACCACGGCCCCGACGGCGAGCGACGCCTGTATCTGGACGACCACCGTCCCGATCAGCCGGGACCCCTCGGCCCTGGTCCGCGTATCTTCCAGCATGTGCTGCCCGGCGGCACCGGATCATTCGGCAGCAGCTAGCGGCTTCGGTCGGGCGTAGCCCGTCGGCAGCGCGCGGCTGGACGACGCGGCGACGCCCGGCTCCGTAAACGACTGCGGGCACCCGTACCCGGCAGATGCCGAGCGGGTGGCCGCGGTGCGGATCGGAATGGTTCAGTCCATGCGGTCGAACCAGTTGTGCATCCAGGAGATGGCGGTCTGGCCGCCGCCGACCTGGTAGCTGCCGTAGCTGGTGTGGGCATGCGACTCGTAGAAGTCTTCCAGTTCCTGGATCCGTTGCTGGTTGGCCGAATCGGTGAGCTGGGCTTGCAGGGCCGGGATGCCGCCACCGGCCATCAGATCATTGATGATCGCGCCGGCTTCCAGCTGGTAGCGCCACATATTCGCCGGATTGGCATCGGAGCTCTGCGCCAGGAATCCAGCGAATCGAGTAACGAAATCGTCCGAGGCGGTGGCGCAGTACAGGTCGTCGACAGCACAGATGGTCCGTACCCGGTCGTTGATCCAGCCGAAGCCGCCGACTCGGGCTCCGCCGCCACCGGCGCCACCGGCATGTGGGCCGACCTGGATGTCGCTCGGCGCGCGACGCGGATCCGAGATCAGGCCGACGCCTGCGATCCGGCTCGGCGGCACCACTCCGACGCCGGTGCCGATCTCGGCGGCGAGGTCGCCTGCGGCATCAGCGCCCTGGCTGTAGCCGAGCAGTCCGATCTTCGTCGCGCCACAGCGCTGCGCCATCGCGCCGACCAATCCGCGCGCCTTGTCGGTGGCTTCCTTTTTGGACTGGCCGTAGACGTCGCCCTCCCACGGGAATGCGGTCGCGGCGTAGGTGACGTAGTCGACCTTCGTCCCCGACCCGAGCCCCCTGGTGACGCCGGACAGCATGCCGGGCTGCGGCTTCTTGTCGTGGCCGGTTTCCCAGGTGCCCGGGATGGCCACCACGTACAGACTCGGGCATCCGGGCGCGGCCGTGGCCACGGTGTTACCTGCGAATACCAACCCGGATGCGATCGCCGCGCACGCGCCGAATGCCGCGGCAACCTTCTTGAACTGCATACTGCTCCAGTCAACCCATGCCCTGGTGAGGGCGTTCCCGTACACGCTGTCGCTTCGATGCTGAACTCGGCGGATGTCGCACCGGTGCACACGAAGTGAACACCATCAATCCCGCCGAGTGCGCACACCCGGATATAACATCCAGGGCCCCGACGCACACACCGCGAATAACAATAGGGCCACAGCCGAACGCCCGCCAACCGAACGCGTTCGGATGACCGATTTCCACGATCGCGCGTGCCGACCGCAGCGGTCGTCGCACAGCTCGTCCCGGTTCGCGAATCGCGCAGATCGGGCCGGTGAGTGTCGAGTGACGAGTGACGAGTGCTAGTAGTTCTGGGGCGGGTACGGACCACCGTGTGGCGGGTACGGACCGCCCGGCGGCGGGTACTGGTGCGGGTTGTACGGCGGTTGTCGCGGCCCGTCGTTGTTAGCCCGGCTCACCAGCCAGACGATCAGGCCGATGACTCCGACGACTACCAGCACGCAGCAGAGGCCGCCGACGAGTACACCCAGTATCGGGAGCCTGGTCCCTGAACTCCTCGCGCGCTTCGGCGCCGCCTCGTAGTCCAGTCCCGAGGTCCAGCCATCTGGACTCGCCCACGTCGAATAGTCGATCCCACCGGCAGTGGTCAGCAGGTCAAGGTAGTACAACGACGATCCCCGTTCTCGCGGTCGGCGGCCGCCTCCTCCCGACGGACCGGACCCTTACCCTAGACGAGGGATCGAAGGTCCGATCGGATCGCGATCGCACGCACGGAACGCTGTCGGAACGGCGGGAGATCGGTTGTCTGTGCTCCGAATACAGAGCGACCCGGACCGCGTTCGCGACCCGGGTCGTTGCTCGCCCGCACAACTCGGCGACGTCAGTGATTCTGCGGCGGGTACTGACCACCCTGCGGCGGGTACGGGTTGTTCGGGTCCTGCGGGTACTGGCCCTGCTGGGGGAACTGCTGTTGCTGCGGGAACTGGCCCTGCTGCGGGTACTGCCCCTGCGGCGGGAACTGCGGCTGCTGGGGCTGGTCGTTCTTCTTCCGCTTCGCGAGCATCACGACCGCAACGACGATCGCGAGAATCACCACGACGCAGATGATTCCGATGATGGCCAGCCCGCCCTTGCCCTTCTTCGAACTGCTGCCCTTCTTGGCGAGCTCCTGCTCCATCGCCGACGTCCATACATCCGGGCTCGCCCATGTCGAATGGTCGAGCGTGCCGGCATTGGTCAGCAGGTCAAGGTAGTACACGTAAACCCCTATCGAAATCGTCGGCCGCCTCCTCCGGGCGCGCCGATCCTTCTCACTAGTGCCCGGACCGTTACTTGGCGAAACCTGCGATCCGAGTCGCTCGAATCCGTTCCTCCGCCACTGGATTCGAGTCGCGCCGAACCTACCTCGGTTTCACCAGTGGGAACGGCAGGGTCTCGCGGATGCTGCGTCCGGTGATCAGCATGACGATGCGGTCGACGCCCATGCCGAGCCCGCCGGTGGGCGGCATGGCGTGTTCGAGCGCCTGCAGGAAGTCTTCGTCGAGTTCCATGGCCTCCGGATCACCGCCCGCGGCGAGCATCGACTGCTCGGTGAGCCTGCGCCGCTGTTCGACCGGATCGGTGAGTTCGCTGTAGGCGGTGCCCAATTCGACGCCCCACGCCACCAGGTCCCAGCGTTCGGCGACGCCGGCGATGCGGCGGTGGCCGCGGGTCAGTGGCGAGACCGAGGTGGGGAAGTCGATGTAGAAGGTGGGTTCCTGGGTGCGGCCCTCGACCAGATGCTCATACATTTCCAGCACGATCTGACCCGCGTCCCAGGCGTGCTGGTACGGGATGAGGTTGGCGTCGCACAGTTCCCGCAGCCGTTGTACCTCGGTGCGCGGGGTGATTTCGGTGCCGATGGCCTGCGAGATGGCCCCGTGCACCGACTTGACCGGCCATTCACCGGAGATGTCCACCGCTTCGAGGGTGCCGTCGTCGTTGGGGCGCATGGCCACCATGGCGCCGTTGGCGGCCAGGGCGGCGTTCTGGATCAGCTGACGGCACAGATGCATCATCCGCTCGTAATCGCTGTGCGCCTCGTACGCCTCGAGGATGGTGAATTCCGGGTTGTGGCTGAAGTCCACGCCTTCGTTGCGGAAGGTGCGGCCCAGTTCGAACACCTTCTCCACCCCGCCGACGCACAACCGCTTCAGATAGAGCTCGGGTGCGATGCGCAGGTAGAGATCGAGGTCGTAGGCGTCGATGTGGGTGCGGAACGGTGTCGCGTTGGCGCCGCCGTGTACCTGCTGCAGGATCGGCGTCTCGACCTCGATGTAGCCCCAATCGGTGAGCGAATCCCGCAGCGAGCGCACCACCGCGCTGCGTTTGGTGAGCACGTCGCGGGTCTCGGGGTTGATCATCATGTCGACGTAGCGCTGGCGGACCCGCGATTCCGGATCGGCCAGGCCCTTCCACTTGTCCGGCAGTGGATGCAGGCATTTGCCGAGCATCCGCCAGTCCGCGACGAGCAGTGACAACTCGCCGCGCCTGCTGCGCCCGATCCGGCCGCTGACCTCGATCAGATCGCCGAGGTCGAAGAATTCGCCGAACTCCGCACACCGCTTGGCGCCGAGGCGTTCCCGGTCGAGCACCAGTTGGATGTCGTCGGACCAGTCGCGCACCACCGCGAACACCACGCCGCCGTAGTCGCGGATGCGCAGCAGCCGGCCGCACACCCGGACTGTGGTCCCGCGCGGTGATCGGCGTGCGGCGGCGACGGTGTGGGTCGGCGGGTAGGCCACCGGATAGGCGTCGATGCCGGTGGCGGCGAGCCGATCCAGTTTGGTCATCCGGACCCGTACCTGTTCGGGCCTGCGCGCCAGCAGCAGTTCCTCCTCGGACTCGGGTGGTTCCGGCGGGCTGCCGTCGGCGTGCAGCCCGGTCATGGTGGCGGGGACCGCGCTGTGGCGTCCGGTGTGGGTGGTGGCGTCGGGTTCGGCGCCGAAACGCGGCAGGAAACCCTCGGCCAGACCGCTGGCCATCGCCACCCGGGGCAGTTGCCTGCGCTCCTCGAACAGGAAGAACCGCGGCACCCAGTAGGGCTGGTACTTCACATTCGACCGGTACAGCGCCTCGAGCTGCCACCACCGCGAAAAGAACAGCAGCACCCCGCGCCAGGCCCGCAGCACCGGACCGGCGCCGATCCGCCCGCCCTCTTCGAACACCGAACGGAACACCGCGAAGTTCAGCGAGATCTTGGTGATGCCGTACTGGTCGGAGGTGAGCGCGAGCTGGGAGATCATCAGCTCCATCACGCCGTTGGGACCGAGCGGGTCGCGCCGCATCAACTCCAGCGACACCCCGGTCCGCCCCCACGGCACCAGCGACAGCATCGATAGCACCCGGTCGTCGGAGGCGACGGCTTCCACCAGCAGGCAGTCGCCGTCGAGTGGGTCGCCGAGCCTACCGAGCGCCATCGAGAAACCGCGTTCGTTCTCGGTATCGCGCCACGCCTCGGCCCGAGCCACGACCTGGGCGAACTCGTCGGCGGGGATCTCGGAATGACGGCGGATGCGTACCGAGACGCCCTGCCTGCGCAACCGGTTCGCGGCCTGTCGGACCGGTTTCATCTCCGCACCGGCGAGGGAGAAGTTTCTGGTGTCGAGCACGGCCTCGTCGCCGAGCCGCACCACCGACAGCCCGGCTCTGCGGTAAGCGGTCGCCCCGAGTTCGCTGGCACCCATCACCGCGGGCGCCCAGCCGAACTCGTCGGCCAACCGCAGCCAGGCGTCGATCGCCTGCGGCCACGCCTCTTTGACCCCGATGGGGTCGCCACTGGCCAGGCAGACGCCGAGCTCGACCCGGTATGTGACGGCGGCCTTGCCGCTGGGCGCGAACACCACGGCCTTGTCCCGGCGGGTGGCGAAATAGCCGAGTGAATCCTCCACATCCGAGCGGGCAAGCAGCCCACGCAGCGCGGATTCGTCCAGGCCGGTCATGGCGTTGTCGGCGCGTTGGGAGCGCAGCAGCACCATGAACGCACTCAGCAACGCGACCGCGCCGAACAGGCCGAGCAGGAAGTTCACGAAATGGTGTGGTGAGCCGTCGAATTGCTCGTTCTCCACCAGGATCGCACCGGTCACCCGGTACACCGCCCACAGCGGGCGCTGCGCTCCGCTGGGCAGCGAGCCCGGGAACATCTCGACCAGGCCCCAGCCCAACAGGCAGCCCAACGCAAGGCCGCCGACCAGCGCGACCAGCGCTTTTCGCCCGGCGCCTCGGCGGACGCGAGTGTAGAACTCCGGCCAGGCGGCGATGAGCACGCCGATCACCGCCAGCTGCACCACGCCGGCGACGAGCGCGTTGACGTTGCGGTCCTGGATGTAGGTCAGCGCGTTGGTCAGCACCCAGGTCGCCAGATAGATCACCAGCAACCACCAGGCGATGCGTTTGCGACCGGCGGTCGCTGCGGCCAGCAAGGCGACCACAAGCGCCCACACCAGGCTGGTGTCGGGTGCGTCGAAGTAATAGTCGTCGATGTAGTGGCGCGGGGTGTGGGTCAGATAGCGCAGCGCGGGCGACAGGCTCCACAGCAGACAGGCCACCGCGAACACACCGAGCACGAGACCGGCGTAATGCGGGACCTCGGCGAACCTGCCGTGCCCACGATGCGGTACCGGCGGAACAGGTCTGCCCGCTGATAGCTCGGTGGTGCTGCGTAGGTCGTCCGGCGCGGAAGTCACCGATCCAGTGTGACCGTTGGGGTGGATTTGCCGGTAGTTTGTCGCGGCGTGTTCGCGGCCCCTTTGCGACGCCTCGGCGATGGTGGAATGCGGCCGGATGCCGGGGCGGCGCGCGGCGGAGCGGGCCGGGGGAGTAAGTATTTAGAACATGTCGGAACCAGTCGATGTGCCGATCGATGACGAAGCCATTCGGCTCGGCCAGTTTCTCAAATTGGCCAATCTGATCGATTCCGGTTCGGAAGCCAAGACGGTGATCGCCGCGGGTCTCGTGCGGGTGAACGACGAGGTCGAGCTACGCCGTGGACGGCAGTTGCACGTCGGCGATGTGGTCGCCCTCGCCGGTCACCAGGCACGAGTCGCGGAGTGAGCGTACCTCCGCCTTCGCTCCGGCAATGCGCGGATTGGGGCGGGCTGCGCCCGGCTGTGTTCGTATGCGCTGATCAGTCCTCGGCACGCACCACGACGCCGTCGTGATCGCTGTAGAGCATGTCTCCGGGGACGAAGGTGACACCGCCGATCTCGACCGGGACGTCCTTGTCGCCTGAGCCGGTCTGAGTGCTCTTGCGCGGGTTGGTGCCCAGCGCCTTGACGCCGATGTCGAGGGTGCGCAGGATGGCCGAATCGCGCACCGCGCCGTTGACGATGACGCCGGCCCAGCCGTTGTCGACCCCGCGTCCGGCGATGATGTCGCCGACCAGCGCGGTGTGCACGCTCGCGCCGCCGTCGACGACGAGCACCTTGCCTTCGCCCGGTTCGCTCAGCGTCTGCTTGACGAGCAGATTGTCCTGGAAGCAGCGAATGGTGGTGATCCGGCCGGAGAATGCCGCCCGGCCGCCGAACTGGATGAACTGGGTATCGCAGCTGCGGATGTCGGGGCCGATTTCGTCGGCCAGGTCCGCGGTCGCCACAACATCTGTCGGTTCGGTCATGGCCCTCAGCTTAGAGGTGGCCGAACTTCACCCCGGAACGGACCAGCGGGTTCGTTCCACGTGAATCACAGCGTTATCGGTGTCCGTGCCGCAGTTCGTACATATCCCGTTCGTGTTCGGAAATCTTGCCGTGGTCGACCAGGTTCGGATCGAGCCCGTGCTGCACCAGCCGGTACCGGCGCCACACATAACTGAGCGCGACCGTGAAGATGACCATCGGCACGGTCATCATCACGATCAGCCCGATCTTGAGTGGCATCGGACCTGGGAACAGCAGCACCAGCGCGAAGAACGGAATGATCGGCCCGAGGAACCTGAGGAGATAGCGTTCCATGGCCCCGTGCCCGACCAGGTCGTGAGTTACCCACTCGTGCAGGTTCGCGGGGAGCTCGCGGCCCAGATCGTAGGCAATGCGCTGCCTGAAGGTGGGTTTGTCCATACAGCAAGGCTATGCCTGTGATATGAGTCACCGCCAGGTTCGAACGCGGGTTTGTGAGCGCGTTCGGCGGCGTTCGTGGCCTGCGGGATCGGTCCAGGTGCGCCTACAGGTGGATGGCCCCGGCCGGCCCGTTGGACGCGCGGAGGCCTGCTCAGTCCTGGCTACTCGTGGCACCGCCGGCGCGGTGGAATTCCTCGATCTGCTTGGTGAGGTTCTCGGTGCTGTGCTTCACCGCGAGCTTGACGAACGGCTCGATCGTCTTGCCAAGTGCCCGCCCGGCCAGACCACCGGCGACCCGGTAGTCGACGATGGCGTCCACGGTGCAGCGCTCGGCGTCCTTGGCGTGGAACAGGAAGGTCGACTCGACCTCGAAACCCTTGATCGACTTCACCCCGATGGCGAAGTGCTCCTCCCAGCGCACGATCTCGATCCGCGAGTTCAGCGAGACCGGGCCGAGCTTGATATGGCCGTCGAACGTCGCCCCGATACCTTCGGTCTGGCTTCCCACCGGCGTGAACGACTCCACCTCGCGCAGAAAGCGCGGCAGATTGCGGTAATCGTTCACGTAGGCGAAAGCGGTTTCGGCCGAGGCGTCGCAATCGGCGACGATCTTCACTTCGGTCATGGCGCAACTGTAACCGGGGGTTCGCGGAACTCCGTCATGCCGTGACGGCAAGTGTGGCGGCCAGGCCGAAGGCCGCCGCCATCACCACGACCTCGATGGTGGCGCGGCGCAGTGAGGCATCGGCTGTTATCCGATGGCCGGCGGCGCGGCCGACCCAGTCGCGCCGCCACCACCAGCCCAGTGCCAGCAATGCGGCCAGGATCAGCGTTTTTGCCAGCAGCACCCGGCCGTAACCGGTCTGCACCAGCGGTGCGACCCCGCCGACACGGACCAATCCGTTCACCAGCCCGGTCACCGCGACAACAGCCACCAGCGGCATCGCCACCGTGGAGTAGCGCGGCAGCGCGGTCGCCCATTCCCCCCGAGAGCGCACCACGAGGGCGAGGCCGATCAGCAGGCCGAGCCAGGCGCCTGCGGCGAGCGCGTGCACCGCGGCAAGCACCGAGCCGAACGGTTGCTGCGACATATGCCCGGTGATCGGCCGCAGGGTCAGCGCCACCGCGGCGAAGACAAGGACCAGATCCGGCGAGGCGGTATCCGGCCTGCGGAAGGCCAGCGCCGAATAGCAGGCGATGGCTCCGGTGCCGAGCAGGATCGCGATACCGACCTGCCCGCCGCTGAGTTCGGTGAGAAAGGTGCCGAACCGGCCTGCGTCGAGCGCGCCGACCGGGACGCCGACGACATCGGCGGCCTCGAATACCAGCACCACGAACTCGCTGCCGCACCAGATCCCGGCCACCACGGCCAGCATCCGCCACGGCGGCCGCAGCCGCTCGTGTACCCGTGGCAGCGCCGCGAGCCCGAGCACGGTGGCACCCGCGATATCAGCGAGTACCCGGACCGCACTCTCCGGGGTGACCGCGGTCAGCGCCCATGCGACCACTACACCGAGCAGTCCGGACGGGACGACCAGCAGCAGTGCCGTGCGGCGGTCACGGCCGCCGGTCGTCCGATCGGTCACCGGCCGCTCTTACCGCTGCCGCCCTTGCCGAACAGGCCCGTCCCGAACAGCGCGAAGGCAAGTCCGCCGCCGAACAGCACGATGGCGCCGAGGATGAACACCCAGATCGGGATGCCGCCGGAACCGCCGTTTTCTGCGTTCGCGGCGCCGACCTCGGGGCCGGGGGTTCCGTTGCCCGCGGTGGTCAGGGTGAAGGTCAGCCGTCCCTCCACCGGATGGCCGTCGGCCGAGGTGACCCGGTAGCCGACCCGGTAGGTCCCCGCCGGTCCGAGATCGCCGACCGCGACGCTCACCGTCTTGCCGTCTACTACCGGATCGCCCTTGGACCACAGGCGATCGTCGGGCCCGACGACGGTCAGCGACGGAAAGTTGGGCTGTAGGGCCTCGTTGAAGGTGATGGTGACCCGTTCCGGGCCCGCGTCCAGCGAAGCGCCGTCCTCGGGGAAGGTGCCGACCACGGCGGAGTGTGCCGAGGCGGGCCCAGCGACGAGGGCGCCGACACCGAGGCTCAGCGCTCCGATGACGAACGCGAGCAGCATTCTGCGCAGATTCACGCGCCGGGCGGTCACGACTGCCGTCCCCGGATGACCGAGCCGACGCCGAGCCCGAGCCCGAGCAGCCCGACGGCCAGTCCGATCCCGCCGAGCCAGCGGGCGGTGGTGTCGGTGCCTGCGTCATCGGATTCGGCTGCCGCGGTCTGATTCTCGGCCCCCACGCTGTGCTCGCCGTGCCCGTTTCCGGTGTTGGAAGCCAGGGTGAGGGTCGGCGCCGGATTCGCGACCAGGCCCTGATCGGCGGGCTGGTTCCAGTCGACGACCTTGCCGTCGCTGTAGGTCTGCTTGGTCGGGAAGCTCACCGAGTCCTTCAGCGGCAGTGGGCCGAGTGCCACCGCGAACTGCTGGAACTGGCCGGCGCCGACGCCGGGTGTGCCGGGGTCCGCGGTCCAGGTCACGGCGGTGACCTGGGATTTGTCATTGCGGTCGACCTTGGCGGTCCAACCGGGGATCGGTTCGGTCATGGCCACCGGAAGGTTCGGCACGGTGACGGTGACGGCGGTGGTTGCCGCGGTGTCGGATTCGGTCGGGACCCGGAAGGTGGCGATTGCCATGGAACCCTGCTTGGCGCCGGGAGCGTCGACGGTGACGTGCGCGTTCGCGACCCCACCGGCAAGCGCGAACAGCCCGCCACCGAGCGCCGCCGTGCACAAGGCACGCGAAATGAACGTGTTCATTGATGAAATGCTTTCTCTCCGAAATGAATTGATGCTGTCAGGCCGGGCGCGCCAAGGGCGGCGCGCGCGGACCGGCTGCACCGGTCGGAGCGAAGCTGGATACCGGAACGACTGAATCGAACGTATGCGCCGACCGCTGCGGCGCCCGCGCGCTAGGGGGTGCGAGCACGACCCGCAGGACCGCGGACGCGGCGCCGTACAGCCGCTCCGCGAGTGGAATCAGCGCGGAGCAGACCAGTGACGCGCCGAGGTGGGCCAGCAGCATCCCGCCCGAGGGCAGGTAGCCGCCGAATAGTTCGCCTGCCAGGGGAGCGGCGGCCGAGGGGACGTGCTCATGGCCGTAGAGCCCTGTCAGGGCGGCATGTCCGGCTATTTGACCGGCGGTCAGCACGCCGAGCACCCGAATCGGTCCGCAGCGCCAGGGCAGCGCACCGGCCACCAGCCCCGTCACCGAGGCGGCGATCAGGACCAGCGCCAGCTCAGCCGAGGACGGATAGCCGCCGCCGGCCAGCCCGTGCGCGGCTACCGCGAGCGCCCCGACCGACGCGCCGACCAGGAAGCCGCGCGGGCTACCGGTGGTCGGACGTGGGCGCATCGGGGAACTGGTCAGCGCACGCCGAGCCGGGCCAGGACGTCGGATTCGATCCCGGTCAGCTCGGTGGTGATGGAGGTGTGCACGGCGCGGCGGCGCTGCGCGGGCATCTGGTCGGCGGTCCGCACCGCGGCGGTCAGGGCCTCGAGCCGGTTGCGGGTCGCGGCGACGAACTTGTCCGATTCACCCTTGTCGCCGTTGGTGCCGATCTTGTCGAGGGCGGCCTCGGTATTGGCGATCCGCGCATGCAGCCGCGCGCCGTGGCCGGTGTATTCGCCCAGCTCTTCGACCCCGACGCCGAGCTGATGAGCCTTGCGGTTGTCGAGCTGACCGCGCACGAAGGTGGCGCCACGGTAGGCCAGCGGGGCCAGCACCGGGACCAGGATCCGGGCCACGCCGATGTACTTCTTGACCTGGCCCACGCTGAACGGATCGCGCTCGGCCTTGGCGGCGGTCTTCAGTGCCGCCTTCTCTTCGGCCTGCAATGCGGCGATCTGGGCCTTGGCGACCTTCTTCTGGGTGCGGTTCTCGGCGCGACGCTGCTTGCGGTCGTTCTTGGCGCCGAGCTTGGCTTCCAGGCCGGCCTTGTGCTTGAGGGCTTTCGCCTCGGCCCGGCGGCTCGGGCGCCGCTTGCGCTTCGTGAACAACCCCATCGATGGCCCTCCGTCATGCTGGTTCGCCCTGGCGGCTCGGCGCGCGAAATGCCCGTCCGCCCATGTCACACGGTTTGCCGACACCCTATCCGGTCGCGGCCGGTCGCTGCGAGGGTGGCGGGCCGATCGCGGGCGGCCCGCGCACGATTCGCGGAACTGTCGGGGGTAGGGACCATACTGCTTACGTGCAGCCGGGCAGTGCCGACCGAGAGGGTCGTGAGTTGGACGACGGAACCGAGCAGAATCGGTCCGCCGTCGCCGCGACCGCGTTTCTCGACGCCAGAGGGCTGATCGGGTGCAGGCACCGGCTGAATATGAACGCCGCCCACCCGGAGACCCTTGCCGGTGTCCGCGAGGACGCCGGTGTCCAGCAGCGCCGCGACGCGGCGGTCGCGCACCGCGAGCGGGTCCGTAAGGCACTGGTCGGAGCGCGGCCCGAACAGTGGGTGGTGATCGATCCACTGCTGCGTGCGGGGGAGCGGGCCGAATCCACCCTGCGGGCCTGTGCGGCGGGAGCGTTGTACATCTGGGGTGGGTTGCTGCCGCAGGAACCAGATACCGGCAGGCGCGGCGGTGCCGAGATCCTGATGCGCGATCTCGACCGCGGCGGCTACATCCCGGTGATCGTGGTCAACCACAAGGTCACCGATCCCCGTCAGCCCGAACCGGCGGAATTCCACCCGACCACGTCGGACCTCTATCACTGGGACCCGCAACCAGACCCACACCGCAAACTGCGTCAGCAACCACGCGACCAGCAACGCCTCGCCCATCTGTATCGCATGTTGCAGCGGCACGGCCTGGCGAGCCCGGCCCTGGTCGGCGGGGTGATCGGCTTCCACTTCGACCGCATCCTCGTCCACGATCTGACCCAGGTGCTCGCCGACTACGACCAGCGCTACGCCGACCGGATCGCGGTGGTGCGCGGTGACCTGCCGACGGTGCCGTCGAAAGTGCCCGAATGCAGGCAATGCCCGTGGTGGACGCGCGGTGGCGCCGACGGCCGTGGCTGCGAGGGCTGGTTGATCGACCATCGCGACGTCAGCCTGGTCGCGCCGGGCTCGCGTGCGGATGTGCTGCATGGGCACGGCGTGCAGACCATCGACGATCTGGCGGGCTGGTCGGCGGCCGAACCCGAGGACTGGCAGCACGGACCGTTCGACGAGGCCGTGGTCACCGCGCGTGCCTGGATCGCAGGGGCGCCGCTGGTGCGCAGGTTCGAGCAGGTGCAGGTGCGCCGGGCCGACGTCGAGGTCGACGTCGACCTGGAGAGCTTCCAGGAGTTCGGCGCCTACCTGTGGGGCACCCTGCTGGACGGGGTGTACCGCCCGTTCTTCACCTGGGATCCGCTGCCCACCGACGACGAGGGCCGGTCCTTCGGCGAATTCTGGACCTGGTTGATGCGGGTGCGCGCCGAGGCGCTCGCTGCCGGGAAAACCTTTGCCGCCTACTGCTATTCACGTACCGCCGAAGACAAATGGCTCTACGAGTCGGCGCGCCGGTTCGCCGGGCAGCCCGGGGTGCCGACGGTCGAGCAGGTGCGCGCCTTCGTTGATTCGCCGCAGTGGGTGGATATGTTCCAGGCCGTCACCGAGCAGTTCATCTGTCCGAATGGCAAGGGCCTCAAGAAGATCGCGCCCGTGGCCGGTTTCGCCTGGCGCGATCCCGAGGCCAACGGTGAGGCGTCGATGAGCTGGTACCGGCTGGCGGTCGGCTACGACGGGGAACCCGATCTCACCCAGCGCACCCGGCTGCTCGAATACAACGAGGACGATGTGCGCGCCACCATGGTGCTGCGCGAATGGATGAATCCGCGGGTGCCGGGGCCGCATCGCGCCGATCTCGAGGTCCCGGCGCTCGCCGATTTCGCGCAGGTGTCGGGCGCGGTTTCCGGCGGCGGTACCATCTCGGCGTGACAGAGCACGTCGAACAACTCGAGTTCCAGGCCGAAACCCATCAGCTGCTCGAGCTGATGATCCACTCGGTCTACTCCAATAAAGACACGTTCCTGCGGGAGCTGATCTCGAACGCTTCCGATGCGCTGGACAAGCTGCGGCTGGAGTCCTACAAGGACAAGGACCTGCACGTCGACACCTCCGACCTGCACATCGAGCTGGAGGTCGGCACCGACGGGCGGATCCTGACGGTCCGGGACAACGGCATCGGCATGTCGCGCGCCGAGGTGGTGGATCTGATCGGCACCCTCGCCAAATCGGGTACCGCTGCGCTGCGTAAACAGCTCAGCGAGGCCAAGTCCGAGGCCGCCGCCGAGGAGCTGATCGGCCAGTTCGGCATCGGCTTCTATTCGACCTTCATGGTCGCCGACAAGGTCACCCTGACCACCCGCCGCGCGGGCGAGGCCGAGGCGACCCGCTGGGTGGCCGAGGCAGGCAGCTCCACCTACAGCATCGAGACCGTCGAGGACGCCCCGCAGGGCACAGCGGTGACCCTGCAGCTCAAGGCCGCCGACGAGGACGATCACCTCTTCGATTACACCCAGGAGTGGAAGCTCCGCGAGATCGTCAAGAAGTACTCCGACTTCATCGCCTGGCCCATCCGCATGCAGGTGGAGCGCACCGTCACCGAGGGTGAGGGCGAGGACAAACAAGAGAAAACCATCGTCGAAGAGCAGACGCTCAACTCCATGAAGGCGCTGTGGACCCGCCCGAGGAGCGAGGTCAGCGACGAGGAGTACCACGAGTTCTACAAGCACGTCAGCCATGCCTGGGACGAGCCGCTCGAGACCATCCCGCTCAAGGCCGAGGGCACCTTCGAATACCAGGCGCTGCTGTTCATCCCCTCGCAGGCGCCGTTCGATCTGTTCACCCGCGAGCACAAGCGCGGTGTCCAGCTCTACGTCAAGCGGGTGTTCATCATGGACAACTGCGAAGAGCTGATGCCGGAGTACCTGCGCTTCGTCAAGGGTGTGGTGGACGCGCAGGACCTCTCGCTCAATGTGTCGCGCGAGATCCTGCAGCAGGACCGTCAGATCCAGATGATCCGTAAGCGCCTGGTGAAAAAGGTGCTGTCCACGGTCAAGGATCTGCAGGGCGCCGAGGATCAGGACAAGTACCAGAGCTTCTGGCGCGAGTTCGGCCGCGTCCTCAAGGAGGGTCTGCTCTCGGACTTCGACAACCGCGACACCATCCTCGCGGTGTCGTCGTTCGCATCGACGAACTCCGATTCCGAGCTGACCACGCTCGCGCAGTACGTGGAGCGGATGAAGGACGGCCAGGACTCGATCTACTACATGACCGGCGAATCCCGCCAGCAGGTGGAGAGCTCGCCGCATCTGGAGGCCTTCCTGGCCAAGGGCCTCGAGGTGCTGATCCTGACCGATCCGGTCGATGAGATGTGGGTCGGATCGGTGCCGGAATTCGACGGCAAGCCGTTCGTCTCGATCGCCAAGGGCGAGGTCGATCTGGAGACCGAGGAGGAGAAGAAAGAGTCCGAGCAGCTGCGCGAGCAGCAGGACAAGGACTACGCCGAACTCCTCGGCTGGCTCGGCAAGACCCTCGCCGACAGCGTCAAGGAGGTGCGCCTGACCAACCGGCTCACCACCTCACCCGCCTGCCTGGTCGGCGATGTCTTCGACTTCACGCCGATGCTGGAGCGGATGTACCGGGCTTCGGGCCAGGCGCTGCCGGAAACCAAGCGGATCCTCGAGCTCAACCCGGCCCATCCGCTGGTGACCGGGCTGCGCGAGGCCTACGACACCCGCAAGCAGGATGCCGACGAGGGCAAGGTTCCCGAGCTCAGCGAGACCGCCGAATTGCTGTACGGCACAGCGGTGCTGGCCGAGGGCGGCGAGCTGAAGGATCCGGCGAAGTTCGCGCACATCCTCACCGATCGGCTCACGCGGACGCTCTGATCGGAAATCCAGGAGGCGAGGGCTGACCGGTAGCCCGGAGGCGAGGGCGGCATTATGCGTGCCGCCCTCGCGCGCCGGTTATTGGCTACCTGCCAGCTACCTTGCGCTGAAGGGGCATCGGCCGCGCGATCCCTACCAGGTAAGGGGCTATTTGTCCTCGCTTTGTGCTGCGGTTTGTAATATCCGTTCGTCGAGGGCGATAGGTCGGTCCGAAGGGTGCGAATCGCACTCCGGATAGGAGACCGATCATGTCCACCACGACTCGGCGCGGCCGCAGCGTCCGCCTGACATTGGCGCGGACCGCCCTGCTCGGGGCGGTTGCGTTGATGCCCGCCGTGGCTGCTGCGCCGGCATTCGCCGAGCCGGCCACGCCGACCACACCGACCACTCAGCCCGCGCCGGTGCATAAGCCTTGTCCAGGTGGCGGGTTCGATATGGGCACCGGTTGCCCCGACAACGGGCCCAAAGATCCGTACGGCTCGGATGGCTACGACAACTTCGGTCGCGACCGCGCCGGCTACGACCGCTCCGGTTATGACCAGTTCGGTCGCGACCGCTCCGGTTATGACCGCTTCGGCTACGACCGCTGGGGATACGACCGGTCCGGATTCGACCGGGATGGCTATACCAGAAAGGGCTGTGGTCGCCAGGGCAATGACAAGCCGGAGGCCGACCACCAGGCCTGCGAGCAGTGGCGGACCCGTCCGCCGACCGGCAGCGCCGGATAGCGAATGCGCGGCCTGCCGAGGCCGCGCTCGGGGCCTGGACGCACAACGCCCGCCGACCCGGAAAAGTACCGGGCGGGCGGGCGTCGAGATTGCTCTCTGGTGCGGAATTACCGCGGCGCCATGCGCAGCGCGCCGTCCATGCGGAAGGTCTCGCCGTTGAGGTAGTCGTGCTCGACGATGTACTGCGACAGCTGCGCGTACTCGTCCGGGCGGCCGAGCCGCGACGGGAACGGCACACCGGCCTCGAGGCCCTTGCGGTACTCCTCGGTGACACCGGCCAGCATCGGGGTGTCGATGATGCCGGGGGCGATGGTGTTGACCCGGATGCCGAACTGGGCCAGGTCGCGCGCGGCGGGAACGGTCATACCGTGCACGCCGCCCTTGGACGCCGAGTACGCGATCTGGCCGACCTGGCCCTCGAACGCGGCGACCGAGGCGGTGTTGATGACGACGCCGCGCTGGCCGTAGTCGTCGACCGGGTCGGTCTTGGCGATGGCGTCGGCGGCCAGGCGCATCACGTTGAAGGTGCCGAGCAGGTTGACCGTGATGACGGTGCGGAACAGCTCCAGATCGTGCGGGCCGTTCTTGGACAGGATGCGACCGGCCCAGCCGACACCGGCGCAGTTGACCACGATGCGCAGCGGCACGCCGGATTCGACGACCTTCGCCACCGCGGCGCTGACCTCGTCGTTGCTGGTCACATCGGCGGGAAGGAGGGTGACACCGGCGGGCACGTTGTCGCCGGCGCGCTCGATCGACTGCGGCACGTCGAGCCCGAAGACGGTGGCGCCCAGTTCGGCGAAACGCTTGGCGGTGGCGGCGCCGAGGCCGGACGCGCCTCCGGTGACAATGGCGGCGGAACCCGAAATCTCCACGATGGTCCTCTCGTTCGTGACAAGCCAGTTGGCCCTTCGTCAATTGCACCCTAATGGGTGCGGGGTGAGGCGCGGGTCACGGCTCCCTCCGGCGGCGCCGGTCGTTCCGCGCTCTTTACGAACATCAATGTTCGTAGGTGGTACGGTCGGCCGTATGACGTCGATATTTGGTGGATCGGTCGCCGGTCGCCGGGTGCTGATCACCGGTGCGGCCCGCGGCATCGGAGCCGCGCTGGCCAAGCAGCTGTCCGCGCACGGCGCGAAGGTTGCGCTGCTCGGACTGGAATCGGAGCTGCTGGCGCAGGTGGCGCGCGAATGTGGCGACGCCCCGTGGCGTTACTGCGATGTGAGCGACCGCGCGCAGGTGGAGCAGGCAGTCGAGGCCGTCGTCGGTGAACTCGGCGGACTGGACGTGGTCGTCGCCAATGCCGGAGTGGCCAAGCAGTTGCCGTTGATTGGTGGCGATCCGGAGGTGATGGAGCAGACCCTGGCGGTCAACGTGCTCGGCGTCTACTACACCGTGCGCGCCGCCGGAGCGCATATCGCGCATCCGGACGGGTATGCGCTCATGGTCTCATCGCTGGCCGCGGCGATCCATCTGCCGCTGCTCGGCGCCTACAGCGCGTCCAAGGCCGGCGTCGAAGCCCTCGGCGACACACTGCGGCACGAACTGCGCCACACCGGAGCCAGGGTCGGCGTTGCCTACTTCGCCGAACTCGACACCGATATGACCTCACGCGGATTCGGCACCGAAGCCGCCCGGTCGCTGCTGGGGAAGGCGACGGTGTCCGGTGTCGCGCCGTTGGGACCGGCGATCGACGCCGTCGAGCGGGCGATCGCGCGGCGCCGCCGCCAGGTGGTTTCGCCCTGGTGGGTGGCGTTCGTGCTGCCGTTCCGGCGGATCGTGCAGCGGATCACCGACCTGGGACTGCGCCGCGGAGTGGCCGACGCGCTGCGGATCGCCCGCACCGAAGCGACACCCTTCACGACCGAGCAGCCCCGGCATACCAGCAGAATGGATCAGCACCCGCCCGACCGAGCACCGGAGTAGCCCGCATGACCGACCCGGCCACCAGTCTCCGCCAGCTGCCACGCGGCAGGCATGGTCTGCCCCGGGAGCAGGTCGTCGCCTCCCAGCGGGAGCGGATCCTGCAGGCGATGGCCGAGGCGATGGTCGAGGGCGGTTATGTGGGAACGTCGGTCGCGGCGGTCCTGAAGAAGGCCGGTGTGTCGCGGGAGACCTTCTACGAGCAATTCCGTTCCAAAGAGGACTGTTTCGAGGCCGCCTACGAGCGAGCCGTGCAACAGCTGCTCGGCCGGATCGCCGAGATCGACACTTCGGCAACCGAACCGGACTCGGCGCCCGAGCTCGATCCCGCGGATCGGATGCGCCGGCTGTTGGGCGCCTATCTCCAGCATCTGACCGACGACCCGGCCAGCGCCAGGCTGTTCCTCGTCGAGGTCTACGCGGTCGGTTCGGAAGCCATCGCGCGGCGCATCGAGCTGCAAGAACTGTTCGTCGATCGAATCGTCGATGTCCTCGATGCGCGCACCGCCGAACAACGTTTCGCCTGCCAGACTCTCGCCGCCGCGGTCGGCGCGATGGTCACCGGCAAGATCGCGGCCGACGACCTGCCGGGGCTGCTGGCCCTGCGCGAGCCGCTGCTGGAGCTGGTCGTTCGTGGCGGGCAGTTGTACGGGCAGGCGCTGGCGTAAAGAGTGCCGCGATCCGGCGAGCTGGAGCGGGCCGCGTCGCATCCCGGCACCGATCTGGTGGCGATGGCCTGTTCAGCGCGTGCAGGGCGGTGGCTTCGACGGCACCTCGTCGGCGGGTTGTGCGACACACGCCTTTCGGGCGCTATCGCAGTTCGTCGGCAGGCAGAACTGGGAGTTCATCGGCGTCCGCGCGACCGGTGGCCGCTGCCCGCCGCCGGATCAGCGCGTACACCACAGCGCCTGCGACGAGCGGAACCGCGAGGGCCACCGCCGCACCGAGCAGTGTGCCGAGGTTCGGCCACACGATGCCGGTGAGCGTCAACGAGCCGAAGAACAGGAACAGCAGGCCCGAACCGATGCCGATGGCGCGTTCGGGCAGATGCTTGCCGACCAGGATGCCGACCGCGATGGCCAGGGCGTCGGCGGCGACCATGCCGATGGTCGAGCCGAGCCACACGCCTGCCCAGTCGTAATCGGTGGCCAATGCGGCGGTCGCGAACATGGTGCGGTCGCCGAGTTCGGCCAGCAGGAACGCCGACAGCACCACGAGGAACGGGGCCGCGGTGGCCAAGCGGGAGATCTTGGGGGTGTCTTCGTCGTCGTCGGCGTCGACGTTTTCGCGCAGTGTCCAGACGCCGACGGCGAGGAAAGTGAGTGCGGCGACCACCGCGATCGCGGTGGTGGGTAGCGCGGCGCCGAGGAAATGGCCGACCGCCACCGAGATGACGTGCACGACGGCCGTCGCGGTGGCGATACCGCCGAGGACCACCCACCAGCGATAGCGCAGCGCGAACGTCAGCGCCATCAGCTGGGACTTGTCACCGAGTTCGGCGAGAAAGACGATCCCGACGCTCAGCAATATGGTGGCGATCATTGGCGTGTACTCCCAGGGCTCCGGCCCGCCGGCCGGAAACGGGACGCCTCCGGCCGACAACGAAAAGGTTGTCTCGGCCGAAGGTCTCGCCCACCGAATGGAATCCGGTTCACGCAGCCGGACCCGCGCCGCATGCGGCGGTGGATCAGTATGTCGACTACGCGATTGGGGGCTACTCCCCTTCGCTGCCGCCGACTCTACCCGCACCGGCATCGCCGCGGCAACTCGCTGTTATCGAAATCGCAAAGCGCACAATAAGTTTGGCGCTCCGTGCGGGAGTTTTCGGGTTCCCTTACGCGGCGAGAAGCATAGCCAGAACCGCAGTATCGGGGTCACTGATCGGATCGAGCCCGACCCGGCTGACCAGCGAGGTCACCGTCCCGTCCAACTCCGCCTCCGCCCACGCCGCCCGGTGTTCCAACCCGAGATGCGGCACACCGGGCAGCAGTACGCAGCCCGAGGCGGCGCCGGTGCATTCGGGCAGCGAGGGGTTGGTTTCCGACGGAGGATGCAGCATCAGCAGGGCCGGCGGCACATGATCGGCAAACTTTCCCGGCGTCACCGCCGCCTCGCCGAGCACCGGCCCCTCGGCCAGCACCAGCCCGACGGTGCCGGGTTCCGGATCTTCCGGCAGATCCTCCCGCGCCCCGAAGACTGTCGAGGTGGACAGCAGTCCCGGCAAGCTGGCCACCCGCACCGCGAGCACCAGTAGCTGCGCCCATTCCTTGGTGGTGTCGGGCCAGCGCCCGGAGATGACGAACCCGCACAGAGATCCGCGCGCTTGGAACGGCGTGACGCCGATCGGACCATTGCTGCGCATGATGCCTCCCGTCACGAAACCGGGGGCGGTCTTGCCCGTCCTCGAACTGGGACTTGAAGAATGAACCACAAACCATCTGGCACACAAGTACCAAAGAGTGCTAGCGCCCTTGGCCGCTGGCGCGGCGGGTTCGCGGCCCCCGGATGTCTCGCGCCTCCGCTACCGCTGCTTGCCTTCGGCGTACGCAGCGGCAGCGGAGACGCGAGACGGGCCGCGAACTGTGAGGCTCGGTCTCGCTTCGCTCGGAAAATGGTGATTGACTGCCGTTGTCCGGCGGCGTTCCGATGATTCTGCGCTGCACGGAAAAGGCTCCCCGTCGATCTGACGGGGAGCCCTTAACTCAGTGCAGCGTTAACCTCAGCCGAAGATCAGGCCTTTGCCCTCGCTGACGGCCCTGGCGAAGCGCTCCTGCACGTCGGCCCAGTTGACGACGTTCCAGAACGCGGTCACGTAGTCGGCCTTGACGTTCTTGTACTGCAGGTAGAACGCGTGCTCCCACATGTCGACCTGCAGCAGCGGGATGATGCCGAGCGGCACGTTGGCCTGCTGGTCGTAGAGCTGGAAGGTCAGCAGCTTCTGGCCGAGGGTGTCGTAGCCGAGCACCGCCCAGCCCGAGCCCTGCAGACCGTTGGCCGCGGCGGTGAACTGCGCGCGGAACTTGTCGAACGAACCGAACTGGTCGTCGATGGCCGCGGCCAGCTCGCCGACCGGCTTGTCGCCACCGTTGGGCGAGAGGTTCTTCCACCAGATGGAGTGGTTGACGTGCCCGCCGAGGTGGAACGCGAGGTTCTTCTCGTTGAGGAAGATGGCGCCGTGATCACCGGCTTCGCGAGCGGCTTCGAGCTTCTCGAGCGCGGTGTTCACACCGGCGACGTAGGCGGCGTGGTGCTTGGAATGGTGAATCTCGTTGATCTGCCCGGAGATGTGGGGTTCCAGGGCGCTGTAGTCGTAATCCAGATCCGGCAGCGTGTACTCAGCCACGATGTCCCTTCCTTGTCGGGCCGCGCACTCGCGAACCTCGCGAGCGCTCTCGACCATCATTCGTACACCCGATCGGTTCCAACTCGCCCCGATGCCCCGGCATTCCGGTGACGGTGCTCACTCGGGCGGCCCGCACGCGCGCATGTCACGGGCATCGGCGACCGAAAGAACCACTCGTAGCATCGAACCACGTCCGGGTACGACGAACTAGCCGGGCGGGACGCGTGACTCGGGTGGCGCTAGAGCGGCGGGGCGATGCCGGGCCGCCTGGTGCGCGGATCGCCTGCGTCGTGTGCCTCCCACCAGCGCACGCCGCCGGAGACGAAATCATTCAGCGGGATCTCGTTGCCGTTGGCATCGTGGATGGTGATGGTGTCGAACCAGACGCGGACGTCGAGTTCGCGTGGATCCAGGCCTTCTTCCTGCGAGAACTCGAGCACGTGCGCGGAGACCCGCTGGTCGATCATGGTGTCGAAGCTCAGCAGCTCGCTCCACAGCGCCCAGCCGCTGTCGTCGAGATCGATGAACTCCCAGCCGTGCAACCGGCCGCCGCCGAAACTGGTGATGGCATCGCCGAGCCCGGCCGGCTCGAGCGGCAGCACGGTGGGTTCGACGTCGTCCCAGCGGTGGATGCGCAGCGAGGCCGCGACCCGGGTGACGCCATGGAAGGTCATGCGGACCTTGGTGTCCGCCGAGGCCTTTTCCTGCCGCGGCAGGGTCAATACCTCCAGGTCGAGTCGTAATTTGCCCGCCTCGACGTCGACGTCGAGACCGAGACACGCCGCCTCCGACAGTGCGATGTCGATTCCGGCGGTGTCCAATCCGTCAAGTAGCCCCCTGCTCGAGTTCATAGCCTCAGGCTACCGAGATCGCCGCCCAGATCGGCGCATTTCAAGTTTTCACTAGGGTTGTCGTTTTTTTATGGAACCGAATCCGGGTTGCTTCCGTCCAAGTACATATCGGGAGCTTCGACGGCGCAGCTCCCGAGTAGGCGGCGGATGACCGCTCCGGGATGGCTGGAGGGGAGTCCCGGATCGGTCGTTCGCAACCCGCCGAGTGGTGATCACACTGATGAGACACCCGATAGCGTCACCCTGTGGGTGGTGCGCTCACCGATAGCTGACACCTGTGGATCAGGTTGTGGAATCTGTGGATAACTACACCGATCTATCCACATGCCCCCAGAAATCGGGGCATCGGTCCGGAGGCGGGGCGGCATAACCTACGCGGACCCCGCTGCGCCCGGTGTGGCGAGGCATCCGGTGTCCTCACCGGTGACCGGCATGGAAGTCCGCGATCGTACGGTACGCATGGCAGGATCGAACACGTGACGAGCTCCGAGGTCCCGACGGTACCGCTGAACGAGGTACCTGGTGCGTTCGACGACAGCGTGCGCGCTGCGGCGCACAAGGCCGAGGCGATCCTGCTCGACGTGCGTGAGCCCGACGAGTGGGCACTCGGCCACGCCCCCGGCGCGATCCACATTCCGGTCGACGACATCCCCGCGCATCTGGACGAACTGGATTACGACGCCCAGCTCTACGTCATCTGCAGGCAGGGCGGCCGGTCCATCGAGGCGGTCAAATACCTGACCCACGTCGGATTCGACGCCGTATTCGTCGTCGGCGGCATGGTGGAGTGGCAGCGTACGGGCCGCCCGCTGGTCGGCGAGGGCGAGCACGAGCCCAAGATCTACTGACGAAAGAGCGAGGTGCGACGGCTTTGAGTACGGTGGTGCAACCCTGTGCGCGCTG
Source organism: Nocardia sp. NPDC059180 (assembly GCF_042754945.1). NCBI lineage: Bacteria > Bacillati > Actinomycetota > Actinomycetes > Mycobacteriales > Nocardiaceae > Nocardia > Nocardia sp. NPDC059180. Next base: position 433,403 of record NZ_JBHZBU010000001.1, read on the forward strand.
CGGCGCACGCTGGGCCGTACAGCAGGCGGCGCCGATGCACTGGTGCCCGCGTTGCCGTGGCGTGCTGCTCTCGCCCGGACCGATCGACGCGCCCGCCGAACGGCGAAACTATCGCTGGGTCGCCCGCAGGCCCGATCACCGCGCGCGCGGTCCCGTCGCGCCGGGCCGCGCCGGGCCGACCCCGACGCCCCGCTACACCCAGATGCCGCGCTGGGGTCTGCGTGATGTCCCGGCGTCGGTCGCCGCGGCGCCGCGCAGGCCGCTGAATGTGCTCGCGGGCTGGCTGCCCGGTCTGCTGGTCGGCGTCGCGCTGATGTTCGGCATCGCGGCAGGCTCCGAACTCGGCCGCTACCTGCTGCTGTTGCGCAACCGCACCCGGCTGATCGATCCACTGCTGCTGAATTTCTCCGATGCGCTGGTCAACGCCTCGGCCCTGTTCGCAGCGGTGCTCGCGCTGCTCGCGGCCATCGGCGCGGTCGGCTGGCTGATCGAAGCGCGCCACACCGCCTATGAGCGCCTCGGCAGGCGTGATCCCCGCTCACCGCGCGCACTGGTGCTCGGCTGCGTGATTCCGGTGGTCAACCTGGTGTGGCCGGGTGTCTTCCTCACCGAGACGGTGGCGGGCCGCGAGGATCCACGGGCCCTGCACGCGGTGCGCGTGTGGTGGGCGGTGTGGGTGTTCGGCGGGGCTTGCGCGGTCGCCGCACTGTTCTGGCGGACCGCCGACTCGCTGCAGGCCGAGGCCGACGGCGTGCTGTTCAGTGCGTTCACCAACGCCGTGGCCGCCGCGGTGGCGGTGGCCACGCTGTGGGTGGTGCGGGTCGTCGAGGGCCGGGATCTGCTCGGACGCGACCATATGGCCCATCGCTGGGTGGTGGCCGCCGATCCGGCGGTGCCCGTCATCGAGCCGGTGCAGCCGGGGACGGCTACGGCCGCCGCGCGTGTCGAGGCCGCCGATGCGGAACCGGCGGCGGAGCCGATCGAGGCGGCCGACCGTGAGCATCTGGAGCAGGAGGTCGTCGCGAAGTGAGCCAGCCGAATCGCGCACCATTCGTCGTCGCGCATCGTGGCGCGTCCGCGGAACGCCCGGAGCACACCCTCGCCGCCTATGAGCTCGCCCTGCAGGAGGGAGCCGACGGCGTCGAATGCGATGTCCGGCTGACCAGAGACGGTCATCTGGTGTGCGTGCACGACCGCACCGTCGACCGGACGTCCTCGGGCAGCGGCCTGGTCAGCGAACTCACCCTGGACGAGCTGAAGGCGCTCGACTTCGGCGCCACGGGTGAGCCCGCCGAGGTCCTCACCCTCGCCGAGCTGATCGGTCTCGTGCTCGACTGGCGTAGCCGCCCGACCAAACTGTTCATCGAGACCAAACACCCGGTGCGCTACGGCGCGCTGGTGGAGAACAAAGTGCTCGCCGAGTTGCAGCGCTTCGGTATCGCGACTCCTGCCTCGGCCGATCACTCCAGGGCCGTGGTCATGTCGTTCGCGGCCACCGCGGTGTGGCGGATCCGGCGCGCGGCACCGCTGCTGCCGACGGTGCTGCTAGGTGAATCCTCGCGCTACCTCGGTGGCAGTGCCGCGACCACCGTCGGCGCCACCGCCGTCGGCCCGTCGGTGAAGACCCTGCGCGAGCACCCCGACCTGGTGGACAAGGCGGCCGCAGCGGGCCGTGCCACCTACTGCTGGACCGTGGACGACCCCGAGGACGTGCGGTTGTGCGCCGACCTCGGCGTCAGCTGGGTGGCGACCAACCATCCCGGTCGCACCAAAGCGCTGCTGGCCACCGCGTAGGGATCCCATACCGCCGCTGAACGAAGGCGTGGCGCGCGGAGCCCGGGCCCGTGACCGGTGTAGTTTGACCAGCCGTGGGTAAGAGCAAGCGCAACAGTCCGAAGCCCGGCGGGAACCGGGCCCAGCGTCTCGCCGAACGGCGCGCGGCGCTGGAACAGGCCGGCGAGGCCGTCACGCGCCCGTTCCAGGGTTTGGCCGCCGAGTGTGATCTCGTCGCGTTGCGCGAGTTCGTGCCCTCGGCGACCGCGACGTTGAAGTTGTCGCCCGGTGCCGCGGCCGAACGATCGGTCGTGCTCGCCACGGTGCTACCCGGTGCGGTCGCCGCGCTGGTGCGCGCCGGTGACGAGCCGACCGGCTATGTCGGCGTGCAGGTGCAGGCCGAGGGCGCGAACCCGGCAGCCGATATCGCCGCCGCCATCCTGTGGACCCAGTCGGCCGAGCCGGGCGAATCGCTGCCCGGCGCGGAGAGCATCGAGGGTGGGCCCGCGCTTACCGACGTCATCGATCCGGGCGCCGCGCTCGAGCTGACGGTGCATCAGGACTTCGACTGGTGGGTGCCCGAGGGCGTGGAGCCCGATCCGCAGGTGGCCGCGACCATCGAGCAGGCCAAGCAGGCGATCATGCCGTCGGATCGGCTGGATCTCGGCGCCGACGCGATCGGTGCGGCCTGGTGGGTCGACGCCGGCGACAAGGCGCATCTGCGCTGGGTGCGCCCGGAACCGGAAGACGATCTGATGCTGGCGCTGGCCCGGCTGCACGCCGCGGGCGGTCTGCATCTGGGCGAGGGTTCGCGTTTCGCGGGCTCGTTCCGCACGCACGGGCTGCTGGTGCCGGTGTTCGACCTGGATCCCGAGCGCCACGCGAGCGAGTGGACCGCGCCTGCGATCGAGTTCGGTGCCCGGCTGGCGCAGGCGCTGGCAACGGATGCGCCGATGTCGGCCGAGGAGCGCCGCTCCCGGGATGGGCTGCGTTCGCGTCAGGTCACGCTGCGCTGAATGCGATAACGCCGCGCGCGGTCCGTTGACACTGCGCGCAGAGACGAAGACGGCTTCGGTGTCCGGCGGTGTGCCGGGCCCGGAGCCGTCGCTGTTTCCGGAATTCCACTGAAGTAATTTTGTGAAAAACCGTCCTTTCTAATCTCGGCTCGGTTACGTTCTCACCATCACCGAAGGCTGGTGAAGGTGAGGGAAACCTCACCGACCGATGAGGAAAGTAGGGAAAATCATGGACGCCATTCTCGAGCTTCTGACCACGCTTATCAGCAGCCTGAGCGCCAGCGCCGGCTGACGCGCGTGCGAAATTCGGCAGGCCCAGCACTTCGCGAAGTGCTGGGCCTGCCGTCGCTCCGGATGACGGTTTCGTCAGGCGGTTTTACACCGACCCACCGGCGGCCGACGGCGCACCGGAAGTGTTGCTGGGGCCGCTCATTTCGCGCGCGATGAATTCCTCGAGATCGAACAGGTTCGATCCGGCGCGATCAGCGATCGTCAGGAGGGTGTTCATATCGGCGACCTCCTCGACCTGCTCCTTGAGGAACCACTGCATGAACTGCTCGCCCAGGTAGTCGCCCTCTTCGCGGGCGGTGCTCGCCAGCTGGATGATCTGGTCGGTGACCGTCTTCTCCTGTGCCAGCGCCAGTGCGATGGGTTCGCGGGCATTCTCGAAATGCGATTTCGAAGCGTCGATGCCGCCGAGTTCGATGCTGATATCCCGGTCGAGGAAGTACTGCACGATCATCATCGCGTGGTTACGTTCCTCTACGGCCTGGGCGTAGAAGCGTTTTGCCAACTGCGGCAGGTCGGCATTGTCGAACCAAACCGCAATCGCGATGTACTGATGCTCGGCATTGAATTCATGCCGGATCTGATCGTGAAGCAGGCTGTGGAATTTGCTGCGCGGGGTTTCCGGATGGCTGGACATGACACAGACGTTATCGCTGGTCAACGCCCTTGTCATCCAAGTCGACCCTTATTGAGGATAGTGTTTCCTAATTAGTTGCGCACTGTCCCAGCCATTTTCGGGACCGAGCCTGCGGCAGGCGCGGCCGGGCTGCGCAGTTCACGGGCGGCGAATTCCTCGACGTCGAACAGGTTGCCCGCGGCGCGCTCGAGCACCGTCAGCAATGTCGTCATCCCGGCGACCTCGTCCATCTGCTGCTCCAGGAACCACTGCATGAACTGCTCGCCAAGATAGTCGCCCGAGGCGCGGGCGGCCTTGGCGAGATCGACCGTCTGATCGGTCAGCGTCCTTTCCCTTGCGAGCAGGAAAGATATTGCGGCCTGCGGTGATTCGAAGCTGGGCCGGACCTCGTCCAGGCCACCGACGGTGACCTCGAGATCGCGGTCGAGCAGATGCTGCACCATCCGCAGCGCATGCCCGCGATGCTCCTCGGAGCGGCCGTAACAATGTCGGGCCAACTGGGGCAGCCGGTCGGCCTCGAAGTACACCGCGGCGGCCAGATACTGCTGGCCCGCGGTGAATCCGTGCCGGATCTGATCGCGCAGCATGGCCGGAAACGACCGGTCGACGTCGGTGTCGGGCATGTGTCCGACGTTACTCGCCGCGCAGGTCCTCCGGAATGGGTCGACCCTCCGCCAGTGCCTCGAAGAATCGGCTCGCGTTGGCCTCGTCCCACAGCAGCACATTGCCGCTGGAGGTATCGGTGAAGCCGCCGATCGGCACCGTTGTGGCCAGCGTGTCCCCTCGCAGCGCCCAGCCCAGGCGCGCCAGATCCCAGATGTGGTCGCCATTGTCGACGGTGAGCGACTTCGCGGTGTCACGGGCCATCGGCCACAGCTTGAACGGATTGGCCAATGTGCTCGGGCTGGTGGCCTGCTCCAGTAGGGCGGACAGGAACAACCGCTGGTTGTTCATCCGGTCGATATCGGCGAGGGCGGTGGCGCGACTGCGCACGAAACCCAGTGCCTGCGGGCCGCTGAGGCTCTGACAGCCCGCGGCAAGGTTGATGCCCGCGAGCGGGTCGTCGATGGGTTGTGGCACGCAGACGTCGATACCGCCGAGTGCGTCGACCACGCCGGCGAATCCGGCGAATCCGATCTGCGCGTAATGGTCGATATGCAGGCCGGTGGCGATCTCCACCGACTGCACGAGCAGTTGCGGGCCGCCGAAGGCGAAGGAGGCATTGAGCTTGTCCTGGCCGTAGCCGGGGACGCTGACGTAGGAGTCGCGGGGCAGGCTCACCAGTGTTGTGCGGCCCGAAGGCGGCACGTGCACCAGGATGATGGTGTCGGTGCGCTCCGGACCGACCTCGCCACCGGTGGCCAGGCCCTGCTCCTGATCGGCCGATAGACCAGTTCGGCTGTCCGAACCGACGAGCAACCAATTGGTTCCCGGCGTATCGCCGACGCGATCGGTGTAGTCGGCCAAGGCGTCGATGCGGTGCAGGGTCCGATCGAGCTGGATGACCGCGGTCACGATCAGCAGCGCGAACACCACCAGCATGACCAGGATCCACCGGAAGATATGCCGTTTGCGCTTGGGTCGCGGTGGTCGCGGCGCCCGGCCACCACCGCGCGGCGGGCGGCTCGGCGGTGGTGGCGGAACGTCGCGCCGTCTGTGCGGGGGTTCGTCCTCGCGGAACGGGACGGGTTTCTGGGTCGGAGCATGCGTGGATTCGCGGTAAGGCTGCTGTGGCTGGGCGTACGCCTGGTCACCGAAGGCGACCGTCTCGCGCCTAGTCCTGCCGTCGTGGACGGGTGGTGGCGGCTGCCGGTCGGCGGGAGCTTCGGGGACCTCCGACCATGCCAGTGGCGCTGCGTACGCGCCGCCGTCACGGTGCATGACCTGGGTCGGCTCGATATGCCGTTGATCGTGCGGGCCGGGACCACCGCGCTGCTCACCCGGTCCGTCCTTACGCAGCCCTTGGCCGGTCTGGGGGCGGCGGATGACCGGCTCCTCGGGGCGCCTGCCCGCGTCCGGGCTCCGCATCGGGGCGGCGCCGCGGTAGCCATCTACGCCGGGGCGAGGTGAGCCGTCGGGGCGCGGCCGGTCGCCACGCGGACCGCCGGGATCGCCCGGCCTGCCGCGTCGAGCGTCCTGGCCTGCACCCGGACGGGCGGGACCGCGCCCGGGAGCACCGGGCTCGCCTCGGGGATATCCGCCGCGTTCGGTGGGCCGGTCATCGGGCCCGGGCCTGCGTGCGCCCGGATCATGTCTCGAGCGCTGCTCGTCCGGTGCGGGACGCCTGCCCGGATCGGCGGGATACTGACCCGGCCCTGGCCGGCGCATACCCGGTTCGGCAGGACGCGCGCCCGGCTGACCGGGCGCCCCCTGCGGCGGGACCCGGCGCCTCCGTGGGTCGTCGCCGTTCATCATGTTGAACTCTACTTACCCACTTCGGCCGCGTTTGTTACCCCGACGGTGTGGCTCACGGCAGCCAGCCGACTCGCCCGCGCAGCGCCGTGTACCCGATATAGGCAACCGCGTCGATCAGCGCATGGGCGATCACCAGTGGCCACAGGCGGCCGGTGCGCTGCCAGTACCGGCCGAAGACCAGGCCCATCACGATATTGCCGAGTCCACCGCCGAGGCCCTGGTAGAGGTGGTAGCTGCCGCGCAGCAGAGCCGAGGCGAGTAAGGAGCGGTTCTCCGACCAGCCGAGGGCTCGCAGGCGGGTGATCAGGTAGGCCACCACGATGATCTCTTCGGCGGCGGAATTGGCGCAGGCAGACAAGATCAGCGCGGGCAGCCGCCACCAATGATCGTCGAGCGAGCTCGGCACGATCGTCACACTGACGCCCGCCGCGTGCGCGATCAGGTACAGCGCGAGCCCGGGCAGCCCGATCACCGCGGCGAGCGCGAGTCCGTGCAGACCATCCGGACGCCACCGCATACGGGCCAGTCCGATGGCGCGCGGTCCGATACCGCTGCGCCACAGCAGGTACAGCCCGAGCGCGGCCCACGCCGTCAGCCGCAGCACGCTGAGCAGCTGGAAAAGCAGATCGATGATCGATTGCGCCGAGCGCGACGCGTTGAGCGCGACGGTCTGGTCGCCGACACCGCCCGGCTCCAGCGCGCTCTCCACCAGCGACAGCGCCGCGTTGAGGCCGCTCAATCCGAAGGTGACGCCGAGGACCACCAGGATTTCGATCCGGATACCGGTCCGTTCTCGATCGGTCAGCTCACCGGTGTCCGCCCGGCCGACGTCATCGCGCATGGCCCGAATCTATTGCCCGCATGCGCGGGCGGCGCTCTCAGATGCGGCGCAGGCCGTTGAGGAAGGGGCAGCCGGCCAGCAGTCGTACCTCTCGGCTGAGGGATTCGATGTCGTCGGCCGGGGTGGCGAAGGGCAGGCGGAAGTCGTGGTCGCCGTCCTGGCCTTCGACGCGCAGCGTGAGCCCGTAGCGGTCGATGGCGAGCGGATGCACGCTGCCGCGTTGCAGCCGGGGCGGCAGATGGCGGGCCAGCTGGGCGACGACGTCGGCGTGATCGGCGTCCATATGTTGCAGCCAGGCCGACTCCATCGTGCAGAACGGGTCCGGCTGGGCCAGCCGCAGCTCCTCGACGCACACCGATTCGGCGCCGGTGGAATCGGCTACCACGGCCGAGTTGATCACCAGTCGCAGCAGGGTGGTGGTGTGGCCGACGTCGAGCAGCCCCGGATCGGGGTTCTCCTTGGCCACCTCGGTGGCCAGCGCCCGCTGTGCCTGTGCGGGTACGGCCCGCACCCAGCCGCGCAGCCACACCAGCGCACGCACCGGCTCACGCAGTGGAAGCGGGGCGTGGTCGGTGAGTTCGAGGACCGCGGGCGCGCCCGCGGCGCCGGAAGCGGCGGCATGCGCGGCGGCGCTGTCACGGGGAACGGCGATCACCGCGTCGCCGCATTCGCGCAGATGATGCACCGAGGTGGAGATGGGATCGGTGCCGGGCAGCGCCAGCACCGAATACTCGGCATGCGCACACGCGCTACGGACCCGCTCGGCCGTCGTCGGTGCGCTGATCGTCTCCGGCATACAAACCTCCACTGGGTGAACCGTGCCCCACTTCACACATGCTCAATTAGGTTAACCTAACCTAAGCGAACGTGGGGATGTCCGCAACACCTGGCTGCGGCCGGTGAGTAAGTTGAATGCCATGAGCAGCGAGCCGGTCTTGGTCGCGTTGACGGTGCCCGCGCGGCGGAGCCTGGTCGACGGCCTCGTCGTCGCGTCCGGCTCGGCGCCGGTGGGCCGGGTGATCGAAACGGACGCCGAGGTTGCCGAGATCGCCGATATCCTCGCCGAAGCCGCCCACTCCGATACCGGCGTGGTCGCACGGACCGTAGATCCGGATCGCGCGCTGGCCATCGTCGCCGGCACCGCCGCCGCCCTGTGCGGCGAGGACATCCGCACCGCGTTGACAGCGCCCGATGTCGCCTTCCTCACCGGTCTGAATCCGCAGGCGATCGAGGCGGTGCGCGGCGTGCTGCTGGCCATCGAGTCCGACCGTCCGGGAGAACTCGCCCAAGCACTCAGTGACGTGCTGCACCCGGTCGCCGACTGATAGCCCGGCCGTTCCCGGCCTCGGGAAGTCGGCGAGGCGCGCTGGGTTACGCAAGTAATCTCGTAGGCGTGCCGCGAATAGCGTATTTCGGACCCTCCGGAACCTTCACCGAGATGGCCCTCGCCGACCTCGAAGCCTCGGGGTCCTTCGACGGGCCGGTCGAGCGGATAGCCGCGCCGAGCCAAGGCGCCGCACTCGATCTGATCCGCTCCGGTGACGTCGACGGTGCCGTCGTGCCGATCGAGAGTTCGGTGGAGGGCTCGATCCCGGCAACGCTGGATTCGCTGGCAGTCGGCCCGCGGCTGCAGATCATCGCCGAGACCGAACTCGAGGTGAGCTTCGCCATCCTCGCCCGTGCGGGTACCGAACTCACCGATGTGCGGTCGGTGGCCGCCTATCCGGTCGCCGGCGCGCAGGTGCGGCTCTGGCTCGAACGCAACCTGCCCGCAGCGGCCAGCTATGTATCGGCCTCGAACGCGGCCGCCGCCGAGGATGTGCTCGCCGGGCACGCCGACGCCGCGGTGTCCACCACGCTGGCCGGGCAACGGCTCGGCCTGGTGGCCCTTGCCGAAGGCGTGGCCGACCACGAGGACGCGATCACCCGGTTCGTACTGGTCACCAAGCCGCGCGTCGCACCGCAGCCCACCGGCGCCGATCGCACCTCCATCGTGCTCGAACTGCCGAACGAACCCGGTGCGCTCATGCGGGCATTCGGCGAGTTCTCCACCCGCGGTATCGATCTGACCCGAATCGAATCGCGGCCCACCCGAACGGGTATGGGCACCTATCGGTTCTATCTGGACTGTGTCGGCCATATCGACGACGCGGCAGTCGCCGAAGCGCTCAAAGCCCTACACCGCACGGCGCGGATTCGTTTCCTCGGTTCCTGGGCCGCCACCTCGGCCACCGGGACACCGCCGCCGTCGGATGAGGAGTCCGCGCAGTGGCTGACCCAATTACGAAAGGGGGTTGCCGACCTGTGACAGGCAAACTGATTCTAGTGCGCCACGGTGAGACCGAGGGCAATGTCGCGCGCATTCTCGATACCAGTCTGCCCGGACTGCCGCTCACCCAACGCGGCGCGGCGCAGGCGAAAACCTTCGGGTCGCGGCTGACGATCCCGCCGCGGCTGCTGCTGTCCTCGCAGGCGTTGCGGGCCAGGCAGACCGCAGGCTTCATCGAAGGAGCCACCGGCGTCGCGGCCGGGGTGCTCGACGGCGTGCACGAGGTGCAGGTGGGTGATCTGGAGGGGGAGAACAGCCAGCAGGCACATGAGCTGTTCCTGCGGATCTACCGGTCCTGGCACGATGGCGAATTGGCGCAGCGGCTGCCCGGAGGGGAGTCCGGGCAAGAGGTGCTCGATCGGTTCCTGCCCGCGATCACCGACCTGCGTGACGGCTACCTCGCCGGCGCCGACGCCGGTGACGTGCTGCTGGTGAACCACGGCGCCGCCATGCGATTGGTGGCGCGGACGTTGACCGGCGTAGCACCGCCGTTCACCATCGACAACCACCTCGACAACACCGAGACCATCGAACTGGCGCCGCGCCCGGACGGCACCTGGGAGTGCGTGCGCTGGGGCCGGTTCACCCCGCCGTTCGGCCGCGCGCCCGCACTCGGTGCCGACGATCCGATGGGTTGAGGCCGCGCAGGGCCATGACATCCGCACCTGCGGCGAATCGGCATGCGGACGAAATGGCATGCGGCGAAACGACACCGCGCCCGGTCACCTCAGGTGACCGGGCGCGATAGTCGATCAGATACGTAAGAGATCAGGCCAGCGCCGGATTGCCGGGGAAATCTTCGCGTTCCGGCAGGGAATTGATCAGATCCAGTAGCGCGGTGCGGAACCGGGCATTGCTGCCGCCGCTGAACGAGGTCCACTTGACGCCGTCGTCGGACCTGCTCGCCGTCGCGAGGAAACGACCGGCGCGCGTGTTGTATACGGCGATGTGGTTGTCCGCGATCTCGCGGGTGCCGTCGCCGTAGACCACACCGACGATCTCGGCGTGCGACTCGAGATGCACCATCGCCGAGGCGATCGCCTGCGCGTCCCGCGGCGGATTGCCGACCTTGGTGAGCCGGGCGGTCATGGCGGCGGCATCACCGAGATCCTCGAAGATCGGCAGCAACTGCTCGGTCGGGGCGTTCATCCCGGTGAGCTCGAGCCCCTCGGCCGAGCCGAGTGCCGATAGCACCGGGCCGGGCAGATCGTCGTCGGCCTCGTCGATCACGTACGAATCGGGCCCACGCAGGGCCACGGTCACCAGATCGTCGCCCTTCGCCAGGCACATCCGGCTCGTCTGACCGGCAACAACCAGCCGCACCGCGATCACCCAGTGCGGGCGATACAGCCCGAACAGGCGATCGGCGAGTTCCGGATGCACCACCTCACCGTCGAGCAGTTCCCGTTCGGTGAGCGACTTGGCGGCCACGGCCAGCGCCGTATCGTGCGCCGTCTCGTTGTCGTAGCGCCCGATCGCGTTCAACACGACCGGAACCTCGTCGATCTGCAGATGCTCCAGCAGGAACTGCATTTCGTCGAGCGACAGCGTGACGGCGCCGAGTGTCGCCGGACCGCGACCGGCACCCAGTACCGTCATTTGGCCGATCCGGCGGGCTCGCCACCGATGACACCGTCGGCGGCGAGGCGGCCGTCGGTGAAGTGGTCGGCCCGCAGGTAATCGGCGCCGTTGTGCTCGGACTCGTCGTCCTCGGAGCTACCCGCGCCGCGACCCATCAGCGGGCTGGTCGGCCCGCTGTTGGGACGGATCGGCGCGGCCGACTCGGTACGCGCGACGGCGACCTCGGCGACCGGAGCCGCCGCGCCCGCACCGCCGCTGACCGGCGGCGCACCCCAGCCCTCGGGCACCTTGAACGAGCTGTTGCCGCCCATACCGACCGAAGTTCCCATTCCGGCGGCCCGCGTGGACGCACCTGTCGCCGCTGCGGCGCCACCGGTGGCCATGCCCATCGGCGCCATGGAGGCGACGCCGGGCGCACCGGAGCTGGTGGCGGCGGCAATGGCATTGGCGCCGAGGTTGCCGACGGTGCTCACACCGCTGGTGGCCACCGAACCGGCCACATTCGCGACCTGGGTGACCGCGCTGCTGATCGCGGGGTTCTGCACCACCGCGCCCGCGGCGGCAAGTGCGGTCTGCACCGGGTCGCCGCTGCCACTCTGGAACGCCTGGTCGGCGTTCGCGGCGGCATCGGCCGAACCGGCGCCGTTGGCGATCGGCGGCGGGTTGATGAACTCACCGGGGGTGACGACGGTCGCGGTGGTTGCGGCCTCGTAGGTCTCCATCACCAGCGCCGCGCGAATGTCCATGGCGCGCTTGACGACTTCGGCCGCCTCATAGGCACCCGACATCGCGCCCGCGGGGTTCGCCGACGCCACGTACGCGCTGTTGACGGCAACGATCTCCGGCAGACTCGGCATCGCCAGCGAGGCAACGGTGTAGGCGGTCGCGTTGGCTGCGGCCTTGCTGCCCATCGTGGCGGCCATGATGCCCTGCTGGCCTGCCCACGCGGTGAACGCGCCCAGGCGAGCCAGCGCGCCGATGCCGTTGACGCTCTGCAGGCCGAGGCCGACCTCGGCCATGACCCGGGTGACGGTGGCGGTGGCGTCGACCCAGGCGCCGGTCAGCGTCCCCCAGGAGGTGGCGGCGGCGGAGATCGGAACGGCGTGTGCGCCCGCGTTGAGCGCGACGGAGTTGAATTCGGCCATGCGGGGCAGCCAGAACACCCCGGTGATTCCTGCGGTCATGAGTGGTTTCTCCCCTTGTGTGAAGCTCGGAGCCGGCTCGGCGGTTGGCTAGACGACGATCGAACTGAACGGTGCGCCGGTCAGCGTGGTGATCGCGGCGGACGCGGCGTCCTCGGCCAGGTACTGCGCGAGCTGGGTGCGCAGGATCGCCGCGGCGTGGTGCAGTTCGAGAATCCCCTGCGCGACGGCCTTGTCGTGAGTCATGGCCGCGTGGTTGAAGTGATTCGCGGCCAGCAGCGACACCTCCTCGGCGCCCGAGGGGAGGACATGCGTCGCCGGGCCGGCCAGAGCGGCCACGCCTGCCAGGCGGTCGGCGAGCAGATCCAGCTCGACACTTGCGGCGAGGATGATTTCTGGTGTGACGTGCACGTTGCCAATCATGTCTCGACTCCTTCTAGTGGTAGCTGTTCGGCGGAACCACGAGAATTCCCCCTACGAGTACATTGGACGCGACGGCACCACGATCGGTTCCATCGAGTCCAGAGTTTCTTCCGGTCTTACGTGCCGGATACGAACCCCCATCCATAGGTTCGCATACAGCTCGGGCTAAGACTAGCCCCATCCCAGCTGATGGAGCCGGTCTTCGTCAATCCCGAAATAGTGTGCTATCTCATGGATCACGGTGATCGCCACCTCCTCCACCACCTCTTCTTCGTCGGCGCAGATGTCCAGCAGGGCGTCTCGATAGATGGTCACCGTGTCCGGCAGCGAGCCGCCGTACTGACTGTCGCGCTCGGTCAGCGCGATTCCGTGATAGAGCCCGAGCAGATGTGGATCCTCCTGATTGCGAGGCTCGATCAGCACCACGACATTGTCGATGGCTCGGGCCAGTTCGGGCGGAATGAGATCGAGGGCGTCGCCGACCAGCTCTTCGAAGCGGTCCTCGGACATGGAGACCGGCATGAACGTCGTCGACCCGCCTATCGCGGCTGCGCGGGCAGCGGCGCGGCGCCGGGCAGCGGCGGCGGCGTGTAGCGGCCGTCGCTTGGCGGCGGTACCGGCGCCTGGCCGTTGATCAGGATCTCGCCCTTGGCCGATCCGGTGATCGGTGCGAACCCTTCGCGGTCGGCGCCCTTGCCGACCATGCAGTCGAGCTTGCGGCTGCCCGCGAGCCAGCTGCGGGCGTCGATGAAGTCGAAGAACAGCGTCAAGGTCTTGTTGCGCAACACATCCGGGCCACCCAGGTATTCGGTGGACAGGCGCGCGCATTCGCCCTCGACGAACTTGTCCTGCTCTTCCTTCGGCGGCGGCGGGCCCTGGAAACGTGCGCCGAGATCGACGGTCGCCACGATCTCCACCGCATGCGGCTGGGTGCAGTCGACCGGATCGGTGGGCAGGTTCTGGTTGATGCCGAGGCACATGCCCGGCGCGAACACCTTGGACTGATCGTTGTCGAGCACGCTGCCGGAAGTCGGCAGCGGTGCCGAGGCCGCGCCGGTCAAGCCGGCGGCCTGAAGACCGCAGCGCAGCTTGCGATCTCCGGTCTTGGCCCAGCCTTCGGGGCTCGGATACATCAGGCCGACGACGAATCGTCCGCGCGGATCGAACTTTCCGCCGAGGTACTGCTGGGCCGCGGTGACGCAGTGCTCCTCTTTGAGTTCTGTGAACCGCAGCGAATCCGGGAAGCGTGAACCGGGACCGAATTCCTTGCCCGGGTACCTGCTCAGATCGATATCGGCGGTGACCTCGAACAGGTGCTTGTCGGCGCAGTCGACCTCGACCAGATCGGACCGGTCGGGCGCGGTCCAGCTGAGGCAGTCGCCGCGAGTGGCGGTGCCGAAGGTCTTCTCGGCACCCGCCGGTACGGCCACGCTCGGGTTGTGCGCCTCCAAGCCGGAGTCATTGTCGAAGCCGGTGACGAACAGCGTCACCATGGCCGCGGTGACCGCGCCGACGGCGACCGCGAGCAATCCCCAGCGCAGCTTCGGCGCGGACAGACGCAGCTTGGAACCCGACGATGCGGTCGCGGCGCCCTCGGCGGGACTCGACGCGCCCTGCGGTCCCCGGCCGGATCGGGGTTTCGACCGGCCGAACGCGGCGCCGGGCGAGCGCCTGCCGGTGGAGCCGCGAGCGGGGCGGCCTGCGGCAGGCCGCGACGGATCACCGTCCCGAGGGGGCTCGGGCACCGGCGGGGGCGTGGGCGCGTCATCGGAGGTCATCGCGATCCATCATGGCAGTGTTGTGGCTCACCGTGCCATGAGGCTGCCGGATCAGGCCTCTGACCGGTGAATCTCACCTGCCGCGTCGGCTTCGATCAACCGCGCAGCGCGGAGGCGAATACGCCGGGCAGCCGGGCCGGATTGTTCGCCGCGTAGAACTCGGTGAGCTTGCGGCCCGTGGACGCGGCGGTGGTGTTGTCGACAAACCACGGCGGCTTGGGCGAGAGTGCCCACTCCGCGTGCAGCACCGACCGCGGAGCCGGGCGGAACGGGCCGCGCACGACGGTGCGTTCCACGTCGTCGAGCAGCAGGGCGTTGTGCACGATGCCGACACCGCTCTGCACGTCCTCGAGGGTGTGCCCGGGGTAGGCGCCCCAGGACGCGCGCGGAGTGAGAAAGGCCAGCCCGGTCCAGGCGTTGATCGCGACGGTGCCGTAGCGCAGCCGCTCCACCGCGCGCTCGAAGGCGATGCCGAGCCGTTTGATGGTGGTCGGATGCGCGATGATGTTGGCCCCGAGCGTGCCGGTGAGCTGGTCGTTGGCGAAGTCGACGGCCCGCTGGATGAACTCGCCGCCACTCGTGGCGGGCAGCTCGACGATGCCGAGCACGGGCGCGAAGTATTCGGTGTTCAACAACGCGGTATCGGCGGCAGGCAGATCTTCCACCAGCAGCCTGCCGCACTCCGGGCCGAGCCGGGTGGCGTCCGGATAGGACGCCAGCGCGTCGGATACTCGCTTGTCGCTGCCCGGGTAATACGCCGGACGCTGCGGCGCGTCGGCCATCGCCGCGCGCAGTTCACGCAGGAACTGCTCCTTCTGCGGCCAATCGGCACTCAGCACCACTGTCTGCGCGGCGACACAGTTGTAGCCGCCGTTGTGCAAGCGCTGGGTCGCCACGTGCGCGGCCTGGTAGCGCAGATCGGCCTCGGACCAGTCGCCCGGCACCACGATGGTCGGCGAGACGCCGCCGAGTTCGCTGGTGATCGGCTTGTTCAGCAGGGGACGCCGGTCGTGGCGGCGTTCCAGCGCGTCCGGGCCGGTGCCCCACACGATCGCATCGTGGGTCAGGGCGCTGCCGGTCATGTGCACGTGCGCGACCCCGGAATGCCGCACCAGGTATCCGCCCTCGGCGGCGCCGCCGGTGAGGATGCGCAGTACGCCCAGCTCGATGAGCGGGGCGAAGATCATCTCGAACACCGTGAACAGCGGATCGGTGATCGGATTCAGCTTCAACGCGACGACGCGGTTGTTCGCGTACAGCTCGTACAGCGTGTCCAGCGGGGCGATCGACATGATGTTGCCCGCGCCGAGGACGACACCGACGCCGCCGGTGGCGGCCGGGTCGAGCTGGGCGAGCCCCGCCTTGCGCCGCGCGGTCTCGGCGTCGACGCCCGGACGCAGCCAGACCTCCCCGGAGAACCCGCTGAGCAGCAGTTTGTCGTAGGTTCCGTGCGGAAGCACCGGCACCGCGATGCGGTCGCCCGGCGCCGAGGTCAGCTCGATGCCGTCGAGCGGGCTGCGTCCGGATTCGAGCGCGCTGAGCGTCTCCGAGAGTGCGGTGGTGGCTTGCAGCAGCGTCAGTGGGCCCGACATCCACTCCTCGCCGACCAGCGGGGAATCGGTGTCGAGCTGTTTGATGGTGCATGCGGCCCGCACCCAGTCGGCGGCGAAGCGCGCGGTACGGGCGTGGATATCGTCGAGGAGTTCGCGTCGGCGGCGCAGCGGTGTGCTCGCCCACACCTTCTCGCCCGCCGCCAGCTCGGCCAGTGCGTTGTCGATTGCTGTGTCGTCGAAAGTGGTGGCCACAGAACAACTATGCGCCTCCGGAGGGGTTCGCGGCGAACATCGGCCGATCCGGCCGCGCGGTGTGGCCTGCGGCGCGCCGGATCGAACCGATATCCGATTACGCCGTACACGGGCCGCCAACTAGGCTGATCAGCCATGATCGACCTCCGATTCTTGCGCGAGCATCCAGACGCCGTCCGTGCCTCGCAGCGGGCGCGTGGTGAGGATCCCGCGCTCGTCGACGCGCTGCTCGAGGCCGACGCGGCGCGCCGGGCCGCGGTCGCCACCGCCGACAACCTGCGCGCCGAGCACAAGGCGATGGGCAAGACGATCGGCAAGGCGAGCAAAGAGGAGCGTCCCGCGCTGCTCGCCGAGGCCTCGGAGATGTCGGCGAAGGTGAAGGAAGCCGAGGCGGCTCAGCACGCTGCCGACGCCGACCTGGATGCCGCGCAGCGCGCCATCTCCAACGTCGTGCAGGAAGGTGCGCCCTCGGGGGGCGAAGCCGACTACATCCTGTTGGAGACCGTCGGCACGCTGCCCGAGTTCGACTTCACGCCCAAAGATCACTTGGAACTCGGTGAATCGCTCGGTCTGATCGATATGGAACGTGGCGCCAAGGTTTCGGGCGCCCGGTTCTACTTCCTCACCGGTTACGGCGCGCTGCTGCAGCTGGGGCTGTTGCAGCTCGCGGCGCAGCGCGCGGTGGCCAACGGCTTCACCATGATGATCCCGCCGGTGCTGGTGCGCCCGGAGATCATGGCGGGCACCGGATTCCTCGGACAGCATTCGGCCGAGGTGTACCACCTGGCCGATGACGATCTGTACCTCGTCGGCACCTCGGAGGTGCCGCTGGCCGGCTATCACTCCGACGAGATCCTCGACCTGAGCGGCGGCGCCAAGCGCTACGCGGGCTGGTCGTCGTGCTTCCGCAGGGAAGCGGGCAGCTACGGCAAGGACACCCGCGGCATCATCCGGGTGCATCAGTTCGACAAGGTCGAGATGTTCGTCTACTGCAAGCCCGAGGACGCCGATGCCGAGCATCAGCGGCTGCTGGCCTGGGAGCGCGACATGCTCGCCGCCATCGAGGTGCCCTACCGGATCATCGATGTCGCCGCAGGCGATCTCGGCAGCTCGGCCGCCCGCAAATTCGACTGCGAGGCGTGGGTGCCGACCCAGCAGACCTACCGGGAGCTGACCTCCACCTCCAACTGCACCACCTTCCAGGCCCGCAGGCTGTCGGTGCGCTACCGCGACGAGAACGGCAAACCGCAGACCGCCGCGACACTCAACGGCACCCTGGCCACCACCCGGTGGATCGTGGCGCTGCTGGAGAACCACCAGCAGGCCGACGGTTCGGTGCGGGTGCCCGAGGCACTGGTTCCCTTCGTCGGCACCGATGTGTTGACGGTCCCGAAGTAGCGCGCGTGTTCGGCCGTGGTCGGTCCTGATGTCCGATTCCTGTGATGTGGCAACCGGGGGGTTGGGTCTTGTCTAGGCTGTCGTTCGTGCGAGGAATCGGGTCTCGCGGCGATACCCGAACCCGGGTTCGGGCCGCGTCTGCGTTGGCGACGGCCATGGTCATGTCCAGGACCACCGGGGCCTTCTACGTCATGGGTGGTGCACTCGGCCTGGTGATCACGGCCGTCGCACCCGGCGACGAGGGCAACCGCCCGCTGGTCGGCAGTGCGGCCGCGGTGGCATTGCTGCTCGGCATCAGCCTGCTCGGCTGGGGGCCGCGGCTGCCGCACAGCATCCACCACGGGTACGTCGCCATCGCGACGATCCTGGTCACCATCGCCGTCTATGCCTTCCCGAACACCGTCGGCGCGATCACGCTCGCCTCGTTCTATGTGTTCGTCGCCTGTGACGCGGCGTTGTTCTTCGTCTGGCCCATGGCGATGGCGCATATCGCGTTCGCGATGGCGGCGTGTCTGTGGGTGCTGCCGACGCGTGACGGTTTGCCCTGGTGGTCGGGTCTGATTCCCGCGGGTGTGACCTTCGGTGTCGGCGTCGTCGTCGGGATCCTCACCCGGATGGCGTCGCAAGCCGATATCGATGTACTGACCGGGCTGCTGAACCGCCGTGGTTTCGACCGGGCCCTCAATACCGCCATCGAGAACGCCACCCGCTCCGAGGAGGGGCTGGCGCTGGTCCTGGTCGACCTGGACCGGTTCCAGAAGGTCAACGACCATCTCGGGCACCGCGCCGGTGATGCCGTCCTGCAGCGCGTTGCCGACACCTGGGGCAAGCTGCTCGCCCCCGACCAGCGGCTGGCCCGCTACGGCGGCGACGTGTTCGCCCTGCTGCTGCCGGCCACCACCGAACAGGCCGCGATTCTGCTCACCGAGCAGCTGCGCGCCGCCGTCACCACCGGCTGCTCGGCCGGTGTGACGTCCTGGCAGCCGGGCGAATCCGGTTCGCTGCTGGTGAGCCGCGCCGATGTCGGCCTGTACCGGGCCAAGCAGGCCGGGCGCAACCGGACGGTGCTGGAATCGTCGCGGCAGCTGCCGCTGGCGGTGGAGCTGCGCGAGGCCATCGACCGCGGCGCGCTCGATGTGCACTACCAGCCGATCGTCAGCCTGAGTGAGGGCGGCGGCAAGGCGGTCGGTGTGGAGGCGCTGCTGCGGTGGTCGTCGAGCGCGCAGCCCGACGTCACCACCGAGGGCCTGATCCGGGTGGCCGAGGAATACGACCTCATCTCCGATCTGGACGAATTGGTGCTGCGGCGTGCCTGCGCCGACGCTGCCCGGCTGCAGGAGACCTTCGCCCAGCTCGATCTCACCCTCAACGTCAATGTGAGCGGGCTGGAGCTGGCCGAAGCGGGTTACTCCGATCGGGTCACCGACATCCTGAACAGCACCGGCTGGCCTGCCGATCAGCTGGTGCTGGAGGTGACAGAAAGCGAGCTTGCCGCCGAATCGCAGACCGCCATCGCGAATCTGCACACTTTGCGCGACCGTGGTGTGCGCATCGCCATCGACGATTTCGGCACCGGCTACTCCTCGCTGAGCAGGCTGGCCACGCTGCCAAGCGACATCATCAAGGTCGATCAGTCCTTCGTGGCCGCGATCCGTTCGGATTCGCCCGCGCCGCCGTTGCTCGGTGTGATCGCCGCGCTGAGCAAGTCGCTGGACCTGCAGGTGATCGCCGAGGGTGTAGAGACCGAATACCAGGCCGCGGTACTCACCGAGCTCGGTTTCGCGCTGGCACAGGGCTACCACTACAGCGATTCGCATCCGGTCGCGGATCTGATCAGCGATCTGAATCAGAACCAGGGGCGGGTGGGTCCCGGCGCCGATGCCGATCGCAACGGTTGGGTTCCGCTCGGCTGAAATTCCCTTGACCGGCGGCGACGTCTACGACGATGCTGGTCACATGCGTTTGCTCATCTACGGCTGTTGATTCGGACCGAACAGGTCGGCCGAGGCGATCGGCATGCGTGCCCTGACCGTACGGGCGGTGCTGTTCGCCGCACTCGGTGATTTCTTCCCGCTCTACGCCATCTACGCTCTGCTGTTCGCCGACCACGGCCTGAACGCCGGGCAGATCTCCTCGCTGTTCGCGCTGTGGTCCGCGACGGCATTCCTGCTGGAAGTGCCGTCAGGCGCGTGGGCAGACACCGTGTCGCGGCGCGGGCTGCTCGTGCTCAGCGGTGTGCTGCTCACGACCGGATTCACCCTGTGGACGGTGCTGCCGAACTACCTCGGCTTCGCGGCCGGATTCGTGGTGTGGGGTGTATCGGGAGCCTTGCGATCCGGGACATTCGAAGCGCTGCTCTACGACGAACTCAGCGCTCGCGGTGAACCCTCGGCCTTCCCGCGGATCCTCGGCTACACCCGGGCTGCCACCGAGACCGCGGTGCTGATCGCGATCCTTGCCGCGACCCCGCTGTATCTGGTCGGTGGGTATCCGTTGATCGGCTGGGTCAGCGTCGCGATGGCGGTGGCGCACACGGTTGTCGCGCTCACCCTGCCAGCCGCGCCCAAGTCGGTGTCGGCGGGTGAGGTCGACGAGGCCGAGGAGGCGCCCGACGAAGCGACGACCATCACCGCACCCGGCTCGTCGACCAGCGCGGTCACCCCGGCCGGCATCGCATCCGATCCGCCCGCCGGTCCGATCACGCGATACCTGGCCATGCTGCGATCAGGACTGGCCGAGGCGACGCGGATCAAGAGCGTGCGCAACGGCGTCCTGCTGGGCGCGCTGCTGTACGGCATCACCGCCTTCGACGAGTACTTCGCACTGGTGGCGGGGGAGGCCGGGGTCGCAACCGCGGTGGTGCCCGTGCTGGTCGGTATCACGGTGGTCGGCTCGCTGATCGGTTCGGTGACGGCGGGGCGGACCGAGACGATGCGGGCGCGGACCATGGGGATCGCCGTCGCGGTGGCTGGAGTGCTGTTCGTCGCCGGCGCGGTCGTTGTCGGACTCGCGGTGCGCTGGCCCGCGGCGATGTACGCGCTGACCGGATCGGGGTTCGTCGCACTCGGCATTTCGTACGGCATCGTCTACAACGCGACCGTCGTCTCGGCGGCGCGACTGCAGGACGCCATCGAGGGTCCGGCGCGCGCGACGGTGACCTCGGTGTCCGGGCTGCTGTCGGAGGTCGTCTCGCTCGCGGCTTTCGGTTTCGTCGCGTTGGTGACGGTGTGGTTGTCGATGTCGGCGACGGTCGCGCTGCTCGGATTCGGGGTGTTG
The DNA here is from genome assembly GCF_042754945.1 of Nocardia sp. NPDC059180. Lineage (NCBI taxonomy): Bacteria > Bacillati > Actinomycetota > Actinomycetes > Mycobacteriales > Nocardiaceae > Nocardia > Nocardia sp. NPDC059180. The sequence goes on from NZ_JBHZBU010000001.1 coordinate 454,105, forward strand.
GCGATTGCGGCGGTGACGCCGGCGTGGTTGCCGCGCCGAAGGACCGCAGCGAGCCCCACGGGCCGCGCACCTTCGCCCCGATAGGGTGGCGCGGTGGCGGTGCAGACGCGGCTTGGGCTCGGTCTCGGGATGTCCATCGGGGCCGGGGTCGCGGTGCAGGCCAGGATCAATGGTGCGCTGGGTGAGCGTTTGCACGATGGGATCGCCGCTGCCGTAGTCAGTTTCGGCGCCGGTCTGCTCGTGCTGGTCGTGGCCTTCGCATGCTCGCGGCGGTTGCGCACCGGGCTCGGTGATGTCCGGCGGGCGGTGGCGGCGGGGGAGTTGCGGCCCTGGCAGTTGCTCGGAGGATTGTGCGGTGCCGCGTTCGTCGCCAGTCAGGGTCTGACCATCGCCGCGCTCGGCGTCACGGCGTTCACCGTGGCGGTGGTGGCCGGCCAGCTGCTGAGCAGTTTGGTGGTGGATCGACTCGGTGTGGCGCCCAACGGGCGGACTCCGGTGACGCTGCGTCGCATCGGTGCCGCCGGGCTCGCGGTGTTCGCGGTGGCGCTCGCGGGCTTCGGCAGCGCCCGGGTGAGCGGCGCGCTATCGGCGCCGACCGCGCTCGCCGACGCCCCCGCGGCGGTACTCATCATCGTCCCCGCACTCGCGGGTATCGGCCTGGCCTGGCAGCAGGCGGTGAACGGGCGGGTCGGTGCGGTCGGCGGACCGTTCCCGGCGACCGGCATCAACTTCGCGGTCGGCCTGGTCGGCCTGCTCGCAGTCGAGGCCCTGGTCGTCGCGGGCGCAGGTCTACCCACCGAATTCCCCACCGAGCCATGGCTTTACCTCGGCGGCGCCATCGGCGTGGTCTTCATCGCCCTCGCCGTCCTCGTCGTCCGCTGGATCGGCGTCCTACTCCTCGGCCTCACCTCGGTAGCAGGCCAGCTCCTCGCCTCGATCGCTCTCGACGTCGCCATCCCGACCGGCGCGGGGCTGTCCATGACGGCTGTTGCCGGATGTGCCCTCACGCTGGTCGCGGTGCTATTGGCGACGGGTGTTCCGAGCAGCCGCCGGGCGGATCGACCCTCCTGACCGGGGTCGTTTCAGCAGCAGCCTGATCGCCGCTCTGGCACCCGCAGGACGCCGGCCTGCCGGATCCGCGGCCGCCGGTGCCGCATGCCCGGTTCGGGCCCGGAATGCTCAGCCCAGCTTCTTGGAGCGCAGCTCATGCCCCTTGGAGGTCTTGCAGCGGCCCGATTCCAGGTCCCATTGCCAGCCGTGCAGGTTGCAGGTGAGGGTATTGCCCTCGACGACGCCGAACTTGGACAGGTCGGCTTTGAGGTGGGGGCAGCGGCGCTGGACTTCCCAGCCGGCGAGTTCGGTGGAGGCGGAATCGTCGTGTGCTTCGGAGAACCAGCCGTCGGCGTAGGCGATGCGCTCGTCGGTGAGGCATTTGAAGAAGGTGTAGAGGAATTCGTTGTAGCCGCCGATGCGCCACGCCTGGAAGCGGGTGGACAGGAAGATGGTGTTCACCCAGTCCGGCTCGTCGTCGCGCAGTACCGTGCGCACCAGCTCCGGTGCGATGCGGAAGCCGTAACGGTATTTGCCCTCGCCCTCGATCGGGCCGCGGACCAGGCGCTTCGGGAAGTCCAGCACCACGGTTTCTTCGCCGATCACCAGCCCGATGGGGTAGCCGATGCCGTCGCAGATCAGATCGCTCTGCGCCATGATCGGCTCGAACAGCGCCTTCAGCGGTTCCAGCAGCGATCCCTCGCCCGTCGCCCAGGACGCCTTCTCGGCCGCAAGCACCGGCGCCATGCGCTCGGCCATCCGCTCGATGTAGCCTGCCTTGTCGTCGTAGATCTCGGCCGGATCGAAGGGGTGGGTCAGCGCCAGCTCGGCGCCGTGCACGTCGGCCACCGACCCGGGGATCATCAGGACCCCGCCCTCGTTGCCGTGGATCCGCATCTGCTCGAGGAACACCATCTGATCAGGGAAGATGTTGCCTTCGTCGCCGCGGTCGTCGTTGAGGTAGCGCAGCTCGTCGTCCAGGAAGACCGGCGGCCCGGCCGAGGGCACCACCCAGGTCGCGCCGACCTGCTCGATATAGCTGCGGGCCCGGTCCATACCGCGCTGACGCTTCTGCTTACCGAAGTTCGACTTCGTGCGGTTGGGGATGTCGTAGACCATCGGGTACCAGATGGCGCCCGAATACTGCAGCAGATGGATGTCGATGTGCCCGAACGCATCGTGCAGCACGTCCATATCCACCGGCCGGGCATCGTTCATGTTGAAACAGGTGGTCTCACCGTCGGAGACGACCAGCCCGGAGTCGCCGATCGGCCCGTCCGCGGGGGCGCGCAACGCGATGATCATGACGTCCAGGTCGCCGCCGGGACCGGTCACCGTGTGCTTGACCGAATCCTCGGTCTCGAAGAACTTGTGGAAGCCGAGCTTCTCCAGCTCACGGCGCAGATCCGGGACCGGGTAGTCCGGCAGCAGCACGGTGGCGTCCTTGTTGACGTGCGCGGCGAGGTTCTCGGCGTCGAAGTGGTCGCGGTGCAGATGCGAGACGTAGAGGAAATCGCAATTGCCCAGCGCATCCCAGTCGAGCTGGGTGTTGTCCGGGAACGGGACCCAGGAGGCGAAGTAGGCGGGGTTCACCCAGGGATCGCAGAGAATCGACCCGGCCGTCGTCTGGATATGGAAACCCGCATGTCCGACGCTGGTGATCTGCACGAGCTTGTTCCTCCTGAACCGCGGTGTTTCCGTACTGTCAGCCGGTCGTCCAGGGTAGTCGTTACGGGGAGACGTCCCCGATGCAGTAGCCGTCTGATCCCTCACTCAAGGTGAAGGTCCGGCTCTGCGTCACACCCGAGGAGTTGGTGACGGGCACCTGGACCCGGACATATCCGGCGCGCAGCGACGAGGAGTTGATCTGCTGGTCGGCGAAGGCGGTCGTGCCGGTCAATCGGCCCGGATTGTCGGCCAGTGGTGCGCGCACGGGGCTTCCGCTGCCCTGCGGATCCCAGGCCGCCGGGGTCGCCGCGCACAGCAGCGGATGCGTGCCTTCCTGGTCGGTCGGGTCCAGCGGGTCACCGGTGAGCCGGGCGAGATAGCGGCGCACGGTGTGGCGGGCGTCGGCGTCGTCGTATCCGGGTTCGGTGCCCGCGGGGAACACCCGGGGGCAGGCGTAACCGGACTCGATCGCGGCCCGGTCCACGGTGACGGTGCTGCCCGCGCCGCGCCAGGTGATGACGTCGTCGGTGATCGTGCCCGGCTGGGCCAGCGCCCCCAGCACCGGCTGCGGATCGGCGTACATGTCGGCGACGGTCAGCGGCGGCAGCGTCCAGCAGGTGGTCTGTAGTTGGGCGATGGTGCTGGTTTCCAGGTCGACGGCCCAGCGCTGCACCGCGGGCGCGGCCTCGGGCAGCCCGGGCACCGCACCGACCGGGGGAGCGTCGGCGGGGACCGGCGGGGTCGTCGGCACGGGCGGGGTCGGCTGGGTGGGGATGGCCGCGGGCGGGGTGGTGGCGACGGAGGTGGTCGGGTCCGGATCGTCGCCGGGGATCCCGCTCGCCGAATCGCATCCGGCGAGCAGCATCGCGCCCGCGATCAGGCCGCCGATCAACGCGGGGCGCACCGCCGTCCGCCGAGTCCGCGTGCCCGGGGCGGTATCGATCCGGCGTCGGTGGTCGGTGATCGCCGGATCGCCCACCTGCTCGAATAAGGTCGAACCGCAGCGAGCGGCGAACGAGGCGCTGCTGCGAGGTTGCTGCGATACCGACTCCGCGCGTTCCACTTCGACGATCACCTTTCCTCGTACATGCGTGAGGTGCTTTTGGGTCGAGCACCCGATTCCGGCGGCGGCTCACCAACCGAAGCGTGCGATTCGCGAGCGAGGGCGAACGGCCGGTCGCCGGACGCGTTATCGCGGCGCACTGCCGGATCGGACGGGCAGCGACTACGCTAGCGGAATTGTGGAACCCGTCTACCGGACGATCATCGGCCTGGCCCGTACCGTCTTCTTCGTTGAAGGTCTGAAGTTCACCGTCACCGGCGATGAACATATCCCCGCGTCCGGCGGTGCCGTCTTGGCGGTGAATCACACCGGATACATGGACTTCACCTATGCCGGACTGCCGGTGCGCACCCCCAAGCGCTATATCCGGTTCATGGCCAAGAAAGAGGTCTTCGACAACAAGATCTCCGGCCCGATCATGCGGGCGCTGAAACACATCCCGGTCGATCGGTCCGCCGGCGCGGATTCGTACAAGGCCGCCGTCGATTACTTGCGTCGCGGTGAGCTGGTCGGTGTGTATCCCGAGGCGACGATCAGCCGCAGCTTCGAGATCAAGGAATTCAAGTCCGGCGCGGCCCGCATGGCCATCGAGGCCGACGTGCCGATCATTCCGATCGTCATCTGGGGCGCGCAGCGGGTGTGGACCAAGGGCTTCCCGAAGCGCCTGGGCCGCACCAGTACTCCGATCTCGATCGCTGTCGGCGAACCGATCCAGCCCGACGAGTCTGCCGCCGACCTCACCGCGCAGTTGCATACGACCATGCAGCGCATGCTGCTCGAGGTGCAGCGTGACTACCAGCACGAACCCGACGCCTACTGGGTACCCGCCCGGCTCGGCGGCGGTGCGCCGACGCTGGAGGAGGCCGACGCCATGGACGCCGCCGAGGCCGCCGAGAAGGCCGCCGCGCGGGCCGAACGCAAGAACACCCAGCAGTAGTGTGATGCCCGGTGACTAGCGGGTTTGGTAGCAGACATACCTTCCGGCTAGAGTTTGGCGTCGCACGATGACGCGGAGTGCTTCCTATCTCCGCCGATATCGCGATATGCGGATGTAGCGCAGCTGGTAGCGCATCACCTTGCCAAGGTGAGGGTCGCGGGTTCGAATCCCGTCATCCGCTCTCTGTTTCTTCGGGATTGTTCCCAACTCACCATCCGCATTCGCGAGGCCTATTCGCATCGAACTGCCACGGCTGTCGCTGATTTCGCACCCCTGTGCAGGCAATTCTCGCCAATGTGCCGGCGGGCGACGATTTTTCGCCGCCTCCTCCGTCTGGGTTCAGGAGGTGCCGCCATCGGTCCTGATCGACCGGTCCTGAGGGGTCGATATCCGCCGGACCGCTTCCACCGCGCACAGTGCGGCGCAGTGGAGCACCGCGCGGGTGACGGGATGCCGGGCGATGATGAGCAGACGATTCGACACGATGCCTCCGAAATGAAACGGGCGGGACGGCCGAAAAGCCGTCCCGCCCGTTGTCGTTGTGCTGTTACTGCGCGGTGGAGCGGAAGTTGCGCAGCCGCAGGCTGTTACTGACCACGAAGACCGAGGAGAACGCCATCGCGGCGCCGGCCAGCATCGGGTTCAGCAGCCCCGCCATGGCCAGCGGGATCGCGGCCACGTTGTAGGCGAAGGCCCAGAACAGGTTGCCCTTGATGGTGGCCAGGGTGCGCCGCGAGAGCCGGATCGCGTCCGCGGCGGCCCGCAGATCGCCACGCACCAGCGTCAGGTCGCTGGCCTCGATGGCGACATCGGTGCCGGTGCCCATCGCCAGACCCAGGTCGGCCTGGGCCAGTGCGGCCGCGTCGTTGACGCCGTCGCCGACCATGGCGACCACTTTGCCCTCCGCCTGCAACCGCTTGACGGTCTCGACCTTGTCCTGCGGCAGCACCTCCGCGATCACCTCGTCGATGCCGACCTGATCGCCGATCGCGCGGGCGGCGGCCGCATTGTCGCCGGTCAGCATGATCGGCGTCAGGCCGAGCGCGCGCAGCTGGGTGATCGCCTCCGCGGAGGTCGGTTTCACCGCATCGGCGACTATCAGCACACCGCGGGCCTTACCGTCCCAGCCGATCGCGACCGCGGTCTTGCCCTCGGCCTCGGCGGCCGCCATGGCCCGCTCCAGGTCGACGTCCAGGTGCTGCGACCAGTCGGCGAGCAGCCGGGCTCGGCCGACGATCACCGCGTGACCGTCCACCACACCCTGCACGCCGAGGCCTTCGATATTGGCGAACCCCTCGACCGGCTTCAGCTCACCGACCTTCTCGCGAGCGCCCTTGGCGATGGCCTGGGCGATCGGGTGCTCGGAGGAATCCTCCAGCGTGCCGGCCAGAGCCAGCACCTGGTCCTCGTCCTCACCGTCGGCGACGACGACATCCAGCAGGGTCATCTTGCCGGTGGTGACGGTGCCGGTCTTGTCCAGCACCACGGTGTCCACCTTGCGGGTCGACTCCAGCACCTCCGGGCCCTTGATCAGGATGCCGAGCTGGGCGCCGCGCCCCGTGCCGACCATCAGCGCGGTAGGCGTGGCCAGGCCAAGAGCGCAAGGGCAAGCGATGATCAGCACCGCGACCGCCGCGGTGAACGCCGCCGCGATCGCACCGCCGGTGCCGAGCCAGAAGCCGAGCGTTGCCACCGACAGCGCGATGACGATCGGCACGAAGATGCCCGAGATCTGATCGGCCAGCCGCTGCGCCTGTGCCTTGCCGGTCTGCGCGTCCTCGACCAGCTTGGCCATCTGCGCGAGCTGGGTATCGGAGCCGATCCGGGTGGCGCGCACCACGATCCGCCCGCCGACGTTGACGGTCGCGCCGACCACGGTGTCGTCCTGGCCGACCTCGACCGGCACCGATTCACCGGTCAGCATGGACGCGTCCACCGCCGAGGAACCCTCGACGATCACGCCATCGGTGGCGATCTTCTCACCGGGCCGCACCACGAACCGGTCACCGACGGCCAACTGCTCCACCGGAATCCGCTGCTCGGTGCCACCACGAAGCACCGATACTTCCTTGGCACCCAGCTCGAGCAGCGCTCGCAACGCGGCACCGGCCCGACGCTTGGACCTGGCCTCGAAGAAGCGCCCGGCCAGGATGAAGGTGGTGACGCCCGCCGCAGCCTCGAGGTAGATGCTGCCCGATCCATCCATCCGCGAGATGGTGAACTCGAACGGGTGCGTCATCCCCGGCGTACCCGCGGTGCCCCAGAACAGCGCGTAGATCGACCAGCCGAACGCGGCCAGCGTACCGATCGACACCAGCGTGTCCATGGTGGCGGTGGCGTGGCGCATGTTGGTCCAGGCGGCCTTGTGGAACGGCAGCGCGCCCCACACCACGACCGGCGCGGCCAGCGTGAGCGAGAGCCACTGCCAGTTGGTGAACTGCAGCGCCGGGATCATCGCCATGGCGATCACCGGGACGGTGAGCACCAGCGAGACCAGCAGCCGGGTGCGCAGCGAGGCGGTCGGATCTTCCTCGGCCGGTTCCGCGGCAGCCGCCTCGACCTTCGGTGCGGGCAGTTCGGCGGTGTAGCCGGCCTGCTCGACGGTGGCGATCAGCTCGTCGGGGGAGATATCGCCAGTGAAGTCGACGCGGGCCTTCTCGGTCGCGTAGTTCACCGTCGCGGTGACACCGTCGAGCTTGTTCAGCTTCTTCTCGATGCGGTTGGCGCAGGACGCGCAGGTCATGCCACCGATCACCAATTCGACCTGCCCGGTGGCGGGTGGCTGTATCGCGGTGGTCATGGGGCGCTCCGTTTCTATGGTGCTAAGACGATTGTCGCTCGGTCGGGACGGGGAGGATTCAGCGGCCGGATCAGTGGCCGTGGCCGGGTTGTTCGGTGCCATGACCCGCGTCCGGTGCTCGGTCGGCCGGGCCGGCGCTCGCCGTGAACTCGGCGGTCCGGACGACGCCCTCGTGCTGGAAGTCGAGGAACAGGCGGTAGTCGCCGGTGGTCGGCGCGGTCACGTAGAAGGTGATGCCGGGGCCTGATGCGGTGACGCCGTCGCCGGGCTCGCCTTCAGGATGAACGTGCAGGTAGGCCAGGTCCGCGGCGCGCAGGGCGACTAGGTGCCCGTAGGCACCGAGGTAGGGCTGCAGGTCGGTGACCGGCTGACCGTTGCGGTTGACCGAGAGCGTCACCTTCGAGGCCTGACCCGGGGTGATGGTGCCGTCCAGCGTCACGGTGTAGTCGCCGACAGTGGTCGTGGTGGCCGCCGCGGGCAGCGGCTGCGCGTCGTACTGGCCGGCTACCCGCAGATCCGCGCCGAGGGTCAGACCCTCACCGCCCTCAGGGGTGAAGTCGGCGAAGACTCGATAATCGCCTGCGCGGGAGAGGTTCAGCGGAACGCTCCAGGTACCCGACCCGTCGAGCACCGGGTGGACGTGCTGGAAGGCGGCCATATCCCGGCGGACCACGATCAGGTGCAGGTCTTTGTCGTGGGACCGCACGTACCGGGTGACGGGTGCGCCCTTGTCGTCGAGGATGCGGAATCGCAGCTGGGCATCGGCGGTGGCGGTGGTCGTCGCGTTGTCCAGGGCCAGCGTGTAGCCGGCCTCGCTCGCGAGTAGCCCGCCCGGCAGGTCCGCCGAGCCGGATCCACCTGTGGTGGCGGATCCGGCCGCGTGCGCGGTGTCGTGCCCGGCCGGTTCGGAGGGTTCCGGACCGACCGCGGCGCCGACGCCGAGAGCGATCCCGAAGACCGCCGCGAGGCCGAGGGCGAATCCGGCGAACTTGGTGGTTGTGTTCATCGGGAAGCTCCGTTTTCCGGGTAGTGGTTGTGGACTGCTGTGGATGGATTCAGTCGGCGAGCCGGAAGCTCGGACTGTTCGTCGAACTTGATTATTACCATACCCCCCTAGGGTAACTTGTCAAACCTTTGCGGCGGCTCCTTCCGGTGCGGGCGAACGCATGATGGCGGCGGTGATACCGGCACCCGCGAGGGCGATGACGGCGGCGCCGAGGAAGGCCGCGGAGAAACCGTTCGTCAGTTCCGGCAGGTCACCGGTCTGATCCGCGCCGAAGGCAGCCGCGACCGCGGTCATGGCGGCCAGGCCGATGGCCGAGCCCACCTGGTAGCTGACGTTGACGATGCCCGAGGCCAGGCCGCCCTCTTCGGGGCGTGCGGCCGAGATGGCGGTACCCAACGAGGGTATGAATGCCAGCGACATACCTCCGGCCGCCACCAGCGACGCCGGCAGCACGTCGACCCAGAAATTACCGGTCGGGCGCACCAGGGACATGATCGCCAGGCCCACGCCGAGGACGAGCAGACCGGTGACGATCATCGGCTTGGCGCCGAAGCGCTGCATCGCTCGCGGGGCGAGCACGACCATCCCGAGCATGATCAGCGTCGTCATCGGCAGCAGTGCCGCGCCCGAGGGGAAGGCGCTGTAGCCGAGCACCTGCTGCAGGTAGAGGTTCAGGAAGAACCACATCGGCACCCACGCCGCACCAAGCAGCAATTGTGCGATATTGGCGGCGGCCAGGTTCGGTGCGCGGAAGATTCCGAGGCGCATCAGCGGCTCATTGCGACGCGACTGGATGTAGACGAATCCGGCCAGCAGTGCGGCCGACAACGCGAGCACGCCCCAGGTCTGACCCGAAGCCCAACCGACCTCCGGCGCTTGCACGATCGCGTAGACCGCCGCGGCCAAGCCCGCGGTGACGGTGACCGAACCGAGCACGTCCACCGAACCCGAACGCGCAGGGGCGGCAGGCATCAGCAGTGGCACGGCGATGAGCGCGAGGATCGCGATCGGCACATTGATGTAGAAAACCCAAGGCCAGCTGATGTATTCGGTGATCACACCACCCAGGAACACACCCGCGGTGCCGCCCGCGGGTGCCGCGGCGCCGTAAACCGCCAGCGCCTTGGTCAGTTCCTGCGGTGAAGAACCGAACAGCATCATCAGCAGGGTGAGCGCCGACGGTGCGATGAGCGCCGCGCCGCCACCTTGAATGGCGCGCCCGGCCAGCTCGGTCGCCACATTGCCCGCGGCACCGGCGACCACCGACCCGGCGAGCAGCACCACCCAGCCCGCGGCGAACACCCGGCGCGCGCCGAGTAGATCCGAGAGCCTGCCGCCGAGCAGCAGCAGACCGCCGAGCGCGATCACGTAGGCATTGAAGACCCAGGTCAGATTCTCCTGGGAGAACCCGAGTTCGGCCTGCATCTTGGGCAGCGCGATCCCGATGATCGAGGTGTCCATGATGACCATGAATTGCGCCGCGGCGATCACCGCCAGCGCCCACCACTTTTTCGTGGTGGATCTGGTCTGCGTAGTCATCAGAAGTCCCTTCCTTTCCGGAAGCCGTATCAACTTCGCAGTACCATACCCCCCTAGGGTATTGAGATGTCAAGACCCGGGCGACAAATGACAGCGCCGACACCAGAGAGGTGTCGGCGCAGATCTATTCGATGTGTTGGAAGCCGCGCCCGTCGTGCGCGGTGGCTCCGGCCGATTCGAGGCGGCGAGCCGTGGGTGAGGTCGGAGTGTTACCCCTGGTCAGGTCGGGTGCCGAAGAGTCGGCCGGGGTCGGTCGCTATCTGTGGTGAGTCAGGTCGCGTGCAAGCGTCGGGCGGTGGGGGATGTGGGCGTGGTGGCCGGATCGGGTGCAGTGCCGAAGAGCCGGTCTGCCGTCCCCGAACTGGTGACGGTGAACCAGTAGTGCTCGTTCTTGTAGTGGTGGTGGCGGTGATTGCGCCAGATGGCCCGATAGAGCGAGTGTTTCGGCTTGTAGTCGGTGTGGATGAGATAGTGCGTCCACTCGTACCCGAGGCCGAGCGCGGTGATGGTGAGCAGGAAGGTCAGCCCGAGGCCGACGCGAGGGAAGGCCAGCAGAGCGAGCGCGACCAGGACGACGACGAGCACGACCAGCGTCTTCGTCGGGATGAAGATCAGCGGGATATCGCGCGGATCGACATGATGTTCACGGTGTTTGCGGGCCAGTTCGCTGTCGATCGCGATCGGACCGACCCTGCGTGGGCGCCAATGCAACACGGTGACGTGCACGATCCATTCGAAGATCGGGAAGACCGCCAGCATGACCGCGGGTACCAGTACGTCTGTCGGCTGCCAGTCGCCGACGATCATCCGGCCGGTCAGGGCCGCGACCAGTGTGATGCCGATCAGCCAGGGCGAGGGATGCCGGACGAATTCGCGCGCCGCGGCACCGAGGGTGAGACCCCGACGCAGTGCGCGCTCGTCGCGGCGGACCCGTGCGCGCGCGGTGGCGTCGATCGAGCTGGATTCCGATGGCTGGGCTGAGGTCATGACGATTCCCTTGGTAGTGCTCAGTGCCCGTCGAGGACGCTGATCAGAGCGATGGTCGCCGGCTCGAGCAGCGCTCGCGCCCGATCCGCGGCCTCGGATGGCCTGCCCCCCACGACGGCGTCGGCCAACTCGCGGTAGCCCGCCACATTGCCCACCTCGGCGGACATGATCGGGGCCAGCGCCGCGAGCGCGGGCTCATAAGCCGCCCGCAGCATGTTGTTCATCAGCCGGAACACGATCGAATCCGCCGCGTCGACAATGTGATCCCAGAACTCCAACGCGATCCGCTGCTGTGCGATCGGATCGGATTCGGCGGCGGCAATCGAATCCACCAGATCGGCCAACGTGTTTGCCAGTGCCCCGAGGTCCTCGGTGGCGTGTCCACCGCCGAGTGTCGAATCGGACAGTCTCGTCGCCCCTACCGGCCACGCCATATCCGGGCGGCCGGACGCTCCATCGGTGTCGGCGGCGGCCTGCGTAGCCGGCGCGGGGGCCACCGAACCGCGGGCGACTCGGGTGGCGGCGAGCTCGGCGACTTTCGGCCCATTGTGTAGCCGCGCCTCCAGAATGCTGCGCGCCACAGCCGGGTCCAATGTGCCCGAACGAATCAGCAGCCGCGGCAACACCTCCAGCCCTGCTCCGCGCCGATAGTCGAGCACAGTGGTCGCATCCCCCTGCCGCACCGCCACCAACCCCGCCGCCGACAGCCGCTGCAACGCCTCCCGCACCGCGGGCCGCGACACCCCCAATGCCTCAGCCAACTGCCGCTCACTCGGCAACGCGGTCCCGGGCGCAAGCTCCCCGCTGAGCACATCGTCAGCGATCTGCTCGAACACATCCGCCGACACCGACCGCTTCACCACAGGTTGCAACGCCATGCCCCCACTGTGCGCCTCAAAGGTCAGGAGGTCAAGTGGTCAGACCACTTCCTCGGCGGCTCGGCGCACGCATCCAGCTCCGAGCCCGCTCAGCTCGGGTCGGAGCCACGGATTGCGGAGAGCCAGATCGCGGTGACCGCCGCGACGCAGGTGGCGCCGGCGAAGGCAGCTATGCCGCCACCGCCGATGTAGATCCAGAACAGACCGGCGAATGGCGCCGCGACGACGGATTGCGCGTCGAGCAGCAGCCGCCGAAGGGGTGAGGTGGCCGCGAGCGCCTGGGCCACGCCATCGGGATCGGGCCTGGACGGATTGTCGATCAAGCGACCAGGCGGCTCGGTATCGCGCACCCGTCCCGACGGGTAGAGCCGAACCCCACCCACCGTCACGCCTCGCTCACCGAGCTCGGCCGTCGCCTCGGTCAACGAGATCAGCGCGGGATCGAAATATACCGGCAACCAACGGGTCTCGCGCCCCTGCGTGAACTCCAACCACGACCGGCTGACCAGTCGATGCTGCTGCCGCACCCGCTTCACCGCCAGCCGCTCCTGAGCACCGACCCCACTACCGAGCCGCCCCACCGCCCGCGCAATCCGAACCCCGGAATACCCGACGATCCCCACCGCCACCGCCGCGAGCGCACTGAGTTGGTCCACATCGGCGAACGGCGCCCACGCGGTAATGACCGCGAGGGCGCCGAAGGTGACGGTGAGCGGATAGGCCAGGGGGTGTTCGGTCCGGCCTGATCCGCGAATCACTTCAGGAAGCCGATTTTCGTGTAGTCCGGCGACGCGAGTCCGAACGCGCCCCAGTTCGCGACCTCCACCCGCTGCGCCACGGTGCCGGGCGACTGGGTGATGGGCAGCGAATGGACCTCCTCGAAGATCATCTTGTCGGCCTGGTTCGCCAGTTCGATGGCCTTCGCGGGGTCGAGTTCGGAGATGGTCCGTTCGATGAGGTCGTTCAATTCGGGCGAGCCGATACGACCCTTGTTGGACAGGGGCTGGGCGGGATCGTAAGCGTAGATCTGCGGCAGCGCACCGAGCGGGAGAACGCTACCGACCCAGGTGAACTGGGCGATATCGAAGTTGCCCGGGTCGATGACCTCGGTGAACAGGCCCTGACCGGGATAGGTCTCGATAACCAGTTTGACGCCGATCTCGGCCAGATTCTGCTGTGCGATCTGCGCGATCTGCACCCACAGATCCTGCTGGTACATGACGTCGCGGATGACGAGCTGGCGGCCGTCCTTTTCCCGGACATCACCATTGAGCTTCCAGCCCAGCTCGTCCAGTTCCTTCGCCGCCTGCTCGGGGTTGTAGGCGACCACGCCCGAATTGTCCTGGTAACCCTGCTGACCCTCCATGTAGATGTGGTTGTTCAGCGGTTTCGGGTCGTCCACCACGCCGAGCAGGGTGGAGGACGCGATGGCCTGCCGGTTGATGCCCTTGGCGACGGCTCGTCGCAGTGCGGGGTCTTCCAGGATCGATCCCGGTGCGCCGTTGAAGGTGAAATGCGAGAAACGGGGCAGCGGGGTCCGGAGTACCTGGACACCGGGCGTGTTGCGAGCCGTGGTGACTTCCTCGATACCCGAGATGTCGACAGAGTCGACCTCATTGTTCTGGACGGCAGCGATTCGCGCGGGAATGTCGAGTGCGCTGTAGGTGACGGAATCCAGCTTGGGGGTGTCGCCCCACCATGTGGGATTACGAGTCAGCGTGATCCGGTTCTGACCGCGGTCGATCGCTGTGATCATGAACGGGCCCGAGCTGAGCGGCATATCGTTGCGATAGAAATCGTTGAACGCCTCAGGCGTGGCCATGGCCTGCTTCGGCAGCAGGATGCCGTACTGGCCCTGCCATTCGGCGTAGTGCTTGTTGAAGGTGACGATTGCTTGGCGATCGTCGACGCCGCGCTCGACCTTTTCGACTCGGTCGAATCCCTGGTTCGCGGCAACCTGGAAGTTCGGGTCCCTTCCGCTGAGCGCATGCGCCTGAGCGGCCATGTCTTCCCAGGTGATCGGGGTGCCGTCGGACCAGACCGCCTTCGGGTTGATCGTGTAGGTGACCTGCTGCGGATTGGTATTCGTCAGCTCGATACTGGTGAAGTAATCGTGGTCGACCGTCAGTTTGCCTGCGGCATCGGACTGGAAGGCCGACGGCATCGTCCACGCGACCACTGCGGAAGCGTCCGCGTCGCTGTCCACATGCCAGGTGTTGAACGTCGCAGGCAATGACGAGATCGACAGGCGCAGATTCCCGCCGTCGCGAAGCTCGCTCCGGTCACGCGCGTTGATCTGGTTGCTGGTGCCGATGGTGACATCACCACCCTCGACATTGGCATTGTCAGCACTGCACCCGGTCATGATCAACCCGATCGCGGCGATCGGGATCACTAGGCGGGTGCCCATGGATCGGATCCTCATGAAATGTCCTTCCTGCTGGTGAAGTGCGGCGCAGTGCTCATTTCACGAACCCGACCTTCGTGTAGTCATAGGACGCGAGCCCTGGCGCTCCGTAATTGGCGAGGTCCGCGCGGACCGCGACGTTACCCGCCGACTGCACCAGCGGCAGTGAGAAACCGATCTCGAACAGTTTGCGATCGATCTCGTTGGCGATATCGATCGCCTTCTTCGGATCGAGTTCGGCAAGGGCCTTATCGATGAGGTCGTTGATTTCCGGCGAACCGATGCGACCGTAATTGCCCTGCAGATCATTGGGGTCGTACCGGTAGACCTGCGGGAGATTCTTCAGCGCGAACACATCGCTCGACCACACCCATTGGCCCGCATCGAAATCGCCGGGCTGGAAGACGTCGGTGAACAGGCCCTGGCCGGGCCGGGTGTCGATGATGAGCTCGACGCCGATCTGCGCGAGATTCTGCTGGATGATCTGCGCGATCTGCACCCAGCTCTGTGCGTTGTACATGACATCGCGGATGACGAGCCTGCGGCCGTCCTTCTCCCGGAACTCACCGTTGAGCTTCCACCCGAGTTCGTCGAGTTCGCGTGCGGCCGCTTCCGGATCGAAAGGCAGGCTGTTGTCGTGATAGCCGACCTGCCCCTGGACGTACACGTGGCTGTTGAGCGGTTCGGGGTTCGCGACAAGACCGTTCTGCATGGCGACGGCAATACCCTTGCGGTCGATGGCCTTCGATATCGCCACCCGTACCCTCGGATCTTCCAGAATCGAGCCAGGTGCGCCGTTGAAGGTCAGGTGTGACCAGCTGTTGCCCGGCGCCCGGCGGATTTCCACGCCGGGAGTGTTCTGGGCGGTGCGCATATCGTCGATGCCGGCGATGCCCACCGCGTCGATCTCATTATTCTGCAATGCAGGGATCACCGCTTCGTTCGCCAGCACGGTGAAGGTGATGGTTTCGAGCTTGGGGGTGTCGCCCCACCATGTCGGATTGCGGCCGAGCACGAAACGGCCCTGCGCCTTGTCCACGGACTGGATGATGAACGGGCCCGCCGAGAGGCCGAGGGCGTCGAGCTGACTCTTGTTGAATGCCTCGGGCGTGCTGGTCACCGAGGACGGGTACAGGAAGGCTTCACCGGCGAACTGGCCCTGCCAGTCGGCGTAATGCTCCTTGAAGGTGATGATCGCCTGCCGGTCGTCGACCCCGCGTTCGACCTTCTCGACCCGGTCGAAACCGAAGGTCATCTTGATCAGGTACTCGGGGTTCTCACCGCTCAGAGCCGCGGCCTGGGAGCGCATGTCCTCCCAGGTGATCGGCGTCCCGTCGGACCAGACGGCCTCTGGATTGATGGTGTACACGACGCGTTGCGGGTCGGTGCCGGTGAGTTCGACGCTGGTGAAGTAGTCGGTATTCACCGACAGCTCACCCGATGCGCTGGTGTGGAACGCGCGCGGCATCAGCGGACGTTCGACTGCGCCGACCTCGCCGTCGGAGTCGATGTGCAGCGTGTTCCACTGCTCCGGGAACGAACTCAAGGCCAGCCGCAGATTCCCGCCGTCGCGCAGCTCGGAGACATCGCGCGGATTGATGTCATTGGAGGTGCCGAGCTCGGCGACCTCGGCGCCGGGCGCCGGATCGTCCGAACTCGAGCATCCGGACAGGACCAGACCGGTCGCGACGACCGCGATGGCCACACGTGAACCGAGCGAGCGAATCCGCACGGCAAACCTCCTATCGGCTCACGACGGGCTCAGGTACCGCGTCGATCAGTGACCGGGTGTACTCGTGTTCAGGGTTGCCGAAGATCTGTTCCGCCGGTCCGGATTCGACGATCTTGCCGCGATACATGACCGCGATGTCGTGGGCCAGGTTGCGGACCACCGACAGGTCGTGGGAGACGAAAAGGTAGGACAGGCCGCGTTCGGTCTGCAGGTCGCGCAGCAGGTTGAGGACGCCGGCCTGGATGGAGACGTCGAGGGAGGAGACCGGCTCGTCGAGGACGAGTAGCTCCGGGTCGAGGGCGAGCGCGCGGGCGACGCTGATGCGTTGTTTCTGGCCGCCGGAGAAGTCCGCGGGGTAGCGGTCGGCGTGTTCGGGGCGCAGCCCGACCAGAGTGAGCAGTTCCGGTACCCGGCGCGCGATTTCGGCGCGGGGGCGGCCGTCGATGCGCAAGGGTTCGGCGATCGCGTCGTGGATGGGCAGGCGCGGGTCGAGGGAGGCGGTCGGATCCTGGAAGACGATCTGCATCCTGCGGCGGATTTCGCGCCTGCGCGCCTTGGTCAGGGTCGCGACATCGCTGCCCATGATCTCGATGCTGCCCGATTCCGGGCGCACCAGATCCAGGATCTGGGTGAGGGTGGTGGATTTGCCGGACCCCGATTCGCCGACCAGCGCAAGGGTGCGGCCCTTGCGGACCTCGAAGCTGATGCCGTCGACCGCGCGGACTTCGCCCTTGCGGCGGCGAAACACGACGCCCGAGGTGATGGGGAACGTCTTGACCAGTTCGTTCACCCGGAGCACCACCTCGGTGTCGGGTTCGGTGACGGCCTCCGGTTCGGTGATCTCGCTGCGATAGGCCTCGAACAGCTCGGCCGAACCCACCTCCGCGGTGCGGATGCAGGCGGCGGAATGTCCTGGGCCGGTGCGTTCCAGCGGTGGTTCGGCGGCGCGGCAGTCCTCGACGGCGATGGGGCAGCGCGGTGCGAACGAACAGCCCGGCGGCAACGCGTGCATAGCGGGCGGTGCGCCGACGATGGGGATCAGCGGGGTGCGGGCGGGGCCGTCCATCCGCGGGATCGAGCCGAGCAGTCCCACCGTGTACGGCATGCGCGGAGAGGTGAACAGTTCTGTGGTGGAGGAGGTTTCGACGATTTTGCCCGCGTACATGACCGCGACCCGGTCGGCCAGGGTGGCGGCGATACCCATGTCGTGGGTGATCATGATGACGCCGGCGCCGGTGATGTCGCGTGCCTTGCGCAGCAGGTTCAGGATCTGCTTCTGCACGGTGACGTCGAGCGCGGTGGTCGGCTCGTCGCAGATGATCAGCGCCGGATCGTTGGCGATGGCCATCGCGATGACGACGCGCTGGCGCATACCGCCGGAGAACTCGTGCGGGAACGCCTTCGCGCGCAGTTCCGGATCCGGGATACCCACCAGTTCCAGCAGTTCGACGGCCCGTTTCGCGGCGCCGGCCTTGCTCATCGCCCCGTGCGCCAGCAGTGCTTCGGCGATCTGATCGCCGACTCGGTACACCGGCGTCAGAGCCGAGAGCGGGTCCTGGAACACCATGCTGATCGAGCTGCCGCGCAGCCGGGACAGTTGCTTGTCACCGAGTCCGAGCAGCTCCCGGCCGCGCAACCGGATCGAACCGTTGATCCTGGCCTGTTCCGGCAGCAGCCCCATCACCGCGAGCGAGGACACCGATTTACCGGATCCGGACTCGCCGACGATCGCGAGGACCTCTTTGTCGGAGACGGTATAGCTCACCCCACGCACCGCGTCGACGCGGCCTTCCTCACTGGGGAAGGACACCCGAAGGTCGGTGACCTCCAGCAGGGGTGCGGTCGAGTTCTTCTCCGGCGGGGTCTGCTCGACCGTCGTCCCGGCGGTATCGGTCATGGTTTTGCCTTCGCCTTCCGCGACCGGGCCCGCTTGGCGCTCGGATCGAACGCGTCGCGCAGCCCGTCACCCACCAGATTCGCGCACAGCACCGTGATGATCAGCAGACCGCCGGCGAACAGGAACAACCACGGGTAGGTCAGCGCCGACTTGGTCCCCGAGGCGATCAGTGAGCCGAGCGAGACATCCGGCGGCTGCACACCGAAGCCGAGGAAGCTCAGCCCGGTCTCGGCCATGATCGCGGCGCCGACGGTGAGCGTGGTGTCGATGATCAGGATCGAGGCGATGTTCGGCACGATGTGGCTGAGGATCACCGTCCTGGTCGGCGCACCCATATAGCGTGCGGCCCGGACGAATTCGCGTTCGCGCAGGCTCAGCGTCAGCCCGCGCACGATCCGCGCGCTGATCATCCAGCCGAACAGGGCGAGCAGCAGGATCAGCAGCGCGATCGAGCCGCTGCCCTTGGTGCGCGGGGCGAACAAGGCGATGATGATGAAGCTCGGCACCACCAGCAGCAGGTCGACCAGCCACATGATGGCCTTATCGGTCCAGCCGCCGAGCAGTCCGGCGATGGCACCGGCCAGCGCGGCGAGGGTGGTGGAGATGATGGCCACGCAGAAACCGATGATCAGCGATTTCTGAAGTCCGCGCAGCGTTTGGGCGAGCACGTCCTGGCCGATCTGGGTGGTGCCGAACGGATGCTCCGGGCTCGGCGGTTTCAGCAGCGCGGTGTAGTCGAGCTGCTGGTAGTCGTACGGCAGGAACGGCGGCAGCGCGAAACTGACGATGAACAGCACCACCAGTGTGATCGCTCCGCCGACGGCGGGCTTGTTGCGCAGGAAACGGCGCCATACCAGTTTTCGTCGTCCGGTGGCGGCGACCTCGGGGGCGCCCTGGACGATGATCTCGGCTTCGGTCAACTCACACGCACCCTGGGATCGAGAATCGCGTACACGATGTCGGACAACAACCCCGACACCAGCACCACCAGGCCCGCGAACGCGGTCACCGTGACCACGACATACAGGTCCTGGGCATTGATCGAATCGACCAGCCATTCGCCGACGCCATGCCAGCCGAAGATCTTCTCGGTGAAGGTGGCGCCGGTGATCAGGCCGCCGAGGCTGTAGGCGAACAGCGTGGCCATCGGGATGAGCGCGGTGCGCAGGCCGTGTTTGTAGAGGGCCTTGCTGCGGGTCAAGCCCTTGGCGCGGGCGGTGCGGATGAAATCGCTCTGCAACACGTCGAGCATGGCGTTGCGCTGGTAACGGCTGTAACCGGCCATACCGCCGAGGGCGAGCGTCAGCGTGGGGAGCACCAGATGCTGGAGTCGGTCCAGCAGCTGCGGGCCGAAGCCTTCGATGGTGCTGGCCGAGGTTTCCCCCGTATAGAGGAAGATCTGCTGGCCGGTCATCGAATTGATCTCCAGCGCACCGTATTTCAGCAATGTCGCGAGCAGGAACACCGGCGTCGACAGAATCAGCAGCGACACGATCGTTGTGAAGTAGTCGCTGAATTTGTACTGGCGTATCGCCCCGGCGGCGCCGATCAGCACACCGAGCACGGTGCCGATGATCGAACCGGCGATGAGCAAGCGCAGCGATACCGCGACCCGGCGCGGCAACTCTTCGCTCACCGGCTGCCCGGCGAGGGTGGTGCCGAAATCTCCTTGCGGGATGCCTTTGATCCAGGTGAGATAGCGCTGCGGGATCGGCTCGTCCAGATGCAGTTCGGCGGCTTTGGCGTCGATCACCGATTGCGGCGGTCGTGGATTGCGCTGTTCCAGGCTGTCCAGCGGGCGAAAAGTCAGTGACGCGAGGCTGAACGTGAGAAATGAGGCCAGCAGCAACAGCACGACATAGTTGAGCGCACGTCGTAGCAAAAAGCCGGTCATCGGTCCCCTCGAGTCCTGGTGTAGCCCCCGATCATAGGGAGCCACCGGCCGCCGCGCGCGCCCGACGGGCTACCAGCGTGTTCATCTTCCGGCAATGTCGAATGCGCGGAGCCGGCAACCTGTCGGTGTGAGAGGCAGGGCGCGAGGCGCTCGAGGAGGAAAGACAGCACAATGGAATGGGTGACCCGTTTGCATCTGCCGAAGCCGGAACTCGTCGCCTCCGATGTGGACGGCACCCTCATCGACCCCGAGGAGCGGGTGACCGCACGCACCAAAGCCGCTGTCGGCGCGCTGGTCGCCGACGGTGTGCCGTTCGTGCTGGCGACCGGGCGGCCGCCGCGCTGGATCGGTCCGGTGGTGGACGGCCTCGGTTTCGCGCCGCTGTGCGTGTGCGGCAACGGTGCGGTCATCTACGACAGCGCCGCCGACCGGGTGCTGAACAGTCGCACCCTCGACATCGACACCCTGGCCTGGATCGCCGACCTCGCCGAAGAAGTGCTGCCGGGCTGCGGACTGGCCGCCGAGCGGGTCGGCGCCAGCGCGCACGACGCGGTGACTCCGCAATTCGTCAGCTCGCCCGAATACGAGCACGCCTGGCTCAACCCCGACGACACCGCCGTCGCACGGCACGAGGTGATCGACGCACCGGCCATCAAGATGCTGATCCGGCTACCCGGCGCCCGCAGCGGCGAGATGCTCCGGGCGCTGGCACCGCTGGTCGGCGACCGCGCCGATATCACCTATTCCACCGATCACGGCCTGGTCGAATTGTCCGCGCCCGGCGTCACCAAAGCGTCCGGGCTGGTCCTGGTCGCCGAACGCCTCGGCGTCGACCCGGCCGCCGCGATCGCGTTCGGCGATATGCCCAACGACATCCCGATGCTCACCCTTGCAGGCCGCGGCGTCGCCATGGCCAATGCGCACCCCGATGCCCTCGCCGCGGCCAACGAGGTGACCACGACCAACGCCGAGGACGGCGTGGCGCGGGTTCTCGAACGGTGGTGGGTGTGAGTCTCGCCTGAAACGACCGAACCCCGGAGCCGGACCGGTCCGATCTGCTCGAGCAGTCGGGCCGTGCGGGCTCCGGGGTCGATGGGCGGTGGTCACCGAGGCGGTCAGCGCCTCGGTAGTGGGCGGTTCGTCAGCCGACCGGGGCCGGAGCAGGTGCTGCCGGCGGAACCGGAGCGGGTTCGGGTGCGACGACCGGGGCTGGGGCCGGTGCTTCCGGCGCAGGTGCCTGAGCTGGTTCCGGCGCCGGAACTGGAGCTTCCGGAGCGGGCGCGGGCGCTGCCTCGGGTGCGGGCCCCGGGACCGGTGCCTGTGCGTCGGCGGGGGCGGGAGCCGGCGCCTGCCCCTCTGCCGGAGCGGGTACGGCGGCCGGCGGAACCGGTGCCGCGGGATCGGTCGCCGCGACCGGGTCGGGCCGGTTCATTTCCTGTTGGTAGGTGTCGTTGTAGGTCTTCCAGACGGTGGTGACGATTCCGGTGACCTGGTTGAGGATCAGGGAGCCGTACTGGAAATCCTCGCGCAGGCCGTCGGGGACGGCGTAGGAATTGCCGAGCGGCATGCCGAGTACGCCCGCGTCGGCGCCGAGTTCGAGGAAACGGTCGAGGATCTTGCCGACCACCTCGATCGCCGCACCCTCGGGGGTGGAGTACACGTACCCGTTGACGAACTCGGCGTACTGCCCGCCGTGCGCGGTAGGCAGCGGTTCGGAGGCGGCCTGACCCAGCGGGCCCTGCGGTCCGCCCTTCGAGGCCCAGTATTTGGCGATGATGTTGTCGTTGACCATCGTCAGCAGCTTGGCGGTCAGGTTGGCCAGCGCGGCCACATCGGACTGCACCTGCCGTGACGGCGGGGTGCCGCCGGAGGAGCCAGGCGCGCCCGCGGCGATATCGCGGATCCGGTCCATCAACGCATAGGCGGCGTCACCGGGGCAGCTGGTGTTGCCGACGTCGCGGTGGGCGAACACGATCGGCAGCCGCACCTCTTCACCCTGCGCGTACGGGGTGAACTCGGTGCCCTCGGAGTACATGGTGGTGTAACCCTTGGGGTCGAGCCCGGCGACCTTCGTGCGCCAGCCGACGAACCGCCCGACCGAGTTGATCGCCGCGGTGGACGGCGTCTCGGATTCGTAGTTGCCCATCAGCGCGACACCGGAGGTGTTCTCGTTGAACCCGCCCGCATGCGCGCCCTGCACCGTCTTGTCGAGTCCGCCGAAGCGGCCCTCGAAGATCTGGCCGTATTTGTCCACCAGCGCGTGGTAGCCGATATCGCACCAGCCGAGAGTCTGGGCGTGATAGGTGTAGATCGCGCGGACGATGCCTGCCGATTCGGCCTTGCTGTAGTCGTTGCGGCCCGCGGTGTGGTGCACCGTGACACCGCCCAAACCGTCGTCGTAGGTAGGGGAGTCGCAGCGAATGGATTCGTCGGCGCCCCACTGGCTGCGGGTGATCACCGTCGGTCCGCCACCGGGCAGCGCCGCCGCGACGTCGTTGAGCGCACCGTCGATGGCGCCGCGGCCGGGATCGATCAGCACCGCTTTCAGTTCGGGCTGCGGCTGGTCGACGGGTGCGGCGGCGGGCGTCGGCTGGATCGGCGCACCGTGGTCCTGCGGTGCGGGCTGGGCGGCAGGGGCGGCGGCGGGCTTGCGAGTCACCAGAACCTGCACGGCGGTTGTGTTGCCGACGTATATCGGCTCAGTACCCTCGGTACCGGTCGGCGCGGCATTGTCGGCGGCGCCGGTGTCGATCGGCTCGGTCTCGTACCAGGGTCCCCAGGTGCCGTCGGGCTGTTTGGCCCGGACCATGGCCTTGGTATCGAGCAAGTCGTCGGCAGTGAGGGCGACGACGCTGAACGGCGTGTCGCGGGAAAGTTCTTTTACCTGTGCGCCGACCTCGGACATGAGTTCCGGCGGTACCGCGCCGGGGGCGAGGGCCGGGGTGTTCGGATCCGCGCCGACGGCGGGATCGGCGATGAATTGCGCGCCGGTCGGGATCCGCCCGGGAACGGTTTCCAGTTGTGGCGCGGACGGCTGGCTCGAGTCGAATTGGGGTAGGGGAATTTCGCTGGGTAATTGAATGCCAGGCGGTAACGGAAGGCCCTGCGGCACCGGCACCGAGGCAGGAAGCGGAATCTTGCGCAGATCCGAAAGGCGCAGGTCGGGCAGGTCGAGGCCGGTCAATTCGCGCAGCGGCAGCACGATATCGGGCGCGGAGTTCAGCACGACCTCGGCCAATTGCGCGGGGACGGCGGCGAGCTGGGCCTCATTGGCGGTGCGGTAGTCGGAGTCGCTCGGCAGGAGGGTGGCCAGCGGGGCCGCTACCGCAAGCGTGGTGACAACCGGGAGCACGTAGGAGCGTTTCGGTTTGCGGTACGGCACGAGCTTCTCCAATCGGGTCGAACTAGTGATCCGTGTGCAGTCGATGCTTGCGTCCAGATGTCCCAAGGATCACACTAGTCACAACTTTCACATATCTAAACCTCTGGTTGAGGATTATGTGTGCTCGAATGTAGCTCTCGGATCGTGGCCGGTCTAAACGACATGCCGACAGGCGCCGAACCCTGTCCGGTCCCTGAAAACCAAGGGGAGTGAACGGATGCCGCAACGAAACGACAGCGCCCGCGCGAATTTCGCGCTACGCGCGAAGAATGTGCTGGCAGCGCCGCATTTACCGCAGTCGATGCGACGGCGCCGAGGCAAGCGGAGTTCGATCCTCGTCGTCGGCGCGACCGCCCTGCTCGCCGCCGGACCGTTGCTGCTGTGGACCGGCGGCGACGTGTATAGACCACTTGCCGGACCGGGCCACGGCCGCGGGATGAGCCAGCACGGCGCCCTGCAGAGCGCGCAAGACGGCTGGACAGCCGAACGGATCCTCGGCCACTACTACCCGGGCGCGGTGCTCGGCGCGGTCGGCCCGACCACCCTCGCCGTCCGGCTGATGGCGCAGGACGACTCGACCCTGGACACCTACTCCGACGCCGGTGCACGAGTGGCGGGCCGGATCATCGGGCCCGGCGAAGTCGCCCACCTCACCGCACTGCCCGACGGCAGCGCGAATGTCGTGGTCACGACCGGTTGCGACGGTGAAGTGCTGTGGCAGACCTCGACCGCGGATCCCTGGGTCTATCCGGTGGATCCGTCGCCGGGGCGGCCCGCCGCCGAACATCTGACTCTGTGCGGCGGCGGTGCCTATCGCGGTTCGCTCGGTGTGGCCACCGAGGACGGCGCGGCGCGCACGGTGAACCGGGTCGATGTCGAGGACTATCTGCTCGGCGTCATCCCGGCCGAGGTGCAGGCCAACTGGGCGGACAAGGGCGCCGTCGAAGCCCTGCGCGCCCAGGCCATCGCGGCCCGCTCGTATGCGCTGGCCGAGACGCGCTATCCCTACGCGCAGACCTGCGATACCACCGACTGCCAGGTCTATCCCGGTACCGCCAAGGAGGATCCGCGCACCGCGGACGCCGTGGCCTCGACCGCGGGCATGGTGCTGTTGCGTGACGGGCACATCCTGCGCTCGGAGTACTCCTCCGCGCCCGACGGTGGGCAGCCGGCCGATATCCAAACCTTCGAGGTCGGGCCGACACCCGCGGAGTTGAGCGTCGGTTCGCCACCTCCAGGACCGGCGCCGCGCACACGGACCTCCGACACCGAATCCCCGATCGACATCGAATACGCACGGCTCGGCGGTGCGGCGAGTTCGGTGGGCGAACCCATCGGACCGGAAATGATCCTGCCGGAGAACGCGGGCATCTACCGGCTCTACAGCAACGGCGTCATCATCTATACGCCCACACTCGGCGCCCAGGTCGTCGACTTCACGACCCTGCTCGAATTGGTCCCCGACCTGACCACCTCCGCGCCGGGTAGTGCGGAATCCGGGGCGTCCGGCACACCGAACGTGAGCGTGTCGCCCGACGGTGCGGCGACCGGGCCCGGCACGTCGGCCGAAAGCCAGGGGGCGCCAGGAACTCCGGCAGCACCTGGTGATCCGGCAGCGCCCGGAACACCGGCGCCGGGCGATCCGGCACCGTCCGCACCCGGAACTCCCGCCGCCGTCGCTCCTGGCGATCCGGCCGCCCCGGCACCGGCCGAAGCCGCCCCGCCCAGCGGCGCTCCGGATGCACAGGGCGCCCCGACTGCCGGGACGCCCGAGATCCAGCCCCCGGGCGCGGCGGTCTGGTCGGAGCTGCCGACCGAAGCCGACGTCTTCGGTGTTCCCAAGGCTCCGGGCGTCGCCTGAGGCCCTGAAACAACTCTTGACCTTGACGTAGCGTCAACTTGCAAGCTGGTTGCACCGCCTCGACAGGGAAGGAGTTCAGGTCATGGGAACGGGCACCCGGACCGGTGAATGGTCCATTCAGGATCTGGCCAAGGCGGCCGGTACCACCAGCCGCACGCTGCGCCACTACGGCGAGCTGGGGCTGTTGCCGCCGAGCCGGATCGGGACCAACGGGTACCGCTACTACGACCAGAACTCCCTCGTGCGGTTGCAACGCATCCTGCTGCTGCGAGAACTCGGCCTCGGCCTACCGGTCATCGGCGACGTCCTCGCGGGTCAACAGGACACCACCGCTGCACTGCACACGCATCTGGAACTGCTTCGGCAGGAACAGGATCGGATCCGGCGTCGGATCGAGTCGGTGAACTCCACGCTGCAGAAAATGGAAAGAGGTGAAAAGCTCGTGGCAGCAGAAGTTTTCGACGGGTTCGACCACACCCAATACAAGGACGAGGTCATCGAGCGGTGGGGCAAGGACGCCTACGAGAGCGGTGACCGGTGGTGGCGTTCGTTGAGCGCGGGCGACAAGCAGGCCTTCCAGCAGGCCCAGCTCGATATCGCGGCCGACTTCGGTCGGGCACGTGCGGCCGGTCTCGACCCCAGTAGCGATGAGGTGCAGGCCATCACCCAGCGCCACTACGACTGGGTGACCGGCGGCTCGCACGGCAAGCGCCCTGGCGCCGACCATTTCGCCGGCCTCGGCGAGATGTACGTCGCCGACCCGCGATTCGCGGCGAACTACGACGTGCACGGCGAGGGCACCGCAGAGCTCATCCGTGACGCCATGCGGATCTACGCGGACCGCAACCTCCGGTAGCCGCGCACGGTGCCGACGCATCGTTGTTTCGACGACGCCCGCACGGGGAACCTCCCGCGTGCGGGCGTCTTCCGCTGGCTGCCTTTCGGCGCCACACGGTAGAGTTCCGCCGACATCGAGAGGGGGGAATTCCCATGAGCTATCCATATGGTCATCCGGGTCAGGGTCAACCCGGGTACCCCGCGCAGCACGGGTACGCACCACCGCCCGGGTACGGCGCGCCACCTGCATACGGCCAGCCGCCGGGCTACGGCTACCCGCCGCAGCCTCAGCAATCGGCAAGCGGCGGAACCGGTATCACGGCAGGCATTCTCGCGATGATCTGCGGTGCTTTCTACATCTGGGGCATCTTCCGAGCGGTGCAGCTGACCAACCAACTGGGCGCACCGGTGGTGAGTGGGGCTCGCCGCCGCGGCGGCAGCAGCAGCGGATCCCACAGCGATATCGACATCGACCTCGATCTGTCGCAGAACGCCGCCGACATCTCGCTGTGGGTGACCGGGTTCATCGCCTTCCTCATGCTGCTCGGCGGCCTGCTGCTGTTGTGCCGCACCAAATTCGGCCGGGTCACGGTCATCATCGCCAGCGTGCTCGCCCTGCTGAACCTGGCGTGGGCGATCAGTCTGATCGGCGCGATGGTCGGGCAGATGTTCGTCGACATCGCCCTGGTAGCCGCCGTCTTGATCCTGGCTTCCCTCGGCGCCACCGGTCGCTGGATCCGCGCCCCCCGCACCCTGGCCGTCGCCGCGCCGATGTACGGGCAGTACCCCTACCAGTGAGCGGACCCATCGCCACCTGATCGGACAGCCTGCTCGAGCCGCCCTGAGTAGGCGGCTCGAGCACGTCCGTCGAAGGGCCGCGACGAGCTGTCCCGATGGCCCGCCTGTGACAACCCGCCGACGCCGGCATCCGTGTACCCCTACGCCTGACGCAAGCGGCGGATCCTGACGGTCATCAACGGGACCCTGATCAGCTGAGCCGCGCGTCACACCGTCCGCCGGTTTCGCGGACCGTCCGATCCGATCGACGACTAGCGAAATTCCGCTGCCCGATCCGTGAAACCAGTGGCAGAACGCCCGCTGCGCCCGCAGCCCGTGACTCGACCGGGACCTCACGCCGAAGTCCGATACTCTGGGCTCCCGTGACCGTCGCATCATCGCCCTTCGACCTGATCGTCGTCGGCTCCGGCTTCTTCGGGCTGACCGTTGCCGAACGCACCGCCACGCAGCTCGGCAAGCGGGTGCTGGTGCTGGATCGCCGCTACCACCTCGGCGGCAATGCCTACTCGGAGCCCGAGCCGGAAACCGGTATCGAGATCCACAAGTACGGCGCGCACCTGTTCCACACCTCGAACAAGAAGGTGTGGGATTACGTCACCCAGTTCACCGAGTTCACCGGCTACCAGCACCGCGTCTTCGCGCTGCACAAGGGCCAGGCCTACCAGTTCCCGATGGGACTCGGCCTGATCTCGCAGTTCTTCGGCCGCTACTTCACCCCCGAAGAGGCCAAGGCGATGATCGCCGAGCAGGCCGCCGAGGTGGAGACCGCGGACGCGCAGAACCTCGAGGAGAAGGCGATCTCGCTGATCGGCCGCCCGCTCTACGAGGCGTTCGTGCGCGACTACACCGCCAAGCAGTGGCAGACCGACCCGAAGGAACTGCCCGCGGGCAATATCACCAGGCTCCCGGTCCGGTACACCTTCGACAACCGCTATTTCAACGATACCTACGAGGGCCTGCCCAAGCAGGGGTACACGAAGTGGCTGGAGAACATGGCCGCCTCCGACCTCATCGAGGTGCGCCTGGACACCGACTGGTTCGACGTGCGTGACGAGATCCGCGCCACCAGCCCGGACGCTCCCGTCGTCTACACCGGCCCGCTGGACCGCTACTTCGACTACGCCGAGGGCGAGCTGGGCTGGCGCACGATCGACTTCGAGACCGAAGTCCTCGAGACCGGCGACTTCCAGGGCACATCGGTGATGAACTACAACGACGCCGATGCCCCCTACACCCGCATCATCGAGCCGCGCCATTTCCACCCCGAGCGCGACTACCCGACGGACAAGACGGTCATCATGCGCGAGTTCTCCCGTTTCGCGCAGACCGGCGACGAGCCGTACTACCCGATCAACACGCCGGAGGACCGCGCGAAGCTGCTGGCCTACCGTGAGCGTGCCAAGAACGAAACCGCAACGGCCAAGGTCGTTTTCGGTGGCCGACTGGGTACCTACCAGTACCTGGACATGCATATGGCCATCGGAAGCGCGCTGAGCATGTTCGACAATGTGCTCAGGCCGCATCTGGAATCGGGCGCGCCACTCGTCGACGGCGAGCAGGCGTAGGTGCGCACCGCACTCACCTCCGGCCACGCGACCACAGGGAACGAATGACCTCGCAACCGATTCTGGAAGAGATGACGACCGAGACCCGAGCGAAGGCGTTGCTACAGCGCATCATCCTGCCTCGGCCGGGTGAACCGCTGGACGTGCGGACCCTCTACCTGGAGGAATCGCCGACCAACGCCCGTCGCGCGCACGCGCCGACCCGCACCTCGCTGTCGATCGGCGCGGAGTCGGAGGTGTCGTTCTGCACCTACTTCAACGCGCTGCCCGCCAGCTACTGGCGCCGCTGGAGCATCCTGGCCTCGGTGGTGCTGCGGCTGGAACTGGCCGGTCACGGCCGCGTCGACGTCTACCGCTCCAAGGCCGACGGTTCCCGCATCCACGTGCAGGGCCGGGAGTTCGCCGTCGAGCCGGGCACCGATTCGGTGTTCGTGGAGTTCGAGACCGAGCTGGCCCCGTTCGAGGACGGCGGCTGGATCTGGTTCGACATCACCACCGACACCGCGGTCACCCTGCTGGCCGGCGGCTGGTACGCCCCGGTCGAGGCGCCCGGTGACGGCAGCATCGCGGTCGGTATGCCGACCTTCAACCGTCCGACCGACGCGGTGAAGACGCTCGAGGCGCTCGGTTCCGACCCGCTGGTGCTCGATCAGATGAAGGCCGTGATCATCCCCGATCAGGGCAATCGCAAGGTCGTCGACGAACCCGGTTTCGCCGAGGCCGCGGCCGTGCTCGGCGATCGGCTCGCCATCCACGACCAGCCCAATCTCGGTGGTTCCGGCGGCTACAGCCGGGTCATGTACGAGGCGCTGAAGACCACCGACGCGCAGTACATCGTCTACATGGACGACGACATCGAGATCGAACCCGATTCGATCCTGCGCTCGCTGGCCTTCGCCCGGTTCGCCAAATCGCCGATCCTGGTCGGCGGTCAGATGCTCAACCTGCAGGAACGCTCGCATCTGCACACCATGGGCGAGGTCGTCGACCGCGGCATCTTCATGTGGACCGCGGCGCCGAATGTCGAGTACGACCACGATTTCTCCAAGTACCCGCTGCGCGACCGCGACAATTCCAAGCTGCTGCACCGGCGTATCGACGTCGACTTCAACGGCTGGTGGACCTGCGTCATCCCGCGTCAGGTCGCCGAGGAGATCGGCCAGCCGCTGCCGTTGTTCCTGAAGTGGGACGACGTCGAGTACGGTCTGCGCGCCCGCGTGGCCGGCTACCCGACCGTCACCCTGCCCGGCGCGGCGGTATGGCATATGGCCTGGTCCGACAAGGACGACGCCATCGACTGGCAGGCCTACTTCCACCTGCGCAACCGCCTGGTCGTCGCCTCGCTGCATCTGCCGGGCGACGGCAAGCCGATGATCGTGAACACGGTCAAGGCCACCCTCAAGCACCTGCTGTGCCTCGAGTACTCCACGGTCGCCATCCAGAACGAGGCGATCCGCGACTTCCTCGCCGGGCCGGAAGGCCTGTTCGACCTGCTGCCGAGTGCCCTCGGCAAGATCCACGCGATGCGCAAGGAGTACCCGGACGCCGTGGTGCTTCCATCGTCGACGGCACTGCCGCTGCCGAGCCACCACAGCGTCGGCGCGGTCGGCGAGCCGGGCAATCCGCTCGCCAAGGTGGCGCGCCTGGCCAAGGGCGTGGTGCACAACTTCCGCAAGGCCGATCCGGTCAACCATGAGACCCCGCAGCTGAACGTGCCGACGCTGGATGCGCGGTGGTTCCTGCTCTCCCAGGTCGACGGCGTCACCGTGACGACCGCCGACGGCCGCGGCGTCGTCTACCGCAAGCGTGATCCGCGCAAGGCCGCCGCCCTGTTCAAGGAAGCGATGCGGCTGCGCAAAGAGCTCACCGCCCGCTTCCCGGAGATGCAGCAGCGTTACCGGGCCGCGCATGCCGAGCTGACCAGCGCGGCGGCCTGGGAGCAGACCTTCGGCGTCAGCCAGAACGGAACCGAGAAGAAGTGAACGCGATGAACCCGAGCCTGCCCCAGGTCGAGCTGGTCGACGAGGGCTGCGGTGGCGAGTGCGCCTGCAGTGGCGAGTACGTGGAGGTGCCGCGCGAGGTCGCGATCATCAACGCTGTGCAGGCCACCATCGGCGCCAACCCCGCCGTGGTCTCGGCGGCGCGCGGGATGTCGCACTTCGGTGAGCACGCGCTCGGCTGGGTCGGTATCGCCGCGGCGGGTTGGCTCGTCGACAAGCCGCGGCGCAGGCAGTGGGCCGGAGTCGCGGTCGGCGCGGTCGGCGCGCACGCAGCATCGATCGTGATCAAGCGGGTGGTGCGCCGTCCACGCCCGAACGATCCATCGGTGCAGGTCAACGTGTCGACACCGAGCAAATTGAGCTTCCCGTCCTCGCATGCGACCTCCACCGCGGCCGCTGCGGTGTTGCTCGGCAGATTGACCGGGCTACCCTTGCCTGCGGTGCTCGTCCCTCCGATGGTGCTGTCCCGGGTGGTCCTCGGGGTGCACTATCCCTCGGACGTGCTCGCCGGTTCCGCGCTCGGTGCGGCCTCCGCCGCCGCACTGCTCGGGACCGAGAAGCGACTCGCGTCGCGACGTGAGCGACGACGGGCCCGCAAACAGTGACCACGAACGAAAAGGCCTTGGTTGAGATGAGTGAAGAGCCGACCGGTGCCGATCTGGCCGAAGCCGTCGTCAAGGGCCCGCCCAAGACGCTGGGCGGGGGCCTGATCAAGGCCGTTCGGCCGCGTCAGTGGGTCAAGAACGTCCTGGTGCTGGCCGCGCCGCTGGCCGCGGGCCCCGACGTACTCAGCGATGCCTCGGTCCTCGGGCACGTCGCGATCGCCTTCGTCGTGTTCTGCATGGCGGCCTCCGGTATCTATCTGGTCAACGACTCGATGGACGTCGAGGCCGACCGCGCCCACCCGACCAAGCGCTACCGCCCGATCGCCGCAGGCGTGGTGCCGGTGAACCTGGCCTACATGCTCGCGGTCGTGCTGCTGACCGGTTCGATCCTCGGCTCGCTGCTGGCGTCGTGGCAGCTCGCGGTCGTGATGGCGGTCTACATCGGCATCCAGCTCGCCTACTGCTTCGGGCTCAAGCACCAGGCCGTGCTCGACATCTGCATCGTGTCCTCGGGCTTCCTGCTGCGCGCCGTCGCCGGTGGCGCGGCGGCCGATATCGGTCTGTCGCAGTGGTTCCTGCTGATCATGGCTTTCGGCTCACTGTTCATGGCGGCGGGTAAGCGCTACGCCGAACTGCAGATCGCGCTGGGTACCGGCGCCAAGATCCGCAAGTCGCTCGAGTACTACACCCCCACCTATCTGCGCTTCATCTGGACTCTCGCCGCGACCGCGGTCGTGGTGTTCTATGGACTCTGGGCGTTCGAGCAGGGCGAGGCCAATGACACGAATTGGTACGCCATCTCGATGATTCCCTTTACCATCGCAATCCTGCGGTACGCGGTCGACGTCGATGGCGGCGAGGCCGGCGAACCCGAAGAGATCGCACTGGGGGATCGGATCCTCCAGTTCCTCGCAATCGCCTGGATCGGAGCGGTAGGTGTCGCTGTCTATCTCACCTGACGAGATGCTGGTAGCGGGAGTGGAGGGAACCGAATACGCGGAGCGGGCGGCTGCCGAGGAGCAGACCGCCCCGGCTTCGCGTTTCACCCGACTATCCCGGGCCACATTCGTCGGTGGGGTGGTGCTCACCGCCGCACTGTTCGCGATCGGCGGCTGGCAACGCCGCTGGATCGCCGACGACGGCCTGATCGTGCTGCGCACCGTGCGCAACCTGCTCGCGGGCAACGGCCCGGTGTTCAACGCGGGCGAACGGGTCGAAACCAACACCAGTACCGCATGGACCTACATCGTCTGGTTCTTCAGCTGGCTCACCCAGGCGCGCCTGGAATACGTGGTACTCGGTGTCGCGATGACGTTGTCGGTGCTGGCGATCGTGTTCGCCATGCTCGGCGCGGCGCGGCTGTGGGGCGGTACGTCCTCGGCGTTGCTGCTGCCCGCGGGGGCGCTGGTCTATATCGCGGTGCCGCCCGCGCGTGATTATGTGACCTCCGGCCTGGAGAGCGGCCTGGTCATCGCCTGGCTCGGCCTGCTGTTCTGGCTGATGGTGCGGTGGAGTCAGGCCGAACGGGTGCGGGTGCCCGCGCTGTTCGGGCTGGTGTTCCTCGCCGGGCTCGCTCCGCTGATCCGTCCGGAGATGACGCTGGTCGGCGGCCTGGCACTGATGATGATCTTCCTCGCGCCGATGCCCGAATCGCGGCTGCGCCCGAGCATGCTGCGGCTGATCATCGTCGCGGTGGCAGGGCTGCTGCCGCTGGGCTACCAGATCTGGCGGATGGGTTACTACGGTCTGCCGTACCCGAACACCGCCGTGGCCAAGGACGCCGGTGGCGCCAAATGGGAGCAGGGCTTCACCTATCTGTGGGATCTGGTCGGTCCGTACTCCCTGTGGGTGCCGCTGCTGATTCTGCTGCTCGCCGGGATCGTGGCGGCTCGAGCCGGTCGAGCCGGTGCAGGCAAGGTCGCCGCCGCCGCGGAGGATTCCGAAGAGGCCGGCGTCCGCTGGACGGCCCGGTTGCGTACCTGGCTGCGTTCGCCCGCCGCGGTCGTCACGCTCATGCTCGGCAGCGGCGTCATCCTGACGGTCTACGCGCTGCGCGTCGGCGGTGACTTCATGCACGGCCGGATGCTGCTGTCGCAACTGTTCTGCTTGCTCGCCCCCGTCGCGGTGCTGCCGGTGCGCCTGCCCGAGGGCGGGCTGCGCTCGATCTCCGCCGGTAGCGCCGCCTTCGCCGCCACCTCGCTCGCGCTCGTCGGCACGGTGGTGTGGTCGCTGTTCGCCATGGGCACGACCGCGATCACGACCGGCAC
The DNA here is from genome assembly GCF_042754945.1 of Nocardia sp. NPDC059180. Classification (NCBI taxonomy): domain Bacteria; kingdom Bacillati; phylum Actinomycetota; class Actinomycetes; order Mycobacteriales; family Nocardiaceae; genus Nocardia; species Nocardia sp. NPDC059180. The sequence goes on from NZ_JBHZBU010000001.1 coordinate 487,278, forward strand.
CAAGATCAGCTCGTCCGGCATCGTCGACGAGCGCGTCTACTACGTGCTCAACACCGGCCACGATCATCCGATCCTGGCCGAGGACTACCTCGATTACGCCAGGATGCGGCCGATGGTCAACGACATCATGGCCAACCCCAACGGCGGGCTGCTGCTCAATTCGCCGTCGTTCATGTTCTGGTACGTCGCCCCTCCGCCGCAGCCCATCCCCGAGGACGGCGCCGGTCATACGGTCTACTTCCTGAACCTGGGCATGACCAGCATGAACGTCCCGCTGGACGTGCGGGTGATCGATCCGATGGGTCTGGCGTATCCGCTGGCCGCGCACACCGACCGGCTCGAGGACGGCCGCATCGGCCACGACAAGAGCCTGTTCCCGGACTGGGTCATCGTCGACACCGGCATGGTCGACCAGAAGCCGTGGATGCCCTGGTACCTGGACGAGAAATGGGTGACGCAGGCCAGGGTCGCGATGTCGTGCCCGCAGACCCACGCGCTGATGGTCTCCTACCGGGACGAGCTGACATGGGATCGGTTCAAGCACAACCTCCGCAATGCGCTGAGCTTCGCGAAGTACCGTATTGATCGGGTGCCCAAGTACGAGATCCAGCGTTGCGGGTTGGTCGATCCCTACCCACAGCCACCGCGCTGAGTGCGTTGTCCAGTGCGCCGTGAACAAAGCGGCGTGCCTCACTTTGTCTCTTTTTGATAACGCTCCGGCATAGGTCACGGGTTAGGCTGCCGTGGTACCCCGTCGTGCTCTGTCCGAAACGTGGGCGTGGGCACGGCGGCACCAACGAACGCGGCGACCCGCCGCATGACGAAAGGCCGAGAACACATGCGAGGCGTGATCGCGCGCAGAGCGCACGGTGGCCGACCGGGAGTCCGAAGAGCCGGGTCCTGGTTGAAGCGATCGATGCTCATGTCGCTGGCAGTGCTGCTACCGCTCGGGGCGTCGGTGGCAGGCCCCGGCGCGACGGCGTCGGCAGCATTCAACCCCGCCGGAATCGACTTCTGGGTCGATTCGGAGATGGGGCCGATCAAGTCCCGCGTCTTCCGCGCCGCGGACGGCAACACCGGCCGGGTCGTGTACGCCCTGGACGGTATGCGGGCTCGTGGCGACCTGAACGGCTGGGAGATCGAGACCGAGGTCGTCCGTGAGCTGACCAAGTGGAACATCAACGTGGTCATGCCCGTCGGCGGCCCGTCGAGCTTCTACGCCGACTGGAACGGGCCGAGTGACTTCCTCGGTCTCAACACCGGTTCGGCGGGCTCGTCCTCAGGTTCGTCGTCCGGTTCGGCCGCGACCGGCTCGTCGGGCTGGACCGAGACCCTCGGCAAGACCAACACCTACAAGTGGGAAACCTTCCTCACCAAGCACCTGCGCTGGGCGCTGCGTGACCGGCTCGGGTTCAACCCGAACAACAACGGTGTCTTCGGCCTGTCGATGGGTGGCAGCGCCGCCCTGACCCTTGCCGCCTACCACCCGGATCAGTTCAGCTTCGCCGGCTCCTACTCCGGTTACCTGAACAATTCCGCGCCCGGTATGCGCGAGGCACTGCGCATGGCCATGCTGAGCGCGGGCGGCTACAACATCGACGCCATGGCACCGCCGTGGGGTCCGCAGTGGCTGCGGATGGATCCGTTCGTCTTCGCGCCGCGGCTCAAGGACAACAACACCCGTCTGTGGATCGCCGCCGGTAGCGGTCTGCCCGGTCCGGCCGACGCCACCGCGCCGCTGGACATGATCCAGGGCATGCCGCTCGAGGCGCTGGCACTGGTCAACACCCGGGCCTTCCAGGTCCGGATGATGTCGCTGGGTGCGGGCAACGTGACCTACAGCTTCCCGCCCGTCGGAGTGCACAACTGGCGGAACTGGGAGTCCGAGGTCTACCGGATGATCCCCGATATGTCGGCACACATCGGCTGATAGCAACAGCTCGATCACCAGGCCGCCCGGCGCATCACGCGCCGGGCGGCCTGTTCGTTCACCAGGGCGTCCTCGGTCTACTCGGCAACGAATGTGCATACGGAAGGCTCCGCGAGTTGTGTGATGGATCACCATCCAGCAACATGGAGGCATTCATTGTCGATTGATACATCAGGAACATGCACACAGGTGGGCGCGCTCCAAGATCGTCGAGCGCGATCACCCGGTGTCCGATGAGGGGGCCGGTTTCGTAGCCATACGATTGCTGACCGGCTGTCCAGGCGAAAGGTCTAGTCGAATGCGAAGTGCGCGCAGGCCCGGTAGATCGGTGCGGTCCGGCTCATGGGTGAAGCGTGCGGCGATAGGAGTCGCCGCGGCGATGCTCGTCCCCATGGGGGTTTCGATAGCCGGTCCGGCTGCGCCCGCCTCGGCGGCGTTCAACCCGTCCGGGTTCGATTTCTGGGTCGATTCCGGGATGGGCCCGATCAAATCGCGCATCTTCCGCGCCAAGGACGGCAACACCAACCGCGTGGTCTATGCCCTCGACGGTCTTCGCGCCCCCGAGACGCTGAGCGGCTGGGAGATCGATACCAATGTCGCGCAGCTGCTGACGGACTGGAACATCAATGTCGTCATGCCGGTCGGTGGTATGTCCAGCTTCTACGCCGACTGGAATGCGCCGAGCAGTTTCGCAGGCATACCGCCGGGCACCGGGTCGTCCTCGGGTTCCGGTGCGCTCAACGCGCTCGCCGCGGGTCCGGGTAAGAGTTATCGGTACCAGTGGGAATCCTTCCTGACCCAGAATCTGCGCTGGGCCCTGCGCGACCGGCTCGGCTTCAATCCGAACCGCAATGGCGTATTCGGTTTGTCGATGGGTGGCAGTGCGGCGCTGACGCTGGCCGCGTATCACCCGGATCAGTTCAGCTTCGCCGGTTCGTACTCGGGCTACTTGAATATCTCCGCGCCCGGTATGCGTGAGGCGATCCGGATGGCCATGCTCGACGCAGGTGGCTACAACGTCGACTCGATGGCGCCGCCGTGGGGCCCGCAGTGGCTGCGGATGGACCCGTTCGTGTTCGCTCCGCTGCTGCGTGACCACAACACCCGCCTGTGGATCTCTGCGGGCAGCGGTTTGCCGGGTCCGACGGACGGGCCCACCGCGGGCACCGTCAACGGTATGGCGCTCGAGGCGCTGGCCCTGGCCAACACCCGCGCCTTCCAGATCAGGATGGCGACGCTGGGTGCCAACAACGTGGTCTATTCGTTCCCGAACGTCGGTATTCACGCCTGGTCTTACTGGGCCGAAGAGGTGGCTCGGATGACGCCGGACCTGTCGGCGCATATCGGCTGAGCCGCACATTCGACAGGGCCCTGTCCGGCACGCCGACCACGGGTGTCCGGGCAGGGCCCGAATTCATGTTGTCCGGCTATTTCCGGCGCATTTATACCGCTATTCCTCGAATCGATGTGCGAAGTTCGAAGTACGCGGGAAAGTTGCCCGGATCGATGCCGTGCGGAGTTCGCCCCGGTCCGTTCATGATCACTTCATCCGGCGTGCCGATGCGTTCGGCCGGGCGTTGGTGATCTTGGTGCGCCACCGTTGATTTGGGATAACGAACAAATAATGTGGTCCGCCGCGACATCAACGACGGGACACGGTAGTGTCACCGCACGATCACCGATTGTCGCGGGCGGATTTCGGCCACCACTTCAACCCCGGTCTTGCTAAGGATTCGGGGGTCGAATATCGTCCAGCGAGCATCAGTGTGACCAGATCGTTGTAGCGCCGTCGACGGCTGTACCGGAAGGTCGGGATTCGGGTACAGGCACCGGCGGCGTCTCGTTGACACAGAACGGGTGTCGTCCGCGGACCGCGGGTTGGCTCCACAACAGCAGAAAGAGAGCAGGATTCATGCGTTTCGGCAGGGCGGCCGCCCCGAAGAGGGCCACGGGACGGCGAGGCGCGCCTCGCAGTTGGCGTAACCGGATTCTGGCCGTCGGCGCCGCTACGTTAGCGCTGCCGATCGCCGCAGGCGTGGCCGCTCCGACCGCCATGGCGGCTCCGGTGCACGGCCCGGCCCTGCGCGCGCCCGCCGGTGGTTACGAGGAACTGATGGTTCCGTCCAGCATGGGTCCGATCAAGGTCCAGGTGCAGTGGGCCAAGCGTGGCGGCAACGCGGCGCTCTACCTGCTCGACGGCCTGCGCGCCCGCGACGACCGCAACGCCTGGTCGTTCGAGACCAACGCGATGGAGCAGTTCGGCAACGACAACATCACCCTGGTGATGCCGGTCGGCGGCCAGTCCAGCTTCTACGCCGACTGGTACTCCCCGTCCAACACCAACGGTCAGAAGACCACCTACAAGTGGGAAACCTTCCTGACCCGCGAGCTGCCGACCTTCCTCGAGGGTTACGGCGTCTCCCGCACCAACAACGTGGTCGCAGGCCTGTCCATGGGTGGCAGCGCCGCCCTGGCCTTGGCCGCCTACCACCGCGACCAGTTCAAGGCCGCCGCGTCCTATTCCGGCTACCTGAACATCTCCGCGCCCGGTATGCGCGAGGCCATCCGCATCGCGATGCTTGACGCCGGCCGCTACAACGTCGACTCGATGGCCGCGCCGTGGAGCCCGGCCTGGCTGCGGATGGACCCGTTCGTGTTCGCGCCGCAGCTGAAGGGTCTGCCGATGTACATCTCGGCGGCCAGCGGCCTGCCCGGCCAGCACGACAACCCGAACTCCGCGATCGGCGTGTTCAACACCGGTAACGCGATGGCCCTCGAGGCGCTGTCGCTGGTGAACACCCGCGCTTTCCAGGCTCGCCTCGGCAAGCTGGGCATCCCGGCCCACTTCGACTTCCCGGCCTCGGGTACCCACAGCTGGAAGTACTGGGAGGGTCAGCTCTTCGCCTCCCGCAAGATGTTCCTGGACGCCACCGGCGCCTGGTGATCATCGGTCACTGAAGCACTCGGGCGCCGCCCGCTTTCCCAGGGAAGCGGGCGGCGCTTTTTTGTTCGAGCGCAGGTCGATGATCGGGCGCGCGGGCGGGATGCGCTGGCGCCGAGGGCGAAACCAAATGGTTTGCTCTGGGCGCGTCCTCCCGGGAACACCGGACCCACCGGGGTACAAACATCCATGTGGTAGGTATTTCGCGCGGTCGGCGGGGCAGCGGCGGACGGTTCGACCGGCAGCCGCGCTCGATCCTGCCCGCGCTCGCCACCGGCCTGGTGCTGCCCCTGGCCGCCGGGCTCTCGCTCGCGCAGGCGCCCGCTCAGGCGCAGCCCGCCGTCACCGCGGCGGCGCCGGCCACCTTGCGCAACGTCATCTGGTTGACCGACCGCCATGTCGAACTGTGGGTGAACTCGCCGGCCATGGGCGCGCCGATCCAGGTCCGGCTGCTGCTGGCCAGGGACTGGAACACCAGGCCCGACGCGAGGTTCCCTGTGCTGTACATGCTCGACGGACTGCGCGCCACCGAGCAGGTCAGCGGCTGGATCCAGGACGCGGGCGCGGTCGATTTCTTCGCCGACAAGAACGTCACCGTGGTGCTGCCGGTAGGCGGGCAGTCCAGCTTCTATTCCGACTGGCTCGAGCCGAACAACGGCAAGAACTACAAGTGGGAGACCTTCCTGACCAAGGAGCTCCCACCGCTGCTCGAGGGCCAATGGCGGGCCACGAATGTGCGTGGCATGGAGGGCCTTTCGATGGGCGGGACGGCCGCCATGTTTCTGGCCGCGCGCAACCGTGACTTCCTGAAGTACGCCGCCTCGTACTCAGGGTTCCTCACCACGACCACGTTGGGTATGCCGCAGGCGATCAATTTCGCCATGCGCGATGCCGGTGGCTACGACTCGGCCGCGATGTGGGGTCCGCCGACCAACCCGCTGTGGGAGGAGCACGACCCGTATCTGCTGGCGGAGAAGCTGAAGGGAGTCAGCCTCTATGTGTCGAGCGGGTCCGGTGCGACGGGACCCTTCGACGCGCCCGGCGGCATCGTGCCGGGCATCAGCACCAACCTCGCCGGTATGGGTCTGGAGATCCTGTCCCGGATGTCGTCGCAGAATTTTGTCACCAAGCTCGGGGACCTGAGTATCCCGGTGCAGGTGAACTACCGTGCCTCCGGTACTCATTCGTGGCCGTACTGGGATTTCGAGATGCGTCAGTCCTGGCCGCATGCCGCCGCCGCGCTCGGCGTGGAAGCCGACAAGCCCGCCTGCGAGGTAGGCGGCGCCATCGGCCCGGTCCTGGCGGGCAACGGCTGGCTCGGCGATTGCCTGACCGGCGAGTACCCGGTGAACGGCGGTGTGGCCCAGGACTTCCGGCATGGGCGGGTGCTGTTCTCGAAAGACGGTGGGGCGCATCCGGTCGCGGGCATGATCGGCGGTGGCTACCAGGCCGCTGCGGGCCCCGCCGGTGTGCTCGGCCTGCCGACGGGCCCGGAGCGCGGCCTGCCCGACGGACGCGGCAGATTGCAGCCGTTCCAGCATGGTTCGCTCTATTGGACACCGCAGACCGGCGCCCAGGTGGTGCGCGGCGCGATTCTCGAGGAGTGGGGCAAGCAGGGGTTCGAGGGCGGTCCCGCAGGCTATCCGGTCGGCCCCGAGATCAAGACGCCCAACCGTGACGGTGCGGTGCAGGGTTTCGAGGGCGGCCCGATGTATTTCAGTCCCGCCACCGGCGTGCACCGGGTCGAGGGTCTGATCCTCGGCAAGTACGCCGAGATGGGCTTCGAGAACAGCTGGCTCGGCTTCCCGGCCGCTGCGGAACAGCCGGTGAAGGATCTCGGCCGCTACAGCCGCTTCGAGGGCGGCAATGTCTATTGGAGCCCGCTCTCGGGCGCCTGGGCGGTGCGCAACGGCCCGATCATGGACGCCTGGCGCGATGCGGGCTTCGAGAACGGCCGCCTCGGCTTCCCGATCAGCGACGAGTTCGCCATCCCCGGCGGCGTCCAGCAGAACTTCCAGGCCGGATTCATCACCGTCCGCGACGGCAAGACCGAAGTCCACCCCTGATCGCGGCGGCAAGTGCGCAGTCCTTCGCCGCCCACGTAGGCAGGTAGGTGCGGTTGCACTGCGGCCTGTGTCATATGCCACACTTCCGAGCCGAGCGGCCGTATTCGCGACTGGGTACTACCCTCGGTGTTCGCCCCCCAAGGAAACCTCAGAGGTTTGCGGCCCGTTTCGTGGATCCGAGGTCGCTGCGCAAGCCGAAGGCGAGCAGCGGCCGGAAACACCAGACATCAGGGCCCGCAAACCCCGCCGCGCCAGCGGCCAATAACTAAGGATTTTCATGTTTCGGACCCGTGGCAAGGTAGTCGGCGTTGCGGTGGCGATCGCCGCAGCCGGGTTGCTCACCGCTTGCGGTGACAACGATTCGACGGCGTCGAGCACGCCAACGCTGACCCCCTCCACGTCGGCGGCTGCGCAGGCGACCGGATCCGCAACGGCTGCGCCCGCGCCGGAGGGTGAGTCCGCTCCGCCCGCGGCGCCGAGCCCGGAAGCAACTCCGGAGGCTGCGCCGCAAGAGCGCCCGGCGCCGGTGCCTGCGGAAGACCTTCCGCCCGCCGAGACCGCGGACCTCGGTGACAAGGAGAAGAAGCTCATCGAGGAGCTGAACAAGCAGGGCGTCAACCCGTCCAACCCGGCAGACGCGGTCACCATCGCCAACTATGTCTGTGGCGCCGTCGCGGCGGGCAAGCCCGACGCCGAGATTGCGATTTACGCGAACGCGATGGCGGGCGCGGATCCGGCGTTCGATCCGTCCAAGATGCCTGTTGAGCAGGCCGGACAGATCTACATCAACGTCTCGAAGCAGACGTACTGTCAGTGAGCGCGCGTCGCGGGTCGAGATCCCGCCGGTCCAGGCCGGTGGGATGTCTGGTGCTGCTCGCCCTGGCAGTGCTGGTAGTCGTCGTGGTGGTGCTGGCGTGGTATCTGCTCGCGGGGCGTTTACGCGAACCCGAGCCGGGTCCCAAGCCGCCACCCGAGCGGCCGACCAGCCAGCCTGCGAGCTGCCCTGACGTGCAGATGATTTCGGTGCCGGGCACCTGGGAGTCGAGCAGCAACGACGATCCGCACAATCCGACCGCGAACCCGGCCTCGCTGATGTTGAACATCACCGGGCCGTTGAACGAACAGTTCCCGGCCGAGCGGCTCGATATCTACACCGTCCCCTACGTCGCGCAGTTCTCCAATCCGATCGCGCTGCCCCCGGACGGCCAGCAGTCCTACAACAACAGCCGTTCCGAAGGCACCCGGCGGATGGTCGACGCGCTCACTGCCCGGCACGCCGAATGCCCGCTGACCTCGTACGTGTTCGCCGGGTTCTCCCAGGGTGCGGTGATAGCGGGCGATATCGCGGCCCAGGTCGGCGCGGGTAACGGACCGATTCCGGCCGATCTGTTGCTCGGGGTGACGTTGATCGCCGACGGCCGCCGCACCGGCGAGACCGGGCCGGGTCAGCCGACCCAGATCGGGCCCGTTCCGGCGGGTGTCGGCGCCGAAGTGGCGCTGGCCGGGCTCAATGTCCCCGGAATCACCATGACGGGTCCGCGACCGGGCGGGTTCGGCACGGTCACCGATCGCACCTACACGATCTGCTCGCCGGGCGATCTGATCTGCGACGCACCGCGTGATGCGCTGCGGCCGACGAACATCTTCGGCAGCCTGAGCACGCTGATCGGCGCGGTCGGCAATCCGGTGCACAGTCTCTACAACGGTTTTGTGGTCGATCCCAATGGCACGACTGCGACGCAGTGGACCGTCAACTGGGCAAACGGCCTGATCGAGGCGGCGCCGCAGCCGCCGCATTCGTGAGGTCCTCCCAACGTCGGACGGGGCGTCCGGTGGCCACCGTCAGGCTGTAAAGTGCGCTGATGATCGCGCGCCAGCCCCCGCTCCGGCGGCGGGCCCGCGCAGGCAATGTCCGATAGCCAGGAGCATGAGTTCATGACTGAAGCCGCCGCACCGGCTGGTGAGTTGAGCGCGCTGGGTTCGCCGCTGCGTCCGTTCCGCTTCGCGGCTGCGGGTGAGGGAAACAAGCAAGAGGGCGGAGCCCGCAAGTTCATCCAGACGGCGCAGCAGGCCGAGGAGTACGGCTTCGACACCTTCGTCGTCCCCGATCACCTCGGCGACCAGGTCGGCCCGATCGCCGCGCTCGGCGCGCTGTCGCAGGCCACCGAGCGGATTCGGCTGGGCACCTCGGTGCTCGCGAACGGTTTCCGCAACCCGGTGGTGCTCGCCAAGGACCTCGCCACCATCGACGTGCTGTCCAAGGGCAGGCTCGAGGTCGGGGTCGGCGCGGGCTGGAAGGCCGACGAGCATCTGGCCGCGGGCCTGGACTACGACTCCCCTGGAGTACGCCTCGCCAAGCTGGACGAGGCGTTGAGCATCCTTGACGTGTTGTTGCGCGGTCAGGAATGCACCTTCGAGGGCAAGTACTACCAGGTGCGTGGCATCAAGGGCACCCCGCGACCGCGGCAGGGACCGCGTCCGCCGATCTGCACCGGCGGCGGTGGTCCCAAGATGCTGCGGCTGGCCGCCAAGCATGCCGATATCGTCTCTGTCGTTCCGGTCACCACCAAGAACGGCACGGGTCTGCTCTCCGGTATCACCATGGAGAAGACCCTGGAGAAGGTGAATCTGATCAAGGAGGCCGCCGGTGAGCGCTTCGATCAGATCGAGCTGAACTGGGCGATCACCGCGATCGTCATCACCGACGACCGGGAGAAGACCGCAGAGATGGCGCTGGCCGCCATCGATCGTGGCCTGCACCCCGACCTCGAGGTCGACGTGAAGCTCTCGGTCGAGGAGCTCTTGAACTCGCCCTACGTGGCCATCGGTTCGTTCGAGGAAATCGCCGACCAGATCCGCCGGGTGCGTCAACTCACAGGGATGTCCTATGTGGGCGTGTTCCCCACCCAGATGGATGCGTTCGCACCGGTGATTCCCTTGCTGCGGGACGAGTGAGTAGCTCTTCTCTGTAACATGTCTCTGGTTTGAGAACATCTAGCCGATAGGCGGTCACCGCGCAGACCGCAACAAAAAAACTGCAGGGCCGGCTCGGTGCAGACCGAGCTCCCGCGGGCGAAAGCGAGTCGGGGCCTCACAGGGAACAGCGGCGAATGTCGTCGTCTGGCTGCGTGTGCCTCGGAGGAGAAGGAATGGACGAGACTTTCGACGATTACCTGGACGAAAGCGGGAATATCACAATTCCCGAAGATCGGACCCTGGTCGATCACGTCGAGAAGCACACACGCAATGACGCGAACACGCTCGCGTACCGCTACATCGATTACTCGCGCGAGCGAGACGGTGAGGTGCACGAGCTGACGTGGCAGCAGTTCGGGGTGCGCCTGCGCGCGGTGGCCGCCCGCCTGCAGCAGGTGACCAACCCGGGCGACCGGGTCGCGATCCTCGCCCCGCAGGGCCTCGACTATGTGATCTCCTTCTTCGCCGCCATCTACGCGGGCAACATCTCGGTGCCGCTGTTCGATCCCGACGAGCCCGGTCACACCGACCGGCTGCACGCCGTGCTCGGTGACTGCGAACCGTCGGCCATCCTCACCGCGAGCTCCTCCGCGGCCGGGGTGCGTCAGTTCTTCCGTGCGCTGCCGGCCGCTCAGCGTCCGCGCATCATCGCCGTCGACGCCATTCCCGACAGTGTCGGCGAGAGCTGGGTGCGCCCGGACATCGCCGTCGACGACATCGCCTACCTGCAGTACACCTCGGGTTCGACCCGGGTCCCGGCCGGTGTGGAGATCACCCACCGCGCCGTCGGCACCAACCTGCTGCAGATGGTCGACGCGATCAACCTGGACTGGAATTCCCGCGGCGTCACCTGGCTGCCGCTGTTCCACGACATGGGCCTGCTGACGGTGATCCTGCCCGCGGTCGGCGGAAAGTACATCACCATCATGTCGCCGACCGCGTTCGTGCGGCGTCCGTACCGCTGGATCAAGGAGCTGGCTGCGGTCGCCGACGGCGCCGGTACCTTCGCGGCCGCCCCGAACTTCGCCTTCGAGCACGCCGCCGCGCGTGGCCTGCCGAAGGATGGCGAATCGCTGGATCTTTCCAACGTCATCGGCCTGATCAACGGCAGCGAGCCGGTCACCACCTCCTCGATGAAGAAGTTCAACGAGGCCTTCGCGCCGTACGGTCTGCCCAAGACCGCGATCAAGCCCTGCTACGGCATGGCCGAGGCGACGCTGTTCGTCTCCGCGACCAAGGCCGAGGACGAGGCCAAGGTCATCTACGTCGATCGCGACGAGCTCAACGCGGGCCGCATCGTCAAGGTCGATCCGGGCGCGGAGAACGCCATCGCGCAGGTGTCCTGCGGTTATGTGGCGCTGTCGCAGTGGGCCGTGATCGTGGACCCGGACACCGTCGAATCCGACGGCGGCGGCCACGAGCTGGCCGACGGCCGGGTCGGCGAGATCTGGCTGCACGGCAACAACATGGGCATCGGCTACTGGGGCCGCCCGGACGAGACCGCGGCGACCTTCCAGAACAAGCTCACCGAACGTCAGGGCGAGAGCCACGCCGAGGGCTCCGACGCCGACGGCAACTGGATGCGTACCGGCGATTACGGCGTCTACTTCGACGGCGAGCTCTACATCACCGGCCGCGTCAAGGACCTGGTCATCGTCGACGGGCGCAACCACTACCCGCAGGACCTCGAGTACTCCGCGCAGGAGGCGAGCAAGGCTCTGCGTCCCGGTTTCGTGGCCGCGTTCTCGGTGCCCGCCAACCAGTTGCCCCCCGAGGTATTCGCCCAGGGCAGCCACTCCGGGCTCAAGTTCGACGCCGATGACGCCTCGGAGCAGCTCGTCGTCGTCGCCGAGCGTGGCCCTGGCGCCGGTAAAGCCGATCCGCTGCCGATTGCCGACGCGGTACGCGCTGCCGTCGCGCAGCGGCACGGCGTGACCGTCCGCGACTTGCTGCTGGTGCCCGCGGGTTCCATCCCGCGCACTTCCAGCGGCAAGATCGCCCGTCGCGCCTGCAAGGCCGAGTACATCGGGGGAACATTGCGGGGTGGCTACACCCAGCAAGCCTTCCCGGATGCCCCGGAGGTTTGAGTTGTCCGGCCCGTCGCGGTGTGAGCCGCGGCGGGCCGAGTGCCCTGCCGGCCTCCGGTAGCCCTCGCTGAAACAGCAGCGGGGTCGCTCACCGATATGGCTGTTCGAGAGACTTCGTGTTCGACCGATTGATGCCCGCCCGCTGGGCGTCGTAGACAGATGGGCGACGGTGCCCATTCGCCGCCGCGCCCAGCGCGCTTACAGGTAGCTTGAGGATTGATGGCTGAGAACGAGGGCATGGCTCCCGAGACGACCGACAACCTTCCCGTCGATCCCGGCGCGGATGCCGAAGCTGCTGCCCCCAGTGCGCCGGCCAATCCCGATATCTCCGTTGCGGAGCTACAGGAATGGCTGCGCAAGTGGGTGGCCGACGCGACAGGTCAGCAGCTCGAGCAGATCACCGTCGACCGTCCGATGGAGGAGTTCGGTCTGGCTTCGCGCGATGCGATGGCGCTCGGCGGCGATATCGAGGATCTCACCGGCGTCATCTTGAACCCGACGGTGGTCTATCAGCATCCGACGATCGCCTCGCTGGCCGACGTCATCATCAACGGTGAGCCGGAGTTGCCTGCGGAGGCGGCCGACGAGCTTTCCTACACCGCCGGATACGCCCCGGGGGAGGCGCACGACATTGCGATCGTCGGCCTGTCCACCCGGCTGCCCGGCGCCGGTGACACCCCGGAGTCGACCTGGGAATTCCTGATGAACCGCGGCGACGCGATCCGGGAGCTGCCCGAGGGCCGCTGGTCGGAGTTCCTCAGTGAGCCCTCGGTCGCGCAGGCGGTCGCCGAGGCCAACACCCTGGGCGGCTACCTGGACCAGGACGTGGTCAAGGGCTTCGATGCCGAGTTCTTCGCGATGTCGCCGATCGAGGTCGAGCGCGTCGATCCGCAGCAGCGGCTGATGATGGAACTCACCTGGGAGGCGCTCGAGCACGCCCGGATTCCGGCCAGCGACCTCAAGGGCGCGCCGGTCGGCCTGTTCATCGGCTCCTCCACCAGCGATTTCCAGATGATCGCCGCGCTCGGGCTCAGCGACCCCGACCCGAACTTGCCCGCTTCCGCCGAGGCGTACGCGATCATGGGCAGCTCCAACGGCATCATCGCCAACCGCGTCTCCTACTTCTACGACTTCCGCGGCCCGTCGGTCACCGTGGACACCGCATGCTCGTCCACGCTGGTCGCGATGCACCAGGCAGTGCGCGCGCTGCGCGACGGTGACGCCGACCTGGCGCTGGCCGGTGGTGTGAACATGCTGCTGATGCCGATGACGACGCTCGGCTTCGCGCCCGGCATCGCCAAGGACGGCCACATCAAGGCCTTCTCCTCCGACGCCGACGGCATGGTCCGTTCCGAAGGTGCCGGTCTGGTCGTGCTCAAGCGGCTCGCTGACGCCGAACGCGACGGCGACCACATCTACGCCGTGGTCAAGGGCTCGGCGGTCAACAACGACGGTCGCTCCAACGGCCTGCTCGCACCGAACCCGGACGCCCAGGCCGATGTGCTGCGTCGCGCCTACCGCGACGCGGGCATCAAGCCCTCCACCGTCGACTACATCGAAGCGCACGGCACCGGCACTCCGATCGGTGATCCGATCGAGGCCGACGCGCTCGGCCGGGTGGTCGGGCGTGGCCGCGACGCCGACAAGCCCGCGCTGCTCGGTTCGGTCAAGACCAACTTCGGTCACCTCGAGTCCGGTGCGGGCGTGCCGAGCCTGGCCAAGGTGGTCATGGCGTTCCAGCACAATGTGATTCCGCCGAACATCGGCTACGCGGGCCCGAGCCCGTTCATCCCGTTCGAGCAGGCGCGGCTGAAGATCGTCGACGAGCCGACCGAGTTCCCGCGCTACAGCGGCACCGCGACCGTCGGTATCTCCGGCTTCGGCTTCGGTGGCACCAACGCGCATGTGGTGTTGCAGGAGTACGTGTCCAAGGCTGCTGTGGCAGTGGAGGTTACGGGCGACGCGGATGCCGACGTCGAGACGACCGATGTGGTGGCCGAGGCCGAGGGCATCGTCGCCGAATCCGAATCCGAAGCCGTCGAGCGCGAGACTCCGGCGGCGGTGGCGGAAACCGTTGCCGTAGAAGCCGAATGGTCCGCCGAGCGCGAAGAGCCGCTGCCGGTGATTCTGCCGGTCTCGGGGTACCTGCCCTCACGTCGTCGTCGTGCCGCCGCCGAACTGGCCGACTGGCTGGAGACCGAACAGGGTCGCAATACTCCGCTCACGGACGTCGCGCGGTCGCTGGCCAAGCGCAGTCACTGGCGTTCGCGCGGTGTGGTGCTTGCCAAGGACCATGCGGAGGCCGTCGCTGGTCTGCGCGCCATCGCGGCGGGTAAGCCGGGCACCGGTGTGTTCACCGCCGACGCCCCTGCCATCAAGCCCCCGATGTGGGTGTTCGCCGGCTTCGGCGCCCAGCACCGCAAGATGGGTAAGCAGCTCTACCAAGAGAATTCGATCTTCCGTCGCACCGTCGACGAGGTCGATGAGCTGGTGCAGGACGAGGCCGGGTACTCGATCCGCGAGATGATTCTCGACGATGCCCAGGACTACAACGTCGGCACCTCGCAGGTCGGCATCTTCACCATCCAAATCGGCCTGGCCGCGCTGCTGCGTGCGCACGGCGCCGAGCCCGCCGCGGTCGTCGGCCACTCCATGGGTGAGGTCGCCGGTGCCTACATTTCCGGCGGTCTGACGCTGGAAGACGCCGTGCGCGTGATCTGCGCCCGCTCCCGCCTGATGGGCGAGGGCGAGCAGATGATCACCGATGACGATGTGCGCAATATGGCGCTGGTCGAACTCAGTGCCGACGATGTCGCGGAGCTGCTCACCGAATTCCCCGACGTCGAGGTGGCGGTGTACGCCGCGCCGACCAACACGGTGATCGGCGGCCCGCAGGCGCAGGTCGCCCAGATCGTCGCGCGGGTCGAGGAGTCCGGCAAGTTCGCCCGCGTGCTGCAGACTCGCGGTGCGGGCCACACCTCGCAGATGGACCCGCTGCTGGGCGAGCTGGCCGCCGAGCTGGCCGGTATCGAGCCGACGAAGATGACGGTCGGGCTGTACTCCACCGTCGACAAGGAGCAGTTCTACCGCGCCGGCCACGATCCGGTGCACAACGAGGACTACTGGGTCAAGAACATGCGCCACAGCGTGTACTTCACCAATGCGGTGAAGCTCGCGGTGGACTCCGGCCACACCACCTTCCTGGAGCTGGCGCCGAACTCGGTGGCGCTGATGCAGGTGCTCGGTACGACCTTCGCCGCGGGACTGCATGACGCGCAGCTGATTCCGACGCTCAAGCGCAAGGAAGACGAATCGGCCGGTGTGATCTCGGCGCTGGCTCAGTTGTATGTGCACGGCCACGCCGTCGATCTGCCGTCGCTGCTGCCCGCGGGCGCGTACGGCGATGTCCCGCGTACCGCGTTCGTGCGTAAGCCGTACTGGCCCAAGGCCACCATGTCCTCCGGTGGTAACAACCGGGCGCCCGGCGCGCACGTCGCGCTGCCCGACGGCAGGCATGTGTGGGAGGTGCAGGCCGGTTCGGTCGGCGACCTCGCCGCGCTGGTGAATTCGGCTGCCGCGCAGGTACTCAGCGATGTGGCGCTCGGTGCGTCGATCGCCCACAGCGCCCCGCCGGCCTCCGGCACGCTGACCACCACGCTGACCCCGCATCCCGGTGGCGCGTCGGTGCAGGTGCACGCCCGTGAGGGCGCCGGTTTCCGGTTGCTGTTCGACGCGGTCGTCACCTCCGGTGCCGCGCTGCCCGAATCCGTTGCCGCCGCGACGGTTGCGGCCGCACCGGCCGAGGCCACGGCGAGCGCCGACGTCGAGGTCGTCGAATCCTTCGGTGATCGCTGGGATCCCAACGGTTCCCAGACCGTCGAGGAACGGCTCGCGGTGATCGTCGCCGAATCGATGGGTTACGCCGTCGAGGACCTCCCGATGGAGATCCCGCTGATGGAGCTCGGCCTCGACTCCCTGATGGCCATGCGCATCAAGAACCGCGTCGAATACGAATTCGACATCCCGCAGCTGCAGATCCAGGCCGTGCGCGACGCCAGCCTGCACGAGGTCGGCAAGGTACTGCGCTACGCCATCGAGCACCGCGACGAGGTCCAGGAGATCGCGCAGCGGCAGGCCGCGGGCGAAGACGTGACCGTCGATGAGGGTTTCGTCGCCGCCGCGCGGGCCGCGCTGGAGGCGGGGGAAGACCCGGGTGCGGTGGTGAAGGCCGCCGCCGGCGACGCTGCGCCGAAGGCCGACGTCGAGAACACCACGGTCGAGGCCGAGGCGGAAAAGATTGTCGCGGAAGCGGAGTCGAAGGCGGCGGCGAAGGCCGAGCCTGTTGCGGCACCCACTCCGGCGCCTGCGGAAGCGGCCGCGATTTTCGGCGGCGGCAAGGCCGAAACCGAAGACGACGTCCCCCCGCGTGACGCCGCCGAGCGCCTGACCTTCGCCTCCTGGGCGGTCGTCACCGGCAAGTCTGCCAAGGGCATCTTCACTACCCTGCCGATCCTCGACGAGGACACCGCCGAAAAGTTGGCCGCCCGCCTGACCGATCGGGTCGGGGCGGAGGTCACCGTCGACGATGTGCTCGATTCCGAGACCATCGAAGACCTCGCCGACGTGGTGCGCAAGCTGCAGGACAGCGGCGCCGATGTGGACGGGTTCATCCGGCCGCTGCGCCCGCGCGCCGAGGGCTCGAATGCCGTGCCGGTGTTCGTGTTCCATCCCTCCGGCGGCAACACGCTGGTGTACGAGCCGCTGATGAAGAAGCTGCCCGAGACCACCCCGGTGTACGGCCTCGAGCGCGTCGACGGCGAAATCGACGAACGCGCCCGCCAGTACGTCCCGGAACTGCGCAAGATCCAGGGTGACGGACCGTACGTGCTCTACGGCTGGTCGCTCGGTGCGGTCCTTGCGATGGCCGTCGCGCAGATTCTGCGGGCCGAGGGCGCGGACGTCCGCGTGGTCGGTCTGATCGACCTCGCGATCCCGACCGAGCCCGAGGACGACAGCCCGCAGGAGCGGGTCCGCCGGATGCAGCGCTACCAGGCCTTCGCGAAGAAGACCTATGGCGTCGAGGGCGAGCTGCCCGACGAGCAGCTGGAAGAACTGGCTCAGGCTTCCGATGAGGATCAGATCAAGATCGTCACCGATCTGGTCAAGATGACCGGCGCGAAGATCCCGGGCGGCGTGCTCGAACATCAGCGCACCTCCTGGGTCGAGAACCGCGCACTACAAAAAGTCCGCCCGACCCACTACGACGGTGATGTGGTGCTCTACCTCGCCGACCGCTACCACGACGGCATGCTCGAGCTGGAGCCGCGCTACGCCGACCGGCTGCCCAACGGCGGCTGGGACGAGTACGTGCCCAACCTCGAGGTCATCCACATCCCCGGCGACCATTTGCAGATCGTCGACGAACCACGCATCGGCAAAATCGGAGCGGACCTCTCCGCGAAGCTCGCGGAAATCGAGGCGAAAGGGGCCAAGTGAGCACTACTGCCGAGAAACTCGCGGACCTGCGTAAACGCCTCGAGCTGGCGCAGGAACCCGCGGGTGAAGCGGGGGTGGCCAAGCGGGCGAAGAAGGGGATTCCCAGCGCCCGCGACCGGATCAACATGTTGCTCGATCCAGGCACCTTCGTGGAAGTCGGTGCTTTGGTGCGCAAACCCGGTGATCCCGATGCCCTCTACGGCGACGGTGTCGTCACCGGGCACGGCCTGGTCGACGGACGGCCGATCGCGGTGTTCTCCCACGATCAGACCGTCTACGGCGGTTCGGTCGGTGAGATGTTCGGTCGCAAGGTCGCCGGGATCATGGAGTACGCCCTGAAGGTCGGCTGCCCGGTCGTCGGTATCAACGACTCCGGTGGTGCGCGCGTGCAGGAGGCGGTGACCTCGCTGGCCTGGTACGCCGAACTCGGCCGTCGCCAGGAACCGCTGTCGGGCCTGGTGCCGCAGATCTCGATGATCCTCGGCAAATGCGCGGGCGGCGCCGTCTACGCCCCGATCAACACCGACGTCGTGGTGGCGACCGAAGAGGCGTACATGTTCGTCACCGGCCCCAAGGTGATCCGCGAGGTCACCGGCGAGGACGTCAGCCTCGAGGAACTCGGCGGCGCCAACAGCCAGGCCCAGTACGGCAATATCCACCACGTCGCCGAGGACGAGAAGGCCGCCTTCGCGTGGGTGCGTGACTACCTCGGATTTCTACCGACCTCCTGCCAGGAGCCGCCGCCGATCGTGAATCCCGGTCTGGAGCCGGAACTCACCGATTCCGATCGTGAGCTGAACGGGATCGTGCCGGACTCGGACAACTCCGGCTACGACATGCAGGAAATCCTGATCCGCATCTTCGACGACGGAGATTTCCACGAGATCGGCGCGACGGCCGGGCGCAACATCATCACCGGCTTCGCCAGGGTCGACGGCCGCAGCGTCGGCGTGGTGGCCAACCAGCCGATGTTCTACGCAGGCGCATTGGACGCGCGAGCCTCGGACAAGGCGGCGCATTTCGTGCGGATGTGCGACGCCTTCGAGATCCCACTGGTCTTCGTGGTGGATACGCCAGGCTTCCTGCCCGGTGTGGAGCAGGAGAAGATCGGCGTCATCAAACGCGGCGGCCGGTTCCTGTTCTCGTTCGTCGAGGCGACCGTGCCGAAGGTGACAGTGGTGATCCGCAAGTCCTACGGCGGCGGATACGCGGTCATGGGCTCCAAGCAGCTCGGCGCCGACGTCAACCTGGCCTGGCCGACGGCGCGGATCGCGGTGATGGGCGCGGAGAGCGCGGTGAGCCTGATCGGTGGCAAGCAGATCGCGGCCGCGCCGGAGGATCAGCGTCCGGCGATCCGCCAGCAGATGATCGACTTCTACAACGCCACCGTCGCCACGCCATGGGTGGCGGCCGAACGCGGTTACATCGACGCCGTCATCGAACCGTCGGCGACGCGTCTGGAACTGCGCAAGGCGCTGCACCTGCTGCGGGACAAGACCATCTTGAAGAACCCGCGCAAGCATCACCTGCTGCCGCTGTAAGTAAAGGGCCGTAGACAGCGATCGGGCCGCATCCGGTAGGGATGCGGCCCGCGTCGCGTTTGTCGTCGGGTCAGTGTCCGATCAGGCGACCTTCGCGGATTCGATCACGACGGCCTCGGCCGGGACGTCCTGGTGGACGCCGTGCGAGGAGGTGGACACGGCGGCGATCTTGTCGACCACCTCGGTGCCCTCGGTGACGGTAGCGAAGACCGCGTAGCCCCAGCCCTGGCCGGCCGGCTGGGTGTGGTTGAGGAAATCGTTGTCGGCCACGTTGACGAAGAACTGCGCGGTCGCCGAATGCGGGTCGTTGGTGCGCGCCATGGCGACGGTGTAGCGGTCGTTTTTGAGGCCGTTGCCCGCCTCGTTCTGGATCGGGGACTTGGTCGGCTTCTGCTTCATATCGCCGTCGAAGCCGCCGCCCTGGATCATGAAGCCGGGGATGACGCGGTGGAAGATGGTGCCGTCGTAGTGCCCGGCGTTCACGTACTCCAGGAAGTTCTTCACCGTGTTCGGCGCCTTGGCGTCGTCCAGCTCCAGCCCGATGGTTCCGTAGTTCGTCTCGAGATTCACCTTTGTCATACCCATAGCTTTCCATTGCCCCCACCGGTCGACGGTAATTCGGGTGTCGTTTCGCCCGAATCCGCGTTCTGCTAATACGTAGCTGCCGCGAGGCAATGTCCTACTGGACACGCCATGTCGAACGCCGCGCTCTAGACTTCCCAACCGTGTCAGATGCAGTCGCTGTTTTGCCGGAGACGCCGCCCGCACCGCAGGTCGCTCCGCGCGATTTCCGGACCGCGCGGCTCATCGCGCTGGTCGCAGGCGTGCTCGGTGCCCTGTTCGCGCTGGCCACGCCATTTCTACCGGTAACGCAGACGACGGCGACGTTGAGCTGGCCGCAGCAGGGTTCGCTCGGCAATGTGCAGGCGCCGCTGATGTCGCAGGTGCCGATCGAGCTGAGCGCGACCATTCCGTGTTCGGCGATCGAGCAGTTGCCGCCGCAGGGCGGAATGCTGTTGGCCACCGCGCCGCCGCAGGGTGATCAGGCGGCGCTCGAGGCGCTGTTCGTCCGTGTCTCGGATACCTCGGTGGATGTGGTCGACCGCAATGCGGTGGTCGCCTCGGCGCAGCGCTCCGAACTCGCGGGCTGCACCGATATCACCATCACCTCCGATATCGATCGGACGCACGCGGTCTTCAACGGGCTGACCACCGAGGCCGGGCAGCCGGTCGAGGGCCAGCTGCTCGGCGATCTGCGGCCCCAGGTGGTCGGTGTGTTCTCCGACCTGGAGGGCGCAGTGCCCGCGGGCCTGGCGTTCGACATGGAGATCGATACGCGCTACAGCTCCACGCCGACCCTCATCAAGATGGTCGCGATGATCGCCGCCGTGCTGTGCACGCTGATCGCGCTGGCTGCGCTGGCGCGGCTGGACACCAGCGACGGCCGCGGTCACCGCCGGTTCCTGCCTTCGCACTGGTTCAAGCCGACCTGGGCCGACGGTGCCGTCATCGGGACGCTGCTGGTGTGGCATTTCGTCGGCGCCAACACCTCCGACGACGGCTACATCCTGAGCATGGTCCGGGTCGCGCCGGACGCAGGCTATATGGCCAACTACTTCCGCTGGTACGGCGTGCCGGAGGCGCCGTTCGGCTGGTACTACTACGTCATCCAGCTCTTCGCCGAGGTTTCCACGGCCAGCCCGTGGGTGCGTCTGCCGGCGCTGGCGTGCGCGATCCTGTGCTGGATGGTGATCAGCCGCGAGGTGGTGCCGCGCCTCGGTCGCGGCGTGCGCACCAACCGGGTGGCGCTGTGGACCGGTGGTCTGGTGTTCCTGGCGTTCTGGCTGCCGTTCGACAACGGGCTGCGTTCGGAGCCGATCGTCGCGCTCGGCGCGCTGCTGACCTGGGTCTCGATCGAGCGAGCCATCGCGACGGGCAGGCTGCTGCCCGCAGGTGTCGCTGTGCTGGTGGCCGCGTTCACGTTGGCCGCCGCCCCGACGGGCCTGATGTGTATCGCGGCACTGCTGGCCGGTATCCGTCCGCTGGTGAAGATCGTGGTGCGTAAGCGACGCGAACACGGGACGCTGCCGTTGCTCGCACCGATCGCGGCAGCCGGTCTACTCGTCTTGACAGTCGTCTACAGCGATCAGACCTTCGCCGGTATCCAGGAAGCCAACCGCGTGCGTCAGCTGACCGGCCCGAACCTGGCCTGGTACGAGGACTACCTGCGCTACTACTACCTGTTCGTGGAGACCGTCGACGGTTCGGTCTCGCGCCGGTTCGCGTTCCTGGCGATGCTGCTGTGCCTGTTCACCACCATGCTTGTGCTGCTGCGCAGGCGCCAGGTGCCCGGTATCGCCAGCGCCCCGACCTGGCGGTTGATGGGCGTGGTCTTCGGAACCATCTTCTTCATGATGTTCAACCCGACCAAGTGGACCCACCACTTCGGCGCCTACGCCGGTATCGCCGGTTCGCTGGCGGCGGTGACGGCGGTCGCGGTGTCGGCCAGTGCCTTGCGGGCACGGAAGAACCGGGCGATCTTCCTGGCCGGGCTGCTGTTCGTGCTCGCCGTGGCATTCTCCGGGATCAACGGCTACTGGTACGTGTCCAGCTTCGGTGTGCCGTGGTTCGACAAGCGGGTCTCGGTTGGCGGTATCCAGTCCAATACGGTGATCCTCATCCTGTTCGGGGCGGCGTTGGCACTGGTGGCGTGGCATGCGCTGCGTGAGGGTTACGCCAAACCGCCGAGTTCACCGCGATCGGCGCGCGGCAGGCGGATCCGAAAGTTCGCCGCCATCCCGTTGACGCTGGTCGCCGCCGCGATGGTGCTGTTCGAGGTGGTGTCGCTGGTCAAGGGCGCGTATTCGCAATACCCCGGCTACTCGCTGGCGCGCTCGAACATCGACGCGCTCTCCGGCGACAGCTGCGGCCTCGCCAATGACGTGCTGGTCGAGGCGGATCCGAACGGTGGACGGCTCGACCCGATCATCGATCCGGTCACCCCGCCGACCAACCCGAACGATCCGCTGGCCGGCGTCGATCCGGTGGGCTTCGACCCCAACGGTGTGCCCGACGATCTGTCCGCCGACGCCGTCGAGGTGAAGCCGGGTACCGGCAACACCTCCACCCAGTCGGTCGGCGCCGCGTTCGCCGAAGGCCAGAGCGCGGGCACCGGCGGCGGCCAGGGCGCGCAGGGCGTGAACGGCAGCACCGTGGCGTTGCCGTTCGGGCTCGACCCCGCGGCCACCCCGATCCTCGGCAGCTACCAGCACGGCGTGCAGCAGCCTGCTTTCGTGACCTCGAGCTGGTACGGGCTGCCCGAGCGTGCCGAGGACAAGCCGCTGATCGTCATCTCCGCGGCCGGCCGCATCGTGTCCTACGACGACACCGGCGCCATGCAGTACGGCCAGTCGCTGACCGTCGACTACGGCAAGCGTCAGCCCGACGGCAGCGTCACCCCGCTCGGCACCTACCTGCCCCGCGATATCGGCCCGTTCCCGTCCTGGCGCAACCTGCGGGTGCCGCTGGACGAGATCGCGCCCGAGGCCGACGCGGTGCGCATCGTCGCCAACGACCCCATCCTCATCGGTGACCAGTGGCTGGCGTTCACCCCGCCGCGGGTGCCGACGCTGGAGTCGGTCAACAGCTTCATCGGTTCCGAGCAGCCGGTCCTGCTGGACTGGGCCGTCGGCCTGCAGTTCCCCTGCCAGCGCCCCTTCTCCCACCACAACGGTGTCGCCGAGGTCCCGCGCTACCGCATCCTGCCCGACCGCCCGCTGGCCATCAGCTCCACCAACACCTGGCAGGCCGAAGAGTTCGGCGGCCCGCTCGGCTTCTCCCAGATGCTGTCCAAGTCGGTCACCATGCCGACTTACCTGAAGGACGACTGGGCCCGCGACTGGGGTTCGTTGGAACGCTACGACCAGTATTACGACGCGACTCCGGCCGAACTGGAAACCGGCACCGCTTCGCGTTCCGGTTTGTGGATGCCGGGACAGCTGCGAGTGTTCTGATCCGGCCCCGAAGCTGACGAAGGGCGGCGCTCGTCGATATGACGAGTGCCGCCCTTTTCGTTGGACGACGGGGTTTGCTGGTTCTACACGTTGGTCATACGCCTACCCAGTTCGCGACGTAACACCTCTTGATCGGGCAGGCGGTTGAGCACCCGTAGCACCGACGGGCGTAGTTCTCGTTGCTCCTCGTCGTTCAGTAATCCGACGAGATCGCGCAGGGGCATATCTTCGAAGGCCGGAGTCATGTGTTCAACTGTACGGTCCGTCGCTGGGTAATTCCTGAGATCGAAACAAGCAGTAGCCCAACGTTTCCCGAGAGGAAACAGGGCGTCGTGGGAGTTACCGCAGGGTATCGGCGCTGCGCCCGTCATCGGACCGGTTCGGCACCGGCGGACGGCGCGCCTTCCCACTCGCGGAGATCTTTGAGATTCCCGTGAGTGGGAAGGGCTGCCGGTTACCTGATCCGGATCGGAGCGTCCTTCTCGAGCCCCGAACGGGTCACTGTGGTGACACCCAGTTCCGCCGGAACAGCACTCGGGTCATACGGAGTGAACTGTTCCAACGAACCCCAGTCCCGCGCCCAGTCGTCGTTCAGATACGTCGGCACAGACTTCGCTTGCAGCAACAGTTCCGTCCACCCGAGTGGACCGCCGCCGATATCGTCCTGCCAGGCGTTGGAAGCGTCGGCGCCGACGCGGTCGGGCAGGATGCGCCAGCGTGGGACTTCGGCTACGCCGAGGTGGTGGTCGAAGGGGCGTTGGCAGGGGAAGGCCAGGCCGACGTGCCAGTCCAGCAGGACCGGGTCGGTGTGGCCGACGACGGAGTCCAGGGTGGCCAGGCGTGGCAGGCGTGGTGGGGTGATGGCCAGCCACTGGCGCTGGGTGATGTCGTTGTCGGAGGCGACCAGGCGCACCGCGTTGACTTCGGCGGGCAGCTGGTCCAGCGGTACCCGCAGGTTTCGCCAGGACGGTGCCGGTCCGATATCGGTCGGGGTCAGCGCACCGAGCACGGTCATGGATCCGTCGGCGGCGCGGGTTCCATACTCCAGCACCAGATCCTGGCCGTAGGTGAGCACGCCGTCGGCGTCCACGGACCGGATGCGCCCGGCCGCGGTGATGGCCAGCACCCGGTAGGCGGGGTCGGCGCGCATGGCGTCGGTCAGGTCGAGGCGGTACCACTGGGTGGTCAGCTTCGCCTGGCTCTGGTCCTCGTCGGTGTAGCTGCCGAGCACCGGGGTGCGGGCCGGGTCGAGGCCGAAGGGCAGTACCACGGTGGAGCCGTTGATACCGGCCTGTGCGGTGGTGCCGCCGCCGGTGCCGGCTCCGGTGGTGTCGCTGGTTTTGTTGTCGTTGTCGGATTCGACGGTATTGGCACCGCCGCCCGCGACCTCCTCGGCGTCGGCGGTGAGGTCGTCGGCTACGCCGTCCGGGGTGAATCCGACCGACTCCACTCCGGTTTCGGTGGTGGTGAGGCCGTCGGCGGGCGCGCCGTCGTACGGAGCCAGCAGCGAATCGGCGGTATTCGTTTCCACGAGTACCGAATCGGCCATTGCGCACGGCTCACCGGCCAGCGACCGCACGTTGGACTCGGCGACCGAGTAGGCCGGGTACTGGGTGACGGCGGCCTTGGCCAGCGAGGCCACTTCGAAGATCACCATCAGCGCGGCGGCGATCGTCAACGGGGCCGAGGCGTAGCGCCCCCATCGTGAGTCGCCGGATCGCCGATAGGGCTGCCGGTAATGCAGCCACAGCGCGACGAGCAGCGCAACCACACTGAGCCCGAGGAACAGCGTCGACACACCCTTGCCCGCCACCAGCGGCGCCTTGTCCCACCACGGGACACCGTAACTGGACACGTACCACCAGCCGTTGGAGCCGGTGAAAGTGATGGCGAGCAGGAACAGCACCGCCGCAGCGAACAATGCCCGGTTACGTGCCGAGCGAATCCCGTTGACGCCCACCGCGACCGCAGCCAGCGCGGCCAGCGATCCGGCGAGACCGGCGTACACGCCGAAGTGATGGGTCCACTTGGTCGGCGTCCACATCATCAGCAGCAGCGAGGCGAACACGATCCCGAGAATGCGCACCGACGGACCGCGTGAGGTGCCGGGAATCCGGCCCTTGCGCAGCACTTGCAGCACACACACGAGCAGGCACAGCAGCATCAGCAGCACACCGAACCGCCGCGACAGCGAACCGTCCGGCGCCAGCATGAGCAGCGAATCCCAGCGGGTGCGTTCGTCGAACCAGGCGACGTTCGGTCCGACGATGGTGCGGACCCGGGTGGCTTCCATGACCGTGGCCAGTGTCTGATCGGCGAAAATGACGACCAGGACCAGGGTTCCGGCGGCAAGGCCGGGTGCGAGAAGCGCGGCGTACCGGAAGATCCCGCTGCCCAGCGAACCACGCGGGCGTTTGGCAGGTTTCGCGTTGTTGTCCCGAACAGCACCGCTATCGGGCTCGCCAGCAGAGCCACTGCCGGCCGCCGTGGGACCCTCGGCGGCGATCTCCGCGCGAGCCTCGCCCTCCGATCGACTATCTCCTTCTGCCGGAGCGTCACCCTTCGACCGAGCGTCGTCTCCCGGCTGAGCTTCGCCGCCGGACCCCCGCGCTTGCGCCCGCGCCTCGGCGAGAATCGACTGCGTCGCCGCCTCACCACGCGCCCGCTTCACAATCACCTGCAACACCGGCCGCGACCCCGCGATCAACGCCGCGATACAGATCAGCCCCGTCGGCCCGGCCGCAAGCGAGAACGCTGCGATGAGAATGCCGATCGCCGCGGGCAGCAGTCGCGATGTGGCGATGGCCCGCTCGATCGAGCACCAGGTGAGCAGCGCGCCCGCCGCGATCAGCGGTTCGGGCCGCAGACCGTTGTCGTAGGGCAGCCAGAAGGCCAGGAACACCAGTCCGGCCGTCCACAACGCCACCTTGTTGCTGCGCACCCGCGCACCGAGCCGTGGCAGCACCTCGCGGCTGATCACCAGCCAGCACACCACTCCGGCCAGCAGTGCGGGCAGCCGCATCCACGGGCTGGCGTCGGAGACCCGGGTCATCCAGGACAGCACCTCGTAGGACCAGCCGAACGGCGCCTCTGGCACCCCGAACCACCGGTAGTAGTTGGCCATGTACCCGGCGTGCTCGGAGGCGCGCGCCATGTTCAGGATGTAGCCGTCGTCGGAGGTGTTGGCGCCGATGACGTGCCAGACCGCGAGGGTTCCGAGCACCGCGCCGTCGGCCAGGGTGAAGCGCCACCAGTGCCCGGGGAGGAAGCGGCGCGCGCGCCGTCCGTCGGCGGTGTCGAGCAGATGCAGTGCGATCAGCGCGACGATGGTGCTCAGTACCGCGATGATCATCGCGGCGAGCTTCAACGCGGTGGGGGAGGAGCTGAACCGCGAATCGATATCGGCGTGCAAGCGGATGCCATCGAGTTGCGCCTGATCCAGCTCGGTGAACACACCGACCATCTGCGGGCGGATATCGCGAGTGACGATGGCGCGGAAGGGCGTTCCATCCGCGCGATTCACCCCGACGATCTCGGCGCTGGTGGCGGCGGCCTCGGAGGTGACGCTGATCGCCGTGCAGTCGCCGATTTCGGCCACCGGCGCCGACAACAGCGGAACGTCACGCAGCAGCACCGACAGCGTGCCGTCACGCACCGCCACGATCAGCCCCTTGGCCGAGGCTTGATCGGAGTCCATCGGGATGGTCGAGACCAGCGTGCCCGTCGCGTCCCGCAGCACCGGGCACGGCACGGTGAGTTCGAGTCGCAGTGGCTCGTAAGTCACCAGCGGCGCTTCGACACTCGCCTGCCCAGCCTGCGGCCAGTCGAGGACCGCCTGGTCCTGACGCACCGGCAACAGCGGGGTCAGCAACGCCAGCACGAATCCGAGGAATCCGGAGACGAGGGCGATCAGGCGGAGACGGTTGAACGCTCTGGGAGATCGGTCCGGTCGCACGGGTCTCGACTCTAATGGGCGCTGTCGGACGGAGTCCGCCCCCAGCCCGCGCATGGCCGCAGCGAATGCGGAGGTACGCCTAACCGCGAGTGATAGTGGTTACCGCAACGCCCGCACGTCCCAGACCCACACGTCCTGCACCCGGGTCGGCTCGACGCCGAGCAGCGAGGCCATGGTCTGGCGCAGGGTGTCGTCATGGTGGGTCTGCGGAAGCACCACCACGTCGGCCCGCCAGAACCGCAGATCCGCCAGCGCCGATGCGCGATCGTCGGCGTCGATGACCGGCACCTTGCCGGTGTCCTGGGCTTTCACCAGCAGTGACGCGGTGGCCCGTGCGGCAGGCCCGTAGATGGCCTTCTTGTCCGCGCCGGTGGGGCCGACGAAGTAGCCGCCCGCGAGCGGGAAGGAGAAGCCGGCGTCGGCTTGCCAGCGCAGGGCCTTCGCATCGGGCGGACGCGGCGGGGGCACGACGACCACGGAACCGTCATCGACATACCGGTCGACAGTGCCGTCGGCGAAGAACTGCGGCGTGACGGTCCGCTCGGCCACCGGAAGGATCGTCGGCACCAGCGGCAGCAGTGCGAAGGTCAGGGCAGCGAACCAGGCCAGCGGTTTGGGATCGACCGCCGACTCCTTCCACAACGCGATCGCGCGTTCGGTGGCCAGTGCGAGAATCACCGCGATGGCTGGTATCGCGGCCATGGTCAGCCGGGTTTCCAGCATCGAGTTGACCAGCGGCACCGATTCCAGCAGCCGCCACGGCAGCATGACCCCGGTGCCTTCCTTACCGAACATGGCTTCCGAGCCCAGCGAGAGCACGCCGAACACCGCGATGACGCCCGTCGCGGCCCGCACCATGCGCTCGCGCCACAGCAGTGCGGCGGTGACGACGAGCAGCAACAGCAGCGGCCAGCCGAAGTAGGCGTTCTGCTCGGTCGGGTTGATCGCGACGCTCTGACCGGGTGAGAACATGCCGCCCAGCGATTCCGACGGGAACTGGGTGATGGTCTTCAGGTCGTTGCCCATCTGACCGTGGTCGATGGACCGGTAGCTCTGCGGTCCGAAGAACTGCCACCACAGTGGAATCGCGGCGAGCACAAGGGTGATCACCGCGGCCAGCGCCACCGTCGGGGCGATGCGGCGCAGCATGCGCAGCCCGGTGCGTGGTTCGCGCAGGTAGTAGCCGATCGCGAAGACAGCGAAGGCCAGCGCGAAGATCAGCAGCGGCTCTTCGCCGAGCGCGATCTGCATGGCCACCAGCAGCCCGAGGATCACGGCGTCGCGCACTCGCCGTCGTGGGCGCGGAGTTTCGGCGTCGCCTGCGCGGCGCGCCATCCGGATCAGCTGCCCGGCGATCACCGGCAGCAGCACCAGCAGCACGAAGTTCGGGTGGGCGTTGGCGTGCGAGATCATCGCGGGCGCGAAACCGCAGAACAGGCCACCGATGGCGGCGGCGGCCCGCGAGCTCACCAGTTCACGAGACAACAGCCGGTACCAGGCGAATGCGGTACCGCCGAGCCCGAGGGTGAGGACAAGCACGAAGGTGACGGTCGGGCCGAACAGCAGGGTGACCGGCGTCAGCGGGACGCCGACCCCGAACATGGCCGTGTTGGCCATCATGTTCACCCCGGCCGGGAAGTTCTGCAGATGCGTGCCGAGCGGGTTCTGCAGATTGGCCACCGAATGGGCGGTGACCGAGAAGAACCACTCCCACATGGTCTGGTCCTGACCGCTCTTGATCAGGTAGGAGCCACTGGTGTCACGCCATTGCCCGGACAGAATGGTGGCGGCGAGCACCAGGTAGCTCGCGCCGATCAGCAGGTCGGCGCGCGGTATCCGTAGTCGCGGACGGGTTCGTTCGGGTGTGTGTTCTGGGCTTGGCCGCAGGGTCGGCGTCGACCCTTTCGTCGCGACGTCCACCGCCGTCGATCCACCCCGCTCGACGTCAGGTTCCCCACTCAAAACGTAAAACCACTCCTCGTACCGGCTAGATCAGCAGCCCACCGTACCCAACCACCCTGAACACGAGCTGACAAGCCAGGGACGGACCGGGCGCCGTCAGTGCGCGACGGTGACCAGCGTGAACGGTCCGATATCGGTGCTGGTGAAGCGCGGATCGTCGAACAGCGTGCTGGGGAAGGCGACGGTATAGCGGCTCACGTTCGGATCGTTGGGATACACGTCCTTCGCAAGCCTCAGCGTGTAATCCTCGCCGCTGCGCCGGAACAGGAACGCATCCGGCGCGCGCCACGCCGCCGCCGCCATCGCGTCGAGCAGTTCCTGCGGGGTTTCCAGCTCGCTCCACTGTTCGATGGCCGCCGCGCGTTCGGGGAACTCGGCGAGCGGATTGGCGTAATGCGAGGTCAGGCCCTGGAAACCGAAGTACGGGTAGTAGGCGAGAAAGGTGGTGTCGGCGGTGAGCACCACCGTCTCCGAACGGGGACGCCCGGTCTGCGCGGTGAGCGCGGCGTCGATCTCGCGGTAGTAGTGCACCGCCGAGGCGTCGCGCTGGTCGGCGCGGACGCCGTCGCCATCGGTATCGGTGTAGGCGGTGGTGATCTCCGGCGCCAGCACCCGGGGAATGTCCTGGGTGAAGGCCAGCGCACCGACCAGTGCCACCGCGACCACCACGATCCGGAACCGCTCGGGTTCGTTGAACGCCTGGTAGGCAGCCCGCGCACCCTCGACGAAACCGAACGCGCCAGCCGCGGCCAGCAGCACATACAGGATCGGTTCCAACCGGAACGACAGCAGTGTCGTCCCGGCGACCGTCGCCAGCATCGACAGCAGCGACCACAGATACACCGCGACCACGCCGATACCGAGCGCCTGCGCCCGCCGCGACGACCCGGCCCGCAGCACCAGCCAGATCGTGCCGATCAGGCAGAGGCCGCCGATCAGGGAGAACTCCACCATGGGGAACGGCAGTTCGGCGCCGGCTTCGGGCAGGTAGTGGAAGGCCGTGCCGCCGCTGGGCCAGGAACCGCCGAGCAGTTCCAGCAGGAATGGCAGGTACACCGTCAGCGCGATGAGCCCGGCGATCAGGCCGATGACAACGAGTCTGGTCACTGGGGGGATAGCTGCCTGCCACGCGCCGCCGTTCGTATCGTCGGCACTCCGGCGATGCGAGCGACCTTCCGCCCGTCGTGCCCATACCGCGTATCCGGCTGCGACCAGCGCCATCACCGTCACCGCGAACGCCGCGAACGCTAGGTACAGCGTGTAGAAGGTGGCCGCGACGCCGAGGAACACCCCGGTGCCGATCACCGCACCCCAGCCGCCTGCGGTCCCGCGCTGATCGTCGGGCCGATGCAGCGCACCCCACGCAAGCACCAGCACCGGCGGCAACAGAATCGCGATCACCGCGCCATACGCCTCGGGCGAGGCGAAGGTGAGCCCGACCGCGGTGACCGCCGCCGCAACACCGACCGCCCAATCCGCGCGAATCAGCTCCGACCAGAGCGCCAAGGCGATCACCGCCGCCACCGCGATCGAGCCGATCGCGTACGGCTTGAAGACCTCCCAGCCGTCCATCCCGAGCACATTCGCCACGCGGCCGCCGATCCAGAACCATCCGGCGGGATAGAACGGCGGCAGATCCGCGTAGGTCATATCGCGCAGCGCAGCGCTGTCGGTGAGCCTGGTCAGATACTCGGTGCGGAACTCCTGATCGACCGAGACACCGAACAGGTACAGCTTCGTAGCGGCCAACGGCATCCCGAGCGTCACCGTGACGAACGCCGAAAGCCCCGCCCACGACAGCAGTTTCGCCAGCCACAGCTTGGTTCTGCGCCGGTAAAGCGCGATCGAGGCGACCAGCAGGACGGCGGCAACCACCTGCCCGACCGTGGTCAGCGCCCGAGTCACATTGGAGGAGTTGAACGCAGGCCACTGCACCAGCGAAAACGCATAGAGCCCGACGGCCGCGACCACGGCCGCCACCACTGCCGCGAGTACAGCGGTGCCCGCACTCGAGCCGATCCGCCGAATCAACAGAGTGCCACGGCCGGACTCGTTCACCTGCGTACTCACGCGATCACTCCGGCGATACTCGTGCCACCCGGGATCGACTGTCCAGTCGCGGACCAGCCGTGGCAGCGGGCATATCGACCCGCGCCGATCTCGCACCGGACCGCCGAAAACGTCGACGAATCCTCGCGGCGGGCGCGGTGCTGCCCGAATGCTCGCATACTGCCTCCGGATCGATGGCTGTGACTCCGCGGTCGGCGCAACGTTATCGCGGACCGCCGAGCACGGACCGCCGAGCACGCCGGGCGATCCTCGTCAGCGGTGGCCGCCCATGTCCTGGACAACCACCGCTACGGGAATCGATTCACAGGGGGAGTTTGCGGAAAACCGGGCGCGGGATGTGGCGAAGCACCGACATCAGGAAGCGCACCTGACCGGGAGCCCAGATCAGCTCCTTGCCCTTCTGCGACGCCGCCACCGCCATGGCCGCGACCTCTTCCTTGTCGACGGTGAACGGTGCTTCCTTGGCGCCGGTTGCCTTCCAGTGCTCGAGCGTGGTCGTGGTGCGGACCTGGCCCGGCCGGATGACGAGCACGCGCGGGCCGTACGGCCGCAACGCCTCACCGAGACCGAGGTAGAAGCCGTCGAGGCCGGCCTTGGTGGAGCCGTAGACGAAGTTGGAGCGGCGCACCCGCTCACCGGCGACCGAGGACATGGCGATGATGCGCCCGTAGCCCTGCGCCTTCATCTTCTCGCCGACCAGCACACCGACCGACACCGCCGCGGTGTAGTTGATACCGGCGATCTGCACCGCCTTGCGCTGGTTCTGCCACAGTTCCTCGGCGTCACCCAGCATGCCGAACGCGACGATGGCGACATCCACATCGCCGCCGTCCCAGGCCTGGTCGATCACCTTGGCGTGGCTGTCGGTGTCGAGTGCGTCGAAATCGATGACGTCGACCTGCTCGGCGCCCGCCGCCTTCATCTGCGCGACCGCGCCCTCACGCAGCGGATCGCCCGGCAGCGCGGCCAGGATGATGCGAGCGGCACCCTTCTTCAGGTACTCGGCGCAGATCGCCAGCCCGATCTCCGAGGTTCCGCCGAACAGCAGGATGGTCTGCGGGTTGCCAACTGCGTTGATCACTGGAGCTCCAGCCTCCTGGCCATATCGGACATGAAAACGCCTGTGGGGTCGACACTTCGGCGGATCTTGATCCACTCGTCGATCCGGGGATACATCTGGTGGAAGGTTTCGGCGGTGGTGCGCGAATCCTTCGCGGTGTAGAGCCTGCCGCCGAATTCCAGCACGCGCTTGTCGAGTTCGGTGACCAGCTCGTTGAGGCCGGGCCGGATCGGGAAGTCGACGCAGATGTTCCAGCCCGGCATCGGGAAGCTCAGCGGCGCCTGGTTGCCGGGGCCGAACAGCTTGAACACATTGAGCGCCGAGTAGTGCCCGGAGGCCTGGATGTCGATGATGATGCTCTTGAACGCCTCGACCGCCTCGGTCGGCACCACGAACTGGTACTGCAGGAAGCCGTTGGAGCCGTAGCCGCGGTTCCACTCGGCGATCATGTCGAGCGGGTGATAGAACTGCGTCAGGTTCTGCACCTTGCCGGTGTAGTTGCCGCCCATCGCGTAGTACGCCTGGCCGATCGCGTTCATCGTCAGCTTGTTCATCGTCCAGTTCGGGAAGATATCCGGGACGGTCATCAGCTGTGGGGCATCGAACTTCAGCGGGCGCTTGCGCAGTTTCTTGGGCAGTTCGTCCACCTTGGCCAACCTGCCGCGCGTGAGCGTGCAGCGGCCGAGCGCGGGCAGCGGGCTGATCACGTCGAACCACGCGCTCGAGTAGGTGTAGTTCGCTTCGCTGCCGTCGCTGTGCACCGCGATCGTCTCGTCGAGGGTCGTTGTCTTGACGCCGTCGTTGAGGAAGTACGCGGTCTCGGTCGGGATCATCTCGATCGTCGCCCGCAGAATGATGCCGGTCAGGCCGTTACCGCCGACAGTCGCCCAGAACAGCTTGGCGTTCTTCTTGGGCGAGATGGTCTGCACCTGCCCGTCGGCGGTGAGCAGGTCGATGGAGCGGACGTGGTTGCCGAAGCTGCCCTCGGAGTGGTGGTTCTTGCCGTGGATATCGGAGGCGATGGCGCCGCCGATGGTGACCTGCCTGGTGCCGGGTAGCACCGGAACCCAGAGGCCGAACGGCAGCGCCGCCTTCATCAGCTGGTCCAGGCTCACACCACCGTCGACGTCGACCATGTGGGTGTCGCCGTCGATACGGTGGATGCGGTTGAGCGCGGTCATGTCGACGACAAGGCCGCCGCCGTTCTGCGCGTGATCGCCGTAGGAGCGGCCGAGTCCGCGCGCGATGACGCCGCGGCGCAGGTGAGCGGGCTTGCCGTCGTTGTCCTCGGCGACCATGCTCACGGCCTTGGCGATCAGCTCGGGATCGCTGGTCGAGAGCACTTCGGCGGACGTTGGCGCGGTGCGACCCCACCCGGTGAGCGTGCGGGTGCGCGTCGGTAGATCGAACGTGCGGGCCGCGCCGTTGGTGGCGGCGGAAACGCTGTCATCACCGGGCGTCGTGGTGGGGGTCGTGGCTTTCGTGGACATCGGCATAGAGGCTACAGGTATCGCCGGATACGCGGCCGGGGTCGCCGTACCCGCCGGTATGGCGTCGGCCACGCCGGCGCGTTCGGGTTACTCTCGTGCGCGTGAGTGCCGAACCCCATTTGCCGCTTCCGGTCGAGATTCCGCTGGTCGACGAGCCGGGCGGCACCGATGTCGACCTGAAGACGCAGATCATCCGGTTCGGCGTGACCGGCGGGTTGTCGGCTGTGGTCGACTTCGGCTTGTACTCGCTGCTGTATCTGGCGGGCCTCCCGGTCAACGTCGCCAAGGCCATCGGCTTCATCGCGGGCACCACCACCGCCTACCTGATCAATCGCCGCTGGACGTTCCAGGCGCCGCCGAGCCGGGCCCGGTTCATCGCGGTGGTCGCGCTGTACGCGGTCACCTTCGCGGTGCAGGTCGGTATCAACTGGGTGATGTACCAGGCATTGGACGACACCTGGTGGCGGTTGCCGCTGGCGTTCGTCATCGCGCAGGGCACCGCCACCGTGATCAACTTCGTCGTGCAGCGGATGGTCATCTTCAAGATCGACTAGGGCGAGTCGCTCGGCGGACCGCTCATCTGCTCAGCTCTCCACCAGGGCGTCCGCCTTGACGCCGAAGTAGTCCCCACCTTTGGCGCGCATACTGTCGGTGCCCCACTCCCGCTGTTCCCTGGTAGCGGGCATCAGATGCGGAATGTGCTTGCGGCAGTGGATATAGGCCTCTGCCACGTCGACCACCACCCAGACCTGGGCCTCGCGGCCGCGGCGGCTCGGCGGCAGGCCGGGCGCCCAGCCGCGTAGCGCGCTGTCGTCGACGATGCGGGCCGACCCGTTGATGTGCAGTCCGATCAGATCGCGGACGAAGTCGACCATCAGGATGCCGATATGCGGGTTGGTGTGGATATTGCCGAGGCTGGCCAGCACCCCATTGCCCCGGTATTCCGGATACGCGATCGTCTGCGCGTCGATGACGTGCAGAAAGCCAGGATCGCCCGCCCGGAAGCTGGCATCGCATTCGCCGTGCGCGTCGGCGGTGGCGATGAACGCCATATCCATCCGGCCGACGAATTCGATCATGTGGTCGTTGAGTCGATCGCGGACCTGATCGTCGTAGAAGCGCCGGGCCCGGTCCTGTGTCCCCTGGCGTTCCTGTAGTACGTGCTCGCCGTCGCTGCCGCGCATATGCGCCCCCTGTGATAGCCGGATTCGAGAGATCGTCGAGGCTCAGCATCGAACCAGCGACATAAGAGGAATCCGGTCGATTTTATCGTGAACATGCTCGTGAGGGGGCGAAACCCGTCTACCCCGATGGACGAATCATCGGTCGGCCCAAGGGTTTCCGGGCGTCCAGCAAACAGACTGGTTCGTTCGTTGGGCAATTGTCGTCATGGGGTAGCGCTCCCCGGCGACGACGAACGTTCCCGGCAACGACGAAGACCCCGCCGGTGCTCGGCGGGGTCGGTGTCTACCGTGTGCAGTTGTCGTCCTGGACGGTCTTGTCCGTGGCTCCGGTGCCGACTCAGCAGGCGACGCTGGTGAGCTGTCCACGCCGGCGACGGGCCGCGGCGGCCCGGACGGCGGCGCTGATCGCGACCACCGGCGGCACCCAGCGGGCTTCGCCCGGGGCGATGCCCCAGGCGGCCGACCCGGCCGAGAGCTGCGTGGGCGGCAGCGGGATGCCTGCACCGTCGGTGTGGACGGTGGCCCCGGCCTCGCGCAGCGCCTCGATCGCCATGGCGGCCTTGCGGGCGCCGGTGACGAGGTGGATTTCGCGACGTTCGGTACCGGGGATCTCGATCACCGGTCCGGACAGGTTGTTGGCACGCAGGAAGCGACGGACCTCGGCGGCCAGCTCCCCGCTGACCTCGATGGCGGAAATGTCGTCATCGGTGATCAGGCACAGACCGTTGGCCGTTTCAGCGACCGTCCAACCGCGCTGGGTGTAGTCCTGCGCGGCGGCGGACATGGTGTCCGCCGAGACGGAAGTCGGAAACGTCGTACGCACTGTCTTCTCCATTCCCCGTTACAGATCAGGTCCTGCATTCATGGTTCGTATCGAGGGCAGGTGCCCGAAGCGTTACGAGATTTCGCGAATTTTTCACAACTGTCGGATTCGTCTCATTTACCGGCCGGTAATGCCGATCGGTGCTAGTGCCCGGCAGGGCCGGTTCCTCGAGCATGGCCACGATGGATGTGACGAGGTCGGGGGTGGTTTCGGGGGCTGGATAGAGGAAGGATTCGGGGAATGACAGATGAGTCCGCAGGCACCGAAGCGCCACAACCGGACGACGAGCTGGAGACCGAGTCGCGCTGGATCACCTGGCGCTCGACCGCGGCGCGCCGGTTCCCCGGCGCGTCGGCCGAGGAGGAGACCGCGCCCGAGCCCTTCGTCAGCAGGCGCGCGTTCCGCCGATGGTGTGCCGACGCGGTGCGCGGCCTGCTCGATGTGCAGTTCCGCAGGCCCGCGACTCGGACGATCCTGCCGTTGGCCTATCTACTCGGGCTGCTGTTCGCCTTCGGCATCCCGATCGCCTTGACGGTGCTGATGTGGCAGGTATCGGCGCTGCTGGGGATCTTCGCGGCACTGATCGCGGTGCCGCTGGGGCTCAGCATCGCCGCGTCGGTGCGTCTGGTGCTGGAGTTCCTGGTGAACGCGTCCCGGCTGGCGACGCGAGTCGAGCACATCAGCGATCTGGCCGACGACCTGTTCCAGGCGCTCTCCGATGTGGCCGAGCCGGTGAATCAGCTCTCCGAAGACGTTCGTGCGGTGCAGTTCTGGCGGTTCCGCCGCGGCGGCTCGCGAAAATAGCTGTCGTGGAGGTGACGTCGGCCTGTCTGTGACATCGTTGCTATTTCCCTCGCGGTTCCGTTGTGGAACAATGCCGTTCGTCTAACAAGGGGGAGCAACGATGGCATTACCGCAGGGGACCACCGGATCGACCATGCCGAGGCGTCGCCTCGGCAGGCAGCTGCGCGATCTGCGCAACCGCGCCAGGATGACAACGCGCGCCGCCGCACAGCAATTGGAGTGGTCGGAGGCCAAGATCTGGCGCATCGAAACCGGGCAGACCTCGTTGCGTGGTCTGGACGTGGAGGCCATGTGCAAGGTGTACGGGGCGCCACCGGAGGCGGTGGCACCGCTGACGGCGCTGGCCAAGGAGACCAAGGCGCGCGGCTGGTGGACCGGCTACAGCGACGTCATCGGTGAGGGATTCGAGGTCTACATCGGTCTCGAGGAGGCCGCGTCTCGGCTGTTCGCCTATGAGGACCAGCTGATTCCCGGTCTGCTGCAGACCGAGGCCTATGCCAGGGCGCTACTGCTGGCCGCGCGCCCGGACCTGTCGGAATCCGATGTCGAGCGCCGGGTCCGCCTGCGCATGGCCCGTCAGCCGCTGTTGACAAGGGACGATTCGCCGCTGCGGCTGGATGTGCTGATCGGGGAGGCGGCGCTGTGGCGTCCGCTGGGCGATCGTTCGGTCACCGCGGGCCAGCTCGACCATTTGCGGTTGATGTGTGAACTGCCCAACGTGCGCATCCAGGTGGTGCCCTCGGATGCCGGATACCACCGCGGCATCGAGTCCGGCCCGTTCGTGCTCCTCGAATTCCCCGCCCCGGACCCGGCGGCGGGCCCACCGGAACCGCCGGTGGTGTACGTGGAGGCGTTCACCGGGCCGGTGTATGTCGACAAGGCCCACGAAATCGACCGTTACCGGGCGGCTTTCGACAGCATCCGGTCGGTGTCGGTGGACGCGCGTACCGCGATCGACGAGGCGCGCGCGAACTGTCGCTGAGCGCAGCGGCTCGAGCACGCCGTCGGATATCCGCCTACGCCGCTTCATTGCCCGGCCGGGCAATGAAGCGCCGGGCGACCGTAGTTCAGCGCTCGGCCAGCCGTGGCGCGGCGGCGTCCTTCGGCGAGCGCAGATAGGTGATCGCGCGGCCTTCTCGATCGGTGCTCGGCCAGTCGATGGCCAGCTCCGGGTCGAAAGCGTCGAGGTCCCGGTCGAATTCGGGCGAGTATTCGAGCGAGCACAGATAGGTGACGGTGGAGTCGTCGGCCAGCGAGAGGATCGCGTGGCCGAGACCCTCGGACAGGAACACCGAACGGCGGTCCACGTCATCGAGCAGCACGCTGTCCCAGCGTCCGAACGTCGGCGAGCCCTCGCGCAGATCCACCACCACGTCGAGGAACGCGCCGCGCACGCAGCTCACATATTTGGCCTGGCCGGGCGGGTTTTCGGTGTAGTGGATGCCGCGAAGCACGCCGGCCGCCGAGACCGAGGTGTTGACCTGCAGCAGATCGAAGCGACGCCCCGTTGCCTTCTCGAACTCGGAGGCCTTGAACGTCTCGGCGAAGGTGCCGCGTTCGTCGGCCAGCAGGCGCGGGGTGAACACCCATGCCCCCGGGATCGACATTTCTCTGATCTGCATGCTTACCAACTTCGTCCGTGCTCGAGCAGGTCGAGCAGATAGCTGCCGTAACCGGACCGGACCAGCGGATCGGCCAGCGCGCACAGTTGTTCGTCGTCGATGAAACCCAGCCGCCAGGCGACTTCCTCAGGTGAGCCGATCTTGAGGCCCTGGCGTTCCTCGATGGTGCGGACGTAATTGGCGGCGTCCAGCAGCGAGTCGAAGGTTCCGGTGTCCAGCCATGCGGTGCCGCGCGCGAGCACATCGACCCGCAGTTTGCCCGCGTCCAGATAGGCTCGGTTGATATCGGTGATCTCGTATTCCCCGCGCGCGGACGGGCGCAGGCCGCGGGCGATCTCGACGACGTCGTTGTCGTAGAAATATAGACCCGGGATCGCGTAGTTCGAGCGCGGCGTCTTCGGCTTCTCCTCGATGGATACCGCGCGGCCGTCGGTGAATTCGACGACGCCGTACGCGGTCGGATCGGAGACCCGGTAGGCGAACACCGCACCGCCGTCCAGACCGGTGAACCGGTTCAGGCTGGTGCCGAGCCCCGGCCCGTGGAAGATGTTGTCGCCGAGCACCAGCGCCGCGCAATCGGTGCCGATATGGTCCGCGCCGAGGACGAAGGCCCTGGCCAGGCCGTCGGGCTCGGGTTGGACGACATAGTCGATCGAGATGCCGAACTGGGCGCCGTCACCGAGCAGTCGCTGGAACGAGGACGCGTCCTCCGGGGTGGTGATCACCAGGATGTCGCGGATTCCGGCCAGCATCAGTGTCGAGAGCGGGTAGTAGATCATCGGCTTGTCGTAGACCGGTACCAGCTGCTTGCTGACGCCGCGCGTGATCGGGTGCAACCGGGTCCCGGTGCCGCCGGCCAAAATGATTCCGCGCATGTCTGGACAGTCTGCCAGTCCAGGAGTACCTGTCGACGACCGGTTCGATCCGCCTGCCCTGCCCTGCGGTGACGATCAGGCCGTTCGGGTGGCGCCGCAGGTCGGTCCAGGATTCGGGGAGATTCCGACTCCTGTTCGAAATGATTACGGAGTGCGGGTACCAGGTATGGGGAAGAGCGGATTCGGGCAATGTTGTTGCACAGGTCACTTCCACATGGTGTGCTGAGGCCGCGAGTTTTGAAACGTTCTCGTTTCTGAAGCGTCACCGTGTGCGATCGGTGCGAACGTCAGCGTCGACGCTCATCCGGGCAGCTGTCCGGCCGGGGGATTCGACGCCCCGAGCGGAGGGCAGGTGCGCGATGGCTGCGACCAGAGAACCCGGCATCGTCGTGAACCCCGGCGGACCGAGCGCGCCCGGACGCGTGCTCGAGGTGGCCTTCCGTGGCGTCGTGCGGCCGGTACTGCGTACCTTCCCGATCAACCGGATGACCCTGCCTGTCGGTGCGGCCCTGGTGGATGGACTGTCGATGTTGCGCCCGGAACCTTCGGGCATCGACCGCGAGCAGGTATCGCTGAACGGTTTCCGGATGGAGATCATCCGGCCCGCAGGCGCGGCGCGGTCGCTGCGACACGGTGCGGTCCTGTATTTCCACGGCGGCGGCTTCGCCATCTGCGGATTGCGCACGCACCGCCCGGTCGCGGCAGGTCTGGCCCGCCGGACCGGCCTGCCGGTGGTGAACGTCGAATATCGGCAGCTGCCCGGCACCCGGATCACCGATTCGCTGGCCGACTGCCTCAATGCCTACCGCTGGCTGCTGCGTCACCGCGTCGATCCGGCGCGCATCGTCATCGCCGGTGATTCGGCCGGTGGTCTGCTGGCGTTCTCGACGGTCTTCGCCGCGCTCGAGGCGGGCCTGCCCGCGCCGGCCGGTCTGCTCGGGCTCAGCCCGCTGCTCGACCTGGATTACGCGGCCAAACGCGATTACGAGAAGACCGCGCGCGACGCCTACATTCCGCTCGCGGCGCTGGCCGCGGTGGTGAAACTGGCCGGCGAGGTCGCCGGGGTGCTTGATCCGAAGCTGTCGCCGGTCAACGCCAATCTCAGCGGTCTGCCACCGGTACTGCTTGTCGCGGCGGAACAGGAATTGCTGCGCTACGACAGTGAGCTCATGGCCCGGCGCCTCACCGCCGCGGGCGTACCGAACTCGCTGGAGCTGTGGCGCGGGACGGTGCACGATTTCATGAGCATCGCGCCGAATCTGCCGGAGGGACGTGCGGCGTTGGCTCGGGCATCGCGGTTCATCAGGGCGCGAATCGAGCAGTCGGAGCGGGTTCGCACCGCCTGACCCGGTCATGGGCCGGAGGCGGCAGCGCAGCGTCACCACGCAGGACCTCCGGGTCAGGCAGATCCGATACCGCCTGAGCCGCCGCGCATCCCCGAACCCGGCGGTTTCGCCCGACCTGTCGAGGACCATGTGCCCTAGACGCCGACCGTCTGATGCGGGCACAGTGGAGCCGGCTCGGACGGCCTCGACCACGGTCGGCCGGACGAGTCGAACCCCGCCCCAGTCATGCCGGGGCGGGGTTCTCTTGTCTGTGCCGATTACTTGGCCGGCGCCACGAACGGCTCGTTGATGGTGGTGAAGTACTGGATCGCGGAGGCGATGGCCACCGGGACGGTGATCAGGATGGTGCCCGCGATACCGATCAGGCCCGCACCGAGTGCGCCGCCGACGAGGCAGCTGACGACCGGGCCGGCGCCGAACAGCGTCGCCACCGGAAGGGTGACGATGCCACCGGCCAGCGCGCCGAGAGCGCAACCTGCGATACCGCCGATGACGGTGGTGGTCAGGCCCGCAACGGTGGCAGCAAGGCTGATCTCGTCCTTCATCCGCGCGAAGGCGGCCTTCTCCCGCTCGTACGGCGACTTGAAGGTGTCCTGCTCCTGGAACGGCAGCGCTACCGGCTTGTAGACCGCGTGCTCCATATCGAACTGTGGGGTCAGGGTGGCGCGGCGGTCGTCGAGCTGGGCGGCGATCGGAAAGACGAAATCGTCGACCCGGAACTCCAGCGGGGTGCCTGCCAGCACGGTGCCGTCGGCCGACTTGATCGCCAGGCGGCCGTTCTCGACCGCGAGCGATCCGGAGTCGATGGCGATCGACGCGGTCTTGTCGTTGGCCTCGTAGGAGACGTTGACGCCCTCGGCGGGGGCGGGCTGAGCCTGGGCGGTGCCGGTGGCGACGCCGATCGCGGCGATCAGCAGGGCGGACGTCGCGGCGAATTTCCTCATCATCATTTCTTGACCAACCTCGATGGAGCGTGTGGACGGGGTGGCTTGATGAGAATCGAACTCAGCTAACGGTCAGTGAATTACATGCCGCCGGGTATTAAGAGCCCGTTCACCGAAAAGATGGATCTGCGTGGGAGTTCCACAGAATTCAGCCGTAACGAGCCTAAATGGTGATCTTGATAGGAGGCTGAGAAGTTACTGCCGAGAGCTGACTCGAGGCAAAGGTCACTATCTTCAGGCTCGGCTATTTCAAGAAATGTGATGTGCAGCGCTCATCGAGCAAATTGTCATGAATGTTGCTCGGATCATAGAAGTTCCGCTGCTCCGCAATTGTTTCGTGGAAATGTCCACGCCCGCACCGCATCGCATCGGGCCGGGTGCGCTGCCGGGCGCCCCGCCCGGCCCGTAAGGTCGTGGCGTGCGATTGCTGGTAACCGGCGGTGCCGGGTTCATCGGGGCGAACTTCGTCCAGCAGACCGTGACCGAGCGGCCCGAGGTCACGGTCACCGTGCTCGATGCGCTCACCTACGCGGGCAACAGGGCCTCGCTCGACCCGGTCGCCGACCGCATCGACTTCGTACACGGTGATATCGCCGATCTGGACCTGGTCGACGAACTGGTCAGCGGTGTCGACGCGGTCGTCCACTTCGCCGCCGAATCACACAACGACAACTCGCTGACCGAGCCATGGCCGTTCGTGCAGACCAATATCGTCGGCAGCTACTCGCTGCTGCAGGCGGTGCGCCGCCACGACGTGCGCTACCACCACGTCTCCACCGACGAGGTGTACGGCGACTTGGCAGCAGACGATCCGGCGTTCACCGAGCAGACCGCCTACAACCCGTCCAGCCCCTACTCGGCGACCAAGGCCGCCAGTGATCTGCTGGTGCGGGCCTGGACCCGCTCGTTCGGGGTGCGCGCCACCCTGTCCAACTGTTCCAACAACTACGGCCCGTACCAGCACGTGGAGAAATTCATCCCGCGCCAGATCACCAATCTCATCGACGGCGTCCGGCCACGGCTGTACGGCGCGGGCCACCAGGTCCGGGATTGGATCCACGTCGACGACCACAACCGTGCGGTCTGGGATGTGCTGGAACGCGGCCGGATCGGCCAGACTTACCTCATCGGCGCCGACGGCGAACTCGACAACAAGACCGTCGTGCAATTGATCCTCGAAGCGTTCGGCCGCGATCCGGACGATTTCGACCACGTCACCGACCGGCCCGGCCACGACCAGCGCTACGCCATCGACGCGAGTCAACTGCGCACCGAACTCGGCTGGCAGCCCCGCTTCGCCGACTTCCGCGCCGGTCTCGCCGACACCATCGCCTGGTACCGCGCGAACGAGGACTGGTGGCGCCCGCACAAGGCGAGCACCGAAAGCGCCTACGCCGCCGCCGGTGAAACGACGATCAGCCCCACACCACCACGTAGTACTTGATCGCCGCCGCGGCCAGCGCGATCGCCGTGGCCGCGACGATGGTGATCGGTGCGGCCCGCCCCGGCGCCTTACCGCCGGGACCGGTGAGCCGCAACGGCATCCAGCGCAGCAGCACCGCGAAGGTGAGGATCGCCAGCGGCACGAAGTAGCGGCCCTGCACGCCATCGATGATGTAGAAATCGACCGGCGTGAACGACATGTAGAGGGTCACGTAGATCATCGCGACACTGGCCGCGAGGGTCAGCGCGACGACGAGGGTGCGGCGGAAGTCTGGGGTGGTCATCCGCTCGGCGATCCCGAGGCCGACCGCGAAGGCCAGCAGGCAGGTCACGACCGACATCGCAGGCACATCGACGTAGCCGAAGCCGAGTTCGCCGAAGAACTCGGTGAACCATTCCTGATCACGGCGGGCGATGCTCTCGCCGAAGACACCGAGGAAACCGAACGGATCGCGCAGGATTCCACTGAGCTGCTCGCCCGGGTTCACCGTGTACCACTGGTGCTCGGGCCGCATCAGGCTCATGCCGTCACCGGTCGGCGCGGCGATCTTCATCCAGACCGCGAACCCGATCGCACCGATCGCCGCGCACACCCACGGCACCCACCGCAGCAGGCCGGAGAAGCCGAATCGCTTGGCGGGGACCAGCACCACGAGCATGGCGAGCAGCACGTAGGTCGGCTTGCTCAGCGGCAGCAGCACCGTCGCGGCGAGCAGCGCAGTCGTCTCCACCCGGCCCAGGCCCTTGCCCAGGAACAGCGCCTTGACCAGCAGCGCCGACACCATGATGGCGAGCGCGTTGGTCATCGTGTCCGCGGTGACGGTGCCGGACTGGAAGACCGCGATGGGCAGCAGCGCGATGCTGAACACCAGCCACTGCACGCGGTATGCCCGCAGAGCCCAGAGCGCGAACCCGACGATCACGAGGTAGGCGAGCAGCCCGGACAGCCGGGTCAGCAGCACCATGCCGCTCGCGTCGAGGCCGGTCAGCTCCGCCACCCGGATACCGATCGCGGCGGGCACATAGGGGACGGGGGAGTAGGCGGCGGTATTGGTGAACCAGACCTGCTTGTGCTCCGAGGTGATCTCGGCGTCACCGACCCGGTCGTAACCGCCCGGGTCGCCGACCATCGCACCCGGTTCCTCCGGGTTGTCGTTGTAGTCGCGGAACGCGAAGCCCATCAGCGCGTCGATGGCCGCGGGCGCCTGACCGCCGTAGGCGACGCCGCGCGGGTCTTCGATCTCCTGCGGCAGGAAACCGCCGTGCGCCACCTGGTAGGCGCGGCCGAACTGGGTGATCTCGTCATGGCCCCAGAACGGCGGGGTGATCACGGCGAAGACGGCGCCGAACAGGGTCGCGAGGATGGCGAACGCGACCGTCGCGGCACCGAACTTGGTGATCAGTGCCTCGGCCGTGCGGCGCAGTGGGTTCTGGGCAGCGGAAGACTTCGCGGTGGCCGGCGCTTCGGTCTCAGCCGCCTTGTCGCCGTCGGCTACGGACTCGGCGTCCGACGGAGTCGTCGCGGCAGCGGCTTCAGCAGTGGTCACCGATTCGGTTGCCGTCTCGCCGGACTCGTCAGCGGCTGCGGCTGCGGCGTTCTCGGGATCGACCGGTTCCTCGCGCTCGGCGGATTTCCGGTCGGCGGAAGTGG
The DNA here is from genome assembly GCF_042754945.1 of Nocardia sp. NPDC059180. Taxonomy (NCBI): domain Bacteria; kingdom Bacillati; phylum Actinomycetota; class Actinomycetes; order Mycobacteriales; family Nocardiaceae; genus Nocardia; species Nocardia sp. NPDC059180. The sequence goes on from NZ_JBHZBU010000001.1 coordinate 531,557, forward strand.
TCAACGCCCGGCCTCACCGGGACGCGGGTCCTCCCCGGGAGCCGAATAGCGCAGGTAGACCAGCCGGGCCGTCTCGTGCCTCGACCGGCGGATGCCGTCGAGGATCATGCCGGCGGTCCAAGCCAGGCTGCCGAGCAGCAGCAGCGTGAAGGCGAGGAACAGCGTCGGGAAACGCGGCACGGTGTGCGAGTCGTAGAACTCGATGACGATCGGGATGGTCAGGATCACCGAGACCAGCCAGCTCAGCGTGCCGAACAGGCCGTAGAACGCGACCGGACGCTCATGCCGGGCCAGCCCGATGATCAGCGCCAGGATCTTGAAACCGTCGTGGTAGGTGCGCAGCTTGCTCTCGCTGCCCGCGGGACGATCACGGAAGTCCACCGGCACCGCGGTCTGCGGCACCCGCAGATGCAGGGAATGCACCGTCAGCTCGGTCTCGATCTCGAACTCGCGCGAGACCGCGGGGAAGCTCTTGACGAACCGGCGCGAGAAGACCCGGAACCCGCTCAGCATGTCCTCGACGTTCTCGCCGAACACCTTGCCGACCACACCGTTGAGCACCTTGTTGCCGGTTTCGTGCCCAGCGCGGTACGCGGAAGCACCTGCGTCCTGGTCCTGCTTGCGCACACCGAGCACGTGGTCGTAGGGGCCGTCGAGCAGCGTCTTGATCATCAGCGGCGCGGCCGACGCCTCATAGGTGTCGTCGCCGTCGATCATCAGATAGACATCGGCTTCGATATCGGCAAATGCGCGGCGAACGACATTGCCCTTGCCCTTGGTGGTCTCGGCGCGCACGATCGCACCGGCTTCGCGGGCGCGTTCGGCGGTCGCGTCGGTGCTCAGGTTGTCGTAGACGTAGACGACGATCCCCGGCACGGCGGCCTGCAGGTCGGTGACGACCTTGGCGACCGAAGCCTCTTCATTGTGGCAAGGGACCACGGCGGCAATGCGAAGCTCGGTGGAATCCACCCGGGTCAATCCTCGAGGTCGGCTGTGAATGGGAACACCGGGAGATTACAGGTGTGCGCGGGCAAACGCCCCAGCGAGGTGCCTGCGGTACCGTCGCCCGAGTGTCACCCAGTGAGCCGACCAGCCCCGCACCCGAGTCAGCGCCCTCGGTGCGCCCGTCGCTGACCGGGAAGGTGCTCACCGCGCTCCGTCAGGGCGGTGCGTTCCTTGTCGTCGGCGCCATCGGATTCCTGGTCGACGCAGGCACCTACAACCTGCTGGTGTTCTGGGGCGGCGAGGGCGTGCTGTACCACGCGCCGCTGCCTGCCAAGATCATCGCGATCGTCGTCGCGACCGTGGTCACCTACTTCGGCAACAAATGGTGGACCTTCGCGCACAAGAAAACCGACAACCCCGGCCGCGAATACCTGCTGTATGCGCTGTTCAATGTCATCGCGATCGGTTTGCAGCTCGGCTGCCTGGGCTTTTCCCGCTACATCCTCGACCTGTCCAGCCCGCTCTCGGACAATATCTCCGGCACCCTTATCGGCCAGATCGTCGCCGTGGTGTTCCGGTACTGGGCTTATGACAAGTTCGTCTTCACCGGTAAGAACGAACCGTCTCCGCAGCGGGTCGGCGCCGAGTGAACGGCGACACGGGCGGGGTTATCCAACCGGCCGGGTGGGTAGCTACTCGGCGGGCTTACGGCGTGTGCGATTGATATCCTCGCTCCCGCCGCGAACCGTATGCAGGGACATGTCTGTCCCGTCGGCACAATAAGGATTTCGAGGACTTCATGGACCAGTCGGCTACCCAGGCCGTTACCGAAACGAACGATCGCTCGGACGTCGCGCCCGACGCGCTGCGTGCCGCCTCCCATCCGGCGCCCGATCGGCTGGTGCTGCAACGAGGGATCTTCACCGGCCCGTCGCCGAAGATCAGCGATGAGCTCTACGCCGTGGTCAAGGGCCGCTCGACGCGAGAGCGACAGGCGCTGCGGCTGGACAAGGGCGCGACCGCACACACCAACACCTACTTCGGCCGGTTCGCCGCCAGCTATTGGCAGCGCTGGACCACGGTCACCACGGTCGAGGTCTCGATGGTGCTGGATGTGGCCAAGAAGGCGCGGGTGCGCCTGGTCGCCTCCGATATCGCCGGACACCGGCGCATCGTCTCCAGCGCCGATATCGACGTCAGCGGTCCGCTGACGTTGTCCGCACCGCTGGACCAGTACGTCGATGGTGGCGCGCTGTGGCTGGAGTTCGACGCGGTCGGTGCCGAACTCGGCATCTCCGAGCTGACCTGGACCACCGAGTCCCCCGAACGGGTGCGCCCGGTCGCCATCGCGATCTGCACCTTCAACCGGGCCGAGGACTGCGCGCACACTGTGGCCGCGCTGGCGTCGGACCCGACCGTCCTCGCCGCCATCGATGCCGTCTACGTGGTGGACCAGGGCACCGACCTGGTGCAGGACCGGCCGCTGTTCCAGCAGACCCAGCCCGTCTTCGGTGACAAGCTGCGCTACATCCGCCAGCCCAACCTCGGCGGTGCGGGCGGTTTCACTCGCGGGCTCTACGAGGTCTCCGGCGCCAACGAGCATGCCGACGTCATCCTGATGGACGACGACATCCTGTGCGAGCCGGAAACGGTGCTGCGGCTCAATGCCTTCGCCAACCTGACCGTCGAACCGACCCTGGTCGGCGCGCAGATGCTGTTCCTGCTCAACCCCGACTACCTCAACGTCGGCGCCGAGGAGGTGCATCTGAACAAGCTGGTCCACGGGCAGAAGGTGCCCAAGGCGCTACGCAACACCAGCATGCTCAAGCGCAATCAGGAACGCCGCGTGGACGCCGGCTACAACGCCTGGTGGACCTGCCTGATCCCGGCCGAGGTGGTCAAGAAGATCGGTCTGCCGATCCCCATCTTCTTCCAGTGGGACGACGTCGAGTACGGCGTGCGCGCCCGCGAGAACGGGTTCGTCACGGTGACGTTGCCCAACGCCGCGGTCTGGCACGCCGATTTCTACTGGAAAGACTTCGACGACTGGGCCCGCTACTTCAGCACGCGCAACTCGCTGATCGTCTGCGCCATGCACAACGATCTCGACGGCAAGGCCATCACCCGTCAGCTGTTCCACAACATCGCCGAACACCTGGTGGCGATGCAGTATGGCCTCGTGCACACCACCCTGCAGGGCATCGAGGACTTCCTTCGCGGCCCGCAGGTCCTGCGTGACGGTGGTATCGAAGCGCTGGCCGCGGCGCGTACCAGCCGCAACGACTACGGCGAGACGATCAAGCATCCGGCCGCGACACCGCCGGTGCCGTCCTCGGAGATCCAGATCCGGCGCGCGGGCGGTGAGCCGAGCCGGTTGCTCGCGGTGCTCGTCAAGCGGGCGATCACGCAGTGGACCGGCCGCACCCAGCACGGCATCGTCGGCGTCACCCGCGAGGACGCGCACTGGTGGCATGTGTCGCTGTTCGACCATGTGGTCGTCACCGACGCCTCCCAATCCGGTGTGCGAGTTCGACGCCGCGACAAGGCAACCGCCCGCAAGCTGCTGCTGCGCACCCTCCGTGTGCTGCGCCGCCTGCGCCGCGAACTGCCCGCGCTGCAACAGCAGTACCGCGCCGCGGTGCCGGAACTCACCAGCCGCGCGAACTGGGAGCGGTTGTACGGGATCGACGGGGACTGAGGTTCGCCTGGCGGTCGATCACGTAGCGCGACAGTGGTCGACCGCCAACGGCGTTTCGCGTGATTCGAGTTCGGCTGGGCTGGGTAGGTATTGGTGAGCTCGCGCTGCCCTGAACTCGGGCGGTCAGGGCGTTGATCAGCCATGGCCGGCCCGCTCGTTCTCGACATGAGGGACCGGCGAAACACCGGTAGGGTGCGCCGTGCACGTTACCGATCTTGGGAGGAATCGATGAGTTACCCCGGGGCGCCGCAAGCGCAGCCTGTACCAGGTCAGCCGCAGTTCGGGGGTGCGCCGCAGTTCGCGCCGCCCGGTGCTCCGGGTTACGGGCAGCCGCCGATGGGGCAGCCGATGCCCGGCCACCAGGCACCCGGCCAGCCGATGCCGTACGGGCGTCCTCCCGGTCCTCCCGGCCAGCCGATGCCGAATGGCCCCGCGCCGTTTCCGCAGGGCGGGCCATACGGTCAGCCACCGATGGGTCAGCCGCCGATGCCCAACGGCCAGCCGCCGATGCCGTACGGCGCGCCGGGTGCGCAGGCAGGGCCCGTCGGCCAGGGCATGCCGGGTGACCCGCCCGGGCTCACCGTCGACGCTTCCTACACGCCGATGGCCTTCTTGCTCGCCATCACCAAGCCGAAGATCTTCGTCAACGGCCAGCAGGTCCCCGGCACCCGCTGGGGCGCCAACCACATCCCGGTCGGCCCCGGCCAGCACCAGGTGAAGGTGAGCACCCCCTGGTTGTTCGACATGGGCCCGGCCACCACCGTCGCCCCCGTCGCCGAAGGCCAAGCCGCCCGCCTCTACTACCGCGCACCGGCCCTGATCTTCCTCAACGGCGCCATCGGCCCGGTCCCGCAGAAGACCCCCGGCATGGTCTTCGTCTACGTCTCTTGGGGCCTGGCCGCCCTGATCTTCCTGATGACCTTCCTGCCGCTGCTGCTGGTCTAATCGTCGGCGTTGATGTCCCGAGCCGGGCTGCGCGAACCAGCCCGGCTCGCATTAACCTTGAACCGATCGCAATTTCGTTAAAGGTTAACGCGAAAACCTTGAATCGATAAGAACTTCGTTCAAGGTTAATGCACTAACCTTGAACGATGGACCTCGCTGCGATGAAGAACAGCCCGATCGGTCGGCTGGTACCGACTCGTGGCTTCGACCGCCGCTTCGATGAAGAGTTCACTTGTTCGGCCTACCTACCGGACCCGCTGCCTGTCTCGATCGAGCTACCGACGGCGACGTGGTCGCTGGTGGTAGACGCGACGGCTGCGATGTCCCGCGCCGACGAGCTCACCATGAAGTTGCCGGATCCACTCCTGTTGGTCCGGCAGGCGACACGTACCGAGGCCGTCAGTACCTCGGCGATCGAGGGGACCTACGCCGCGCTGACCGATGTGCTCGAAGCCGATTTCCTCGAGGTCGAGGAGATGTCGGCCAGCGTCAGCGAGGTGCAGAACTACGTTCGGGCCGCGGAAAGTGCCTATCAGTGGATTGCGGAGGGCAGGCCTATCACGTTGAGTCTGCTGCAGGACTTGCAAGCGATGCTGGTTCGCGGGACTCGAAGCGATGGACGCGACACGGGAACTGTCCGGAGCACACAGGTATTCATCGGTGTGGGTCGGGGCCGGGTGGAACAAGCGCGTTTCGTGCCCCCGCCGCCGGGAGATCTACTTCGGGATGGACTCATCGAGTGGGAGCAGTGGATCCGCCGTCCTTCGGCCTTGCCGTCAGTAGTGCGTATCGCTTTGGCCCACTATCAGTTCGAATCGCTGCATCCATTCACCGACGGCAATGGGAGACTCGGCCGCCTGGTCGCCCTGCTGCAACTGGTCGTCAGCGGCGACCTGCGCTTTCCGGTGCTGAACATCTCGCCGTGGCTGGAACAGAACCGGGGTGAATATCAGCAGGGGCTGCTCAATGTGTCTGTGACGGGCGATTGGGATGCTTGGGTGGCGTTCATCAGTGCGGCGGTGCACGCCGAGGCCCTTGAAACCGCTGCGCGCGCGAGGGGGCTGTTCGACCTGCGGACTCAGTTCGAGGATCGGGTCAAAGGGCTTCGTCGTGGCAGCGCCGCCGTTCTGATTGCGCAGGATCTGATCGGCTATCCCATGCTGACCGCCAAAGTGGCCGCCGAGCTGCACGGTGTGTCGTATCAGGCTGCGAACGAGGGCCTGAAGAAGCTGTCCCAGCTCGGGCTGATCCGGCCGCGGAGCGAAGGGCGCGGCGAGCGGATATACGCGTGCGATGCGGTGCTGCGCCTGCTCCAGGCCTAGTTTCCCGTTTTGGGCTGGACTCGGTTGCCCCGAATCCAGCCCAGCGGCAACCGGCTAGAGGAACAGGTCCGTGGTCAGCGGCCCGTCGCCCGGTACGACCCGGTACTTGTCCAGGTCGGTGATGCCGTGGGCGGCGAGGACATCGTCGTCGATGAAGAAGTTGCCGGTGGTTTCGGTCGACGGCGCGGTCAGGACCAGGTAGGCGGCGTCGGCGTAGATGTCGGGGGTGCGGGAGGTGGCGACCATTTCTTCGCCGCCGAGCAGGTTCTTCACCGCGGCGGTGGCGATGGTGGTGCGCGGCCACAGCGAGTTGACGCCGATGCCGTCGGACTTCAGTTCTTCGGCCAGGCCGAGCGTGGTCAGCGACATGCCGTACTTGGCGATGGTGTAGCCGAGCGAGGATCCCGCCCACTTCGGGTCGAGGTTCAGCGGCGGCGACAGGGTGAGGATGTGCGGATTGCGCCCGGCGGCGGCGGATTCGCGCAGCGCGGGGATGCACAGCTTCGACAGCAGGAAGCTGCCGCGGCAATTGATGTCCTGCATGAGGTCGTACTTCTTCATCGGCAGCGCGTCGGTGGGCGACAGGTCGATGGCCGAGGCGTTGTTCACCACCAGGTCGACGCCGCCGAACTGCTCGATCGTCTGCTGGACGGCGTCGGCGACCGACTCGTCGATGCGCACGTCACCGACGAACGGCAGCACCTTGCCGCCCGCGGCCTCGAGCTCGGCGGCAGCGGTGTGAATGGTGCCGGGGAGCTTGGGATGCGGCTTATCGGTCTTGGCGATCAGCGTGATGTTCGCGCCGTCCGCCGCGGCCCGCTTGGCGATTTCGAGCCCGATGCCGCGGCTGCCGCCCGACATGATCAGCGTTTTCCCCGCGAGCGACTTCGTTTCGGTCATTGACTGCTCCTGTCGTGTCCGCCGCGGCTACGGCATCCGCGGCCATCCGCTTCTCGACACTAAGGGTAGACCCACCCCCTATGCAACCAGTTGCATAGGGGGTGTCGAGTGGCGTGCTTCACAGCCTGTTTACGGAAGGCTGATCGACCGTCGCTGCTAGTAGATCGGCTGTTGCACTCCGCAGGTTCGCACCGCAGGCCGACCGATATGCCGAGCCCGGCAACGGGGGCCACCGGTTGCCCGATGGCCCGCCGCGCGCCTGGTTCAGCGCCGCTGATTCTTCTCGCGGAACATGCGGCGGTGCTGTTTGGTGATATCGCGCCACACCTTCTCGCGTTCGGCGCGCAGGCGTTTGTCGGTGCGGGCGGCCATCCATTCGTTTTCGCGAGCGAGTTTGCGGTAGTTGTCGAAGCGACGGTCGGTGAGTTCGCCGTTGTCGATGGCGGCCCGCACGGCGCAGCCGGGTTCGGCGTCGTGGGCGCAATCGCTGAAACGGCAGTCGGCGGCGAGGGATTCGATATCGCTGAAGGTGCGTTCGATGCCGTCGGTCGCGTCCCAGATGCCGACGCCGCGCAGGCCGGGCGTATCGATCAGCGTGCCGCCACCGGGTAGCGGCCGCAGCTCGCGGTGCACGGTGGTGTGCTTGCCCTTCTTGTCGACGGCGCGAACGTCGTTGGTGGCGAAGACTTCCGCGCCGAGCAGCGCATTGGCGAGTGTCGACTTGCCCGCACCGGACGGGCCGATCAGCGCGACGGTGCCATCGAGCAACGCGGTGAGCACGTCGAGTCCGTACTCGGCGGTGGCGCTGACCGCGACAACGGTGGCGCCGGGCGCGACGGCTCGCACTTCGTCGAGCCGAAGATGCTCGGCCGCATCGGCTTTGGTGAGCACGACGACGGGCTGCGCATCGGACTCCCAGGCCAGAGTGAGCATCCGCTCGATCCGGCCGAGATCGACGTCACCGTCGGCAGCGGTGCAGACCAGCACGGTATCGACATTGGCGGCGAGCACCTGTCCCCGCGAATCCCGCGACGCCGTCGAGCGCACGATCGCAGACCGGCGCGGCAACATCCGCCGCACATTCATCGCCGCATCGATGAGCACCCAGTCGCCGGTGCACAGTCCGCTGACTTCCGAATCCGAGCGCGGGCATGTCGCCCGGCCGGGTCCTGAAGGTGTGGCGACATCGCATTCGCCACGATCCATCCGAATCACCCGTGCGGGCACGCAGTCCGCTTCGAGCAGTGCGGCATATTCGAGCCGGACACGTTCGGTCCAGCCATAGGGAACCAACAGGTCGTAATCGACCATGATGAGAGAAACCTCCGTGGGGCGCCGAGCCCCGATCGGAGCTCAGCGAGTTGAGTACGAGATGGAGTTCCGTCCGGCGGCGCGCACCTGCACAGCCGACCTGGACACGACAAACCGCGTAACAATCACCACGAACTCCACCTCCTCATTCACCTCGAAGTTTCCACAACTCTCACAGACGGGCCGATCCCGCGCAATCGAATTTCGCCCGAGCAGGGCAGGCGCGATCTACTCCGGCTTCCCGAACTGCTCGTGCCGTCCCAGACTGCGCAGGTGGAACCATTCGCGAAGTCCGGCCGGGTCGCGGCGGGTGACCAGGAAGAACCAGGAGAAGCGGACCCATTCCTGGGGCAGGAGTTTGCGCATACCGGGCTGGGACATGAGATATCCGCGATTGCGGTAGGTGAAGTAGCGCTTGACCGGGTCGTCCGGGTACTGGGTGTGCATGCGGCCGCCGAGGATGGGCTTGAATTCGGCCGCGCCGTTGGGGTGCAGGTAGGCCGTTTGCAGGCAGGTGCCGAAAGGGAGGCCGGAGCGCACGAGGCGGCGATGCACCTCGACCTCGTCGCCGCGCACGAACAGACGCAGATCGGGAACGCCGATGACGTCGATCGCGGTGGCGGAGACGAGCGCGCCGTTGAACAGTGACGCGATACCGGGCAGGAAGTCGTCGTCGCCGAGTTCGGAACGCAACCGACGCCAGACCACACCGCGCCGCAGCGGGAACGCCAGCCGGTCGGGTTCGTCGATATCGCAGACCACCGGCGAGACCTCGACCAGGTTGTGCCTGCCCGCGCAGTCCAACAGCGTGGCCAGCACTTCGGGGCCTTCGGGCCTGCCGTCGTCGTCGGCCAGCCACACCCAGTCGGCACCGAGGCTCAGCGCGTGCAGGATGCCGAGTGCGAATCCGCCGGCACCGCCGAGATTGTGAGCCGAGCCCAGGTAGGTGGTTTCCAGTGGCTGGTCGCGGACCAGGTCGGCGACCTCGGGCTCATTGCCGTTGTCGACGACGATCAGATGGTCGACCGGACGGGACTGTGAGGCGAGCACCTTCAGCGATTCGGCCAGCAGTTCGCGCCGTTTGTGGGTGACGACGACGGCGACGATGCGGGCGGTCGCGCCGGTGTCGACCGCCACCTGCTCGGCGGAAGCCGCGGACTCGACCGGGGACGCCCCGGCAGCGATCGGGGTGTTCGGCCCGGTCGGCTCACTCATGTCTGGTTCGGCTCCAGTTCTCGTTCGGCGTCATCGGTGGCCTTCTCGGCTTCCAATTCGGCAAGGACGGTCGCGACGTGATTACCCGCCTCCGGGCCTTCGTATGCCCGCACGACTTCTTCGATGCCGCCGTGCAACCGGACCTGGCCGTGATCGATCCACATGGCCGAATCGCAGAGCTGGGCGAGGAATTCGTTGGAATGGCTGGCGAAGACCAGGATGCCGGATCGGGCCACCAATTTCTGGAGGCGCAGCCGGGCTTTTTTCATGAATTCGGCGTCGACGGCACCGATGCCCTCGTCCAGGAGCAGGATTTCCGGGTCGATCGAGGTGACCACGCCCATGGCCAGGCGCACGCGCATACCGGTGGAGTAGGTGCGCAGCGGCATCGCGAGGTATTCGCCGAGTTCGGTGAAATCGGCGATCTCATCGATCTTGGCCATCATCTGCTTGCGGGTCTGGCCGAGAAACAGCCCTCGGATGATGATGTTCTCGTAGCCGGAGATCTCCGGATCCATGCCGACACCGAGATCGAAGACCGGCGCCACCCGGCCACGAATGCGGGCGCTGCCGCGCGAGGGTTCGTAAATGCCTGACAGCAACCGAAGCAGGGTGGATTTGCCCGCGCCGTTGTGCCCGACCAGGCCGACCCGGTCACCCTCCTTCAGCGACAGGGTGATGTCGCGCAGTGCCTCGACCACGACGACATCGGACTGATTGCGTCCGATGGCGCCGCCGGCCTTACCGAGGAATGCCTTCTTCAGTGACCGCGATTTCGCGTCGAAGATGGGGAACTCCACCCACGCGTTGCGGGTTTCGATGCTCACATGATCTGTCATCGCTGCATCGGCTCCTATACCCAGTACGGCACGCGCGAACGGAATTTCTTCAGGGCGAGTACGGCCGCGATCCAGCCGACGACGGTGATCGCGCCGACGATCACCCAGTGATAGAGCTGCTGGTCGTCACCGAGCAGCGGCGCGCGCACGATTTCCAGGTAGTGGAAGGTCGGCACGATTTCGGCCAGCTTGGCCCGATCGGCCACATCGCCGCCCTGTTCCTGCAGGCTCTTGGTGTTCCACATGACCGGGGTCAGCACGAACAGCATCAGCGTCATGCTGCCGAGGATCGGCGCGATATCGCGGTAGCGGGTGCTGATGATGCCGAACAGGATCGACACCCACATCGAGTTGAGGAAGATCAACAGCAATGCCGGTATCGCGAAGATGACCGTCCAATGCAGGTTCTGCCACACCCCGAAGGCGATCAAGACGACGAAATAGATCGCGAAGTTGTGCGCGAAGAACAGGAACTGCCGCCACACCAGGCGATACACATGCACGCTCAACGCCGAGGGCAATTGCTTGATCAGCCCCTCGTTGGCGATGAACACATCGGAGCCTTCGAGAATGCTCGCCTGGATCACGTTCCACACGATCAACCCGACTGCCACATACGGCAGGTATTCCCGCAGCGGCTGCCCGAGTAGTGCGGCATACAGAATGCCGATGGCCGCGGCCTGCACGCCGGTGGCGATGGTGATCCAGAACGGGCCGATCACCGAACGCCGGTAGCGCTGCTTGATGTCCTGCCAGCCCAGCGAGAGCCACAGTTCGCGCTGGCCGAAGCCGTCGCGCATGTCCTGGAACGCGCGGGCGAAGGACTGCGAGTCCGACACCAGCGTCTCGGCAGGCTCGACCGGCGCGGTGACGGTGGGTTCGGAAGTCTGTTCTTTACTCACATCGGTAACCGAGTCGGGGCTGGCGGCAGCGGCGGGCACGGTGCTCGACACTACCCGGGCGATACGTTCCGGGCCCCGCCACCACTATCCGCCCTGCGGTTACAGGTACTGGCCGGTGCCGCCGATGGTCTGGCCGTGCTGCCCGCCACGGGGGTCGCTCGCGTGCAGACCGGGCGGCAGCGCACCCTGGCGCATCTGCTCGAGCTGGGCACGCGCGGCCATTTGCTGGGCGAACAGCGCGGTCTGGATGCCGTGGAACAGGCCCTCCAGCCAGCCGACCAGCTGGGCCTGGGCGATGCGCAGCTCGGCATCCGACGGCACCGACTCATCGGTCAACGGCAGCGTCAGCCGCTCGAGCTCCTCGCGCAGCTCCGGCGCCAGCCCCTGCTCCAGCTCGCGGATCGAGGACTTGTGGATCTCGCGCAGCCGGGCGCGGCTTGCGTCGTCGAGCGGCGCCGCACGGACCTCCTCGAGCAGCTGCTTGATCATGGTGCCGATGCGCATGACCTTCGCAGGCTGCTCGACCATGTCGGCCAGCGATTCGCCGGTGTCGTCACGGTCGTCGGAGTCGTTGGATTTCTCGTCGTCGTCGGAGACCACCTGGGCGGTGAAAGGCGCGTCCGAACCCTTACCGCCGGGTAGCAGCAGGGGGCGTCCTTCGGGTCCGATTACGACAACGGGATCCGATGCGTCATCCGAGTGCGTCATGGTCTCCATCATGTCGCGTCGGCGGCGAACGTGCTAAAGACGGTCGCTGTGGGGAGGGTTACGCGGCCTCGCCCGCTGCCCTTAGAGTGGCCAGCATGACTTACGACGTCGCACGGGTTCGGGGCCTGATACCGTCCCTGGGCGACGGCTGGATCCATCTCGACCCGCAAGCGGGCATGCTGGTTCCGGATTCGGTATCCCGGGCCGTATCAACAGGTTTCCGTACGTCGTCGTTTTCCCACGTAGGCCGCCATGGTGCCGCCAAGCGCGCCGCCGCCATTCTGGACTCGGCACGCGAGGCGGTCGCGGACCTGGTCGGCGGTGATCCCGCCGGCGTCGTTCTCGGACCGGATCGTGCGGTACTTCTGGCCTGGCTGGCCGAATCGCTGAGCTCGCGCCTCGGGCTCGGTACCGGGATAGTGCTGTCGCGCCTGGATGACGAGGCCAACGTCGCCCCCTGGCTGCGCATCGCCAACCGATACGGCGCGCATGTGCGCTGGGCCGAGGTCGAGATCGAGACCTGCGAGATGCCGTCGTGGCAGTTCGAGGAACTGATCGGGCCGACCGCGCGCTTGGTCGCGCTGACCGCGGCGTCGCCGATCGTCGGCTCGGCGCCGGGCGTGCGGGTGGCGGCCGACCGGGTGCATGAGGTGGGTGGACTGCTGGTGGCCGACGCGTTCGGCGCCGCGCCCTACGCGCTGATCGATATCGAGGAACTCAACGCCGACGTGGTCGCGCTGAGCGCGCCGTCTTGGGGCGGGCCGCAGATCGGTGCGCTGGTGTTCCGCGACCCTGCGTTCTTGGACCGCATCCCGTCGATGTCGCTCAACCCGTATGCCAAGGGTGCCGAACGGCTCGAGGTCGGCGGGCACCAGTACTCGCTGCTCGCCGGGCTCACCACCTCCATCGACTACCTGGCGAGCCTGGACGAACGGGCCACCGGCACCCGCCGCGAACGCCTGGAGGTCTCGATCACCTCGTTGCAGGACTATCACGACCAGCTGTTCGAGCATCTGATGGACACCCTGGACAAGATCGACAACCTCACCGTCATCGGCCGCGCCTCCACCCGCATCCCGACCGTCAGCTTCACTATGGACGGGCTGCAGGCCGAGAAGATCGCCGCCGAGCTCGCCGACAACCGCATCGGCGTCCTCAGCGGCACGCACGGCGGCAGCCGGTTGCTGGACGCGCTCGGGGTCAACGACGAGGGTGGCGCGGTGACCGTCGGCCTTGCGCCCTATACGACGAAGTTCGAGATCGACCAGCTCGGCCGGGCACTGTCGGCGCTGGACTGAGTCCGGTCGAGCCGGTGCGATCGCTCCTGGCAGCTCAGTAGTCGCCGATCTGCAGCACAACCTTGCCGACCGTGTCCGGGGAATCGAGCAGCTGATGTGCCTCGCCCACCTCGCTGATCGGCAGTTCTGCGTGGATCACCGGAACCACCGCACCCTGCGCGACCAGCGGCCACACATGCTTGCTGACCTCGGCGATGATCTCGGCCTTGCTGCCTGGACCGTTCGCCGGACGCCCGCGCAGGTTCGTCGCGCGGACCGCGGCGCGCTTACCCAGCAACACCGCGAGGTTCAGCTCGGCCTTGACCCCACCCTGCAATCCGATGACGACCAGCTGTCCGTAGGTGGCCAGCGCCTCAACATTGCGGGCGAGGTAGGCGGCGCCCATATTGTCGAGAATGATGTCGGCGCCCGGTCCGCCGCTGCCCTGTTCGGCGCGGATGACGGCGACGAAATCGTCCTCGCGATAGTTGATCAGAATGTCTGCGCCCAGCTCACGGCACTGTTCCAGCTTGCCGGCCGAACCCGCCGTCACCGCCACCCGTGCACCGAGCCGCTTGGCCACCTGGATCGCATGCGTGCCGATGCCGCTGCCGCCGCCGTGGATCAGCAGCAGCTGTCCCGCGTGCAGGCGCGCGGTCATCACCAGGTTGGACCACACCGTGGCCGCTACCTCGGGCAGCCCGGCCGCCGCGCCCAGATCGAGCCCGTCCGGTATCGGGAGCAGCTGGCCCGCGGGTACGACTGCCTGTTCGGCGTAGCCGCCGCCGGACAGCAGCGCACACACCCGATCACCCACCGACCAGCCGCGCACACCTTCGCCGACCGCCGCGATCACCCCCGAACATTCGAGTCCGGGGATCTCGCTCGCACCCGGCGGCGGCGGATAGTGGCCTTTACGCTGCATGACGTCGGCCCGGTTCACCCCGGCCGCCGCGATATCGACGAGCACCTCCCCGGGCCCGGCCTCGGGATCGGGCGCCTCAACCCACTCCATAACCTCGGGCCCACCGAACCCGTCCAACTTGATCGCACGCACGAGCCCATAGTGCCCGACAGCCGCAGACCATCGCCGCAACCTCGCGAGCGGCACATGGCTGAGGCGTTTCGCGAGTAGACCCCGCGCTGGTGTGCCTCTCGGTATGGGTTGCCGAACCAGCTCGGCAGGCGAGGCGGCGGCAGGCGGCTACCCACGCCCGCGAGATCGGCGAGGCACCGCGGTATTTCGGTGTGTGGGCGCGGTCACGAGACGCAGGCGCTAGCGTCTTCGACCGTGAGCAGCTTCATCGACTTTCAGAATGAGATCTACTTTCGCGGTCTTGGCGGCGAGGTGCCCGAACTGCCGATGACGGCCGACGGGCTCGAGGCGCGCGCCGAGGAGTTGCTCGGCGCCGAGGCTTTCGCCTACGTCGCGGGTAGCGCGTCGGGTGAGCGGACCGCGCAGGCCAACCGCGCGGCCTTCGACCGGTACCGGATCGTCCCGCGCATGTTGCGGGGCACCACCGGTTATGGCGCCCGCGATCTGTCGGTCGAGGTGCTCGGCACCAAGCTTGCGGCGCCGGTGCTGACCGCGCCGGTCGGCGTGCTGGAACTGCTACAGGACCGTGGGGAGACTGTGGTCGGCGAGGTCACCAAGGAACTCGGGGTCGGCATGGTGCTGTCCACGGCGGCGTCGTCGACCATCGAGGAGGTCGGCGCGGCCTCAGGCGAATGGTGGTACCAGCTGTACTGGCCCGCCGACAACGATCTGGCCCGCTCGTTCGTCCAGCGCGCGGAGAAGGCGGGCGCCAAGGCGATCGTCGTCACCGTCGACACTCCGTCGCTGGGCTGGCGTCCCCGCGATCTGGAGCAGGCGCATCTGCCGTTCCTGCAGGGCAAAGGCATCGCCAATTACCTATCGGATCCGGTGTTTCGCGCCAAACTACCCGCGCCGCCCGAGGACAGCGAGGACGCGATGCGAACCGCGATCCTCACCTGGGCCGGGCTTTTCGGCAACCACACGCTGCGTCCGGCCGATATCGCGCACGTGCGGGAATGGACCGATCTGCCGATCGCGGTGAAGGGCATCCTGCACCCCGACGACGCCAGGCAGGTGGTGGACGCCGGCGCCGACGCGGTGGTGGTGAGCAATCACGGCGGCCGCCAGGTCGACGGTTCCATCGCGGCTCTCGACGCGCTGCCCGCTGTCGTCGCGAGTGTCGGTGACCGGGCGGACGTGCTCTTCGACTCCGGAATCCGCACCGGATCCGACATGCTCATCGCGCTGGCACTCGGTGCGAAAGCGGTGTTCTACGGGCGCCCATGGGCCTACGGCCTCGGCATCGCAGGCCATGACGGCGTGCGTCATGCGCTGCGTCTGCTGCTCGCCGATTTCGATTCGACGATGGGTCTGTCGGGCCATGCGAAGGTCGGTGATCTCTCGCGCGATCTGCTCGCCACCCCGCGCTGACCGCGACAAGGGTAACCGGCCGGTAACTTCGCTGGTCGGACGACATAGAATACCGACGTGCCTACCAAACCAAGCGGTCGCGTTTCCGCTGAGCCGGAGTGGTTGACCCCGGCTCAGCAGAACGCGTGGCGGGCGTTCATGGACGGCCACCTCCGTCTCATGACCACGTTGAACCGGCAGCTGCAGCGCGACAACGATCTGAGCCTCGCCGAATACCGCATCCTCGTCCTGCTGTCAGAGGCTCCGGGGCAGTCACTGCGCATGAGCGAACTCGCCGACGGCGTGCTGTCCTCGCGCAGTCGCCTCACCCATCAGGTCCGCCGGATGGAGGCGCAGGGGCTGGTGCGCCGCAATACCTGTGTCGAGGACGGGCGCGGGGTGCTCGCCGAACTCACCGACGCCGGAGTGAGCAGGCTTTCCGAATCCGCACCAGGTCACGTCGAGGCCGTCCGTAAGGGTTTCATCGACCTGCTCACCCCCGAGCAACTCGACGTCATCGCCGACGTCTTCGGCCGCATCGACCTCGAAGCTCTCTCGGACGGCCGCTGACCTACCCGCCGGATCGGTTACGATCGTTGGCCTGGAGACGTGGCAGAGCGGCCGAATGCACTCGCCTTGAAAGCGAGCGTCGTGAGAGCGACCGGGGGTTCAAATCCCTCCGTCTCCGCAACGAACCGCCGCCGTCGGCCGGATCCCTCCGGCCGCGGCAGGCGTGAACGCCCCGATACCGATCACGTCCCAGCCCGATGACACGCCCGCGATTATCGGGTGTGTCGTGCGGGGCGAGTGTTTCAATGCGGCTATGACGTGGACCACCATCGCTAGATCCCTGACCTTGCTGGCCGTGGGTACCGCGGCCGGTCTCACCCTCGCCGCACCGGCCCAGGCGAGCGACGCCAACCCACTCGACTGTGGTGGCGTGCCGTACGCCCAAGGCGTGGCCGACCGGCACAGCGCCGCGCGTGGGGTCCCGGTGGTGCCGGTGTGCATGAACAACAAGGTCTACGTGGGGATTCCGCTGGCGGTCTCGCCGCTGGCGAACATCACCCTGCCCGGGACGACCACCGTCTGCCTGGTGGAACGCGAAACCGTCGAGGCCGCCGCGCGATTCGAATGGCGCCGCGATCAGCACGTGGTGCCGATGTGCATCGCCAACCGTGCCTACGGCGTCTACGAGCCCTGAGTTCGGCCATACGTCCTGCTGACAGCGTGAATCCGCGCCGCGCCCGATTCTCGCCGACGGGAACCCGTCGGCGCTTCTGGCAGTATGGCCACATGCTGTCACGGCGTGGACCGCGGCGCTGGTTGTCCGGTGCACTGGTGAGCGCCGCACTGCTGATCGGTGCGGCGGCGACCGGTGCCCCCTTGACGACGGCGGCTCCCGCCGAGGAACAGGGCACCGGATCTTCCGATGGCCCTGGCATGGCCGAGCAGACCAGGCCCATGCCCGCACGCCCGAAGATCAGCGGGATCAGCGAGATCACCGACCGCAGGTTGCGCGTCTACGTCGATTCGCCGGCGATGAGCCGCACCGTCGAGGTACAGGTGCTGCTGCCGCGGGATCGCAGCGCGCCCCGGCCCACCGTCTACATGCTCGACGGCCGCAGCGCCGTCGAGGACAGCAACAATTGGATCGAACGCGGCCGGGCGGTGGAGTTCTACGAGGACAAGAACGTCAACGTCGTGCTGACCGTCGGCGGTCCGGCCAGCTACTACACCGACTGGCAGCACCCCGATCCCGTGCTCGGCACCAACATGTGGGAGACATTCCTCACCGAGGAACTACCCCCGCTGATCGACGCCGAGTTCGACGGCAACGGCCGCAACGCCCTCATGGGTGTGTCCATGGGTGCCGAGGGCGCCATGATGCTCGCCGTGCGTGAACCGCAGCTCTACACCGCCGTCGCCGCGCACAGCGGCTGCTACACCAGCGGATCCGATCTCGGTCAGGCACAGGTCCGCGCCGTGATCGCCACGTACAAGGGCGATCCGAACAATATGTTCGGCCGACCCGATAACCCGGCCTGGCTCGCGCACGACGTCACCAGTCACGCGGAAGCGTTGCGTGGCAAGGCCATCTACCTGTCGTCGGGTAGCGGTGTCCCCGGCAAGTACGACCATCCCGGTAATCCGGAATGGCTAACCGCCATCGGATTCGGCAGTCCGCTCGAGGCGGGCACCAGCACCTGCACCCGCCGTCTCGTCGACCGGCTCAACACCCTCGGCATCGCGCACACCGCGAATTTCCGGTCCACCGGCACCCATTCCTGGCCGTATTGGGCCGACGAGCTGGTCAGCTCCTGGCCGACCATCTCGCGCGGGCTCGGGGTGTCCTGAGGTCGGCGAGCGCAGCGTGCGGCAGTTCGGCCCGCCCTGATGGCGGCGCATTCCGCGCGTACTGGGATCGCGGGCGCAGCGTGCGCAGAGATCGGCGCGTCCTGAGTCAGGCGGTGAACCGGGCGGCGACCGCCGGATCGGTGGCGAAGTCCAGGAACAGGTCGTTCTCGTGCGGGTCGCCGGTGGTGACGCGCACACCGTCACCGGCGAACGGCCGCACCAGCACACCCGCTTCGGCGCTCGCCTCCGCGAACGGGACACTGTGCTCGCCCAGCGCCAGCCAGACGAAGTTCGCCTCACTCGGCGGCACCCGGTAGCCGGCGGCGACCAGGGCAGCACGCACGCGGTCGCGTTCGGCGATCAGCGGCTCGGTGCGGTCGAGCAGTTCGTGGCGCGCCTCCAGCGAGGCGATCGCCGCGGCCTGCGCGATCCGGTTGACGCTGAACGGGATGTGCACCTTCAGCAGCGCGGTGATCACCTCGGGGGCGCCCACCGCATAGCCTGCCCGCAGCCCTGCCAGGCCATAGGCCTTCGAGAAGGTGCGCAGCACAACGACATTGGGCCGGGTGCGGCCGAGCTCGACGCCGTCGGGGTGATCCTGCGGTGTCAGCCGCATGTACTCGTAGTAGGCCTCGTCCAGGACGACGAGCACATCGCTCGGGACGGAGTCGAGGAAACGAGTCAATGCCTCGCGGCCGACGGCGGTGCCCGTCGGATTGTTCGGGTTGCAGACGAAGATCATCTTCGTCCGCTCGGTGACCGCGGCGGCGATCGCGTCCAGATCGTGCACCAGCTCCGGGTCCAGCGGCACCGGCACGGCCTTGGCATTGCCCACCTGGGTGACGATCGGGTACGCCTCGAACGAGCGCCACGCGTACACCACCTCGTCCTCGGGCGAGGAGCAGGTGATCTGCACCAGCTCCTGGCACAGCGCGACGCTGCCACAGCCCACCGCGACGTTCGCCGGCGAGACGCCGAGGAACTCCGCGAGCGCCGCACGCAACTCCGTCACCTGATTGTCCGGATAGCGGCTCGACAGCTCCGCCGCCTCCGCGATGGCCTTCAGTGCGGTGGGCAGCGGGCCGAAGGTGGTCTCGTTGCTCGCGAGCTTGACCGCACCGGGATGGTTGCGGCCGGGGACGTACGCCGGAATGGAATCGAGGTCCGGCCGAATCTTCGCGCTCACCCCCCAACCATATGCCCGGCCCAGGAATTTCCGTGCGCGAGGGCCTCTCACGTGCAATTTCTCCCCAAGATCAGAATTCGGTCCTAGGCTGGATTCATGTCGGGCACTTATGACGATCTAGCGCCGCTGCGCGTCGGGGACGACATGGCAACCGAGGGTGCGCCCGAGCCGGATCAGCGCCCGGCCGCGCACCGGCAGGTGCCCATCACGGTGGTCGAACCCGAAGGCAATGCCCGCGGCGGCATCGTGTTGCTGCACGAGTCCAGCGAGTTCACCGGACCGTTGCTGGAGCTCATGCAGGCGCTGGCCACCGAGGGCTGGACGGTGGTCGCGCCCAACCTGTTCCACCGCGCCACCGACACCCCGTCCACCGGGGTGTTCGGCGACGAACTCTTCGAGGATTTCGACGCCTGCTTCGACTGGCTGACGCGGCACGGGGTGTTCCCGGACTGCATCGGCGCGCTCGGATTCGACACCGCGGGCACCGCCGCCTTCCTCGTCGCGACCAACCGGCCCATCGGCGCCGCCGTCAGCGTCGCGGCCCCCGGCATCGCCAGCCCGCTCACCGACAAGGCCGAGGCGCTCGTACGGGTCGCCCCGAGCCTGCAGGCGCCGTGGCTGGGTCTGTTCGGCGACACCGATCCCACCACCCCGCCCGCGGAGGTCGAGCAGTTGCGTGACGCCGCCGCGCGCGCCTCGGCGGCCAGTCTGGTGATCAGCTACCCCGGCCTGCTGCACCGCGCCGACAACCCCGGCGACGACGATGAGGACGAGCGCGACGATCTCATCGACGCGCAAACCAGGATCTTCGACTGGTTCGACAGCAATTTACGCTAACTACCAGCCGTTTTGCGCTCTGTGGATCGCCTACTGTAACCTTGCTGCTCGGCGGTTCGAAAGGACCGGTGCCCTCGAAGAGAAGGCTCCAGGAGGCGTGCCAGAGCGGCCGAATGGGACTCACTGCTAATGAGTTGTCCCTTCACGGGGACCGGAGGTTCAAATCCTCTCGCCTCCGCCAAGCCCGGGAAACCGGGTGAACAACTGAACACAGGCAAGCGCCCGTAGCTCAACGGATAGAGCATCTGACTACGGATCAGAAGGTTAGGGGTTCGAATCCCTTCGGGCGCACTTCAGAAGGCCCCTCCCACAGTGGGAGGGGCCTTCTCGTCTTTGCGCCCGATCGCGGGCCGGGCCGCTCGCCGGTTTGTGGTGTTATATTCAGAATATTGTGAATATGACTCAGGCATTCGAACTTCCGGGTTGCGCGATCCGATACCACGACAGTGGTGGGGCGGGGCTGCCGGTGGTGTTCACCCATGGCGCGGGGGTCGACGCGGCCATGTTCGACGAACAGATGGACGCGGTGCGGCGGGCCGGGATGCGGGTGGTCGGCTGGGATTTGCGTGGGCACGGTCGCTCACGCCCGAACAGTGGCGGGTTCACCGCCGAGCGGGCGCTGGCCGATCTCACCGCGCTGATCGAGCACCTCGGCCTGGAACGACCGGTGCTGGTCGGGCATTCGCTGGGCGGAAACCTGAGTCAGGTCGCGGTGTACCGGGAACCGTCGCGTTACTCCGGGCTGGTCGTCATCGACTCGACCTGGAGCCATGGGCCGCTGCGTGCATGGGAGCGTGGTTTGTTGCGGACGGCCGCACCGCTGTTGCGGTTGATACCGGCGCGATCGTTACCGCGGATGATGGCCGACGCTTCCGCCGTGACGCCGGCCGCTCGCGCCTATGCCGCTGACGCGTTCACCCGGATCGGCAAGGACGAATTCATCGAGGTCTGGCGGGCCACCGCGAGTCTGGTCGACCCCGAGCCCGGCTATCGGACCCCGCTTCCGCTATGCCTGATCCGAGGCGCTCTCGATCGCACCGGCAACATCGCCTCGGCGATGCCACGGTGGGCCGAGGCCGAAGGGGTCGGCGAACACGTCATCGCCGACGCGGGCCACCTCGCGCCGTTGGACGCACCCGGCTCGGTCACCACAGTGCTGCTCGATTTCATGCGCGAGATCCGGTCATGAGCACCGACGAGCGAGAAGAGTTCGCCCAGCAGGTCGGCGACCTGTTCGCCTCCTGGAACCTCGCCCGGGCCACCGGTCGCGTCTACGGCAGGCTGCTGCTCGAATCCGAACCGGTCGGACTCGACCACCTCGGCGCGATCGCCGACGCCAGCAAAGGGGCCGTGAGTACGGCTGTCCGCGAGCTGGTGTCCTGGGGCCTGGCCCGCACCATCGCGCAACCCGGCAGCCGCCGCCTCCTTGTGGAAGCGCGCGGTGGTCTGGAGAACCTGCTCGCGGCCAGCCAGCAGCGCGCGCGCCGATTCGTCGAGGTCCTTCGTCATGGCGCCGAACTCACCGACGATCTGCCGGCTCGCGCTCGTCTGGCCGACGTCACCGACCTGTTCGAGCGATACGTCGACGCCGGAGACCAGATCCTCCGGGCACGCCCGAGCGGCGATAGCTGACACCCGCCAGCGGTGGGGATGGTCGGCCCGCGGCTTGTAGCATCGGCGCGTGAAACTTGGAATGGTCTCCTGCTGGGGTGCTCTCACCATCATCGCCGCGTCCGTGGCGGCACCTGCCGCGTCCGCCTTTCCCGCCGGCCTTCCCACCGGTTCGTTCGGCGGCGGAGGTGACGGCCGCGAGGTCGTGATGATCGACGGCACGATGGAGCTGAGCAACCTCGACCAGTGCTGGGCCAGCGGCTTCCCGCGTGAGATCGAGATCGAGAACCGCAGCTCGCGCAACTTCCTGCTGTTCGCCTCCGACAACTGCACCGGCGCCCCCGTCGCGACAGTCGCCCCCCACACCCGCCTCACCCACCACGGCTGGTCCGCCAAAGCCGCCTGACACCAGCTCGCGAGTGGTACCTGGCTGCGGGGTCTTCTCGACGTTTGCCGCAGCCGAGTACCACTCGCTCTACTTCCAGTCGGGGAGCGGCGGGAGAGGTTGGGGGAGTGAGTCGGGGGTGGTGCGGCCGAGGAGCCAGACGAGAGTGTCGGCGGCCGGGGCGGTGATGATGTGGGTGGGAGTGCCATCACCGATGGTGGTGGTGAAGTCGGGGGTGATGACCTCGAAGGGTTCCGTGGCGGACTTGCTCAAGCTCGCGGTGGCCTCGGGGAGCAGGCGGGTGACGAAGGCAGTGGGCCAGTCGGTGTGGGTGTAGCCGGCATTCAGGTCCACATGGTGGATTTCGACCTCCTGCCAGCGCATCCAGACGATCTCGGTGGCGGGGATGGGGCGGCCCTGCCGGGTGCGGACCTCGGCCTGCCACTGCTCGGGGGTGAGGGTGCGGGCGAGGCCGGCGAAACGCTGAGCCGACTCCACGAAATCGGTGCGCTGTTCGGCGAGGGGCCGTTGGGCGCCTTCCTGGATGTCGGATTCGCGCAGGAAAGCGCTTGCGTACTGCGGGGTTTCGATGCCGGTGCGAGCCCACAGCAGCAGATTGACCAGGCTGTCGGCATTACGGGACAGGTGCGCAAGCACGTGGCCGCGGGTCCAGCCGGGCAGCAGGGACGGCCCTGTGAGAGCGGCGTCGTCCAGAGAATCGATCGTGGCGAGCAGCCGCTGCGTCGATTCGGTGACAGTATCGAGCAGCCGCAGGGCCGCTTCGTGAGATTCGCTGGTCACGGCTCGACATTAGTAGGCGGCCGTCGGCTCGGCCGGCTATCCGCACGACGGCCGCCCTCCAGAATTCAGCTCAGCGGCATGTGCCGGGTGACGATGCGGTGGATCAACCGCGCCGCCGTTCGCGCGGTCCGGTTGTCGATGTCGAGCCCCGGATTCAGCTCGGCCACATCCACGACGGCGAGCTTGCCGCTCGCGGTGACGCGATCGCACACGGCTTGGATCGTCGGGAGCGGGATTCCGAAGGCCGCCGGTGCGCTGACACCCGGCGCGACCGAGGCGGGCAGGACATCCAAGTCGATGGTGAGGTAGACGAGATCGACCTCGGCGAGGAAGTCGTCGACGAAGGTGCGTGCGGCCGCCTGATCGCATTCGTCGTCGAGCAGGTAGCGCACGTCGAACTTCGCGGCGGTGTCGAAGAGAGCGGCGGTATTGCTCGGCTGGCTGATGCCGAGCACGGCGTACCGCACACCGCCATCGGCTTCGAGGATCTGCCGGAACGGGGTGCCGGAACTGGGGACCGGGTCGGCGCGGAGATCGAAATGGGCGTCGAGGTTGAGGATTCCGACCCGGGTCGCCGAGGTGCGCCGCGCGGATCCGGCGACGCCGAGGTAGGTGCCGTAGGCGATTTCATGGCCGCCACCGAGGACGATCGGGAAATGCCCGGCGTCCAACAGGCCTGCGACAGTGGCGCCGAGTTCGCGCTGACCCTCTTCGAGCGCGTCGACAACTGTGACGGTGCCCGCGTCGAAGGCACGGCGCGGTTCGGCCAGTGCCATGAGTGCCAGCGCCCGCCGCAGCGCGTCGGGCCCGCCCGCCGCGCCGACGCGACCCTTGTTGCGTCGCACCCCTTCGTCACTGGCGAAGCCGACGAACACACAGGCCCCGGGCTCGACTCCGGTTTCGTACGGTTCGACGACCTGATGCCAGCGCAGGTGCTCGGGGGCGGTGCCATCGGTGCGGCCGGTCCAGCGGGGTTGCATCGGGTGCTCCTCAGTTCGCGTAGGCGAGCGTGCCTTCGCGCCACACTCGGCTGATCAACGGGACGCCGGGCCGGTAGGCCAGGTGCAGGTGGGATGGTGCGTCGAGCGCGAGTGCGTCGGCGCGCGCGCCGGGCGTCAGCGTGCCGACGTCGGTGCGTCGCAGGGCGCGTGCGCCGCCGGCGGTGGCGGCCCAGACGGCTTCGTCGGGCGTCATGTGCATATCGCGCACCGCGATGGCGATGCAGAACGGCAGGCTGGTCGTGTAGCTGGTGCCGGGGTTGCAGTCGGCGCCGAGCGCCACCGTCACGCCTGCGTCCAGCAGTGCGCGAGCGTCGGGATAGCTGCTGCGGGTGCAGAAGTCCGCGCCGGGCAGCAGGGTGGCGACGGTGTCGCTCTGGGAGAGGGCGTCGATATCGGCGGCGTTCACGTGCGTCACGTGGTCCACCGAGGCCGCCCCCAGCTCCACCGCGAGTTGTACTCCAGGTCCCTGCCGCAGCTGGTTTCCGTGCACACGCGGAATCAGCCCGTGCGCGATTCCGGCGGTGAGCACGGCGTGCGCCTGGTCGCGGTCGAAGGCGCCCTGTTCACAGAACACGTCGATCCACTTGGCGTGCGGCGCGCACTTCGGGATCATCTCCGCGACCACCATCGCCACATAGTCGTCGGCACGGCCCGCGTACTCCGGCGGCGGCACATGCGCGGCCAGCAGCGTGACCTCATCGGTGTGGCGGCCTGCCACCTGGACGCTGCGCAGTTCGTCGGCGACCGACTGCCCGTAGCCGGACTTGCATTCGACGGTCGTGCTGCCCGCCCGCAACGATTCGTCGAGCAGCCTGCGCACATTCGCGCCCAGCTGGTCATCGGTGGCGGCCCTGGTGGCCGCGATGGTGGTGCGGATTCCGCCCGCGGCGTACTTCTGCCCGGACATCCGCGCCGCGAACTCCTCGGCCCGGTCCCCGGCGAAGACCAGGTGCGAGTGGGACTCCACGAACCCGGGCAGCACGGCGCGCCCGTCCATGGCGTGCTGTGTATCGGCGGCCGGAGCGGCGGCCGAGTCACCGACCCACGCCACGGCGCCGTCCTCGAAGACGACGGCGGCGTCACGGCGCAGGCCGAGCGGCCCCTCGCCGAGGGCGGGATCGTTGGTGACGAGGACGCCGATATCGGTCAGTGCGGTGGTTGCCATGCATGACTCCTAGATACGGGTGTCGACCATCGCGGTGTGCGAGGGGTAGATCATCTGCGCGGGCGGGTTGTTGGTGCGTTTGGCGACCGGGTAGTAGATCGCGCCGGTGAACACGATGCCGACGATCCACGAAATGTCGGCGCCGCCGAGCAGGTCGGTGACCGGACCGGTGTAGAGCTTCTGCGCGAGGAACGGGATCTGCGCGATCACGCCGACGGCGTAACAGGCCAGTGCGGGCACATTCCATGCGCCGTAGCGGCCTGCCGGGTCGTAGAGCGCGGGCAGGTCGATGCGTTCCTTGGAGATCAGGTAGTAGTCGATCAGATTGATCGCGCTCCACGGCGTGAACACCATCAGCAGCACCAGGACGAAGTTCTTGAAGTTCTCCAGGAAGTCTGCGCTCGCGGCGATCGCGATCAGCATCGACACCCCGACGAACCCGAGGATGTACAGGCTGCGGGCGAGGGTGGAGATGTGCGAGCGGCCGTTGAACGCGGTGACGCTGGTGAGCACCGACATGAATCCGCCGTAGGCGTTGAGCACGTTGACCGTCAGCTTGCCGACCACGATCACCAGATAGATCAGGAAGGCGATGATCGCGGGCCCGGCGAGCTCGCCGAGGAACCCGACCTGGTTGCCGAGGAAAGCGTCACCGGCGACCGCCGCGACCAGCGCACCGAAGGTCATCGACCACTGCGAGCCGATGACGCTGCCAAGGAAGGTCGACCAGAAGGTGGTGCGTTCGCTGGTGCTGCGCGGCAGGTATCGCGAGTAGTCGGCGACGTAGGGGCCGAAGGTCAGCTGCCAGCCTGCGCCGAGGGAGATGGCCAGCAGGAAGGTCACCGGATCGAATCCGATGATGCCGACGAAATCGCCCACGTTGTATTCGGCGAACAAACGGATCGCCAGGTAGGTGAACCCGAGAATCCCGAGGACGGTGGCGACGCGCCCGACCACGTGGATCAGCCGGTACCCGGTGATCGCGACGAACGCCGTGAGCGCGCCGAAGACGAGGATCCCGACGGTCGGATTGTCGATCCCGAGCATCTTGTTCACGGCCTGTCCCGCCAGCACGGTGCCGGTGGCAGCGAATCCCAGATACATCAGGATCACCAGCACCAGCGGAACGACAGCGCCCTTGACGCCGAATTGAGCGCGGCTCGAGATCATCTGCGGCAACCCCATCCGCGGACCCTGCGCCGAATGCAGTGCCATGACCGCACCGCCGAAGACGTTGCCGATGAGTAGCCCTAGAATTGCCCAGAGCGCGTCGGCGCCGAAGACGACCGCGAGCGCACCGTCGACCACCGCGGTGATCTGCATATTCGCCCCGAACCACAGGGTGAACTGGCTGCGCGG
This sequence comes from Nocardia sp. NPDC059180, assembly GCF_042754945.1. Taxonomy (NCBI): domain Bacteria; kingdom Bacillati; phylum Actinomycetota; class Actinomycetes; order Mycobacteriales; family Nocardiaceae; genus Nocardia; species Nocardia sp. NPDC059180. The sequence continues at coordinate 557,768 of NZ_JBHZBU010000001.1, forward strand.
TGTGCCGTGCCGTTCGTTGTCCGGCACGACGTCGATGGTGCGGCGTTCGAGCTTGAGGATTTCCTCTGAGGTGCCGTCGTTGTTCATGAGCCTGACTTTCTGCGGCGTCGACATGAGTGGCGACCCGGCGGCACGGTGGTTACCGCGCTGTGTGGTGGATCACGCCATGCCGAATATGTATAGGCCTGTATAGACAGGCTGTCAAGGGGCTGACGTGGCGGTTCGCCCGTCCCGGCCGCGGCAGGCTCGGGCTGTACGGAATGTGGGCGTTGACATTCCTGTATAGACAGGTTTATACATGTAGGGCCAATGTGACGGGACACACAACCGGGGCCCAACCGCATCGGTCGCTTTCCGCCTGAACGATCTCGGGAGAATGGTTTGAACAAGACCGCCGAAGTGCTGACCCGTGGGCTCAACGCCCGGCACATACGTTTCATCGCGCTCGGATCGGCCATCGGGACCGGCCTGTTCTACGGCTCGGCCGAAGCGATCAACCGCGCAGGCCCGTCCGTGCTGCTGGCCTACCTGATCGGCGGCGCCGCGATCTACATCGTGCTGCGCGCACTCGGCGAGATGGCGGTGAGCAACCCGGTCTCCGGCTCGTTCGGCGAATACGCCAGCAAGCACCTCGGCCCGCTGGCCGGGTTCATGACCGGCTGGACCTACACCTTCGAGATGATCATCGTCTGCCTCGCCGACGTCACCGCGTTCGGCGTGTACATGGGCCTGTGGTTCCCCGACGTACCCCGATGGATCTGGGTGCTGTCGATCATCTTCTTCATCGGCGCGATCAACCTGCTGCACGTCAAGGTGTTCGGTGAGGTCGAATTCTGGTTCAGCCTGGTCAAGATCGTCGCGATCGTGGCGATGATCGCCGGCGGCATCGCGATCCTGATCTTCGGATTCGGTGTGCACGACACCAGCACCGGTGTCTCCCATCTGTGGGCCGATGGCGGGTTCTTCCCCGAAGGATTCGGTGGTTTCGTCGCCTGCTTCGCGATCGTGATGTTCGCCTTCGGCGGCACCGAGATCATCGGTATCACCGCAGGTGAAGCCGAGAATCCGGAGCGAACGATCCCGCGCGCGATCAATACCGTCCCGGTCCGGATCATCCTGTTCTATGTGCTGACGCTTGCCGTCATCATGGCCATCAACCCGTGGCAGAGCATCAGCGGCGAAAGCAGCCCGTTCGTGCAGATCTTCCAGGGACTCGGTATCGGTCCGGCCGCCACGGTCCTCAACATCGTGGTGATCACCGCGGCGCTGTCGGCCATCAACAGCGATATCTTCGGCGCGGGCCGGATGATGTTCGGGATGGCCCAGCGTGGCCAGGCGCCTGCGGTGATGAAGCAGGTCTCCCGCAACGGCGTGCCCTGGATGACGGTGGTCATCATGACTGTCACGCTGCTGGTCGGCGTGCTGCTCAACTACCTGATCCCGGACAAGGTGTTCCTGGTCATCGCCTCGATCGCCACCTTCGCGACCATCTTCGTCTGGTTGATGATCCTGCTCTCGCACTACCGCTCGCGCCGCCGGATGAGCCCCGAAGAGGTCGCAGAGCTGAAGTTCCCGGTGCCGTTCTGGCCCTACGGGCAGCTGATCACCATCGGATTCCTGGTGTTCGTGATCGGCGTGATCGCCTTCGACACCGACAGCCGGGTCGCGTTGGCCGTCGGCGTGGGGTGGCTGGTGCTGCTGTTCATCGCCTATCGCCGCTGGGTGCGCCAGGAGCCCGAGCCGGAAGACGTTCCGGTCGCAGCGCCGGTGACCGAGCGCGCCTGAGTTTTGTCCTAACACCTATTTCGGAACGGAGAACAATTGTGAGTATGGAGACCTTGCGACGTACCGGACGAGCAGCGGCCGACAGCGCTGATGCCGTGGTCGTCGGGACCGGTCCGGTGGCGCCCGAGGACGTGGTGCGGGTCGCCAGGGACGGTGCCGCGGTGCGGCTGTCTGAGGACGCGCTGGCAGCGCTCGCGGAAAGCCGCAAGCGGATCGAGGCGCTGGCCGCGGACCCGAAGCCCGTCTACGGCGTGTCGACCGGATTCGGTGCGCTCGCGGTCCGGCATATCCCGCTGGAGCTGCGTAAGCAGTTGCAGCGCAGCCTCGTCCGCTCGCATGCCGCCGGTTCCGGTCCCGAGGTGGAGCGTGAGGTGGTGCGCGCGCTGATGCTGCTGCGGCTGTCGACGCTGGCTACCGGCCGTACCGGTGTGCGTCCGCAGGTGGCACAGGTGTACGCCGACTTACTGTCGGCAGGAATCACGCCGGTGGTGTACGAATACGGCAGCCTCGGCTGCTCCGGTGATCTGGCGCCGCTGTCGCACGTCGCGCTCGCGGTGATCGGCGAGGGCACCGTGCGCGACGCCGACGGTGAGCTCATGCCCGCCGCACAGGCCTTGGCCGCGGCAGGCATCGAACCGGTCGAGCTCGAGGAAAAAGAAGGCCTCGCGCTCATCAACGGCACCGACGGCATGCTCGGCATGCTGGTACTCGCCTGCCACGACCTGCGCAAGCTGCTCCAGCTCGCGGACGTGACGGCATCGATGAGCGTCGAAGGCCTGCTCGGTACCGACAAGGTCTTCGCCGCTGATCTGCAGGCCCTGCGCCCGCAGCCCGGCCAGGCGCTCGCCGCCGCGAATATGACCCGGCTGCTGGCAGATTCGCCCATCGTGGCCAGCCACGCCACCCCCGACTGCACCGTCGTCCAGGACGCCTACTCCCTCCGCTGCGCCCCCCAGGTCGCCGGCGGCGCACGAGACACCCTGGCTCACGCCGAACGCGTCGCCGCCTGTGAACTCGCCAGCGCAGTCGACAACCCGGTCGTCACCCTCGACGGCCGCGTCGAATCCAACGGCAACTTCCACGGCGCCCCCGTCGCCTACGTCCTGGACTTCCTCGCCATCGTCGTCGCCGACGTAGCCAGCATCAGCGAACGCCGCACCGACCGCTTCCTCGACAAGGCCCGCAACCACGGGCTGCCCCCGTTCCTCGCCGACGATCCTGGTGTGGACAGCGGGCACATGATCGCCCAGTACACCCAGGCGGCCATCGTGTCGGAGTTGAAGCGTTTGGCCGCTCCCGCCAGCGTCGATTCGATCCCGTCGTCGGCCATGCAGGAAGACCATGTCTCCATGGGGTGGTCGGCCGCGCGCAAGCTCCGGCGTGCGATCGACGGACTTACTCGTGTGCTGGCCATCGAGGCCCTGACCGCAGCCCGTGCCCTGGACCTGCGCGCCCCGCTCGAGCCGTCCCCGGCGACCGGGGCCGTCCGCGCCGTGCTCCGCGAACACATCGAGGGTCCGGGCACCGATCGGCACTTGGCGCCAGAAATCGAAAAGGCCGTAGAGCTGGCCGCCTCCGGCGCCCTCCTCGCCCGCGCCGAATCAGCAATCGGCCCCCTCAACTAACCCCGTCGATGGATCGAGTGGCACCTGGCTGCGGCAAACGTCGAGAAGACCCCGCAGCCAGGTGCCACTCGTGTTTGCTCGGGCCGGATTCACTCACGGTCAGGGAACTCTTGGACGACCATTGCGTCCATATCGGCGCGCCATTCGGCGTAGTCGATGCGAGGCAGGCGAGCGCTGGTGCGGGCGAGATCGGCCACGGGAACGAATTTCCGCGCTGCCCAGGATTGTATCCTTACGGACTTCGCTCGGTATTCGTATTCCCCCTGTCGGACGTCATCGATATCGACGTCGACCGGCATCCCCTCGGCGATAGTGCTGATGCTCTCGCCGTGTACAGCAGACAGATGAAACCAAACCAGCGTGCCGTCGTCGGTCTTGACGACACCGGTGCCGTTGCGCGGTTTCCACCGCCAGATGATGCCTGCTACCACGATCGACGCCCCTCTCCCGGTGGTGCCAGTCGCATCCATGATCACCTGGATTCGGCCGCTACCGCTACCCGATAAGTCGGTGGGGTGGTCGAAAGCGGCTGGACGGACGCCAACGCTGCGCTCTTGTGCAGCAGCATCATTGGCGCGATTTGCGTCGTTTTGGACAGGCCATCAGGGTTCCTCATCAAGGTATAGGTCTTGCAGCATCTCGTCGAGAGTGCGCCGTTCACTCGGTATCCCATACACATCGAGGGTCGACCAGGTGCCGTCATCCCAGTGGACCCACCCACACGGCTCATCCTCGGGGTCGATCACCGCACATACCGCTCGGCGCGCTGATCCGGCGTGATCGCCCCAACCGCGACGAGGGTCCGATACGCATCCCGCTTATGGGGGCAGCTTTCGATGCTGCATTTGCGATGCGACTGCATGAGCCCGTGCGCCGTTCGCGCCGACATTCGGGGCGCTGTCTCCGTGATCGGCGGTTCATCCTCGCCAAAGGTGTAGGGCAGGACATAGATAAGGCCGAGCAGCAGCACGGCGATCGAACCGGCCACGACGAACGCAGCGATGTAATCCGACATCGAACCCCCTGCGGTTGTTGGTTTTTGGAAACCACCCGGCGCCGAGGATGAGGGGCACGCACCCGGCGACGGGGGCTGAATCGAATGGTGCTCGGCGGACCAGTCGACATGTAAGGCGTGCAGCCGAGGCAGGTGTGTGCACAGGGGGTGTGCATGGGCTTGTGATCCTGGCGCAGTCCCGTAATCACGTGCCACACTTCGGTGATGGGACGCCTGCCGAAGCAGCCGAATCACCAGCTCGAGGAGCTTCTGGACGAGGTACATGCCAGCCGAAAGGGATTCGCGCGCCGTGTTGTCGAACGAGGCCGCTCGACCGGCGCCGATCTGCGGTATGACCACACCTCGGTCAATCGATGGCTGGCCGGGGAACAGCCGAATCCGCCTGGCCCGTCATTGATTGCCGAAGTCCTGACCGAGCTGGCGGGGCGACGCATCACTCCGGAGAACTGCGGGATGGCCAGCACACGCGAGTCGGCAGACCTTGGTTTGCAGTTTCCGCTCAGCCTCGCGGAGGCGACCGCCGAAGCAACAGCGTTGTGGCGCAGCGACGTCGAACGGCGCAGATTCCTGACGGGGACGGGCTACACAGTCGCTGTTTACCCGGCCGCATCGATGAGGTGGCTCACCCTTCCCGGCCCCGAGCACCCGACGTCTGCTGGTACGCGACGGGTAGGTGTCGCTGATGTCGAAGCGGTGCGCACCATGGTCAGCGCATTCCGCGACTTGGACAACCAGGTCGGTGGCGGAAAGGTGCGGTCAACGATCGTGCACTACCTGCACACCTCTGTTGCCCCGCTGCTGCGTGGCAGCTATCCGGAATCGGTCGGGCGCAAGCTTTTCGCAACCACAGCAGAATTGACCAAGTTGGCAGGGTGGGCGGCGTACGACCTCGAAGAACATGGGCTCGCGCAGCGGTATCTCATCCAAGCCCTCCGGATGGCCCGGGCGGCCGGAGATGTCGGCCTCGGTGCCGAGATCCTCGCCGCTATGTCGCATCAGGCGACCTACGTCGGCCGCCCGGGAGACGCTGTGGATCTGGCCCGAGCAGCCCAGTTGGCAGCCCGTGGCGCTGGGCTGCCATCGCTGGAGTCCGAATGCCACCTGGTCGAGGCTCACGGGCATGCGGCACGGTCCGACGGCAGCTCATGCGGCGCCTCTCTGAACGCAGCAGAGAGGTCCTTCTCTCGTGCTGCCGCGGTGCCGCCGTGGCTCGACTACTTCGACAGCGCCTACATGTCGGCAAAGGCTGCCCACTGTTTCCGCGACCTGGGAGATCACAAGCGCGCCGCTGGCTTGGCTACCCAATCACTGGATATGGCCGGCGGATACCTGCGCGGCAGGATGTTCAACCTCTGTTTGCTGGCGTCCGCAGTCGTGGAGCAGGACCCGCACGAAGCGGTGCGGATCGGTACCGAAGCCTTGAACATGGCAAGCGGGCTCGAATCGCGCCGGACGCATGCTTACCTGCGCGACCTTCGTGCCCGGCTCACCCCGCATGCCGATTTGCCTGATGTTGCAGCGTTTCGGGACAGGGTGATGCTCGAGCGGGCTAGGTAAGTGACAGTGCGCGGTAGACGCCGACGACAGTAGCCGCGCCGACAACCTCTCCCCGGGAAATCATGTCGACCGCTTCGGACAATGGAATCCATGCCACCTTCTCGGCTTCATTGATGTCCGGTACGGTCTCGGTGAGGTCGGCTCCTCGTGCCAGGTACACCTCTTGTGGCTGGTCCAAGGTGCCGATTGCAGGTTGGTAGGTGACGAGGTGTTCCATCGAGCGCGGCCGCCAGCCGGTTTCCTCCTCCACCTCCCGTGCTGCCGCCACGGCGACGTCTTCGGCGTGGTCGACGTACCCACCGGGCAACTCCCACACCCAGCGGTCGATGATGAACCGGTGCCGGTACATGAGCAGCACCTCACGGTCATCGTTGATTACCAGAGTCATCGCGCACCGGGGCATGCGGGCGACGTACTGCGTGAACTGCACGCCGTCCGGTAGTTCGATGTCGACGGTGGAAAGCTGGATGTGCCGGTTCTCGTCTACGCGGCGCTCGCCGAGAATCTTCCACTGGGTCACCCCTCGACGGTAACGGTCCTCTGCACCCTGGTGCCAGACGCAGCAGGTCAACGAGAGGACCACACTCAGCCGGCCGGCCACTTCCGACGCAATCGCGGCGGCATCGGAGCCGTCGTCGACCTCGCCCGCGAAGCGGGGTGCTTGCCGAGATCGTCAGACCCGACGGTCCCAGCGAGACCTACCGAGCCCGGGTGGGGAACGTCAGAAAGTAGCGCGAGTGGCACTTGGCTGCGGTCGGTGGATCCGTGGGTTGCGCGCGGTCCTCGGCCGCTCAGTCGAGGCAGAACTCGTTGCCTTCGATGTCCTGCATCACGAGGCACGACTCGTTGACGCCATCGGCGCGCAGTAGTCGCACACGTACGGCGCCGAGCGCAACCAGTCGTGCGCATTCGGACTCGAGAGCGGCTATGCGCTCATCACCTATGAGCCCGGTGCCGACCCGCACGTCGAGATGCACCCGATTCTTCACGACCTTCCCCTCGGGCACACGCTGGAAGTACAGCCGTGGGCCCGCGCCTGAGGGGTCGATGCATGCTGAGCCCTGATGTTCGTACCCCAATACGTCAGACCAGAAACGAGCGACGCGCTCGGGGTCCGCACAGTCGAAGGTGACTTGGATCTGTTTGACCGAGGGCATCGGTCCACCATAGAGACATAGCCTTACCCCGGCTCCCCGAGGCAAGGCGGTGTACGACCAGCCTGGTTGCGGGGCGGCCACGGCGCACGTGATGACTTTGAGGACACGGGCAGCGATACGTATGAATTCACGTGCGATTCCTGACCAACGCTGGACAGCGTTGCAGAGCTGGGAAGCGTCTAGGGTCGGAAAGTTGATTGCCCGGCTGAATCAGGAATGCCAAAGATCGAGAGAACGGTGCCAACACATGGGTTTCTACGACTGCCGTTGCATGATCACCGGAGTCAGTCTGATGCCCGTTGACGCCACCTTGGTCGTGTTGCGGCGTGTCGGTGGCAACTATCTGCCGATCACGCTGGGCGTTGCGGGTACATATGACCGGATCGGTGGGATCGACGGTGTCCATGAGGATCTCAATACCGAACTCGTTCTGCGGTACTTCCTCGACCGGTCAGGCGATGGCAGGTTCTTTGCCAAGGATCAGACCAGCACCTTCGAAGGCGACGCACTGACCGCCGACAGTGACATCGAGGATCTGATTCGGCTCATCGAGCGCACTCACGTCGCGATCGATGACGAGAACCATGATGGGCACACCTATTCCGCATCGACCGTGCTGGACGGCGATATGGTCGCCTTCGCGTTGATCGCGCAGCCTGTGTGGGATGCCATCGCCGATGCCGCCCCGGTGGTGGACCGGCCCCTGGATCGAGAGTTCGAGGGTTTGTTCGGCCGGGAATCGGCAGCTGCGGAAATCTATGAAGGTCGGCTCCCGGAACTGTCCACGGCTCTGCGTCAACTGGCGGCGGTCGGTGACGTCGTCGAGAGTCACGGACTGTGCTGGGCCCCGGCACCTGAACCGTCGCAGCGGTACCCGACCGATTATGGCTGCCAGCACGGCGACGATGAGGTCAAGGAATTCCTCGTCCGAGCGAAACGCGACTATCAGGATGCCGCTGTCGTTTCGGCCGGACTGGCTGCCTATGAACAGTCGATCGACTGGATCATCGATGAAAGCGACGAGCATGCAGCCGACGAGGTGACACACCAGTCGATGCTCTCGGCAGGGCTGGAGATGCTCGGCGAGTCGGCGCAGTTCGCCACCGTCGTCTACGCCGACGAGACCGATCAATCCTGAAGTAAGGCCTTCTACGCGGGCAGTCGAACCGTCAGCTGGCGGGGTCGTAGTGGAACGCGCGGACCTCCTGCGCGCACCGGCAGGCGGCCGCGAGCTTCGCGGCCCATTCCAGTGCCGCCTCGCGGGAGGGCACCTCCAGCACCGTGTAGCCGCCGTCGAGCTGTTTCGTCTGGGGGTACGTGCCCTCGGTCACCGTGCCAGCGCGATCGACGAGGACAGGTGGAACGCTTTCGTCGATTCCACCGCCGAACACCCAGACGCCGGCGGCCTTCGCCTCCTCGACTACTGCGTGCGACGCGTCGGAAGCCGCCTGTAGATCCTCGTCGGCTATGGCGCCGCTCGGGAACGAGATCAGGTACTTCGTCATCGGTCGACTCCTTCTCGTTTCAGGGATCGGGCCCATACTCGCAGACGCGGGCGCGTTACGCGCACGACTCGCTCGCCTACCCCCAACAGGCCGTCTCCAGCCCAGCGCTCACCGCCGACGCGACACCGCGGGCTTGAAGCAGTTGATCACTATGTCTTAGTAGAGGGCGGCTCGGGCCGACCAACCGTAGTGGGTCGCAGTGGTGCCCGGGGCGACTGTCGCGATGGGGTCACCCAGGCAGTCGTGCGATGCGTACACCAAGTAGTCGCGTGAGCTCTGGTTATCGAATTCGATGTCACGCGAATACACACTCGCCCAGCACTTATACAGCTCGCCCACCTCCTGTATGCCGTCGATGACCACCACTTCTCTGACGCCCCCGTAGCCGGAGGATCCGGTCGGGGACGCCGATGCGAGGGGTGCCGCGACGAACAGCGCAGAAGTGGCGAGAATGCCTGCACAAGTGAGTTTTCCAAGCTTCATGTGCCGATGCTACAAGTCGCGAGTCCGCGGTCCCACGACTGGCGAGCTGCGCGCCTGAACGCACGACGACCTCGGAGCTGCCCCTCATGCAGCTCCGAGGTCATCGGTATGACCAGTGCGCCCGGAGTCCCGGGCGCACGGCTCAGATCAGCTCTCCTGCATAGGAATCCGAACCCAACGCTCCCGCGCGACATCGGCCGCGTGCTCGTACCCGGCATCCACATGCCGAATCACGCCCATACCCGGGTCGTTGGTCAGCACCCGCTCCAACTTCTGCGCCGCAAGCTCGGTGCCGTCAGCAATACACACCTGACCGGCGTGGATGGAGCGCCCCATGCCGACCCCACCGCCGTGGTGGATCGACACCCAGGAGGCACCCGAGGCGGTGTTGAGCAGGGCGTTCAGCAACGGCCAGTCGGCGATGGCGTCGGAACCGTCTGCCATGGCTTCGGTTTCGCGGTACGGGGAGGCCACCGAACCGGAATCCAGGTGGTCGCGGCCGATGGCGACAGGGGCGGAAAGCTCTCCGGAGGCCACCATTTCGTTGAACTTCAGGCCCGCGCGATGGCGTTCGCCGTAACCCAACCAGCAGATGCGGGCAGGCAGACCTTCGAACTTCACCTTCTCGCCCGCCATGGTGATCCACCGCTTCAGGTGCTCGTTCTCCGGGAACAGTTCGAGGATCGCCTTGTCGGTGGCGGCGATGTCCTTCGGGTCGCCGGACAACGCCGCCCAGCGGAAGGGCCCGAGGCCCTCTTCGAAGAGCGGGCGAATGTAGGCCGGGACGAATCCGGGGAACTCGAAGGCGCGCCCGTAACCACCCTTGCGGGCCTCGTCGCGGATGGAGTTGCCGTAGTCGAAGACCTCCGCGCCCTTGTCCATGAACCCGACCATGGCCTCGACGTGCTTGGCCATCGAGGACTGTGCCTCGGTGGTGAACCAGCCCGGGTCCTTGTCGGCGAGCTTGTGCCAGTCCTCGAGCGCGACGCCGATGGGCAGGTAGGACAGCGGGTCGTGGGCCGAGGTCTGGTCGGTGACGATGTCGATGGGCGCGTCCATCTCCAGCAGCTGCGGGAAGATCTCGGCGGCATTGCCGACCAGGCCGATGGACAGCGGCTTACGCTCGTCGCGCATCTTTGTCGCGAGGTCGAGCGCGTCCTGCACGGTGTCGACCTTGGTATCGAGGTAGCCGTGGTCGATGCGACGGTCGATGCGGGCCGGATCGCAGTCCACGCAGATCGCGACGCCATCGTTCATGGTGACGGCCAGCGGCTGCGCGCCACCCATACCGCCCATGCCCGCGGTGAGGGTGATGGTGCCTGCCAGCGTGCCGCCGAAGCGTTTGCGCGCGACGGCGCCGAAGGTTTCGTAGGTGCCCTGGAGGATGCCCTGGCTGCCGATGTAAATCCACGAGCCGGCCGTCATCTGCCCGTACATGATCAGGCCGAGCTGCTCGAGCTTGCGGAATTCTTCCCAGTTGGCCCAGTCGCCGACCAGGTTCGAGTTCGCGAGCAGCACGCGCGGCGCCCACTCGTTGGTGCGGAACACGCCGACCGGCTTACCGGACTGGACGAGCAGGGTTTCGTCGGATTGCAGCGTCTTCAGGGTGCGCACGATCGCGTCGAACGCCTCCCAGCTGCGCACTGCCCGGCCGGTGCCGCCGTAGACGACGAGGTCGTCGGGGCGTTCGGCGACCTCGGGATCGAGATTGTTCATCAGCATCCGCAGCGCGCCCTCTTGCTGCCAGCCCAGGGTGCTCAGCTGGTTGCCGTGCGCGGCGGAGACGGGACGCGGGCCGGATCCTGGCGGGGTGGAGGCGTCGGTCATGGGTTTTCTCCTCGAAATGACGAATGTGTGCCGGGTCACTGAAAATCAGGATTTAGGTGTATAGTCCTGTATATACAACCACCTGTCAAGCGTCCTCAGCGGAAGCGGTGGCTTTCCGTTCGGAAGGTAGTGACATGAAGGCAACGTCGATGGCTCCGGAGCGCGATTCGAATGCGGGGGTGTGGCACGGGCGACCCGGTAGCGACTGGGACGACCGTTTCCTCGCCACCCCGATCGCGCGCGACCTGGCCGGCCACTACGTATCGGCCATACCAGAAGGCTATAAGCAGGACGTCGATCCGGGTAGCGCCCCGAACGACATCGCCCGCCTGGAACGCCTCGGCCCCGACGTCATCGATCTGGCGCTGGAACGCAGCCCCGGATCGAATGCGGAATGGCGGCTGACGCTCTACCTCGGCGGCCGTTCGGCCTCGCTGAGCGAGGTGCTGCCGATTCTGCAGAGCCTCGGCGTCGAGGTGCTCGACGAGCGGCCATACGTCATCGCCAATACGGGCGCCATCGATTGCAGGATCTATCGGTTCTCGCTGCGCTACCCCGAACAGATGCTGCCGCCGCAACTCGACGACGCCGCCTTCGCCCGCCGCTTCACCGACACCTGCGCCGCCATCTGGCATGGCCGGGCGGAGGCGGACCGATTCAACGAGCTGGTACCTCGCGCCGGGCTGGACCACCGACAGGTCACCGTGCTGCGCGCGTATGCGAACTACCTTCGACAGGGCGAATTCCCCTACAGCAGAGCCCATATCGCGAGCGTGCTCGGCGAGAATCCCGGGCTCACCGGCGGTTTGATCAGGCTCTTCGAGGCCCGGTTCGATCCGACTTCGTCCGCGTCCACCGATTCGTTGCTCGAACTGCTGGAGGAAGGGATCGCCGCGGTTCCGGGCTTGGACGCCGACCGCATTCTGCGTGGATACCTCAGCGTCATCCAGGCCACGTTGCGGACCAACCACTACGTCCATCCCGAGCCCGATGCGTGGACCTGCCTGTCCTTCAAATTCGATCCGCGGCGGATTCCGGAACTGCCGTCGCCGCGACCGCGTTTCGAGATCTACGCCTACTCACCGCGCGTCGAAGGCGTGCATATGCGGTTCGGCACCGTCGCCCGCGGTGGACTGCGCTGGTCGGATCGCAAGGAAGACTTCCGTACCGAGGTGCTCGGCCTGGCGAAGGCGCAGGCGGTGAAGAATGCCGTCATCGTTCCCGCTGGCGCAAAGGGCGGTTTCGTGGTGAAACGTCCGCCCGCACCCACCGGTGACCCGGCGGCCGATCGGGAAGCGGTACGGGCCGAAGGGATCCGGTGCTACCGCTCGTTCATAGCCGCGCTGCTGGACCTCACCGACAATCTCGACCTGACCACCGGTGCGACGATCGCGCCGCCGCGCGTGCGCCGTCACGACGGCGACGACACCTACCTGGTGGTCGCCGCAGACAAGGGCACCGCGACCTTCTCCGATATCGCCAACGACGTCGCGGCGCGGTACGGGTTCTGGCTCGGTGACGCCTTCGCCTCCGGCGGCTCGGTCGGCTACGACCACAAGGCGCTCGGCATCACCGCGCGCGGCGCGTGGGAGAGCGTGAAACGGCACTTCCGGGAACTCGGCGTCGACACGCGTTCCGAGGATTTCACCGTGGCCGGTATCGGCGATATGAGCGGGGACGTCTTCGGCAACGGGATGCTCGCGTCTCGGCATATCCGGCTGGTCGCGGCATTCGACCACCGCCACATCTTCCTCGATCCGAACCCCGATACGGCGGCTTCCTTCACCGAACGGTCGCGCCTGTTCGCGAAACCGCGGTCGTCGTGGGCGGACTACGCACCCGAGCTGATCAGCGAGGGCGGCGGGGTCTGGGAACGCACCAGCAAGGCGGTGCCGATCAGCGACGAAGTCCGAGCAGCGCTGGGGTTACCGGATGGCATCACCCGCATGACTCCGCCCGAGTTGGTACGCGCGATCCTGCGCGCACCGGTCGACCTGCTCTGGAACGGCGGCATCGGCACCTACGTCAAGGCAGGTACCGAAACCCATCTGGATGTCGGCGACAAGAACAACGACGCCGTCCGGGTCGATGGCGCCGAGGTGCGTGCCCGGATCGTCGGTGAGGGCGGCAATCTCGGCTTCACCCAGCGTGGCCGGATCGAATACGCCCAGGCGGGTGGCCGGATCAACACCGACGCGCTGGACAATTCGGCGGGCGTCGACTGCTCCGATCACGAAGTCAATATCAAGATTCTGCTCGACGCCCTCGTCGGATCGGGCAGGCTCGACACCGCCGAACGCAATGAGCTGCTGGCCGCGATGGCGTCCGAGGTGTCCCGGCTCGTCTTGTCGGACAACACCTCCCAGAACCAGCTCATGGGCACGAGCCGCGCCAGGGCGGCTGCCTCGATCGCGGTGCACGGCAGGCTCATCGAGCATCTCGAAGTGACCACCGGCTTGGACCGCGGACTGGAAGTGCTTCCGAGCAAGAAGGAGATCGCCGCCAGGCAACGCGGCGGCCAAGCGCTCACCTCACCCGAACTCGCCACGCTGCTCGCGCACGTCAAACTGGGACTACAGGCCGACCTACTCGCCGGCGACCTCCCCGACAGCCAGGCATTCGCCGACGACCTCGCCCACTACTTCCCACGACAACTGCGCGAGGAGTACGGCGACGCCATCGCCGACCACCCGCTGCGCCGCGAGATCGTGGCAACCGTCTTGACCAATAACGTCGTCGACAACGGTGGCATCACCTACGCCTACCGGCTCTCCGAGGAATCCGGCGCGAGCAACGCCGACGCCGTGCGCGCGTTCGCCGTGGTCGCAGCGGTGTTCGACCTGCCAACGTTGTGGCGCGATATCCGCGGCAGCGGGCTGAGCGCCGAACTCACCGACGAACTGATCGTGCTCAGCCGCAGACTGCTCGACCGCGCATCGCGATGGATGCTGACCCAGCGCCCGCAACCGCTGGCGGTCGGCGCCGAGATCCGGCGCTTCCGTACCCAGATCGCCGAACTGACCCCACACGTCGCGGGCTGGTTGTCCGGCAGCGACGCGGCCGATCTGCGCGCCCGCACTACGGCGTTGACCGATCGGGGTGTGCCCGAGGAACTCGCTGCCCGAGTGTCGTTGCTGCTGGACCGGTTCGCGCTGCTCGACATCGTCGAGGTCGCCGAGATCTCCGGTCGTTCACCCGCCTCGGTGGCCGAGGTCTACTACCTGCTCGGCGAGAGACTTCATGTGGTGCCGCAATTGGTGGCGGTGTCGCGGCTCGAACGCGGCACCAAATGGAACGCCCTGGCCAGAGTCGCCCTGCGCGACGAGCTGTACGCCACGATCCGCGCGCTGTGCCAGGACGTGCTGGTCGACGGTGAGCCCGGCGAACGCGCCGAGGACGTCATCGGTGGCTGGGAGCACCGCAGCGCGGCCAGGCTCGATCGCACGCAACGTATCCTCGGGGCAATCTCGGAATCGGGCGACCGGGATCTTGCGGCCCTGTCGGTCGCGACCAGGCAGCTACGGGCGCTGGCGCGATGACAAGGGCCGGTGCGAAGCCCCGTGAGGCAAGGGAACGGATGTCGGTGGTGGCGATCGAAGTAGTCGACACGGAGCTGGCCGCGCTCTACGGCGGACTGGGAACCGAGTTCGCCGCATACGAACGCGTCAAGCAGCTGATCGTGTCGCAGATCAAGGGCGGCCGGTGGCAGGAGGGCGATCAGATCCCCTCGGAGAATCAGCTGGTGAACGCGCTGGGCCTGTCCCGGATGACGATCAACCGCGCGCTGCGCGACCTCACCGCCGACGGTGTGCTGAACCGGGTCATGGGTGTGGGCACCTTCGTCGCCCCGACCAAGGCGGCGTCACCGCTGTTCGAGGTCAAGAACATCGCCGACGAGATTTCCCAGCGCGGTCACCGCCACCGCACCGAGGTCGTGTTCGTCCGCGCGGAGGAGACCGAGGCCGGGCATCCCGTGCTCGGTAACGACCTGGGCGGGAAGGTCTTTCATTCGCTGATCGTGCATTTCGAGGACGATGTCCCGATCCAGGTGGAGGACCGCTACGTCAACCCGGCCGAGGCACCGCAATACCTCGATCAGGACTTCACCGCCCAGACCCCGAACACCTACCTCAGCGAGGTGGCGCCGCTCGAACGTGGCGAACACGTCGTCGAGGCGGTGCTGGCCAGTGCCGAGGAATGCCGTCTGCTCGGTGTCCCGCGCGCCGAACCCTGCCTGCTGATCCGCCGCCGCACCTGGTCGCACAGCGGATTGGTCAGTGCGGCGCGGTTGATTCATCCAGGTTCGCGGAGTCGGTTGGAGGGCAGTTTCGGGAGCGGGCAGGGCTGAGCAACGTCTTCGGGCCCCGCCGGTCGACAACATCGGTGATCAATCGTGGTGCAGTGCCGCGGAAATCCGGTCGGCCGCCGCAACAGGGTCCTCGTGCTCCCAAATGCGGATGACTTGCCACCCTGCCTCGGCGAGTGCGGCGTCGGTGGCGCGATCACGGGCGACATTGCCTGCGAGCTTCTCCGACCACCATTCGGCGTTGTTCTTCGGGTTGGTGGCGTGTTGCGGGCAGCTGTGCCAGAAGCATCCGTCGACGTAGACGGCGACGCGCAGGCGCGGGAAGACCACGTCGGCGCGGCGGCGCTGGCCGCGAATCGGGGCGCGGTCGACGAAGTAGCGCAGGCCGCGGCGGTGTAGTTCGCGACGCAGGGCCAGCTCGGGCTCGGTGCCCGCACGGCGTTGCCGGGACATGCGGGCGCTCGTCGCGGGGTCGGTGGGCGGGCGCTGACCGGTCATGATGTGTCCAGCGGTGCGTCCCTCACGCGCTCGCACCACCCATCGTGCCCTCCCGAAGCGTCCTGCGGTCCAGCGCCGGATCGCGTGGCTCTGATCTGCCGAGCGCGGCCAGGTGCGGTGCAGATTTGTCGCCGAGCGCGACAACGCCCGGTGACAAACTGCGGCATGGCACTCATGCCGCCCAGCCGCCCATACGGTCGAGATGGGCTTCCATGTCGTCCAGAAACCCCGGGGGAAACCGCAGATTGCCCATCGCGGTGCGGCGCAGGAAACCGGCGGTGGCGCGGGCCGAGAGCAGCCGGGAGTCGGTGAGGAAGTTCTTCAGGTCTTCGTACTGTTCGTGCACCGGCCACGTGGACACGGGGACCTCGAAGGCAGTGCCGTTGCGGCCCCACGCCGCTACCGGCCACGGCTTGCCAGGCGGCAGCGGGCGATCACCGGGCAGCGGGTCGAGCGGCGCGGCCAGCCGGGCGCCCACCCACTCGGCCATTCGGACACTGACGGCATTGCCGACCAGCTTCCAGCGGTGGCCCTGCCGGATACCGGGCACCTCGGTGGCGGGCGCGGTCCAGTCCGGATCGAAGCCCTGCAGCATTTCTGCGTCGACGATGCCCGGCGTGACTATCTCCCCGGACGGCAATCGGACGGCGGGCGGGCTGGCGATACCGAGACCGGAACCACCTTTGAGCGTCGGTACCGCGTTCACCGCCCAACCCAGTCCGCGTACCCCTTCGGTCCAGTAGAAGCCGCACGGATCGCTGCCTGCGTCGCCGACGGTGCGCGCGCCCGCGTCCTCACCGAACAGCACACCGCGCGGGTCCTCGGTGCGGGAGGCGAGCATGAGTACCCGGTTGCGACGCTGCGGCAGTCCGAACGCGCGCGCGTCGACGACCCGGTAGGCCCAGGTGTAGCCGAGTTCCTCGAGCGCCGTAGTGATGTGCCGCATGGCCGCGCCACGGCCGAGTTGCAGCATGAACGGGACGTTCTCGATCAACAGCCAGCGTGGACCGCGTTTGCGCCGCACCAGGCGGAAGACCTCGTCCACCAGGCCGGATCTGTCTCCGGTGATGCCCGCTGTCCGGCCCGCTTGCGACAGGTCCTGGCAGGGAAATCCGGCCGCGACCAATTCCGTTCCGGCGGGGATCGAGCGCAGCCGGGTGATGTCGGCCTGCAGTGCAGTGTCGGGGAACCGCGCAGCCAGCACGCCCTGTGCGCCCGGATCGATCTCGCACAGCAGCTCGGTCTGCCAGCCGTGTTCGGCCAGCCCGAGTTCGAGCCCGCCGATCCCGGCGAACAGCCCGACCATCCGCGCGCCCGTCAACGAACGTCCTCTCCTCAGCGGCTGCCCGCGCACCTAGACCTCGGACGGAACGTTACTGTGTCTGATTTGCGTCGCCTGCGGCGCCGCGGTTCGCGGCCCCTTGGTGTCTCGCTTCGCTCGAAATTTGGTGTTTGACCAGCCCCGTGTTTCGGGGCGTTTGATCCCTTAGAGCCGCATTTCGTTCGTGCACTCGAATTCCCGCACGTCGGCCGCGGTGATGTGCACGTCGAGATCTCCCGAGGTGCCCTCACCGCGGAACACCTCGACCGCGGCGCGGTTGGTCCAGCGTTCGTAAACGTTGACCCGGTCCGGTTCCACCAGATCCGCGCCGAGGGTGAAATCCAGGCAGCCGGGCGCTTCCCGCGCCTGCTCGACGACCTCGCGGCACGCCTCGAGATAACGGTCGCGGTCGGTGACTCGAAGATATCCGGCGACGATCAGCACACCCGGAGTCTATGACCGGTCGCGGCGGTGTGGGCGGGAAGAAAATCGGTTGGCTGTTCGTTGTCGCGATGCCAGTCTGGTTGGACCCGTTTGCTGTCATACCCCGCTGCGATCATCGAAGGCGTCGCCGGAATCGGGGTGCGGATCACCGGAGACGTCGCTGAACCGAAGGGGGAGATTTGTCCGTCATGCTGGACGTGCCTTCCGCCGAAGCGGAGGCCGACAGACCACAGCCGTCGGCGCCTACGCCCGGACGGTTGACCTCGCTGCGCCGGTTCTGGCCGTATCTGCGGCCGCACCGATTCGAGTTGATCGCGGCCACCGCACTGTCGGTCGTGGCGATGCTCACTGCCGTCTTCACGCCGCTGGTGATCGCACGAATCGTCGACGGACCGATCGCGCGCGGTGATCTCGGCGGCATCGTCGCGCCGGTGCTCGCGGTACTGGCGCTCGGTGTGATCGAGGCGGTCGGGGTGTGGGGCAGGCGCTGGCTACTGGCCAAGCCCGCCACCCAATTCGAGATCACCATGCGGGCCAAGATCTTTCGTGAACTACAGGCGCTGGCGATCGGACGCCATGATTCCTGGGAATCGGGTCAGCTGCTCTCGCGCGCCGTCGACGATCTGGCCACCGTGCGCCGATTCATCGGGTTCGCCGGTCCGATGCTGGTGATCCATATCGTGGTGATCCCGGTCGGGCTGGCCGTGCTGGTCGCCATGAGCTGGCAGATCGGACTGATCTTCGCCGCAGCCGCACTGCCTTTGGCGATCATCTGCACCCGTTTCGTCCGGCGCTACGGTGTGGCCTCGCGGCGTTCACAGGACCAGTCGGGCGATCTGGCCACCACGGCGGAGGAATCCGCGCAAGGTATCCGGGTGCTCAAGGCCTTCGGCCGCGGCAGTTACTTCGGCGGCCATTTCACCGCGCAGGCCCGCGAACTGCAGCGCACCGAGATGTACAAGGTGCGCCTGGACGCCACGCTGTGGTCGGCGATGGTGGTGCTGTCGGAGTCGATCCTGGTGTTCGCGCTCGGATTCGGTGCGTACGCGGTGGCGGGCGGCACGATGACGCTCGGCGCCGTCGTCGGTGCGATCACCCTGGCGACCTTCCTGCAGTGGCCGATCATCTGGACCGGCTTCCTGCTCGCCGAACTGAACGACGCGGGCACCGCCGCCGACCGATACTGGGAGATCATCGACACCCCCGTCGACATCACCGACCCGGACGATCCGGTCGCGCTGCCGGAGCGGATCGTCGGTGAACTGCGCCTCGACGGAGTGCGTTTCGCCTTTCCAGAGGCCGAAGATGATGTGCTGCGCGATATTTCGCTGGCCGTCCGTCCGGGGGAGACGGTCGCGCTGGTCGGTGCCACCGGTAGTGGTAAGACCGCCCTACTCAACCTGATTCCCCGCCTGTACGACGTCACCGGCGGCGCCGTCACCATCGACGGTATCGATATCGCCGCTCTGCGGGTGCGCGATCTGCGGTCGCTGGTGTCGGTGGCATTCGAAGATCCGGTGCTGTTCTCGGCGAGCGTGCGCGAGAACGTCGCGCTCGGCGATCCCGACGCCTCCGACGACGATGTGCGCCGGGCGCTGGAGATCGCGCAGGCCATGGATTTCGTGGCGGACCTGCCGTGGGGGCTGGATACCAGGATCGGTGAGCAGGGCCTGAGCCTGTCGGGTGGGCAGCGTCAGCGGCTGGCATTGGCCCGTGCGGTGCTCACCCGGGCCGGTCGGGAAGGCCTCGCCCGCATCGTCGTGCTGGACGATCCGCTGTCGGCGCTCGATGTGCAGACCGAGGAGAAGGTGCAGGAACGCCTGCGCACCGCACTCGCCGGAGCCACCACGCTGCTGGTCGCGCACCGCCCCTCGACCGCCGCCCTCGCCGATCGTGTCGCGCTCCTGGCCGACGGCCGAATCGTCGCCGAGGGCACCCACGACCAACTGCTGCGCACCAGCAGCCGCTACCGCGAACTGATGGGAGGTGAATCATGAGCGTCGACGCTGAGCGGGATCCGGCCGACGCCGGCTTGCGGATCTCGTCGAGTTCCGATGGCGCCGATGCGGGTGTCGGACAGGATGCTCGCACAGGTGTGGCCGTCGCCGAGCGTGCCGACGAGGCCGCTGATTGGCGCGGTATCGCCAGCGAGGACAAGGAGGTCACCGAGACCGGAAACCTGGTGCTCGCGGCCCGGTCGCGGCGGCTGCTGGCCGAATTGGTTCGTCCGTATCGCAGGCTCGCGGCGCTCGCCCTCGCCATCATCATCGTCGACAACGCGGCAACGGTGGCGGGGCCGTTGTTCGTCGCTTACGGGCTCGACCGTGGCATCTCAGAAGGGCGCGTGGGCAACTGGGCTCCGCTGATGTGGGCCGTCGGCGGGTACCTCGGAGCCGCGCTGCTCGGCGGGGTCACCACCTTCTGCTTCGTTCGGGTCGCGGGCAGGCTGAGTCAGAACGTGCTGTTCGATCTGCGGGTGCGTGCATTCGCTCATGTTCAGAGCCTCGATGTCGGGTTCCACGAGAAGTACACCTCCGGCAAGGTCGTCGCCCGGCTCACCGGCGATATCGAAACGCTGCAGGAGCTGCTGGAAGGCGCCCTCAACGAGGCGTTGAGCGCGATCCTGTCGGTGCTCACCATCGCGGTGCTGCTGGTCTACCTGGACCTGACCCTGGCCGCGGTCGTGTTCGCGGGTTTCGTGCCGCTGTTCCTGGTCACCCGCTGGGCGCAGCGCAGGCAGCGCGCCGGCTACCGCCGCACCCGTGGCGCCATCGCCAAAGTGGTCGTGCAGTTCGTGGAGTCGATGGGCGGGATGCGCGCGGTGCAGGCGTTCCGCCGCGAGGAACGCAACGAATCGGTGCTCGCCGCCGAGGACGCCGCCTACCGCGAAGCCAACGTCACCGCGGTGCGCGGTATGGGTGAATATGCCGGCCTCACCCGGCTGCTCGGCAACCTCACCACCGTCGTGGTGATCATCGTCGGCGCCTGGCAGGTCATCGAGGGCAACCTCGCCGTCGGCGTACTGGCCGCCTACCTGCTCTATCTGAAGAACTTCTACGGCCCCCTCGACGAACTCGCCCAGGTCTTCAACTCCTACCAGTCCGCGGCCGCCGCGCTGGAGAAGATCTCCGGAGTGCTGGAGGAGCAGCCGGCAGTCGCCGAGCCGAATGACCCGGTTTCGCTCGGCAAGGTCGCCGGTGGGATGCGGTTGGAGCGAGTGTGGTTCGACTATGCGGCACGTCCGCGCAGTCCGGTGCTGCCCGAAATGTCACTCGACATCCCCGCAGGCCAGGTCGTCGCGCTGGTCGGCCCCACCGGAGCGGGCAAATCCACGCTGGCCAAGCTGCTGACTCGCTTCTACGACCCGTCCGGCGGCGTCGTCAGCCTCGATGGCATCGACCTACGCCGGATCACCGACGCCGACCTGCGCCGGCACATCGTCATGGTCACCCAGGAGGCGTATCTGTTCTCCGGATCGGTCGCCGACAACATTCGGTTGGGCAGGCCCGAGGCCACCGACGCCGAGGTGCACGACGCGGCGCGCGCTGTCGGCCTGTACGAGTTCGTCATGGCCCTGCCGGACGGATTCGACACCGATGTGCGCAGGCGCGGCGGCAGGCTCTCGGCCGGACAGCGGCAGCTGGTGGCGTTCGCGCGGGTGTTCCTGGCCGATCCTGCGGTGATCGTGCTGGACGAGGCCACCTCGAGTCTGGACATTCCCAGCGAACGCCTGGTGCAGGACGCCCTGGAGACGGTGCTGCGCGATCGCACCGCGGTGATCATCGCGCACCGGCTGTCCACGGTGGCCATCGCGGACCGGGTGCTGGTCATGGAGGCGGGCCGCATCGTCGAGGACGGCGCCCCGCAGGAGCTGATCGCGGGCAACGGGCGCTTCGCGGGTCTGCACGCGGCGTGGCGCGAGTCGCTGGTGTGATGCGGTCATGACGGTGTTGTCGCTTACGGTAGATACGTGACGCACGCGACCGACGCAGCATCAGGCCAAGTGAGCCCGTCGCCCTCCCGGTGGCCCGCGGTCCTCACCTGGCGCGCACATGACGCGTCGCGGATGGAATCGGTCCGCGTGACGGTCAACGGCAACCGCATCCGCGCCACCGGCCGCATCATCGGTGGCGCGGGCGCCGAGCATCCGGCGTTCAGCGCCTCCTACGACCTGGTCACCGACGAGAACGGCGCCACCAAACGCCTCTCGCTGCGCAGCACCACCGCGGCGGGGGAGCGGCACGCCTCGATCTCGCGGGACGAGGAGAACTACTGGCTGATCGACGCCACCGGAACCCATATCCGCTCCACCTTCGGCGGTGCACTCGATGTGGACGTGGTGCTCAGCCCGTTCTTCAACACCCTGCCCATCCGCCGCTTCAGCCTCCAGCACGCAGTGGAAGACGTGCAGGTCCCCGTCGTCTACGTCCGCCTGCCCGACCTGACCGTCCAGGAAGCCAGCCTCACCTACAGCAGCGCCAGCGACGGCATCAGCGTCCTCTCACCGGTCTCCAGCGCGACGGTCACCGTCGACCCGGACGGCTTCCTCCTCGACTACCCGGGCCTGGCCGAACGCGTCTGAGCCGCCCGCCGCGGCGCAAGCGCACCGGCCCCTCCGAGCGCGGTCCGGCTCGACTCGATCCAGCCGGGGCTCCTATCGCCTCACCAGCTCCTCGCCGCCGTCGACATCGGGCCGTCAACGTGGACGAGGCATCGGCGAGTGGTACCTGGCTGCGGCAAACATCGAGTAGGGCCCGCCGTCAGGTACCACTCGCGGGCGAGGTTTGGTCTTTGGGTGTGGGCTGAGCGTGTGTCGTGCACGAGGGGCCCTCACTCGATGTGGGTGAGAACCCCGCCTCTCTGGCCCGCCTCCCGCAGCCGCTTCAGCCAGTTCTCGTCACCCGGCCGGATCCCGCTGATCTCCCAGCGCTCGGCCGTCTCGTACCGCTGACGCGCATCGTGGCCGGCCTCGGTGAGATCGGTGAGTGAACCGTCCTCGGCCAGCACCTCGCGGGCGGCATTCAGCACGGTCAGTGTTTCGTCGAGCACCTCGAGCAGGGCCGCGGCGTTGGGTTCGCAGATCGCGCGCACCAGGTCGGGGGCGGTGCCTGCGACCCGAGTGCCGTCCCGGAACGAGCCCGCGGCCAGCCCGAGCGCCAGTTCGCCACCGCCCGCACCGGCCAGCGCCAGCGCCTCGGCCAGTACATGCGGCAGGTGCGAGATGCGGGCCACCGCGCGGTCGTGTTCGTCGGACACGACCGGGACGACCACCGAGCCGCAGGCCAGCGCCAGCCGAACCACCCGCATCCACGGCTGCGGATGCGTGCCCGCGTCGACACCGACTGCCCAGGCCGCGCCCTGGAACAGGGTGGGATCGGTTGCCGCCCAGCCGGACTGCGAGGTGCCCGCCATCGGATGACCGCCGACGAAACTCGCGCCGAGCCCATGCCGCTGGACCGCCGCCGCGACCGGCGCTTTCACACTCACAACATCGGTCAACGCGCACTCCGGCGCGAATGTGGCGACCGCGGACAGGATCTGATCCACCGCTGGCATCGGCACCGCGACCACGATCAGCGCATCGGTCTGAGCGGCCCGGGTCAGCACTGCGGGCAGGTCGCCGGTGACGTCGAATCCGTCCGCGCGGGCGGCCTCGGCGCCGGCCTCCGACCGGTTGTATCCCCACGCCTGAAATCCGGCTCCGACCGCCGCGCGCAGCAGCGATCCGCCGATCAATCCGGTCCCGAGAACGCATACGGACCCTTGCTGGTCACCAGTCACCGGAACAGATTCGCATACGACTTCAACATTTGACCTCGAGCCGACTACCGTTGCGGCCATGGCAGCACAGCGCTCGGGCGGGAACAGGGCGGCGTCGGACGATTTCGACGACGTGGAAGGTTTCGCGGTAGCCGTTGTCCGTGAAGACGGCGCCTGGCGGTGTAGTCCGCTGAGTTCGGCCGCGCTCACCAGTTTGTCCGCGGCTGAAGACGAACTCAAGGAATTGCGCAGCTCGGGCGCGGTGTTCGGCCTGCTCGACGTCGACGACGAGTTCTTCATCGTGGTGCGCCCGGCACCGAGCGGCACCCGGCTGCTGGTGTCGGACGCGACCGCCGCGATCGATTACGACATCGCCGCCGACGTGCTCGAGGCGCTGAACGTGGAGATCCCCGATATCGATCCGGACGAATTGGACGATGTGGACCCCTGGGAGGAGGGCGATCTCGGTGTGCTCGCCGACCTCGGCCTACCCGAACCGGTCTTCAGCGTCATCCTCGCCGAAACCGATCTGTACCCCGACGAGCAACTCGGCATGATCGCCCAGCGCCTCGGCTTCGCCAACGAGCTGTCGGCGGTGCTGGACAAACTGCCGCGCTGACGTGACGGAAGCGCCGTTCGGTTCAGGGCATGCCGGGGTCCGGCCATCCGACGCCGACATGGTCCGCGCCGCCATCGAGGCCGCCCGAGCCGCCGATCCACGCGACGTCCCGGTCGGTGCCGTGGTCTTCGACGCCGACGGCCGCGAACTGGCCCGTGCGGCCAACGCGCGGGAGGCCCTCGGCGATCCCACCGCGCACGCCGAGGTTCTTGCGCTGCGGCGGGCGGCGGAGATCCACGGCGATGGCTGGCGGCTGGAAGGCGCCACCCTCGCCGTCACTCTCGAGCCCTGCACGATGTGCGCTGGCGCCCTGGTACTGGCCAGGGTCGGCCGCCTCGTATTCGGCGCCTGGGAACCCAAGACCGGCGCGGTCGGCTCCCTCTGGGACGTGGTCCGCGACCGACGCCTCAACCACCGCCCCGAAGTTCGCGGCGGCATCCTCGAAACCGAATGCGCCGCCCTCCTCGACGACTTCTTCCACTCCCAGCGCTGACCCAACCCGGACCTGACCTGCCGATTTAGCGATCAGCCGCGATTCCGGTAGCCTAGTCGGCGGTGGCGTGTCCGAGCGGCCTAAGGAGCACGCCTCGAAAGCGTGTGAGGGGTATCCCCCCTCCGAGGGTTCAAATCCCTCCGCCACCGCCATAAAGCCCCTCGCCTGTTCATTCAGGCGAGGGGCTTTTTACGTCAGCAAGCGGGGCCCTCAGCAGGCGATGACGATCACGTTGTCGTCATCCGACCGGTAGACGATCCGGTGTTCGTGATCGATGCGGCGTGACCACCATCCGGACAGGTTCTGTCGCAGTGGTTCAGGTGTGCCGGTGCCTCCGGCATTGCCGTTGTGCCGGATGTCGTCGATCAACTGGTTCAATTTTCTGAACGTCGCGCGGTCGGTGTGCTGCCAGTAGAGGTAGTCGGTCCAACCGGTGTCGGTGAATGCGAGCGTGCGGCTCACAGGTCGTCCTCGGCCGGCGCGTCAGGATCAATGAG
This sequence comes from Nocardia sp. NPDC059180, assembly GCF_042754945.1. Lineage (NCBI taxonomy): Bacteria > Bacillati > Actinomycetota > Actinomycetes > Mycobacteriales > Nocardiaceae > Nocardia > Nocardia sp. NPDC059180. Next base: position 582,660 of record NZ_JBHZBU010000001.1, read on the forward strand.
TTCGCGCGCGGTGGCCTGCCCCGCCTCGGCCTGTGCGATGCCGACGGCCAGCCATGCGGCGTTGGCCGGATCGGAGAGCAGATAGGCGGTCTCGGTCATCGCCTCCCACTCGCGCAACGATATGACCACGGCGGCTTCCTTTCCGCCACTGCGAGTGATCACTACTTGGTCGTTGTCTTCCGTGGCGGCGTCGAGCACGGCCGCGAAATTCTTGCGTGCATCAGTGGCGTGCATCGCGCGCATGTTGATTCATCTCCTCGAATCTGAACCCACTGCAAGGTGGCGATCCTATAAGTGAAAGGTCGGTGTCCACCGCTCACACAGGGGGCGGACTCACGGCGAGTTGCTCGGACACACGGCGCCGCCGAAAATTCCGTGGCGTTTCGCCGTATTCGGATTTGAACGCCGTCGAGAATCCGGCACTGGTGAACCCGCTGCGTGCGGCCACCTCGCCGATGGACAGTGGGCCTGGACGCGCCAGCAGATCGCGGGCGGCGCGCAGTGCTTCTGTCCGCCGCAGGTCTCGATAGGTGATTCCCGTCTGGTGCAGGACCGACCGTAGTTGGCGCGGCGACCAGCCGAGCGCACGAGCGACCGCGGGCAGCCGCACGTCACCGGAGCCGAGGTTCGTTCGCACGAATGCTCGGATGGCATCGACGGTTTCGGCCACATGGGCCTGTTGCGGCCCGACGTCGCCGATGAGCATCAAGCACAGCAGTTCGGTGACCCGGTCGCAGATGGCGTCGAATTCCAGCGTCGTCAGGTCCGATTGTCCGGCGAGTGTGGTGGTGAGCATGCTCAGCACCACTCGGCCCAGACCCGATGACATATCGAGCACCGTCTGCGAGCTGCTGCCTGCGGGCAGCCGCTGTTCGAGCTGCGCGCGGGGCAGCAGGAGCGCATGGGCCGTCGAGCCGGGTAGCAGGACCCGGCAGGTCCGGTCCAGCTCGAGGACGAACCCGTGCCGGGGTGGTACCCGGGTGAGCCGGTCGGGCTGCTGGATGACGTATTCGCCATGCTCCGGGAACACGATCCAGCAGTGATCGGTCGGGCCGCGCTGGATATGTGAGCGGCTGCGGTTCATCAGGTGGTCTCCGCGCTGCTGTGCGCGCAACAGGGTGTAGCCCGAGGACTCCTGCACCGTGATCCGAGCCCACCAGTCGGCCGGGTCACGGTACCGGTGATCCGCGGTCAGAAGATGATCGGTGACCTCGGTCCACACCGCTGTGCTTGTTACGGTCAGCTCGGAATACCGCATGACGGTAACTCGGTCGCTCTGATGGTGATCTCCACGTATCCGCTCAGCGGTGGTCAGACAGCATTCTTCCGGCTTCCCGCCGGTGGGCGGCCTGGCTCAGTTGATGGCTTGGAGCTCGACCGGCACGCAGAGTGGGCCGTTGGTCATGAACTGCGGGGCGTACGGGATCTCGGCCGGATCGCACGCGAGCCGCAGGTGCGGGAACCGCCCGAACAAGGTGGACAGTGCGATGCGAGATTCCAGCCGGGCCAGGTGTGCGCCGAGGCAGAAGTGCGGGCCGCGTCCGAATCCCAGCTGATCCGAGTGATCTCGGTCGATATCGAAGACATCGGCGTCCGGATACTTCTCCGGATCGCGTCCCACGCCGGCGAACCAGCCCACGATCGCGCCTGCGGGGATATCGACACCGGCGATCTGGGCATCGTGCAGGGCGTATCGGTTGAACATGGCGCAGGCCGCGTTCCGATAACGCAAGGTCTCCTCGACGACATCGGCCCACCGGTCACCGGCCCGGGCCGCCGCGAGCTGCTCGGGATAGGTGTACAGCGCCACCACCGCATTGCCGAGCAGATGCATGGTGGTCTCGTGTCCGGCCACGATGATGATCCACAGCATTTCGACCAGCTCGGCGTCGGCGATACCGTGGTCGGCCTGGGCCTGCACCAGGTCCGAGGTCAGGTCGTCACCGGGGTTGCGGTGCTTGTCGGCGACCAGCTCGGTCAGATAGCCGACCATCTCCTGCATGGCCGCCTGAGTCTGCTCGCCGGTGCTGGTGTGCGAGATGAGCGTGGAGGTCCATCCACGAAACTTCGGCTGGTCGCTGGTGGGTACGCCGAACAGTTCGCAGACCACCCCGACCGGCAGCGGCATGGTGAAGTTCTCGACGAGATCCACCTCAGGCTGGTCGGCGAATCGGTCGATGAGGTCGTTGGTGAGCTGTTGGATGCGTGGTTCGAGTTGGGCGACTCGGGCGGGCGTGAACGCGCGGGCGATGGCCCGGCGCATCCGCATGTGGTCGGCACCGTCCTTGTTGAGCAGGTGATCGGCGTCGGTCAGCACGCGAAGCGGCCAGTCCGCCGGGACCGTCCCGTCGTGCATCGCCGGGCAATTCTTCGCGCTGTGGCTGAACAGCGTGCCGTCACCGGCAAGGACCTCGCCGACCGCCTGATGGCTGACCGCCATCCAAGCTTTCACCCCACCCGGCAGTTCGTAGGGCACGATCGGCCCGGTCCGGATCATCCGGTCGAAGGTGTCGATCACTGGTTCTCCAGCCGTGGGCAGCTGAATGAGGGACTCGGTCATACGGTTCTCCGGTGCGTTGATCGGCCTCTGACGGTGCGCGTTCGATAAGCGCTTGAAGAGTGTGGGCCGGTGCCGGTGACCGAATCGACTCGATCGGGATTCTCTGCCCCGCAGCGAAATCCGCCGGTGCGAAATCCAAAATTCAGGTGTGTGCGGGGTTCACTGCGGTGACGGCGGCCGCAGCACAACGGTATTGCCGTCGAGATCGACCACGACCGGGTGATCGTCGCCGGTCGCCAGGTCCACCCGCAGCGTTTTCTTCGCCTCGACCTCGCTGATCGTGTGCCGGTAGGAGGGCGAAAGCAGCGCTTGCATCTCGCCGAACATCCCCGCCACCCCACCGCCGCCGGACGGCTCGGGCCTGCGCCTGCGCCAGTAGATCCACCCGCGCCGCTCGGCCCAGAACCCGATCTGGTCGACCACCAGCCCGATGATCACCAGGACCGCCCCACCGATAACCCATTGCACGTTCCGCGCCCTCCGCCGATTGTGCGCCGCTCGAAATCGACGGTACCCGCGCCCATCGCCGTATGGCGGTCATGCTCACTCCTCGTCGTCCTCATCGGACCGGCGATCCCGCGCCGAAGGCCACCACACCGCAGCAGCGATCACCGCCAGCGGTAATCCGAGGGCGATACCGAAACCGATCGCAATGCTCACCGCGACGTTCCGATCACGGTCCAACGAGTGAAAGACAGTCGTGGGCAGACAGATCACAGAGGTGCATGATCGAGTCCAGGGCGAGTGGGTCGATGTGGTTCGGGCCAGGGATGATCACCGCATCGACCTCGGCGCCACGGACCTGGTCGGCGACCGGTAGGCGGGAATGTTCCTGTGGGAAAACCAGATGAAACCCGAGCCTGCGTGCGAGGCGCTGCACCTGGGCGGAGTCCCAGTCTGGTGCAGTGCTGATTTCGGGGTCGATCCATCCCAATGCTGCTGGTCGGTCACGCATCGCCTACCCCCTCGGTCGAATGGTGGAATGCTCCCGCCGCCGAGGTTGCTGCCCTCCCGGCGGCGGGGCACGGAACACATTCGCTGCTGGCAGGCATGGGGAGTGCCAGTCGAGTAACAGTGCGGCCATCGCGCGGGGCCTGCTTCGGTACGCTCGGAAGGGAATCGACGTGGACTCCCGACAGATGGAGGGACGCGGTGACGACTACGGGCGACCGCATCGCCGGCCTGCGTAAACTCGCGGGCCTCAAGCAAGTCCAGCTAGCTCAGCGAGCCCGCTACAGCCTTTCGATGGTGCGCGCTGTCGAGCAGAACCGAGAACCCGCGTCGCCTGGTTTCGTTGCCGCCGTCGCCGGTGTGCTCGGCGTCGAACCCGAGTATCTGACCGGTACTCCGTACTACGACCTGATCGAGGAAGACGGGCCGCTGGAAGGTCTGGCCGAGCTGCGTTCAGTGCTGGCCGAGGGGCCGTATGTCCGCGCGGTCGAGCCGCCGTCGTTGGCCGAACTCGAGGCGGAGATGACGGCAATCGACTCGGCCTACCGGAACGACAAAGGGCGCACGGCGCTCGCCCGGATCCCGGTACTGCTTCGCCAGTTGTACGGCGCATTGCATGGCGCGCCCGATGACGAGCGCGGCAAGGTGTTCTCGCTGCTATGCGGTGCCTATGTGACCACCGAACGGCTGTGCAGGCGTTTCGGCTTCACCAGTCTGGCGCCGTCTGTGCTGGACCGCCTCGACTGGGCCGCCGCCCAAGCAGACGACCCGCTCTACCTGCCACAGGCGAGGATCAAGCGCGCTCGAATCCTCATGTACCACAACGCGAATGACGTAGGGTTGCAGCTTGTCGAACAAGGCTTGGACATGATCGAGGGCGACAACCGGCGCGCGAAGGCGGTGCGTGGCTACGGACATCTATGCGGCGCGATCGTTGCCGCGCGAGGCATTCGCCCGGACACGGCGGCCGACCACATCGAGCACGCGCGTGCCTTGGCGTCGACGATGCGTGGTGAATCCGACCTGTACGGAACCCTATTCGGCCCCGCCAACGTCGGAATCCACGCCTGTGCGGTGGCGCTCGAGTCCGGCGATCCCGACCGCGCTGCCCGCGAAGGCTCCGTCCTGACCTTGCCCGCCGAGATCGCCCCGCCACGCGCCGGCCACCATTGGCAAGACGTCGCACGCGCTTGGGTCCTGGTCGGGCAGCCGGACAAAGCGCTGCGAGCGCTCTACTCCGCCCGCGCCGCCGCCCCCCAGCAAACCCGACTCCACCCCTCCGTCCGCGAAACCGTCTACGGCATAGCCTCCGCCCAACGCCGCCAATCCGACAGCCTCCTCGGCTTCGCCCACTGGCTCGGCACCACGCTGTAGAGCGTCGTCCGCACCGTTTCGCCGCGGAACAATGGTCCGCATGGAGATGACGCGGCGATTGGATGAGGACGACGCCCGGAAGGCGAGTGAACGCGCCGATGTTCCGGGTCGCCGAGGCGAGGTTGACGACGATGAGGGCGTCGACTGGGATGGCACCAGGCGCCGGGAGCACGTTGCAGCCCTGATCAATGAATCGATCGCCAAGCACGCTGCGCTCTTATCGAAGCTGGAGTGAAGCTGGCGCCAGGTTGCGTTCACACTCAACGGCGGTCGAGGCCGGACAGGCGCCAGGCGAGGCGGCGGCGGATCGCCGGAATCTTGCCTGCGAGGCGCATGGCCAGGTTGCGAAGAGGCCGCACCCGCGCGGAAACGGTTGCCACGTCGGTGAGCCGGCTCGCGATCGAGACCACGCTTTCGGCGGTGTTGCGGCGGGAAGTGGCGAGATCGTCGAGGAGGGTGTCGGGGGCGCCGCCGAGGACTTGCGACAGGGCCTCGGCGGAGGTGATCGCGTCCTCGATGCCGAGGTTCATGCCCTGACCGCCTGCCGGTGAATGCACGTGGCCCGCATCCCCTGCCAGCAGGATTCGGCCGAGGCGGAAGCTGTCGGCGATGCGGTGGTGGACGCGGAAGCGGGAGCCCCACACCACTTCCTCGACCACTGCGGGGTGGGATTGCGGGCCGCGCTCGTCCAGTAGCCGCTGCACGAAGCTGATGTCGGGGTCGTGCGGGGCTTCGTCGACGGTGGCGACGATGCGGTACATATCGTCCGGCAATGGTGCGACGACGACCAGGCCTGCGGGGGAGAAGTACAGGATCACCTCGTCCTGCGGGACACCGCCGGACATCCGGACGTCGGCGAGGGTGAACGACTCACCGTAGGTTCCGCCGGTGAATCCGATGCCTGCCTGTTCGCGCACCAGGCTGTGCATGCCGTCGGCGCCGATGAGGTAGCGGGCGCGGATCTGCTTGCCGTCGTCGAAGGTCGCGGTGACGCTGTCGGCGTCCTGCACGACCTCGGTCACCGTCGCGGGTCGGATCACCTTGCCGCCGAGCTCGGAAAACCGCTCCAGCAGGAACTTTTCGGTGTCGGCCTGGGAGATCATCAGCGTGTAGGGGTAGGCCGTGGGGAGGTTGCTGAACGGGACGCCGATCAGCAGTTGGTCGCGGTCGCGGATGGAGAAGGCCGGGGTGTGCAGGCCCCGCTCGACCAGCGCGGGCGTCACGCCGTAGGGCTCGAGCAGTTCGAGTGTGTGCGGGTGGACCACCGCGGCCCGCGAGGTGTTCGCGCCTTCGCTCTGGCTGTCGACGATCACCACATCGTGGCCGAGCTGTTCCAGGACGACCGCTGCGGTCAGGCCGACGGGACCGGCTCCGATGATCAACACGTCTGCGATGGAGTTCATCATTTCGCTCTCCTCAGAAAGTCAACAACTGTTGGCATTCAAGGTAGAGCGGCAGATTCGCTATGTCAACAGTCGTTGGCCTACACTCGTTGACATGAGAAGGTCCTCGGGTGAAACGAAAGCCGTCATCCTCGCCGCGGCTCGTGAACGCTTTGCCGCCGACGGATACGACCGGGCCACCATTCGCGCCATCGCGGCCGACGCCGGCATCGATCCGGCGATGGTGATGCGCTACTTCGGCAACAAGGAGGGGCTGTTCGCGGCCGCTGCGGAATTCGACCTGGAACTACCGGACCTGTCGACGGTGCCGCGAGAGCGACTCGGCGCCACCGTCGTCGCGCATTTCCTGGAACGTTGGGAGCGCGATGAAGCCCTGCTGATCCTGCTGCGTGCCGGCGTCACCAACGCTGCCGTCGCCGAGCGGATGCGGTCGATCTTCGCCGCGCAACTGGCGCCGGTGGTCGCCCGCACGGTCGAGGATCCGCAGCAGGTGCCGTTGCGGGCCGGGCTGGCCGCCTCGCAGATCCTCGGCATGGCGCTGTGCCGGTTCGTGCTGGAGTTCCCGCCGCTGGTCGCGATGAGCAGACAGGAAGTCGTCGCGTGGATCGGGCCTACGCTCCAGCGCTATCTCACCGGGGAGCCCGATGCCGGCGCTGTGGAGCTGCTGCCGCCGGCTGTGGACCAGGAAGGCCGCCCCTGCTGATAACGCTCAGCGCTCAGCGGTAGCGCGGCGGGTCGCCTCGATATATCCGAGCACGAGCGGGCGATGGTCGTCGCGGCGACGAGCGACGGCAAGTTCGGCAGGGGCGATCCCGTGCACGGGCCGCACCACCACATCGTCGCGGGCGATCAGCGGCGCATTGCCGGCCGCGAGTAGCACGAGCCCCAACCCGGCCGCGACGGCTTCGTGGGTTTCCTCCGCGCTGGTGATTTCCGCGCCGATCACCGGCGGACGTCCACCACGGGAGTCCATGGCCAGCCAGTAATCGCGTAGTGCGCCCGCCTCCGGCGGCAACGCGAGGAAGGGCTCAGCGATGACGTCGGCGAAATCGATGAACTCACGTCCGGCCAGCGGATGCGAGGCAGGAAGCGCGATATTGTGTGGTTCACGCGCCACCACGACGGTGTCGAAACGGTCCTGCTCGGACAACGGCAGCCAGACGAACGCCACATCGGTACCGCCGTCGGCCAGTCCGGCCGTGGGATCGTTCCACGCGATCTGCCGCAAAGTGATGCTGACCTGCGGAAATCGTTCGGTCATGCGGGAGCGGATGGCCGGTAGCAGCCCGCGGCTGGGGCTGGTGCTCATGCCGATGACGAGGGTGGCCGCCTGGGCGGTCTTCGCGGCGTCGACGTCGGCGCGGGCGTCGGTCCATTGGGCGAGGATCGCGCGAGCGTGCGGGAGCAGGGCCGCTCCGACCGGCGTCAGAGTGACGCTACGGCGGTCGCGTTCGAACAGCTGTGCGCCGAGCTGACGTTCCAGTGCGCGGATCTGCTTGCTCAAGGCGGGCTGGGAGATGAACAGCCGTTCGGAGGCCCGGCCGAAGTGCAGTTCCTCGGCGACGGCGACGAAATATCCGAGATCCCGGCCGTGTACATCCATAACCAATGGTTATCACAAAGGGTCTTGGACGGGCGACCCTGCGCCGGGACAGGATGGTCCCATGAACGAATCCAAGGTATGGCTGATCACCGGCGCGACAAGCGGTTTCGGCCGCGCACTCACCGACGCTGCCATCGCGGCCGGCGATACGGTCGTCGCGGCGGTGCGGCGCCCCGAAGCGCTCGACGCCCTTGTCGCTGCCCACCCCGACCAGGTGGATCCGGTCCAGCTCGACGTCGCCGATGTCGCACGCGCCGAGGAAGTGGTTGCCGACGTTCTTGCCCGCCACGGCCGCATCGACGTGCTGGTCAACAATGCGGGTCGCACCCAGGTCGGCGCCGTGGAAGCGACCACCGATGCCGAACTGCGCGACCTGTTCGACGTGCACTTCTTCGGCCCGTCGGCCCTGATCCGCGCCGCACTCCCGCCGATGCGCGAACGCCGAAGCGGCGCGATCGTCAACCTGAGCAGCATGGGTGGGCAACTGTCGTTCGCCGGGTTCTCCGCCTACAGCGCAACGAAATTCGCGCTGGAAGGACTGTCGGAGGCGCTCGCCGACGAGGTCAAGGGCTTCGGTATCAAGGTGCTCGTCGTCGAACCGGGTTCCTTCCGCACCAACCTGTTCGGCAAGAACGCTGCCTATTTCAGCGCCGACCACCCGGCCTACGCCGAGACCGTCGGTGCGACCAAGCAATTCGTGCAGGGCGGCGACGGCGGGCAGGCCGGTGATCCGGCAAAGGCGGCCGCGGCAATCGTCACCGCGCTCAACGCCGAGCAGACTCCGCTGCGACTGCCGCTCGGCAGCGATGCCGTCGACGCCATCATCGGTCACCTCGACGGCGTCCGCACTGAACTGGACGAGTGGGAAAAGCTGGCCCGCGACACCGCTTTCGACGAATGAGCGCCGAGCTACTCGACGCTCAGATCCCGACGAGAGCGCGAACAGCCGGTGATCGCTGCTCGTGAGGACCCGAGTCGCTCAGTGCGGCAGCCACACCAGGCAGAAGGTGTGGCCCACCGGATCGGTATACACCCGGAAGTTCTCCGCCGCGAGAATGAACTTCGCGCCTGCCTCGAGTATCGCAGGCTCGGCAACGTCGACATCGCTGACGAGGATATCCAGGTGGAGCTGCTGTGAGGCCTTCGGATCAGGAAAGCGGGGCGGTTGGTATTCGGGGGCGAGCTGGAATGCGAGTCGGCTACCCTGCGGCTCGACCATCGCGACCCAGGTGTCGTCGCTTTCGCTCTCGATGATCTCCCCACCGAGTAAGTCCAGATAGAACTCGGCGAGTCGACGTGGTTCCGGACAATCCAGAACCACCGTCCGCAAGCCGACAACGCCTTGCAATGCCATCCACGGCCTCCTGATTCCGTCGGGTGATCACCCGACGGTTACCCGGTGACGCGACAGGTAATCGGTCGTTGATTGTCAGCCCGATGACGGCGGCGGGTCCGGTGACTTCGAGCAGGCACTTGGCCCCCGCCGTCCCGGGCTGAATACTGGTTCCTAGCGTCCGAGTTGATCAGGGGCGCGGGCACGCTGCCGAACCTTCGTTCGGTCGGGCCGTACGCCGACCGGGCATCAGTGTCCGGTTCGGCCGCGATGGTGACACCACCTGCCCGGCTGATAGCCACGGGCCGGGCCGGGTACCCCACCGGTACTCGGAGATGGAAGGAAGCGATTGCCATGCGCGAGCCTTCGATTCGCGCCAGATCGTCGCGCGGCTTCGGCGCGAGCATACTGAGTTTGCTGTTGATGGTGTGGTTGGTGATCGGGTTTGTCGCGGCATTCCAGCGCGACTACTTCACCGCAGCCCCGGCCGAATGCCGCGATTTCGCCACCATCGCATTGACCGTGGTTGCGGGCCCACTCAACTACGCGGGCCTCAACCCGAAGGTCGAGCACTGCACATTGCCGGAACCGAGCCAGTAGTAGCTCGGTGATCGGCCCTGTGGTCGTCGGTCGCCGGCCGACGAGCACAGGCCACGTATGTGGCTGCCACGGGAGGGCGGCCTCCGGGACACTCGGGAAAAGGACGAACCCCGCCCGGCAGATCGCCGGACGGGGTTCGTGTCATCAGTGGAGCCGTGGGAATCAGACCCCGGCTTCCACCGGCTTCTTCGCGGCTTCGGCATCGCGCTGCTGAAGTTCGCGCAGCTTGGTGCCTTCCACGTCGATATCCGGCAGGATCTTGTCCAGCCAGGCCGGCAGCCACCAGGCCCACTTACCCATCAGCACCAGCAGCGATGGGATCAGCACCATGCGGACCAGGAAGGCGTCGAAGAACACGCCCGCCGCCATCGCGAAGCCCATGGACTTCGAGGTGACATCCGAGGACAGCATGAATCCGGCGAACACCGAGATCATGATGATCGCGGCCGAGGTCACGACGCGGGCGCCGTGGTGGTAGCCGTCGATCATCGCCTCCGTCGGCGACTTGCCGTGCACGAATTCCTCACGCATACGCGTCACCAGGAACACCTGGTAGTCCATGGCGAGACCGAACACGATGCCGATCAACATGATGGGCAGGAAGCTGATGATCGGATGGGTGTCCTCGATGAGGCCGAGCGCGCCCTCCTGGAAGAACAGCACGGTGACACCGAAGGTGGCCGCCATCGACAACAGGAACCCGAGTGCTGCGGTCAACGGCACCAGAATCGACCGGAACACCAGCACCAGCAGCAGGAACGCCGCACCGGCCACGATCGCCAGGTAAGGCACGATGCTGGCGAGCAGCACGTGGTTGACGTCGGCGTAGATCGCGGTCTCACCGGTGATGCCGTATTCCATGCCGTACTTCGAGGTGAACTCACCTTCGGCATCGCGGACATCGGAGACCAGATCCTGGGTCGCAGCACTGTTCGGGCCGGACTTCGGCACCGCCATGAACAGCGCGGCCTGCCCGTCCTCGCTCGGCTGAGCGGTGGTCAGGTAGTCCATGTCCTCGTAGCCCGACAGCCGGTCCCGCAGCTCCGTCAGCGCGGTGTCGCGCTGATCCTGCGGCACCTCGGACAGGTCGACAGCCACCACGAGCATGCCGTTCTTGCCCTCGCCGAAGCCTTCGGTCTGCAACTCGTAAGCCTTGCGGATCGAGGAATCCTTGGGTGCGCTGTCACCGCCGGGCAGGCCGAGGTTCAGGTTCAGCGCCGGCGCGGCGAGCGCACCGAGCACCACAACGCACAGGATCAGCGTCACGGCGGGAGCCTTGGCGATGAGCTTGGCGAACCGCATGCCGTTGGTGACCGAGGTGTCGTCTTCGGGATCGTGCTTGGCGACGAACGGGACCTTCGGCTTGAAAAGGAACCGGCCGAAAGCGCCCATCAGCGCAGGCAGCAGGGTGATCGCGGTGACGACGGCGAACGCGGCGGCGATCGCACCACCGATACCCATGGCGGTCAGGAAGCTGACGCCGACAATGCTGAGCCCGAGCAGCGCGATGAGCACGGTCAGGCCGGCGAATACGACCGCCGAACCCGCGGTGCCGACCGCGACACCCGCGGCCTCTTCCGGCGAATCCTGGACGACGAGTTCGTGTTTGTACCTGGACACGATGAACAGCGCGTAGTCGATCGACAGTGCGAGACCGATCATGGAGGCCAGGATCGGGGTGAAGGTCGGGACAGCGGTCAGCGAGGTACCGGCCACGATCACCAAGCCTGCGGCGCCGACGCCGACGATGCCGGTGATGATGGGCACGAAGGCGGCGACCAGCGCGCCGAAGGCGATGATCATCACGATCAGCGCGACGCCGATGCCGATCATTTCCGCCGAGCCCTGCTCGGGCTGCTCCTGGGCGAGGACGCCGGTCATCTCGGCGGTCAGGCCTGCCTCATGGGCGCGCTCGGCAACGGCCTCGGCGGCTTCCCGATGCTCGGGTTTGACGTCGGAGAACTCCGCCATCGTGAACGGCACGGTGATCACCGCGACGGTGCCGGGCTTCTGCTCGTTCAGCACGTTCAGCGGCGCACCGGAGCACATGCCCTTGAAGTCGGGCGCCTCGGGATTGTCGAGGCAGTTGGGCGACGGGATCGGTGGTGTCTGACCCGGTTCCAGCGCGGCCATGGCCTCGGCCTGCTGCTTGGCCGCCTCAGGGCTCGCGGGCATCATCTGGGTCTCGGTGACCGGATTGACGATCTTGCGCGTGTGGTCGACGATCTCCTGGTCACCGAGCTTCGGCGCGTTGAGCTCCGCGACCATCGCGTCGAGGGCGGCCATGTTGTTCGGATCGGAGAGCTTGCCGTTCTGGGCGGCAACCACGTAGGTGGCGGTGATCGCGTCGATGCTGAAACCCGACGCGTACTCCGGCATGTGCTCTTCGAGGATCTGGGTGGCCCGCTCGGACGGTAGGCCGGGCATCTCGAATTTGTCCTGGAATGGCTTCGACAGCGTCGTCGCGACCCCGCCGAGCAGCACCAAAAGGAGCAGCCAGACGGGCAGCACTATCCACTTCCGGCGGAAAGCGAACTTTCCCCATCGGTATAGATAAACGGACACGGGGGTCTCTCCTAGCTATCGCTGGGCTTGCTATGGGTCGGTTCAATTGCTGGAGCGTGTAGACAGCACCTCTGCCGCGGGTGCTTGCCGTCCCCGCCTCCAATTGACGCGCTCTGCCTACCGTGCGGTAGGTAGACTACCGTAGGTACTAATCGGAGGCGCAACCTCAATTTCTCGGGCACCCGGAGCCGGGCAGGACAGTGATGAGAGGATCATCCCATGACCATCAGTGACGCATCGGGCACTGTTGTCGCAGGTGGAGGCACTAAACAGGCCATCCGGGACGCCGCGGTCACACTCTTCACGAACAAGGGTTTCGAGCAGACGAGCCTGCGCGAGGTCGCGGATGCGGTGGGAATCACAAAGGCGTCCCTCTACTATCACTACGCTTCCAAGCTCGATCTGCTGCTCGCGATCATCGACCCGGTGATCGACCACATGCGCTCGGTGGTCGAGGACATCGACGCCGTCCCGCACAACCCCGAAGGCATCCGGGCGGTCCTGCGCACCTACGTCCGCGGCATGGTCCGCCACCGCGATGCGGGTGCGATGTGCATGCGCGACACCATCGCCATCGTCAACGCGATGGCCGACCGCTACCCCGACGTGGCCGACAGCACCAGGGAACTGCGCCGTTGGCTCGCAGGCCCGAACCCGACCGACGAGGCCATGCTGCGGGCCAGTGCCGCACTGGAAATCCTCGGCGTGGCGCTGCTGTCCACCGAAATCGTGCCGGGCGCGTCGGACTCGCTGGTGGAAGCGACGCTGCTCGACGCCGCCACATGTGTGCTGACCGCCCACGCGACCGCGTAGATTCGACCGCGTCAGTCGCCGACGTCAGGAGCCGGACAGTTGCACATCACCGCGAAGGTCGATCACGCGGTGCGAACGTTGCTCGAGATCGCCGACGCGGCCGGGACCGGTGCGGCGGTGAAAGCGGAGACGATCGCATCGGCGCAGCGGATCGCCCCGAAAGTGCTCGAGGGTGTGCTTGCCGAGCTGCGCCGGGCGGGTCTGGTGACGAGCAGGCGCGGGCCCGACGGCGGCTATCGGCTGGCCAGGCCTGCCGCCGCCATCTCCATCGCCGACGTCATCCGCGGTATCGAGGGCCCGCTGGCCTCGGTGCGCGGTGAACGTCCCGAGGATGTGCGCTACACGGGCACAGCGGAACCCTTGCAGCGGGTGTGGATCGCGCTGCGGGTCAATATCCGTGCGGTGCTCGAGGACGTGTCGATCGCGGATATCGCCGAGAACCGGCTACCGGGGTTCATCGAGGCGCTGACCGCCGATCCTGGCGCATGGGCTCGGCGCGAGCCGCGCGACGACCAAGAGCTACTCGGGCGTAACTGACCAGCCGTCCAGGGCGAATGTCCTCGTCACGCCTGCCGGATTGCCGGTAGCCTCCATTCATCATGTTGATCTCACTGCTTCGCACGTATTTGGCTCCTTATCGAGCGCAGCTCGCGGGAGTCGTCGCGTTGCAGCTGATCTCGGTCATCGCGATGCTCTACCTGCCGAGCCTGAACGCCGACATCATCGATGACGGCGTTACCAAGGGCGATATCGGCTTCATCTGGCGCACCGGATTGTGGATGCTCGTGGTGACCGGCGTGCAGATCGTCGCCTCGGCTGCCTCGGTGTATCTGGCCGCGCAGGCCGCCATGGGTGGTGGCCGCGATCTGCGCGGTGCGCTGCTGCACCGGGTGGGCACGTTCTCCGCCCGCGAGGTCGGCACCTTCGGTGCGCCCTCGCTGATCACCCGCAACACCAATGACGTCCAGCAGGTGCAGCTGCTGATCGTGATGGCTGCGACGATCCTCGTCATGGCCCCGATCATGTGCGTCGGCGGCATCATCATGGCGCTGCGCGAGGACCTGAAACTGTCCTGGGTGCTGCTGATCGCGGTGCCCGCGCTCGGTCTGAGTATGGCGCTCATCATCGCCAGGATGGTGCCAGGCTTCCGTGCCATGCAGACCCGCATCGACGAGGTCAACCGGGTGCTGCGCGAGCAGATCACCGGTATCCGGGTGGTGCGCGCGTTCGTGCGGGAACGGCAGGAGACCTGGCGGTTCGGGGTGGCCAACACCGAGCTCACCGAGACCTCGCTGCGGGTCGGCCGACTGATGGCGCTGATGTTCCCGACGGTCATGCTGATCAGCAATCTCACCGCCGTCGCCGTCATCTGGTTCGGTGGGCACCTGGTCGATTCCGGCGAGATGCAGATCGGTTCGCTGACCGCGCTGCTCGCCTACATCATGCAGATCCTGATGGCGGTCATGATGGCCTCGTTCCTTGCCATGATGGCCCCGCGCGCCGCCGTCTCCGCCGACCGCATCAGCGAAGTGCTGCAGACCAGCTCATCGGTGCATCCGCCGGCGAAACCACAGCTCTTCCGCGGCGATCCGGCCGAGGTCGACATCCAGTTCGCCGAATTCAGCTACCCGGGTGCGGAGAAACCGGTGCTGCACGCGATCCGGTTCCGGGTCGGACCCGGCCAGACCACCGCGATCGTCGGCTCCACCGGTTCCGGTAAGACCACGCTGATCAACCTGATCCCGCGCCTGATCGACGTCACCGACGGTGCGGTCTACGTCGGCGGCACCGATGTGCGCCACCTCGATCTCGCGGAGCTGCGCGGGCAGATCGGGCTGGTGCCGCAGAAGGCGTACCTGTTCTCCGGCACCATCGCCAGCAATCTGCGCTACGGCAACCCCGAGGCCTCCGACGAGGAACTGTGGCGCTGCCTGGAGATAGCCCAGGCCGACGACTTCGTCCGGGAGATGCCCGAGGGCCTGGAAACCCCGGTCGCCCAGGGCGGAACCACGGTCTCCGGCGGCCAACGGCAACGTCTGGCCATCGCACGCGCCTTGGTGCGCAAGCCTCGCGTCTACCTGTTCGACGATTCGTTCTCCGCACTCGACGTCGCCACCGACGCCCGGCTGCGCGAGGCGCTGCGCCCGGAAACCCGCGAGGCCTCGGTGATCATCGTGGCCCAGCGCATCGCCACCATTCGCGACGCCGACCAGATCGTGGTCCTCGAAGACGGCGCCATGGCGGGCATCGGTACGCATGAGCAGCTGCTGCGCGACTGCGCGGAATACCGGGAGATCGTCGAATCGCAGCTGAGCGTGGAGGAGGCCCGATGAGGCCGGGGGCGGTTCCGGGTGCACCGGACAGCAAGGCGAAATCCTTCGGCCCGTCGCTGAAGCGGCTGCTGCGCAGGCTCGCTCCGGAGCGGGGCAGCGTCATCGCGATCGTGACCCTGGTGATCGTGTCGGTGGTGCTCAACACCCTCGGTCCCTACATCCTCGGCCAGGCCACCAACCTGGTCTTCGACGGCGTCGTCGGCAAACAGCTGCCTGCTGGCATCAGCAAGGACGAGGCGATCGCGGGGCTGCGCGCCCAGGGCGACAACACTCTTGCCGACATGCTCTCGGGCATGGATGTGGTGCCAGGTGTCGGCGTCGATTTCGACGCGGTCGGCCGGGTGCTGATGCTGGTGCTGCTGTTGTACATCGGCGCCGCGATATTCAGCTGGTTGCAGGGTTACCTGCTCAACAACGTCATCAACCGGACGGTGAAGCGGCTGCGCAGCGATGTCGAGGACAAGATCCACCGGCTGCCGCTGAGCTACTTCGACTCCGCCCCGCGCGGTGATGTGCTCAGCCGGGTCACCAATGACGTCGACAATGTCTCGCAAACCCTGCAGCAGACCATGAGCCAGCTGCTGACCTCGGTGTTCTCGGTGCTCGGCATTCTGGTGATGATGTTCTGGATCTCGCCGCTGCTTGCGTTGATCGCATTGCTGACGGTGCCCGCCGCGATCGTGGTCACCACCCAGATCGCGAAACGGTCCAAACCGCATTTCGTCGACCAGTGGAAGTACACCGGCCTGGTGAACGCCCAGGTCGAGGAGGCCTACACCGGCCACGAGATCGTCACCGCGTTCGGCCGCAGCCGTGAGGTCGGCAAGGAATTCGACAAGCGCAACGACCAGCTGTACCAGTCCAGTTTCAAGGCGCAGTTCATCTCCGGCCTGATCATGCCGGCGATCATGTTCCTCGGGAACGTGAACTATGTGCTGGTCGCGCTGGTCGGCGGCCTGCGGGTGGCCACCGGCCAGCTCTCGCTCGGTGAGGTGCAGGCGTTCATCCAGTACTCCAGGCAGTTCAGCCAGCCACTGACCCAGATCGGCGCGATGGCCAACCTGCTGCAGTCCGGGGTGGCCTCGGCGGAGCGGATCTTCGAGATCCTCGACGCCGAAGAGCAGAGCCCGGATCCGGTGATGGAGGACGCGCGTCCCGTGGATCGCGGCCGGGTCGAGTTCGAGGCGGTGTCGTTCCGGTACGAGCCGGACAAGCCGATCATCGAGCGGCTGTCGCTGGTCGCCGAGCCCGGCCATGTCGTCGCGATCGTCGGCCCGACCGGTGCGGGCAAAACCACGCTGGTGAACCTGCTCATGCGGTTCTACGAACTCGACGCGGGCACCATCACCATCGACGGCGTCGACATCACCGACATCACCCGCGACCACCTGCGTTCGCGCATCGGCATGGTGTTGCAGGACACCTGGCTGTTCAAGGGCACCATCCGGGAGAACATCGCCTACGGCAATCCGAACGCCAGCGAGACCGATATCCTCGCGGCCGCCCGGGCGGCCTACGTGGACCGGTTCGTGCACGCGTTGCCCGACGGCTACGACACCGTCATCGACGAGGAGGGCACCGGGGTCAGCGCCGGTGAGAAGCAGCTCATCACCATCGCGCGAGCCTTCCTGGCCAAGCCGTCGATCCTGATCCTGGACGAGGCCACCAGCTCCGTCGACACCCGCACCGAATTGCTGGTGCAGCATGCGACGTCCGCGCTGCGCCGAGACCGCACCAGCTTCGTCATCGCGCACCGGCTGTCCACCATCCGCGACGCCGACGTGATCGTGGTGATGGAGAAGGGGCAGATCGTCGAGCTCGGCAGTCATGAACGGCTGCTGGAGAATCGCGGCGCCTACTACCGGCTCTACAGCGCGCAGTTCGCGGCGGCGGCAGCGGAGGCGTAGCCGGCGCGATGTGCGATCGCACGTCGCCACGGTCCCGCCTGTGAGGACGCCCCGCGGTTGCTGCGAAGATGGGCGGCGTGTCTGACCGCGATGCTTTCTCCTTCACCGTCGGTACCCGCCTCGACGGGCAGTACGGGCGGACCGGGGTGATCAGCACACCGCACGGCGATATCGCCACGCCCGCGTTCATCCCGGTGGGCACCAAGGCCTCGGTCAAGGCGGTGCTGCCGGAGACGATGAGCGAGATCGGCGCGCAGGCGTTGCTCGCCAATGCCTACCACCTGTATCTGCAACCCGGCTCCGACATCGTCGACGAGGCCGGTGGACTGGGCCGGTTCATGAACTGGCCGGGGCCGACCTTCACCGACAGTGGCGGCTTCCAGGTGATGTCGCTCGGCGTCGGGTTCAAGAAGGTGCTGGCCATGGAGGCCGTCGACGTCCGCAGCGACGACGTCATCGCCAAGGGCAAGGAGCGCCTGGCCACTGTCGACGACGACGGCGTCACCTTCCGCTCCCACCTCGACGGTTCGAGTCATCGCTTCACTCCCGAGGTGTCGATGGGTATCCAGCATCAGCTCGGCGCCGACATCATGTTCGCCTTCGACGAGCTGACCACTCTCCTCAATACCCGTGGCTACCAGGAGAAATCGCTGCAACGCACGCATGAGTGGGCGCAGCGCTGCATCGATGAGCACGAGCGTCTCACCCACGCGCGCGCCCACCGCCCGTACCAGGCGCTGTTCGCGGTGATCCAGGGCGCGCAATACGAGGACCTGCGCCGCAAGGCCTGCCGCGAACTGGAGGCCATCCGCGGTCAGGACGGCACCGAGTTCGACGGCTACGGCATCGGCGGCGCGCTGGAGAAACACAATCTCGGCACCATCGTCGGCTGGTGCAGCGCCGAGCTGCCCGAACACAAGCCGCGCCACATGCTCGGCATCAGCGAGCCGGAGGACGTGTTCGCCGCGGTCGCGAACGGTGCCGACACCTTCGACTGCGTCAACCCGTCACGGGTGGCCCGCAACGCCGCCATCTATGTCGACGCAGGCCGTTTCAATATCAACACCAGCCGGTTCCGCCGCGACTTCACTCCGATCGACGAGAACTGCGACTGCTACACCTGCGCCCACTACACCCGCGCCTACCTGCACCATCTGTTCAAGGCCAAGGAGATGCTGGCGGCGACGCTGTGCACGATCCACAACGAGCGCTACACCATCCGTCTGGTGGACCGGATCCGCGAAAGCATCGACGGCGGGTACTTCGAGGAGTTCCAGGCGGAGACGCTCGGACGGTGGAAGGGACGGATCTCAGCGCCCTGACACTCCGCTCAGGCGTGCAGCGGGTCGAAGTCCTTTGGCGCGTAGCTCGGTTCGTGCTTCTTCAGCAGTGCGATCACCTTATAGGTGATCGGCATGACCAGGATCTCGACCAAGGTCTTCCACAGGAAGCCGATGATCACGTAGTTGGCGAACTGCGCCCAGCTGTCGATGCCGATGGCCGTCGCCGCGATCGAGCAGAAGATGAGGGTGTCGGCGAGCTCGCCGACCACGGTGGAGCCGATCAGCCGAGCCCACAGATGCTTTTCCCGGGTCCGTTCCTTGATCAGTACCAGCGTCGCCGAGTTCAGCAGCTGGCCAACGAAGTATCCGGCGAGCCCGGCCGCCACCAGCTGCGGTGTGGTGCCGAGGATGGTGCGGAAGGCTTCCTGGTTCTCGTAGAAGACCGCGGGCGGCAGCTGGATCGCGATGGCGAAACACGCCACCATCAGCAGCAGCGCACCGAATCCGTAGTAGATGGCGCGACGGGTGGCGCGGAAGCCGTAGACCTCGCTCAGCACGTCGCCGAGGATGTAGGCCAGCGGGAAGAGGAAGAACGCGCCGTCGGTGGTGATGGGCAGCATCTCCAGCGGCCCGACCGTCACCGCATGGTCGGTGAAGAACTGCACGCCCTTGGTCGCGCAGACATTGGAAACGATCAGCGTGGCCGTGAACAGCGCCACGATGGGGGTGTAGTAGCCCCGCGCGACCTGGGCGAATGCCGCATGGTCCGACGCGGGGCGCCCAGACTCCCCGTGCTCTGCGGGTTTGGTCGAATCACTCACCCGCCTCATCCAACCAGGTTTGCCATATGGTGTATCCATGACCAATCCGGGCGATTCCGACGAATGGTGGAAGCAGTACGGCGGCCAAGGTGTGTCGTCGGAATCAGGTGGTGCCGGTTCGGTCCCGCAGCAGCCCACCCCCGAGCAGCCCGGGTATCCGTCGGGGCAGCAATACCCGGCGGCACCGCAGTATCCGTCGCAGCCGGGCGCGCCCGCGCAGCCGCAGTATCCGGCGGGATCGCAGCCGCAATATCCGGCGGCGCCGCCGCAGTACCCTGGCTACCAGCAGCCCGCGGCTGACCCGTACGCGCAGCAGGCTTATCCCCAGCAGGGGTACGGGTATCCGTATCAGGCGGGTTATCCGGGGTACGGGATGCCCCCGCAGGGCACCAACGGTATGGCGATCGGCGCCCTGATCACCTCATGCATCGGCGTGCTCTGCTGCGGGTTGTTCGTCGTGTCGGCCGTCGGGTTGATCTTGGGCGTCGTCGCGACGAAGCAAATCGATCAAACCGGCCAGGAAGGTCGTGGGTTCGCCCAAGCGGCGATCTGGGTCGGTGCGGTGAGCATCGGGCTCGGTGTGCTGGTCTGGATCCTCAATATCATCGGCATCGTGTCGGGTCCATAGCGATCGTCGCTGATGTCGGCCGTTGAAGGCCGAGGGTTCGAGTCATGCGGACGCGCACTGTCGAGCCCGACCATAGACAACGAAGGGGCGCACCGGATTCGGTGCGCCCCTAGTCATATCGGTTACGCCGTCGATAACGGCATCGCCGTCGCTCAGCCCTTGACGACCTGAGTGCCGCCGGCGAACTTGTCGTGCCAACCCTGCTTGTTCGGGTCCTGCTCGATGGTGATGGCCATGTAGATCATCAGACCGAACGCGATGAGCGGGCCGAGGCACGGCACGATGGCGATCGCCAGATACGCGTTGCGCTTCAGCGAGACCTCAGGGCTGATCTTCGGCGCGCCACCAGGGGCGACGACGCGCATGCCGAGCAGTTTCTTACCCAGGGACATGCCGCCGTTCATCTCCATCAGCACCATGTAGGCGAGTATGACGATGTAGATGATCGGGTAGCCGAGGAACAGCATGGCCATCAGGCTGTCCGCGAAGGCGAAGTTGAGGATGACAGCGGGGATGATTCCGGCGATGAGCGAGTCGATGAGGCGTGCGCCGAACCGCGGCCACAGCTCACCCGGCTGCCCACCGAATCCAGGCTGATACCCGTACTGGCCCTGCGGAGCCTGCCCGTACTGCTGCTGCGCGTAGGGGTCCTGCTGCGGCTGCTGGCCGTACTGCGGCTGCTGCCCGTACTGAGCCTGCTGACCGTAGGGGTCCTGTGGCTGACCGTACTGCTGCTGGGGCTGCCCGTATTGCTGTTGCGGCTGCTGCCCATACTGCTGCTGCGGCTGCTGGTCGTATTTCGGCTGCTCCCCGTACTGGGGCTGCTGACCGTACTGCGGTTGCCCGTACGGCTGCCCGCCCTGCGGATACTGGTTGGGGTCGTACCCACCGCTTGTCATATGAATCCTCGTCCGTCGAAAGATCGGTCGCTGGGTACGTTACGGACAACGATCATGTTGCAACAACCCGTCCGGATCGAGCGTCCAGGGCTCGGAGGGCAGGTCGGCGGGGTCGAATTCGCTCAGTAGATCGGCCGCGGTGTGTCCGCTGTAACCGAGTGAGCGGGCCAGCGCGGCGACCACCTGTTCGGTGGTATCTCCGAGCGCGCGCCGGTCGGCGAGGGTGACCGCGCCGTCGCGTTTGGCCAGCCGCTGCCCGGATGTGTTGAGTACCAAAGGGACATGCGCGTAGTGCGGCACCGCCAGTCCGAGCAGCGTGGCCAGATACGCCTGCCGCGGCGTTGACGGCAGTAGGTCGTCGCCGCGCACCACTTGGTCGATGCCCTGTTCGGCGTCATCGACCACCACCGCGAGGTTGTAGGCGGGAATGCCGTCGCCGCGACGCAGCACCACATCGTCGACGGGGCCGCGGTAGCGTCCGTGCAGTTGATCGGTGATCTCGAATTCGGTCACCGATGCGCGAAGTCGCAGTGCGGCCGGCCTGCCCTTATCGCGTTTACGTGCGCGGTCGGTGTCGGTCAGATTGCGGCAGGTACCCGGATAGGCGCCCATCGGCCCATGCGGCGCTGTCGCGGCCTGCTGGATTTCTCTTCTGGTGCAGAAGCATTCGTAGGTCAGGCCTGCGGCGGTGAGCCGATCGATGGCCGCGGCGTAGTGCGCGAGGCGGTCGGATTGGCGGACCACCGGCAGGTCCCAGTCCAAGCCGATCGCGGCGAGGTCGGCCAGCTGCCGCGCTTCGGCGCCGGCCCGCACCCGGTCCAGGTCGTCGACGCGCAGCACGAACCTGCGGCCGGAGCCGCGCGCGAAAAGCCAGGCCAGCAGTGCCGTTCGCAGGTTGCCCAGGTGCAGGTCACCGGACGGGCTCGGTGCGTATCGGCCGGCGGGAGCGAGGTCGGTCGGCATGCTGGTCATGGTAGATACGGCCAGGTCACGGGCGCTGTGAGGTGGCGCCGCACAGGCGAGGCTTGAGCCGGTCCTCGGTGATCGGTATGCCTGCGTCCAGATCTGCGAGCAGAGTCTGCGCATGTGCGATCAAGCCCGGCGCGTCGATGCCGTAGGGAATGGGAGCGGCGGTTTCGTCACCGGTTTCGGTGTAATCAGAATCACTATCGAAAGCCCCATCAAATGACGAAAGCCGGTTTATTGCTCGCGTCAGTAGGGTATGTGCACCCTTCGTGTTCCCGCGCTGAATGTGGGTGAGCCCCACGGCATACTGCGCCAACCCCTGCCACAGCATCCGTTCGGCGAACGGCCCGTTCTTCCAGGCTGCCTCCAAAACCTCATGTGCGTTGAATGCGAGGCCGTCGTCCAGCAGTTGCTGAGCGAAGGAGAGAGTTTGCTGGGGTGGCAGATTCAAGTCATCCGGAATTCGCGGCACACCCTCGCTACCCGGCGGCAGCGGCCGCCCGAACCGGTCTCGCGGGCGGGCGTTGAGGGCGCGACCTGTGGTGTCGCGATCGCGTTCGACCATGTACTCCATGATCCACGCCCGCCCGGCGTTGCGCTCACGCGGTGTATCGGCCTGCGCGTTTATGACCGATCACAGCCCGATCACATCCGATGAATACTGCAACCACCGAAACCGTCTCAGAAAGAATGCCCTCCACTGGCAATGTTTCCGCAACGACAAAACTTCGCAAGCTTGGCAAAAGTGTTGTGGTAGTGGGCAAGAGCCCGGCAAACTATGGATGAACCTGCTAGGGTTCAGTCCGCGGTGCCCGCCCACGTGGGTGTTTTCGCCGCGCAACCCGTGCGTTCTCGGAAATGCGAGTGCAGGCAGGGGTTCAGGGGAAGTTGCGCGCTATCACCAGGCGCACCACGGCGTTCGTCGTTCGGTGTCGGATGCCGGTTGATCGGAGCAAGTCAGAAGTCAGAACAAAATATCGTGACGCAGCAAAGGAGTCGGTGCCGTGGAGGTTGATTTGTCGGGCGCTGTGTGGCGGAAGAGCCGGCACAGTGGCCCGGACGGGAACTGCGTGGAAGTCGCGCATCTCGTCGACGGCAACGTGGCGGTCCGGGACACCAAGGACAGCGGGAACGGACCGGTGCTGGCCTTCGCCCCCGGCGAGTGGGACGCATTCCTAACCGGCCTGTCCAGCGATCAGTTCGGACGCCGACAGTAGCGTCGGGCCGCAGCCGGAACACACAGCATCACGGGCCCCGGGTCGATTCGGACTCGGGGCCTTCGCAGTGCCGGATCAGTGTTCGGCCTCGCTGTCCTGCTGCATGCGCAGCACCGCGAGCTGCCGGTGTTCTTCCTCCTCCTCGATCGCCAGATTGCGATCGGATTCCGCCCGCGGATCGGCCCGCAGCAAACTGCCGGTGCCGGGTTTGCCCGCCAGGCCGAGCTTGTTCATCTTCTTCGGCACCGTCGCGCCCTGGTACTCGAGCGGGATCGGATGTCCGTGCTCGTCGACCGGACCCAACGGCTGGTGCACCTCGATGTACTCACCATGCGGCAGCCGCTTGATCACACCGGTCTCGATGCCGTGCTCGAGCACTGCCCGGTCGCTGCGCTGCAAGCCCAGGCAGAACCGATAGGCCAGGAAGTAGGCGATCGGCGGGGCGAGCAGCAGGCCGATGCGGCCGGCCCAGGTGGTCGCGTTCAGCGAGATGTTGAATTTGTAGGCAATGATGTCGTTGACGCAGGCCAGGGTCAGGACCACATAGAAGGTGATCGACATGGCGCCGATCGCCGTACGCACCGGAACGTCGCGGGGACGTTGCAGCAGGTTGTGCGCGGCTCTGTCGCCGGTCAGCCGTTTCTCGATCCACGGGTAGGCGATCAGCAGGGCGAACACCAGGCCCATGGTCAGCGCCACCCACGTCACCGCGGGAACGGTGTAGCGGCCCAGGTACAGCTCCCACGGCGGCATGAGCCTGGCCAGGCCGTCGGTCCACATCATGTAGAAGTCGGGCTGTGAACCGGCCGAGACCTGCGACGGGTTGTAGGGCCCGAGATTCCAGATCGGGTTGATCTGGAGCAGCCCGCCCATCACGCCGACCACGCCGAGGGTGAACGCGAAGAACGCGCCCTGATCCGCCGCGAACACCGGCACGATGCGGGCGCCGACCACGTTCTTCTCGCTGCGTCCCGGCCCTGGATACTGCGTGTGCTTCTGGTACCAGACGATGGCCACGTGTGCCGCGATCAGCGCAAGCATGATGCCGGGGAACAGCAGCACGTGCGCGACGTACAAGCGCGGGATGATGATGTCGCCGGGGAAGTCGCCGCCGAATATCAACCAGTGCATCCAGGTGCCGATCACCGGTAGTCCGAGGGTGATGCCGGAGAACGCGGCCCGTAGCCCGGTTCCCGAGAGCAGGTCGTCGGGCAGCGAGTAACCGAAGAAGCCTTCGAACATCGCCAGGATCAGCAGCAGCGAACCGATCACCCAGTTCGCCTCACGCGGCTTGCGGAACGCGCCGGTGAAGAAGATGCGCAGCAGGTGCACGATGATCGAGGCCGCGAACAGCAGCGCCGCCCAGTGATGCACTTGGCGCACGAACAGGCCACCCCGCACCTCGAAGGAGATGTTCAGCGCCGTCTCATAGGCCCGCGACATGCCGACACCGCGCAGCGGCTGATAGGCGCCGTCATAGATCACGTGCGCCATGGACGGGTCGAAGAACAGGGTCAGATACACGCCCGAGAGCAACAGGATGATGAAGCAGTAGAGCGCGATCTCACCGAGCAGGAACGACCAGTGGGTCGGGAAGACCTTGTTGATCGAGCGCTTCATGAATGCCGCGGCGCGATACCGATCGTCCACCGCGTTGGCTTGCGAACTAATAGTCCGAGCTAGTGCAGCCATAGTCGACACCCGACCCTGGATAGAGTGAATGGGGTTCTACTACAGACGGTAGCACTGCCCGTGGTGTCCAGTCGATGGTTTTCTGCCCAGCTCCGCCGACTCGCCGTCGGGTCGTTATCGTCGGCCCGGTGAGCGAGCGCAGTGAGCGGACAGTCGACGCAGCAGCGAGCGTGCTCGTGCTGGAGCCGAGCGCCGGCGAGGTGCGAACATGACCACGGTCCAGCCGCAGGACGCGACGATGTACTGGCTGTCCCGCCGCACTCCGAACGACCTGTTCCTGGTGTACTGCTTCGCCGAATCCGACCTGAGCACCGAGGTGCTGCGCGCTGCCGTCGAACGGCGCAGCGCCCACATCCCCGACCTCCGCGTGCGGCTGCGCCCGGCCCACCGCGACCTCGCCTACCCGGTATGGGTGCCATGCGGGTTCGACCCGGAACAGTTCGTCGAACATCGGCTCCCACAAGCTGATTGGATGCATCTGGAGGAAGCGCTCGGCGCATTGCTCGCGACGGGGGTCGACGCCGCTGTACATCCGTGGCGGATACATGTCTTTCGCGCGGTCACCGGAGCGCCACTGCCGAGCGGGGTGCCGGACGAGACCGGGCCCGCTGGATTCGCCGCCGGGGCGCATCGCGACAGCGGGTCACGTGGGGATTCCGCCTCGCCTGCGATCAGGACACATGACAGTAGCGGGAATGATGAATCCGCCGATCGGAAGCAGGTGACCGTCGCGGTGTTGCAGATGTCGCACGCTCTGGCCGACGGTAAACGTGCCGCAGGGATTGCGCGCGCCCTCTTCGCATCGAGCGCGGTGCGCGACGGGGGTCCTTTGGCTTCGGGCGATCGCATCGGAACACAAGTCGGCGCGATCGAATCAATAGAACGACCCGCGCTGCAGCGCCCCGCGTCCGTGGCGACCGATCTGGTGCGGTCAGGTGCTGACAAGGTCCGGCTCGGGATGGCGGTCACCGGGATTCCGGTGCGAATGGTGCGCACGATGATGGGCGGTCTGCGGGCCTACCGGGCGCAGCGCGAGCTGGCGGAACTGACCGCGGTGGGGGAGTTGCCGGAGGCTGGTGGTGGTTTTTCTCCCGGCGTGTTGAACGGGCCGGGAGAGGTCGGCGGGCATCGGGTGCGGATGATCGTGTGCCCGGCGCGGCAGTTGCGGGTACCCGGTTTCAGCGTGACGGTGGTGGCGCTGACAGCGGTGTCGATCGCGGTGGAGCGGTATCTGCTCGAGCGAGATGAGTCGGCGGATCGGCTGGGGGCGCAGGTGCCGATGGCGCTCACCGCACCGTCCGCGGCGCGCAACAACTACCGCAGCCTCGGCATCGACCTGTTCGCCGGGGAGCCGGACCCGCGGCGCCGTGCCGAGCGGATCGCCGCTGATCTCGCCGCGCGTCGCACCCGCGCTGCGCATCCGCTGCTGTCGATGCAGGACCGTGTCACCGCCGCCCTGCCCGCCCCGATCCTGCGCCGCGACGTCGACCGCTATCCGATCGACACGGTCCCGGATTCGATCGCAGGCCATACCGTCGTCTCCAGCGTCCACCGCGGACCCGCCGACCTCACCTTCGGCTCGGCCCCCGTCCTGTTCACCGCGGGCTTCCCCGCCCTCGGCGCCGTCATGCACCTCACCCACGGCATTCACGGCCTCGGCGACACCATCACGATCTCGATCCACGCCGACCCCGGCAACGTGCCAGGTCTCGACGATTACGCCGACATGGTGCGATGTGCCCTCGATGACGTGGGTCGCGCGCTCAGCTGACCGAACCCGGCCCCTCCAGCAGCGCCTTCAGAGTGGCGAAGTTCGAGGCGAAGTCGCGGCGCAGGCTCCGCGCCACCAACGGGTCCGCGAGTTGAACAGCCCCTTCTGTTCCATCCGCATCTCGCAGCTGAGGCGGGTGCCGCCTGCCTCGGGTTCGGTGCGGTAGGTGACCTCCATGCGGCTGGGTCCGGTCGCGACGGTGAATGCGATCTCTCGTCCCGGCTCGAACCGGACGTATTCGTTGGTCAGTTCCAGCCTGCGGCCGAGGAAAGTGCGGACCACCGAGTGCGCGGTTCCGACACCGACCGGGCCGTCGGTGGTCCGGCGGACTTCGGTCAAACCGTCCTGCCAGTGGGGTGCGTTGGTTTGATCGGCGACGTAGTCGAAAACCACGTCGACCGGTCGATCGATCTGGATGCTGTCGCTTACCTCGATCATCTCGACACTTCCTCGCACGAGCGCGAACTTCCTACCGAAATTTTCGCACCCTCGGTGAGACAGTGGTCACCATCGGGCAAGGCCGTCACATTCGTAGCCCATCGCTCGTCTGAGACGTAGACCGAAAAACTGCTGATCACCGGGGCGATCGCCCGGTGGCGCGATGCGAACGGAGAACGGCGATGCCTTCGAACATCTTGGTCACCGGCGGTACCGGCACCCTCGGACGCCATGTGACTCCGCTGCTGAGCCACGCGGGCGTCCCGTTTCGGGTGCTGAGCCGTCACGGTGGGCACACTCGCGACGGGATCGAATTCGTCACCGGTGACCTGCTGAAGAACGAGGGCATCGATGCCGCCGTCACCGGCGTCGACACGATCCTGCACCTGGCAGGCGATGCCAAGAACGACGCCGCGACCACCCGCACGTTGATGGCGGCGGCGGCGCGCGCCGGCGTCGGCCATGTCGTCTACATCTCGGTCACCGCGCCGGATTCGCTGCCGGTGCGGTACTACAAGCAGAAGACGGCCGCCGAGAAGGCCGTGGTCGAGTCGGGCGTGCCGTGGACGACGTTGCGCGCGGCCCAATTCCACGATCTGGTGTTCACCATCGTCAGCACCATGGCGAAGTCACCGGTGATCCCGGCGCCGGGCGGGATGCGATTCCAGTCGGTGGAGTCGGCCGAGGTCGCGCAACGGCTGGTCGAACTCACCCTCGGCGAACCGTCGGGGCTGGTGCGTGATCTCGTCGGCCCCGAGGTGCTCGAGCTAGCCGAGGTCACCCGCCAATACCTGCGCGCGACCGGGAAACGCCGTCTGCTGCTTCCGCTTCGGATGCCCGGCGCGATGGGCCGCGCGTACCGCGCGGGCGACAACCTCGTTGCCGGCTGCGACGAGGGCAAGCGGACCTGGGCCGATTTCCTCGCCGAGCGCACCAGGTGATCCGGGTCGATCAGCGGCCGATCCTGGCCTCGGTGGCGCCGGGGCCGACGGTGGCGCCTTCGAAGAACTGGTTTTCGCTGACCCCGAGCCGTGAGGTGACCAGTTCCAGCGCCAGTCGCACCACTGATGACTCGTCGGGCGCCACGACCTGGGACTGTTCCAATCGCGAGGTACCGCGCTCGACGCGGATGCGGCAGCGCCAGCCGCGCCCGGTGGCGTATGGCTCCGGGCGGCCGATCATCACTCGGACCGCGGTGCCGTCGACGGTGAATTCCTTGGTCGCCAGCAAGTCGTCGACCGGCGTGTCGGCCGCGATCATGCCGCCGCTGCGGCTGCCGCGAGCAAGGTGGCAGCTATTGGTCGTGTTGCCCATCGAATTCTCCCGGTCCCATGCGAACGGCCTGGGAGTCGTCCGTCTCCCGTTGGGCATGACCGTATCCCGCGATCCGGAATTCAGCAACACTTCAGCAAACGAATTCATCGTGGCGTCGCACACTGGACTTCTCCCGGATGTCGCGCGGGCCCGCGCGTCGGGCATGGAAACTGGATAGATGGGCGTGCCAACGGCGAGTGCACCGGTCACACAGCGTCAGCGTCCGGGGCGCCGGCTGTTCCGTAGTGGGGTCTGGTGCGGGTACCTCGCGGCGTTGGCCGTCGTCAGTATCGTCTTCGGAATTCCGACCGACCGCGTCTATCAGGCCGCCTGGATCATGGTCGGCATCGCCGCCTTCAACCCGCATCGGCCGTGGCGCGAGCATGTGCGGATCCTCATCGATTGGGTGCCGCTGATCGCCGCGCTGGTGGTGTACGACCACACCCGCGGCATCGCCGACAAACTCGGAATGCCCATCCGCGTGGAGGAACTCGTCTCGGTCGAGAGCTGGCTGTTCGGCGGGACCATCCCCACCGTCTGGTTGCAGGAACACCTGATGACGGGCGACGAACGCCCGTGGTGGTCGGTGCTCACCGGCATCGTCTACACCAGCCACTTCATCGTTCCCTGGCTGGTGGCCGCCATCTTCTATGTACAGTCGCGCGGCCGATTCTCGAAGTACATGCGCCGCATCGTGCTGCTGTCCTACCTCGGCCTGCTCACCTACATCCTGGTTCCCGCCGCGCCGCCCTGGTACGCGTCTCGGGAGGGGGTGATACCCGAGGATGTCGGCCGGGTCAGCGGCTTCGGATTCGGGATGGTGTCCTTCGACACGAGCGCGGATTGGCTGGAAGCGCAAGGCAATCTGGTCGCCGCGCTGCCGTCGCTGCATGCCGCGTTCTCGCTGATGGTGGCGGTCGCGCTGTGGCCCTACGCACCGAAATGGTTCCGCGTCATCCTGGCGCTGTACCCGCCTGCCATGGCATTCACGCTGGTCTACGGCGGCGAGCACTACACGGTGGATGTGTTGCTCGGCTGGGCCTACGTCGGGGTGACGATTCTGCTCGCCCGCGCATGGGAGCGTCGTCGACCGCCCCCACCAGATGAGCCGCGTGAGCTTGTTCCGGCCGATCCACGCGAGCTGTCTTCGGCCGATCCACGCGGGCCGTCTCCGGCCGGATCGCGCGTGCCGCCCCCCGCTGAACCATGCCGGCCGTCGCCAGAACCGCGAGAGCCGTCGCCGGCCGATTCACAGGAAAACTGAACCGGCCACCGACGGCATTCGACGGAGCTCCCGATCGGGCAGGACTCTTAGTTGCCGCGCGGGGGGAACGGTTCGTTGATCGTGGTGAAGTATTGCGTCAGGGCGGCGATGGCGACGGGCGCGGTCACGAGGAGCAGCCCGGTGAATGTGCCGAGCGCGCCGATGGCGAGGATGCCACCAAGGCAGCCGACGGCCGCGGCCGGGATGAACGGGCCGAACATGCCGACGATCGTTGCCGCCGCGACCGTGGCACCGGCAATTCCGCCGAGCACACAGCCGACGATGCCGCCGCCGATCCCGCCGACCATCGTGCCGATCGAGGCGCCGGTCGAGATCGTGTCCTTCAGGCGGGTGAAGGCCGCAACCTCGCGGTCGTACGGAGTCTCCCACTGCGCCTGGTCTTCGAAGGGAAGTGCTACCGGACGGTAGGCGGCGTGTTCGAGGTCGAATCGGGGCGTGAGGGTCGCGGTCTGGCCCTGGATATCGGCGGCGATGGGGAACACGAAATCGTCGACTCGGAATTCGAGCGGTGTGCCGGCGAGGACGGTGCCGTTGGCGGCTTTGATTTCGAAGACGCCGTTTTCTGCGGTGAGCGAGCCCGAATCGATGGAGATGACGCTATTGGTCGGGGTGGTGGTAGCTGTGTAGTTGACCGCGTCGGCTTGCGCGGCATGCGGATTCGCGCCTGCGGGTCCGACCGTGGCGACAGTAGCTGCGATGACCAGGGTTGATACGGCGGTAATCTTGCGCAGAAGCATCGGACGAAACCTCCAGTGGGGGTGGTTATTTCGAAGTTGCCGCTAACCGTCTCAGGTGCGGCTGAAGCTAGCCTGAAGCAACCTTAAGTTGCTTTCAGGGAAGGTGGCCGAATCGCTCTGCCCATTGCTGGGCATAAAGTACGCGGGCAACGGGCGCGTGGCTCCGGAAACCGACCGATTGTCTTCTTATGCGATATTTCGGCTTCCCCGATTCGCGAGTAAGATGCGAGGTCGCGCGTGGTTGTGAGGAGGGGGGTCAGCACTACCAGGGGACTCTGTTATGGATACCCATACCGACGAGATCGCGGACGGCATCTATCGCATCTCTACCTTCATCCCTGATGCCGGACCCGGCGGGTTCACCTTCAATCAGTTCTTCATCGACGCCGAGGAACCGCTGCTGTTCCATTGCGGCATGCGTGCGCTGTTCCCGCTGGTATCCGCGCAGATCGAACGGATACGGCCGGTCGAGCAGTTGCGCTGGATCACCTTCGGCCATGTCGAGGCCGACGAGTGCGGGGCCATGAATCTGTTCCTCGCGGCCGCACCGAACGCTCAGGTCGCCCACGGTGCACTCGGCTGCATGGTCTCGATCGACGATATGGCCGACCGCCCGCCGCGCCCGATGGCCGACGGCGAGGTCATCGATCTCGGTGGCCGTCGCGTGCAGCATTTCGATACCCCGCACGCACCACACAATTGGGAAGCCAGGGTGCTCTACGAGCAGACCACCGGCACGCTGTTCTGTGGCGACCTGATGACCCAGCTGGGCAACGGTCCGGCGCTGACCGCCGCCGATCTGGTCGGGCCCGCATCGGCCGCCGAGGACGTATTCCACGCGACCTCACTCGGACCTGCCGTGCCCGCGGCGCTCTACCGACTTGCCGACCTCGAGCCGACCACGCTCGCGATCATGCACGGTTCGAGCTTCCTCGGCGACGGCGCGACCGCATTGCGCGAACTCGCGGCGGAATACGAGCAGCGGTTGGCCGCCTGATCGAGCGCACACTCACGGCATCGGCTGATGCCATGACCATCGTTTCGTGCGCTGGACCCAGGCGCCGACGGTCCTCGCCTGGCGCCCGCACCCCCGGGACAATGGTGGATATGACCGCAGGTGTCGAACTGCGCGTATATGCGGAGCTGAACGACTTCCTGCCGCCGCAAGCTCGCTATCAGGTGCTGTGGCGGCCCGCTCGTCCGCACCAGACGGTGAAGGACGTCGTCGAGGCCGCCGGTGTACCGCACACCGAGATCGACCTGCTCCTGGTGAACGGCGAATCCGTCGATTTCGCCCACCGCCCCCATTCGGGCGATCGGCTCGCGGTCTACCCGGTGTTCGAAACTCTCGACATCGGGTCGCTGACCCGCGTGCGTCCACGCCCACTGCGCGACCCGCGCTTCCTGGTCGACGTCAACCTCGGCGGCCTCGCGCGCTTCATGCGACTGATGGGATTCGACATCCGCTGCGAATTCGCCGCCGACGACGCCGAGCTGGCCGAGATATCGGCTGCCGAACACCGCATCCTGCTCACCCGCGACCGCGGCCTGCTCGCCCGCCGCATCGTCACCCACGGTGTGTTCGTGCGTTCGGACCGCCCGCTGGACCAGATCGTCGAGGTCATCACCCGGCTCGACCTCGCAGAACGCCTGGCCCCGCTCACCCGCTGCGTCCGCTGCGGCGCCATCCTCGCCGACGTCGCCAAGCGCGATATCGCCGACCAGCTACCCCCGCTCACCCGCCGCTACTACGACACCTTTCGGCAATGCCGCGGCTGCGGCCGGATCTATTGGGCCGGTGCGCATCAGCATCGTCTCGACGACCTCATCGCGCGCATCCGCCGCGCAGTCGACGAACGAAGTAGGGCGGGGACCGGCGAGCCGTCAGCGGAGGCTAGCGTTCGGCGAACGTCACCGGCAGCGCACCGAACCGAAGCGAGTTCGCCAGCTCGTCGGCCGAATCGGCCGTGAAATTCCCGGCGATCTGGGTGGACCCGCCCTTGATGGCTTCCATCATCTGCGGCGCGCTGACAACGCGCGTGTCGACGACGAATGCGAATCGGTTACCGACATTCTCGGCGGTGTAGCTGCTGAAGGCGTCCCGCCCGTCCGCGGTGAAGGTCACCTCGACCACGTGGCCGGCGTTCTGCGGGATGAACTGCGATTCGGCGCCGTCGACCGCGTCGTTGTCGAGGATCGCCGGTCCGAGGACCATGACCTCGGTGCCATCGGTCGAGCAGGTGACCAAGGGCAGCAATGGGTCGTCGTTGCTGCGCAGGGGATCCGTTGTGCCACAGTTCAGTTCGGTAAGTGCCTGCTGCTGAGTCGCGGGATCGACGCTCTGCCTGGAGATTTTGGCGGCCATCGCGTCGGTGACCACCGGCCCCGAGCCCATCGGCGGTGCTGCGAAAAGCACCGGCCGCATATTCAGCCTGCCCGTCTGCCCGAGCGTTCGCGCCTTCGCTCCGTCGTCACCAGGGACGGTGATCACCACCGCGTTGTCGGTGATCTCGACCGACGTGCCGGTGAGCTGCATACCCTCGGCCCGCCATTGGATGATCTGCTGCGTGGCGTGCATGGTCTCCGGCGTCGGTCGGGTGCCGTCGGGGGTGCGCGCGGTCAACGTGACCGGTGTGCCCGGGGGTGCCTGCTGCGATGACGACAGCTCCGATGCGGCCGGCGCTGCCGCTCCTTGCTCGGGGTCGCCGCATCCGCTGAGCGCAGCCGCACCCACCATGACCATCAGTACGGCACCGCGAACTCGTCCGGATCGTGTCGGATTGCTCATTGCCGGCCCCCCAATCTGAGCTGTGTACCGCCGAGCGTATTCGACTGCCCCGCAACAGGCGGTGGATAACTGCGCGCTGTCAGTCGAAACGGCCGGCCTGCACCGGATCCTGGGCCGAGCCGGCGCTGATTTGATCAGGCGGCCCCGAGCGGCAAATCCCGCCACCACGCCTTCAAGTCGTCGAAGCCGATCAGACCGGAGGAATACACCATGAAGTGAGACCTGTCGGAGTGGTCGGGGAACACCGTGGCGATCTTCGGTAGCGCCAGGCAGCAGCCATACAGCTCGAAGCTGGTATAGCTGACACCGTCGTTGACGTCGGTGTACTCGGAGTTCGCGCCCTGCCCGCCGATGAGCGCGACGATCACCGCCAGCACCGCGCCGACGATGATGATCGGCGTCCGCGAGCTCGGTCGTGGTGCTTGATATCCAGGCTGTGCGTACCCAACGACTGGCGCTACCTGTGGATAACTGAACCCACCCTGGGCCGGCGGACTTCCCGGCCCCGCGCCGGGCTGTGGATAACCAGGAGTCATGCCCGGCTGTAGGTGGCCGGAGGGTGCACCGAGTTGTGGATAACCGAGTGCTGCGCCCGAGTGGGGATACCCGGCAGCTCCATCTGCCTGTGGATAGCCGGGCATCGAGTTGGGCTGGAGATGTCCCGGCGCCGCCCCGGGCTGGGGATCGCTGATTGTCCCCGGCTGGGGATAACCCGGCATGGCCCCTGGCCGGGCGAGGGCGGTAACCCATGCGGTTGAGATCCGTGCGGCCGCATTCCCCGACGCCCCCTCGTTGTTCGCACGCCCGTCGTTCGGCAGATGCCCGACGACAGGCAACCGACCCCCCGGCCTTGAAACGACGACAGGTCAGGACATCGAGATGTCCTGACCTGTCGTTCACTGCGGAGGATAGGGGATTTGAACCCCTGAGGGCGTTAACCCAACCCGCGTTCCAGGCGAGCGCCATAGGCCACTAGGCGAATCCTCCGTGGTGCAGCATACCGGCTGTACCCCGGCCGATGCCAAACGGGCCGGTCGTAGCGGGTGCGGAGCCCGCTACGGCTACTTGCGCAGTGCGTCGAGCACCTTGTTGACCTGCGCCCGCGCGGCCGCGTCGATGCCGTCGCGGTCGAAGCTGCTCATCGACGAGACGCTGATCTCGACCTTGACCGAGATATTGCTGTCGTTGACGGCGACGATGTGGTCGAGGGTGCTGGGGATGTAGCTGTAGGTGCGTTCCTCGGTGGCGTAGTAGGCCCGCTCGCCGAGACCGCTCACCGTGCCGTTGTCGTATCCGGTGCCTGTCGTTCCGGTGTCGAAGCTCTTCCACATGTCATAGCGGGGTTTGTCCTGGTACTTGGAGTCGAACGAGACTTCGAGGGACAGCGAAGCTTCGTCGCCGTCCTCGCCGGGGTCGGTGTTCTTCGCCCGGCAGGTGAGGTCGCCGCCGCCCATGCGTTCCATCGGCCCGTCCTCTTTATGTGTGGTCTCGTCGCGGTTGGCCGCCCACTGCTCGAGGACATCGAGGTCGACCAGCTCGCAGGCGTTGCCCTCCTTGAAGGCGTAATTGCCGTCCCAGGGCTGCTCACCCTCGCCCTCGGAGGCGGCCGTCGCGATGGCGATGATGCCGATGACGACCACCAGCACAACCACCGCGGCGACAGATCCGCCGATGATCCACGGCGCCTTGCTACTCGACCGCGGCGGCGGCGGTGGCATGAAACCGGGAGGCGGCACCGGCTGCCCCGGCGCCGGGGCCCACTGCTGCTGCCCGGACGGGTAGGGATTGGCGGCGCTGGGGTAGGGGTTCGCACCCGGGTACGGCGCGCCGCCGCCATACGGAGTGGCGCCACTGGCGTATGGGTCGCCCGGAGGGGTCAGATCCGAACGCAGGATGGTCGGATCAGCGACCGGCTGATTCAGGTCCGACCGCAGGATCGTCGGATCCGACCGGGACGGGTCGGCTCCGGCTCCCGCGTTCGGTGTCTCCCACCACTGTGGTCCCGAGCCGCCCTGATCCGGCGGATTCTGGTTCGTCATCTGTCGATCCCCTCGTGCCTGAGGGCAAAGGCCCCTCCGATATTCAGAAGGATCGTAGCCAGCGATCTTGCTGTGCGCTGCCCCCGTCTGCGCGCACCCGCCATGGACCGCTACACTGGCCGACGGATCCCGCGCGGCGCGCATCCTGTGAACTCCCCCAGGGCCGGAAGGCAGCAAGGGTCAACGGGCTCTGCCGGGTGCGCGGGGTCCCCTTATTTTATTGCCCCCAATTCGCAGCAATCGCCGGGTAACGTTGACCGGGGTGTGCCGAGTGATCGGCCCCCGACTCCCACCACCCCACGCTGCTTGGAAAGGCTGCCCAGGATGCCCCGGCAAATGCAGATCGGTTTGATGAGCCATGAGGAACTCGTGTCCGAACACGAGACTCAGACCGCGAATTACGCGACGCTCCGAACCGAGAAGCTCACGCTGGATCTGACCAGGGGTAAACCCTCACCGGAACAACTCGATCTGTCCGATGCACTGCTGTCGCTGCCCGGCGACGGCGACTTCCGCGACGGCACGGGCACCGATTGCCGCAACTACGGTGGCCTGCACGGTCTGCCGGAACTGCGCGCCATCTTCGGTGAGCTGCTCGGCATTCCGGTGTCGAACCTGCTGGCCGCCAACAACGCCAGCCTCGAGCTGATGCACGACGTCATCACCTTCGCCACCCTCTACGGCGCGCCGGACTCGCCGCGCCGCTGGGCCGATGAGCCGACGGTGAAGTTCCTGTGCCCGAGCCCCGGCTACGACCGGCATTTCGCGATCACCGAAGCGCTCGGGTTCGAGATGATCCCGATCCCGATGCGCCACAACGGCCCCGACACCCAGGCCATCGCGGCATTGCTGGCCGATGATCCGCAGATCAAGGGCCTATGGGCGGTGCCGAACTACTCGAATCCCACCGGTGTCGTCTTCTCCGAAGACGTGGTGCGCGAACTCGTTTCGATGCCCGCCGCCGCCCCGGACTTCCGGCTGTTCTGGGACAACGCCTACGCGGTGCACCCGCTCACCGATATCGCCGCACCGGTTCTCGACGTGCTCGGCATGGCCGAGGCGGCCGGAAACCCGAACCGCCCCTTGGTGTTCGCCTCGACATCGAAGATCACCTTCGCCGGGGCAGGCGTGAGCTTCATCGGCGGCTCCACCGCCAACCTGGACTGGTACCTGAACCACTCGGGCAAGAAGAGCATCGGCCCCGACAAGATCAACCAGCTGCGTCACCTGCGCTTCTTCACCGATGCCGCCGGCGTGCGCGCGCATATGCAGAAGCATCGTGCGCTGCTGGAGCCGAAGTTCGCGCTGGTGCTGAAGATTCTGGAGGATCGGCTCGGCGCGTCGAAGGTCGCGTCCTGGACCGAGCCCAAGGGTGGCTACTTCATCAGCCTCGACGTCTTGGAGGGCACCGCGGCCCGCGTGATCGCCCTGGCCAAGGACGCGGGAATCGCGCTGACCGCAGCAGGTTCGGCCTTCCCGTATCGGAAAGATCCGGAAGACAAGAACATTCGCATCGCACCCAGCTTCCCGTCGCTCGAGGAGCTGGCCAAGGCCATGGACGGCCTCGCCACCTGCGTGCTGTTTGCGGCTACCGAGAAGATGCTGGATAAGCAGTAGATCCGAAGCAGCGGCCCCGGCGGAACATCGTGTTCTGCCGGGGCCGCTGTCGGTTGAGCGGGGATCCTGCCGTCGTCGACCGTCGTCTAGGCCGGTTTGTGGGCGAGTACCGCGAACATCGTCACCGACAGGTGGATATCGCCGCTGGCGGCACCCGCGGCCAGGTCGGCCAGCAGCTGTTCGCGCTCGGCCTCGGTGATCGACCCACGGGCAACGGCCATCGCGGAGACGCGCGAGACCAGCGCGCCCGCGCCGGCCGGACGCTCCTGGACGAGTGCGTGCGAGCCGATATCGTCGATGACCAGGCCCGCCTTGGTCAGCTGGCCGGGCAGTCGGCGGCCGGAGAACGGGTTGGTGGTCGCGGAGACGAGGGTGTCGACGACCTCGCGGACCACACGGCGATCACCCGGATGCACGATGGCGGTGCCCCAATCCGAATCCACCACCACGACCCGCCCGCCGGGGCGCACCACGCGCGCGATCTCGCGGGCAGCGCGATCGGGTGCGGTGAGGTGCTGGAAGACGCGCTCGCACAGCACCGCGTCGAAGGTGTCGGCGCCGAACGGAATGCCGTAGGCGTCGCCGGAATGGAACTTCGCCGGTGAACCGCTCTGCGCGGCGTTGCGTTCGGCCGCTGCCAGCAGATGCGGATCGGGTTCGACGCCGATCGCGGTCCCGTTCGGTCCGACCGCCTCGGCGAAGGTGATGACCTCCGAGCCGGTACCGGAGCCGATATCGACGGCGGTCTCACCGGGACGCAGGGCGAGAGCGTCATGTGCCCAGTCGCGCAGTCGCGCCAGTCCGGGCAGCGCGGCCTGAAGGTCGCGCACGTCGATCAGTTGTTCCTGGCCCGCTGAGTCGAAGCGGTCGGGACGTAACCCGAAGCTGTTCATGGGTCCATCCATCGTGGGTGTTGCGGATGTGGGTATCGCCGTTTGGGGCATGCGCCGAGCCTACGTGGGCGCCATACCGCCCGCCGCGCAGGTCTGTGACTCCAGTCACTACCGATCGGTAACCTGATGCTGCGTGTTTGCGCTGGTCCAGCTGGTGCAGAGCCCGGCTTCCACCGGATTTCGAGTGGTGCCGGTGCCGCGCTCGTGCATCGGGTACGGGCGGGGTGGGATGATCGTGGGACGTCCGGACGGGTAGGAGGAGAGCATCATGGGCAAGTTGACTCTCGCGCAGGAACCGGAGGCGGACGAGCTGCTCTCGGAGAGCTCGCTTGCCCTGGTCATCGGCATGTTGCTGGACCAGCAGTATCCGCTCGAGCACGCGTTCCGCGGTCCGAAGAAGATCGCCGACCGCATGGGCGGGCTCGATATCCACCGGATCGCCGAGGCCGATACCGCCGAGTTCGAGGAACTGTGCGCGACCCCGCCGGCCATCCACCGCTACGGCCGGTCGATGGCCCGGCGCACCCAGGATCTGGCCCGCTACGTCATCGAGCATTACAACGGCGATGTCGAGGCCATCTGGACCAAGGGTGATCCGGACGGCAAAGAGGTGCTGCGCCGCCTCAAGGACCTGCCCGGATACGGCGACCAGAAGGCCCGTATCTTCCTCGCTCTGCTCGGTAAGCAGCTCGAGATTCGCCCGAAGGGCTGGGAGGACGCCGCAGGCGCCTATGCCGAACCGGGCTCACGCCGTTCGGCCGCCGATATCGTCGACGCGGAGTCCCTGTTGGAAGTGCGCGCGTTCAAGAAGCAGATGAAGGCCGCCGCCAAGAAGGGCTGAGTTCGACCCTGACCATATTTTCTGTGCCTTGCCCGGTGCATGGGGAACCCGAAAGATGGGGTCTGCGGCCGTGATCGGTTCCGGGCCGCTGATTCTCGACCCCCTCGTCACTTCCAGCACCAGGAGTTGGTCTCCATCATGCGTATTTTGCGCGCACTCGGTCCCGTCGCCCTCGCCGCCGCGGCGGGACTCGTCATCACGGCGCCGTCGGCGTCGGCCGCCGTCGTCCACAGCGTCACCGTGTCGCCGGGCCTCGGCAACGGTTTCGGCACCACCTGCTCCTACGAGATCAAGGCCATCGTCGACGCCTCGATCGCGCATCGGACGATGTTCCGGGACAACGGCTGGGAGATCCGCGGTAACGGCGGACCGAAGAAGGTCGACGGCGACACCGTCACCCAGATGTGGACCCCGAGCACCCCTGGCGAGCACGTGATCACCGCCGAGATTCACGTGGGCACCGACGAAACCGTCAGCACCGTCATCCAGGTGGGCAACGGCATCAACCTCGGCAGCGCCTGCCTCGTGCGCTGACCGGTACCTGAGCGCGGGGCCTTCTCGACCGACGCCGCGGCGGCCGCAGACTTTTCCCGACGGGTATCAGGTTCCGAAGCTGAAACTGCTGGACACCAAGCTTTTCCGCAGTGGAGTCACCTACTCGTCATACGCAGTCGCCTGATAATGCCCGGGCCGCAACCCGGCGCGGTGGCCCGGGCGCGCCGTTCGTGGATCGCGGAGGCGTGGAACGGTCGCGAAGGCTCGCTGGGATGTAGCCCATTTGAAATCTCGCCGGGTTTTAACCTCGGCACCTCGCGCAATTCGGTCGATGCTCTTCCTCGAAGGTTTCATTGAGATGAGGGATTGCGTTTCATGAAGATGAGGAAGCTTGCCGCAATTGCGGCATTCGTGACGGTCGCGACCGGTGTTGCTGCCGGAACATCGGGTGCGACGCCGGAAAAGGAAACGGGCGCGGTGAATTTCACCGCGGAATCGACCGATACGCAGTCGATCATCACCACCGATGCCGGATCGCTGGTGGTCGAGGACGGAACATTCAAGGTCGAGGCAGTCGACGGAACGGTGCTCGCCGGCACTCCGCTGCGTTTCCGGGTGGATGAATTCGAATTTCCGATCGCTGCCCAGATATCTGGCCGCACCGCGACACTGACGCCGCAATTCGGCGTCGAGCACGCGGTATATAAGCCGGTCGCGCTGCCATTCGAGGACAAGGCTCCGTTCAAATCCGAATATGATCGCGAAAAGGACGCGTGGACGAGGTTGACCACTACCGTCGCCCTCGGTGCGTCGATCGGCACGCTGGCCGGTGGTCTCGGTGGCGCGGCGGTGGGCTGCGTGCTCGGCGGAATCGCAGGCGCCACGGTCGCCTCGGCCACCATTGTCGGCCTGTTCGGTCCGTTCATTCCGGCTGCCGCCATCGGCTGCCTCGGCGGTGTCCTGGCCGTCGGCGCGCTCGGCACGGTCGCCGGTCAATTGCTGGTAACCGCACCCGTCGCCATCGGCGCGGCGATCCAGTACTTCTCGACGATCAACCAGCCGTTCCCGGCTCCGGCCAAGTAAGCATCGACCACGTCCCCGCCCGGCGATGCGCCGGGCGGGGCTTTCGCGCGCCCGCATCCATGAGATGTCAGGCAACGCTATTACCTGCGGAAACAGTTGTGTCCGGACGCACATCGGCGTGCCGGGGCTTGGTGCGTCGCGCGAATCGGTGTTACCTTCGATCGCATGTTCACCGGCCGCATCACCGCTCAGCGAGTCACTTATGTGACCGCCGGGCTCGGTCTGCGGCTCCCGCTCACGCGGGAACTGTGTTGTTCCTGCTGCCGCGGCTGAGCGAGTTCTCCGGGTTCTCCCGCTCGCGCGCTGCCGCCTCGCCATACGTGTAGGCACGTCCCGTTCGCCGGGACTTCAGCAAGGAATAACAGATGTCCCTTCCTACCCTGGAACGTACCGTTTCTCGGTCCACGGCCCGTGTCCGCAGCACTCGTCCGGTGGTCGTCGCGCCGGAATTGCGGATCTCCGACAACCCTGCCGCCGCAGTTCTCCGTGCGGCGACCGGCGGTCCTGTCTCTCGTGATAATGCCGCTCGCGCAACAGGTTTGAGCATCGCGACGGTGAACCGTCAGGTCTCGGCACTGTTGAATGCCGGACTGCTGCGGGAGCGGCCCGATCTGACCGCTTCCGGTGCGGTAGGCAGGCCGCGGGTGCCCTTCGAAATCGACCACGACGCCTATCTGACGATCAGCGTGCACATCGGTGCCGCCGCCACCAAGATCGTCGCGGCCGATCTACGCGGACGCATCCTCGGTGGTCTCGCCATCGCCACCCCGCAGACCGGCCAGGAATTCGCCGTCACCACCGTCGCCCGCAGTGCCCGCGCGTTCTTGCAGCGCTGGCATCGGCGCAAACCGTTGTGGGCCGGGGTCGCGATCGGCGGCCGAGTCGACTCGCAGACCGGTGTGGTCGATCATCCCAAGCTCGGCTGGCGCGGCGCCCCGCTCGGTGCGGTGCTGGCCGAGGTGCTCGAGCTGCCGGTATCGGTAGCGCCGCACGTCGAGGCGATGGCCGCGTCGGAACTGTTGCTGCCCACCGTCGAACGTGAAGCCGCCGACGTCTGGTCCGGCCTCACCAAGGGCAGCAGCCTCTACTTCTACGTCCGCGAAACCGCCGGCGTAGCAGTCACTTTGGAT
This sequence comes from Nocardia sp. NPDC059180, assembly GCF_042754945.1. Taxonomy (NCBI): domain Bacteria; kingdom Bacillati; phylum Actinomycetota; class Actinomycetes; order Mycobacteriales; family Nocardiaceae; genus Nocardia; species Nocardia sp. NPDC059180. The sequence continues at coordinate 624,039 of NZ_JBHZBU010000001.1, forward strand.
GGCCGAGTGCACACCCCGAGCAACGGCCCCGGCTCGATCGCGCACCTACCGACCGGCTCGGACGTCGAATGCGGCTGCGGCCGCAAGGGTTGCTTCGAAGTGACCGTCGGCGACCGCGCCCTGCACGCCCGCGCCGTAGGCCGCGGAATCATCCCGGCGCACAACGGCACCGGCGGCACCACCATCGCCGACCTCTACCGCGCCGCCGCCGACGGCTCCCACCCAGCCCGCGACCTCCTAACCGAACGCGCCACCACGCTAGGCCACACCGTAGCCCTGATCCGCGACCTCCTGAACCCCGACCGAGTAGTCCTAGGCGGCCAAGCCTTCACCACCTACCGCCCCGCCCTAGCCCACGTCTCCCGAGCCTTCAACCAAGCAACAGCGCTCCCACCGACGGACATCCGAATCACCGGCTTCGCCCCCAAAGTCCAAGAATTCGCAGCCGTAGTAACCTCCCTAACCCCCCTCTACACCGACCCGTTAACAGCCCTCCGCCGCGCCACCCTCACGTAACCCCCCGGTCCATCCGCCGAGTGGTACATGAGGCAGGCATTTTCGGCGTGTCGCCTGCGCCATGTACCGCTCGGCGGCGGGCGGGGGTGGGGGGTTGTGTGTGGGGGTGGGTGGGGTGAGGATTTAGGGATGGGGGAGAGGGCGTTTTGTGGGTCGCGGGCTGTGCGGGGTGGGGTTGTTGGGCGGTGGCAGCTTGGGCGGGAGTTCGAGCGGGTGCATCCGGATGTTTATGTGCCGTTGGGGGCTGTGTTGGATGCTCGGGGGCGGGCTCTTGCGGCTGGGGAGTGGGCTAAGGGGGAGGGGGTTTTGGTGGGGTTTTCGGCTGCGGCTTTGCACGGGACTCGTTGGCTGGAGGATCGGCCTGCGGAGATCGCGTTGCCTCGGCGGGCCAGGGCGCAAGCGGGGTTGCGGGTGTATCGGGACGAGATCCCGGATGACGAGGTGTGCCGAATCGACGGATTTCGCTGCACCACCCCCGTGCGCACTGGCTACGATTTGGGCCGCCGCCTCGAATTCGATGATGCAGTCGCAGTTCTCGACGCGCTCTGCCATCGGACGGGCCTCACCCCCGGCCGAGTCGCCACCCTCGCCGAACGACACCACGGTGCCCGAGGCGTCGCCCGCCTGCGCCGAGTCCTCCCATTCGTAGACCCCGGCGCCGAATCCATCCCCGAAACCCGCACCCGCCTACTCCTGGTCCGAGCCGGCTTCCCCACCCCCGAAACCCAGATCCAAATTTACCGAAACGGCCGCCCATTCGCCCGCCTCGACATGGGCTGGCGCCAACACAAGGTAGCCGTCGAATACGACGGCGCCCACCACTGGACCAACCGAGCCCAAAGAGCCTGGGACATAGACCGAGAAGCCCACCTCTCCTCCCTAGGCTGGACCCTGATCCGAGTAAGCGCCACCCAACTAACCACCCGCCCCCAAACCATCCTCACCAGAACCCACCAAGCCCTGGCCAGATCCGCGAGTGGCACATGAGGCAGGCAAAATCGGCGTGTCGCCTGCGTCATGTACCACTCGTCGGAGTTGGTGGTGGTGGCGGACTGGAGGAAGGCGGTTTGGCTACCTGGTTTGGAGGGTGCGGAGGAGAACGTCCCACTGCTGAGGGGTGAGGAGCAGAGGTGGGGTGGTGGGGGTTTTGGAGTCGCGGACGGCTACGGCGCCGCTGAGGAACGCGACTTCGACGCAGTTGCTGTCGGCGCCGCTGTGGGAGCTCTTGAACCAGCGGGCTTCGGTGAGATCCACGTTCACATTGACTCCTTCGCTAAGCGTCGCAGCAGAGCGCGGCTGTCGATCTCGCTCAGCGCAACGTGTTGGAGCGCCGCAAACGCCTGCCGATACCGCTCGATCGTACGGTCCTTCTCCGAGTAGAGCTCACCCGTGTAGTTCTCGGTGAAGACCGTCGTGGGCTCGATCGGCTTACCTCGCCGGTCCTTGCTGAATTCCAGAATTACGAAGGGGCCGATCTGGCCGCCGAGTGGTGCACCGGCTGAGAACGGGACGACCCGCAGGGATACGTTCGGGCCAGTGCTGAGGTCGGCTATGTGCTTGAGCTGGGTGATCATCGCCTTGCGGCTTCCGACCACGCGCCAAAGGACTGCTTCATGCAGGATGACATTCAGCGTCAACGGTTTCCGCCGTCGGCGGCAGAGCGCCTGGCGACGGATCTTGAGTTGCACCCGACGTTCTTGCTCGTCCGGCGTTTCGTTCGGAAATGCGGCCCGGACCAAGGCACGTGCGTAGTCGGCGGTCTGGAGAAGCCCGGGAACGAGGTCGGACTCGTAGGTCATCAGCATCTGTGCTGCGGACTCGAGCCGCACGAAGACGCTGAATCTCGGGCGGATGACGTCCTCGAACTCTCGCAACCAGACTTCGTCCGCAGACTCACAAGCCAATGCGAGCAAGGCGACGGTGAGTCGCTCTTCCAGCCCGTACATCTCGCACAGCTCCCGGACCACAACCAAACTCACCCGGCTGTTCTGCCCCATCTCCAACCGCTGCAACGCACTCGCGCTCATCTCCATCACCCCCGCAGCCTGCTCGATACTCATCCCCATTCCTTCCCTCGCATCCCTGAGCTGACGCCCGAGTTCGCGGAGGGGCAGGGTGCTGTTGCTCTCCTTCATGCTTTCGAATCCCCTGAGCTCTCGTGTCCCTGTCGCGGGACGTTTCGGAAGCAGACGCGGGTCCGGTGCTGGGCTTTTGCCCGGAATCGAACGGATTCCGGGAGCCCCACGCCGTCGACCCGGCCGGTGCTGTTGGCTGTTCGCGCCCTGGGTGGCGGCGAGTAACCCCGAGAACCCCGAATTGCTGTGAAACCCCTTTGACACCATAACTATTCGAATAGATGCAGGTCAAGCGGTCGTGGAGGTGGTGGTTGAAACGCAGCGGAGCCCGGCAGCGTTTGCTGCCGGGCTCCGGGTGCAATGCTGTGCCGTCAATTCCCTTCCGGGAACAACCCTTCCACTGCGGTGATGAAGAACGGGAAGTGTCCCGCGAAGCGGTGGAGGTTACGGTCGCGTTCGAAGCCGCCGAACCAGTAGAGGCCCGGCTGGCGGTCGGCGCTGGGGTTCAGGTCGCGGAAGGTGCGGATCCAGTTGTCGGCGCGGCCGGTGATGATGGTGAAGGGGAGGGCGCGGGAGAAGACCAGTTCCTGGTCGGCGGGCGGGATCGAATCGCGGCGCAGGGCGTCGAGACCGCGTTGCAGGGCGCGCACCTGGCCGGTGAGGGCGCGGCCGTGCGCGGTGCGGGTCGGCAGGAAACGTGGCAGCAGCAGGGCGGCCACACCGGCGAGGGCGATGGCGACGCCGACGAGGGCGTGGCCGGAGGTGAGCGCGAGGCCTATCGTCGCACCGACACCGACCACCAGCAGGCCGATACCCAGCCAGATCGGCAGCTTGCGTCGGGCCTTGTCGATGAAGGCGCCGCGCTCGATCGCGTCGGCCAGCATCGCCTCGCGTACCGGCCCGGCCTGTATCCGGCCGGGGGCGCGCAGTTCGGCGACGGTGACGGCCTCGGCGCCGCCGGGCAGCAGCGCCTCGTACACGGCACGCTCGTACGGACGCAGCTGATCGTCGGCCGGGTTCACCCGGGTGATACGCCAATCCGAATCGCTGATCGGCGCGATCCAGAGGTAGCGGCGCACCGCGAGATCGATGACTGTCGCGGCGATATCGGTCGGATCGGCGCTCTCGTCGAGCAGCACGCCTGCCTCGCCGGGCAGAATGCCGTCCGGGGAAGTGAACTGTGCCTTGTCGCCTTCACGCAGCACGGGGTCGATGGTGCCGGTGCCGGCATCGGCCTGCTGACGGCGAGCGCGGAACACGTACGCCGCCAACGCCGCAAGCGCCAGCAGCAGCACACCGAACGCGGCGAGCACCGGTGCGGTGATATCGAATGCGGTCGAACCGGTCTCGCGGATCTCGGCATTCGCGGGCACGGTCCCCGGCGGGATCTGCAGGGTCAGGTCGATGGCATCGCCCTTGCTGAGGTCGGTCTGTTCCAGGAAGAGCACGCCGTCGGGCTCGATGTGCACATCGGCGCACGGTTTGCTCGCGTTGGCGGGGCCGAGTTTGCAGTCCACGATGCCCATTTCGAAGCTCGGGCTGATCAGTGTCGCGGTAAGCGAGGCGATGTCGGCGTTCATCACACCGACCCAGTGGAACAGCTGGGTGCCCTCCTGCTCGCTGACGGTGTTGTTCACCGAGTAGCTGAAACTCGACTGGCCGGGATCGGCGCGCACGGTGAACAGGTCGCCCTCGACCTTCGCGGTGCCCGCGCCCTCGGCGGTGATGTCGCTGACCTCGAAAACGCGTTCGGCGCCCTCGCCCGCGGGCACCCGCAGCGGCACCGTCATGGTGAACTTGTCGCCCTCGGGTACGGTGATCTGCTCTTTGACCTCGAGCACGCCTTCGCGGCTCAGTTTCAGATCGGCGACAATGGTGATGCCGTCGGCGACAGGCTCCTGCGCATGGGCTACCGGTGTGGTCGCGGGCGTTCCCAACGTAAGCAATCCGACGATGGTGATAAGCAGCGCGCCGACGGCGCCCCCCCGAAGAGTCAGCATGAGTGCCTACTCTAAACAGCTTGCTATTCTGCGTCAGCGGCTGTCGGCGAACATGAGTAGGGGGTACGGGGGAGTGACTCAACCACCGTACGGCTATGGGCAGGTCCCGCCCGGTGGACATCCGATCCCGCCCGGGCACCACCCGAACCCCTACGGACCGCCGCCGGGTTACGGCCCGCCGCCCGGGTATCGCCCGCCGCCGGGTCCGCCGCCCGGCTACGGTCCACCGCCCGGATACGGTGCCCCACCTGGTTACGCTCCGCCGCCGGGATATGGTCAGCGCCCCCCATTTCCGCCGCCGCCCGGTCCCGGCTATCGCCCGCCGATGCCGCCACCGATTCCCTACGGCCGCCCGCCCGGCGCACCACCGCCTCGCTCCGGTGGCGGTGGCAGCAAGGTGATCGCGGTGGTGATCGTGCTGGTGCTGATCGTGGTCGGTGGCCTGGTGCGATCGGCGGTCAAGACCGGTATCGGCGATAACGCCTCGGGTCCGCGTCCGGGAATGACTTACGACAACGGCGAAACCGGGCCCGCGAAAACCGCCGACAACCCGCTGGTCATCGATACCAGCGCCACCCTGATCCCGGCGAGCTGCGATTACGCGCCGTGGGGGACCGGGGTCGAGACGGCGCGTGCGTTCTTCGACAGCGCGGAGAGCTGCCTCGAGTCCGCGTGGAAGCCGGTGCTGGAGAAGGCCGGACTGCCGTTCCAGGCGCCGACGGTCAACGTATCCGCGTCCACTGACGGCATCACCACCCCCTGCACCGGCACCACCAGCAACTTCGCCGCCTTCTACTGCCCGGCGAACAAGTCCATCTACATGCCGATCAGCCAGTTGCAGACCGACCTGTTCGGCGACAACTGGGTGGTGTACCTGTCGGTGTTCGCGCACGAATACGGCCATCACATCCAGAACATGTCCGGCATCCTGCGCGCCGCCAACAGCGAGCGCGTCGATTCCGGTGTGCGCAGCACCCGCGGCCTGGAACTCTCGCGTCGAGTGGAATTGCAGGCCAACTGCTTCGACGGCATGTACCTGTCGTCCTCGTCGCAGGGCGGCTCGCTGACCTCCTCGCAGATGAGTATGGCCCGCGACGACGCCGAACACCGCGGCGATCAGCCCGGCGACATGCGTGATCACGGCAGCACCGCCAACGGCAGCCGCTGGTTCAACACCGGCATCGACGACAACCGCACCGCCGAGTGCAATACCTTCGCCGCACCTGCCGACGCGGTGAGTTGATGAGATCGGTGATCGCTCGGCCGGTGCGGCCGGGTACGGGGAGGACGCGGCGAGGTGTACCACTCGCGTAGCAGGACACATCGTTTCGTGAACGGTCATTCGGGTTTGCCCTGCTGGGCCTGCGGCCTGTGGGCGACCGGGCGAGGTCGGGCCGCTGCGGGTATGGTTCGGCCCGCGACACGGAACCGCGCGGTCGAGACGGACAGGTCGCGACGGTGGAGGGGATGACGATATGACGCAGCCGCCTTACGGCCCGCCGCCCGGATACGGTCCGCACGGCGTTCCGCCCTATGGCCCGCCGCCACACGGTAGACCACCTGGCTACGGTGCTCCGCCGCCGTACGGAGCGCCGCCACCCTACGGAGCGCCACCGCCCTACGGCGCGCCCTTGCCGCCGCCTCCCCCGTACGCGGCTCCGCCGCCGATGCCGTACGGCCCGCCACCGGGAATGCGCCCATACGGTCCGCCGATGCCGTACGGCCGACCGATGCCGCCGCGCCGCTCCGGTGGTGGTGCCGGGGTAGCGGCGGCGTTCACGGTTGTCGGTGTCTTCATCGTCGTCAGCCTGCTCGTCGCGGCGGGATTCGCGTCGAGTTCCTCGGACGGTTCGACCTCGGCTTACACGCCGACGAGCACGCCGAGCTATACCTACAGCTCCTCGCCGTCACCGACCACGACGTATTCATCCAGCCCGACCACCACGCGGTCCAGTTCCACCACGACGCGCACCACCACAACCAGCAGCACCTCGGCCGGCCCGAAACCTGTTGCGGCGCTGGCCACCAACCCGATCTTCGACCACGCCGACACCGGCTTGAACAACATCAACTGCGGGTATCCGGCGTGGGCACCGACGGTATCGGCGGCACGCGCGTTCTTCGAGGCGCAATCGGCCTGCCTCGGCCAGATGTGGAGCGCCCTGCTCGATTACGAGAACCTGCCGTTCTCGCCGCCGGGTTTGAGTGTGACCGCGACCGCGGCCGAAACGACCTCGCCCTGCACCAGCAGCGGCGGCAACTTCGCCGCGTTCTATTGCGGCGCGAACAAGACCATCTACATGCCGCTGGACAGCTTCATGAAGAACGAGGACCCGTACGACACGGTGATCTTCATGGCGGTCTTCGCGCATGAGTACGGCCACCATGTGGAGAACCTGACCGGCATTCTGAAGCAGTCGCACCAGGAGTCATACGACGCGGGCCGCTCCACCGCGGTCGGCCTGGAACACTCGCGGCGGCTGGAACTGGCCGCTCAGTGCTTCGGTGGCATGTTCATCGGCTCGTCGACGTTCGTCGGCACGATCACCGCCGACGACGCGATGGAAACCGTGCGCGACAACTACAACCGCGGTGATTTCGCCGGCGATATGCGTGATCACGGGGCGCCGCAGAACTACGGTGGCTGGTACGAGCACGGGTATCGCAACAACCGGGTCCAGATGTGCAATACCTGGGCGGCATCGTCGGATTCGGTGTCCTGAGGTGGCGGTAGCCAATGCCCCGGCGCCCCTCACGCCCCCCGCTTCTCCTCCCGCAACCGCGCGAACCACCCCGCCGCGTCCTCCGGTGTCGCCTGCTCGCCGATGAGATCCATGACGATGTGCCCGAGGCAGGCCGCGCCGAGTACGCGTTCGGCGACTTCCATCGGATCGCCCCAGGGCAGATAGGGTTTGGCCAGCAGCAGGGAGGCGATGCCATGGGCCGCGGCCCATAGCTCGAGCACAATGGGTGTCGGGTCGCCGGGGTCGACCAGGCCGTCGTCCATCGCTGCCCGCACGGTGTCGGCGAAGTACTGGAATGCGCTGCTGCTGAGGACTTGGTCGACCGCGCCGCGGGTTTCGGCGGGTGCGGTGGCCAGCCGGTACTGCTCGGGATGGTCGAGTGCGAAGCGGACATAGGCCATGCCGAGGTGATGCAGGCGCACGATGGGGTGTGCGGCGGGGTCCTCGTCGACGGCCGTGCGCATGGCGGTGTCGAGATCCTCGAAGACCTGCGCCACCACCGCGTCGATGAGTTCGTCCTTATCGGCGAAATGCCGGTAGATCGACGGTGCGCTCACCCCGACCAGCTTGCCGACCGCGCGGATGGAGACCGCGTCGGCGTTACCGGTTCGGTTGAGCAGATCGGCGGTGGCGGCGAGGATCTCGCTGCGCAGCTGAGAGCCTGCGCCGCGCGGCGAGCGTGGTCTGCGGGCACCGATCATCGATGCCCCGCGGGTTCGGGGACCCGGGCCGTCGGTTCAGGTTCCTCACTGAGCCCGATCTTGGCGTGCAGTCGCGCCAGTGGTTTCGGCGCCCACCAGTTCGCAGGCCCCATCAGCCGCATCAGGGCGGGCGCGAGCAGGGCACGGATGATGGTGGCGTCGGCGAGCACGGTCAAGGTCAGGCCGAGGCCCATGAGCTGGATGAACGACACCTTCGAGGTGACCATCGCGCCGATCACGATCGCCATCAGCAGCGCTGCGGCGGTGAAGATCCGGCCCGTTCTCGCCACGCCGATGGCGACCGCTTCGGTGTTGTCCTCCACCGCGTATTCGTTCCCGGTACGCCGAGCGCGCCGAGCCAGCCATTCCTCGCGGATCCGCGAGAGCAGGAACACCTCGTAGTCCATGGACAGGCCGAACGCCACGCAGAACATCAGGATCGGCATGGTCGGCACCAGATAGCCCACCGGGGTGAAGCCGATCAGATCGGAGAAATGCCCTTCCTGGAAGATCCAGACCATCGCGCCGAAGGCCGCGGTCAGCGACAAGGTGTTCAACACGATCGCCTTCAACGGCAGCACCACACTGCCGGTGAACAGGAACAACACCACGAAGGTCGCCAGCGCGATCAGCAGCCCGGCCAGTGGGAGTTTGGCGCCGAGTGCGGCAAGGGAGTCGGCGTTGACCGCTGCGGCACCGGTGAACAGGGTGGGCGCCGGTGCGGGAACCGCGCGCAACTGGTCCAACTGCGCGGAACCCTCGGGGGAGAACGGGTCCAGATCGGTGGCGACCGTCAGGTACGCACCGGTGTCGTTGGCCATCTCGGGTTGGCCGGGTGCCATCCGCCTGCCCGAGACGTACACACCTGCGCTCGACAGCACCGCGGGCACGTCGTCGACCTTCGACAGTTGCGCGGCGTATTCGCCGATGGCGTTCTGGTCGTGGAAATCGTCGAGCACGATGGTGCCGCTGGCGCCGGAGTCGGCGCGCGGGAACTCCTCGCGCAGGGTGTCACCGACCTGGCGGCTGTTCGCACTGGCCGGCATCACCCGGTCGTCCGGATAGCCGAACTTCACGCCGAGGAACGGCGAGCCGAGCGCGAGCAGCAGCGCGACGATCACCACCGTGACCGGAACGGCGAACCGCATCACCTGCTTGGTGTTGCGGTACCAGAGGGTCTTTTCGGGAACCATCGGCCCGGTCGGGTGCGGCTCGCGGCCGAACATGCGCCGCACCGGAGCCCGCAGATCGAGGGCGTTGACCCGATGCCCGATCAGCACCAGCGCCGCGGGCAGCACGAACAACGCGGCCGCGGCGGCGGCGATCACGACGGCCACACCGGCGTAGGCGAACGATTTCAGGAAGTACAGGTCGAACACGCTCAGCACCGCAAGCGCCAGCGCGACCGTCACCGCGGAGTAGACCACGGTACGCCCGGCGGTCTGCACGGCACGGATGGTGGCAGCGACAGGTTCGAGGCCCTCGTCGAGTTCCTCGCGAAACCGGCTGACGATGAACAGGCTGTAGTCGATGGCGAGCGCGAGACCCATGGCCGTGGTCATGTTCAGCGCGTAGATCGACACATCGGTGAACAGGGTGACCATCCGCAGAATGGCCAGCGTCGCGACGATCGCGAACAGGCCGACCATCACCGGCAATGAGGCGGCCACCACGCTGCCGAACACCAGGATGAGCACGATCAGCGACAGCGGCACCGCAACCGCCTCGGCGACCGCCAGATCATGGGTGATCTGCTCGGTGACGTCGTGGTACACCGCCGCGACACCGCCCTGGCGGACGGTCACGCCGTCGCTGGTGCCGGTGAGTTGCTCGGTGAGCTCGCCTGCGGTCTGCTGGATCTGGGTCTCGTCGCCGTCGAGTTCGGCGATGATCAGGCCGCTGTTTCCGTCGGTGCTGCCGAGCGCGGCGGCCATCGTCGGCGGGCTGGTCCAGAACGATTGGATGCCGCTGACGTCGTCGCGGCCCTCGAGGGCGTCGACGAGTTCGTGTGCGCGAACGACGGTGGCCGGGTCCCGCAGGCCGGCCTCGGAGCTGATCAGCAGCACGAAGTTCGGGGTCGCGCCCTTGAAATTGTCGGCGAGCAGCTCGGCGGCGCGGGTGGATTCGGCGTCGTCGGTGGTGAATCCGCCGGATTTCATATGGGCCGACGCGGTGGCGCCGACGATGCCGAAGAGCACGGCGAGTGCGAACGCCACCGCGAGCACGATGCGCGGGTAGCGAGTGGTCAGGCGCGCTATTCGGATCAGCACAGGAGCCCCCTCCAATAAGTTAGTGGCGTTAGCGTAACGCGGTTAACCTGAGCGCGGAAGGGGTGGTTTTACCGTCGTCGGCGAGCTAGGGTGCGGCGGCCTCGCGGCCCGGGCACAGCCCGGTCGCCGTCGATGGTGATCCAGCCCGCCGTCGTCAGCCAACGCTGTTGCGCGAGGGCGTCGGCGGCGTCATGGAAGATCGGGGCGCCCGCGCTGTCGCGAATCCGCGTCGCCAGCTGCGGCCAGGCCTGGCTGTCGGCCTGGGCGATATGGCGGGCCACCGTCCGGCCGATCAGCGTGATCGGCTGCCCCGACACCCGGTCGCCGTACTGCTCGGAGTGGAAACGGCGTGCCGCGCACAGCGATCCGGGCTCGTCGTCGTAGGCCATCCAGCCGGCCCGCTGCGCCCGCTCGATCAACCACAAGTGCTTCACGGCGTTCGGGGCGATCTCGCCGACGCGACTGTGGATCAATGTCGCCACCGGTGCCGAACCGAGCACGTCGCGGCGGGTCGGGCCGATGCCGTCGGCCAGCCAATGCGCCTCCGAAACTGTGGCGAGCAGCCTGCCGAAATCGTCGATCCAGCGTTGGGCGCGCCTGCCGAGCCGGGCCACGCGCTCTGCTTCCCTGCGCATTTCGTTCTGGGCGGTCAAGGTGCGGATGGCGGCCATGGTCGGCACTTGGCCGCGTTGGAGCAGCTCCAGAATGGTGGACGAGGTGATCGGGTCGGCGGCGGCGGTCACCGGGAGCGATTCGCGCTCGAGGTCGAAATCGCGCGGGCTGATCGCCCGGCTGAGCAGATTCGCGGCGGCGGGATTCCCGGCGAAAGCGGTGCCGGAAAGCCAGGCGGCGGCGATGTCTTCACACGACGACACGGGTGTTCCTCCGGGTCCGGGGCGTGGATTCGTCGAACTCGGTTGTGCCCCGGCCGGGATGGATCCGACCGGGGTCACCAACCTGATGAAGATGTGGCTACCGAAGTTGCCGAAGACAGGTTAGCCAGACAGTTGCGCCGGTATGTGCGCGGTGACGGTTTCGTTATTCGTGTCGCGCCCGGCCGACCAGCGCGGGTGTTCACCTGTCGGTGCTCGCCGGTAACCTCTGGCCGTGGCTCTGTACCGGAAGTACCGACCGGCATCGTTCGCTGAGGTAGTGGGTCAGGAGCACGTCACCGACCCGCTGAGCACCGCGCTCGACACCGGGCGGATCAGTCATGCCTATCTGTTCTCCGGGCCGCGCGGTTGCGGTAAGACGTCCTCGGCGCGGATTCTGGCCCGTTCGCTGAACTGTGCGGAGGGGCCGACCTCGCGCCCATGCGGGGTGTGTTCGTCGTGTGTGGCGCTGGCGCCCGGCGGTGCGGGGAACCTGGACGTCATCGAGCTCGACGCCGCCAGCCACGGCGGTGTCGACGACACCCGTGAGCTGCGCGATCGCGCTTTCTACGCGCCCGCCGAGTCGCGCTACCGGGTGTTCATCGTCGACGAGGCGCATATGGTCACCACGGCCGGGTTCAACGCGCTGCTCAAGATCGTCGAGGAGCCGCCGGCTCACCTGATCTTCATCTTCGCCACCACCGAGCCGGACAAGGTGCTGCCGACCATCCGCTCGCGCACCCACCACTACCCCTTCCGGCTGCTACCGCCTGCCACCATGCGCGGCCTGCTCGGCCGTATTTGCGAGCAGGAGCATGTGCCCGTCGAGGAGGCGGTGTACCCGCTCGTGATCCGCGCGGGTGGCGGTTCGCCGCGTGACAGCCTCAGCGTGCTCGATCAGCTGCTGGCCGGTGCCGGCCCCGAGGGTGTCACCTATCCGCGGGCGGTATCGCTGCTCGGCGTCACCGATGTGGCGCTGATCGACGACGCCATCGAGGCGCTCGGCACCTCCGACGGCGCCGCCCTGTTCGGCACCATCGACCGGGTGATGGAGGCCGGTCACGATCCGCGCCGCTTCTCCGTCGACCTGCTCGAGCGCCTGCGCGATCTGATCCTGCTGCGTGCGGTCTCCGACGCCGCCGAACGCGGCCTCGTCGCCGCCCCCGGCGACGTCCTCGAACGCATGCACGCCCAAGCCGACAGCATCGGCCCCGCCGCCCTCACCCGCTACGCCGAACTCCTGCACGCAGGCCTCGGCGAAATGCGCGGCGCCACCGCCCCCCGCCTCCTGCTCGAAGTGGTCTGTGCCCGCATGCTCTTGCCCGCGGCCACCGACGCCGACGCGGCGGCTTTGCAGCGCCTCGAACATCTCGAGCGTCAATTCGCTACGGGTGCAATCCCTTCCGCACCAGTCGGCGGATCCGGCGCAGCTCCTGCCGCCCGGTCCGAGGGTCCCGTGCGCCCGGAGCCCGCCGACCCCAGCCGCCGTCGCGGCGCCGAAGCTCTTGCCGCCCTGCGCGAATCGCGCTCGACCAAGGGCGAACCCGAATCGCCGACTGCCGCCCCGGGGCCGGCCGCTGCCCAGCCCGGCCGCGAGCAGGCCGCTCCACAGACGCCGCCGCCGCCCGAGCAAGCCGCCCAGGAGCAGCCCGAGGCGCGGTCGGCTCAGCCCACCGCACCGCAGGTTCAGATGACCGACGGGCAGTCGGCAACCGACTCGACAGATCTGGCCGCTGATCAGTCGCCGCCGAGCGCCGAGTCGCACCCACCGGCCGCTGCGGATACCGGTATCGGACAGACAGGTACGCCACCCGAGGACCACCCGGTCGAAGCAATGGGTGGAACCGACCCCGCGCAGGCGGGTGCAGCGGCGACCGGTTCGGATACCGAACCTGCGGATCCGGACCGCGAAACCATCGGTGCAGGCCGAGGGGCAGCGGCAAGTGGGGATGCCGAGGAGACCCGCGCGGAGTCCACTGCGGAACCGTCAACCCCTAGCGGCGACCCGCTGGCCGAAGTCGAAGCAGCGTGGGCCGATATCAAGACGGAGGTGCGCAAGATCGCGGTGGCGGTGCACGCCATGTTGACCGCGGCGGCGCCTGCCCGGGTCGATGGGGACACCGCTGTTTTCGTTCATCCACATGACGCACTGGTGCGGCGGCTGTCGGAACCGCGCGGTGTGGACGCACTCCGTACGGCGATGCGGACCGTGCTCGGGCGCGATTTCGATGTGCGGTTCGAGACCGGCGCCGGGCAGACCGCCCCGCGCGGCGGTGCGGGTGCTCGCGGGCGTGGCGGCCGGGAATCCGGTGGTGGCGGGGCTCGCCGGTCCGGCGATTCCGGTGCCGACGAACCCGGCCCGGCGGGCGGGGCATCCGAGCCGGCCGCGCCGAGGAGCTTCACCCGCCCGAGTTCGGGAGCGGCCGGCGATGGGCAGTCGGCTCAGCCCGCGCCGATCGGCGGCGATGGTGCCGCGCCGACCGTCACCCGCAACGAGCGCGGCCCGAGCACTCCGCCGCGGTTCTCCCGTCCGAGCCAGGCCAAGGCCGCCGCGGTAGCTGACGACGACATCCCGCCCCCCGACTACCCCGATCTGCCCGACGATCCGGGTCCGGAGGAGTTCAGCGGCGCCGCGATCCCGCCTCCCACGCCGGAGGAAGAGCAGGAGATGCTGGCCGAATCGGCGACACCGGTGGCCCCGGGCGACCGGCAGGACCCGGACGAGGTCGCCCTGCAATTGCTCGCCTCTGAACTGGGCGCCGTTCGGCTGGAGTGAGGCGCATCGCACCCGGCCAGATGGTTGACAACCACTGATCACCCGACGTTAAGTTAACCGGAGTTCGCATCCGGCGGTAGTATGTGCGGGTGGCCGCGAGCTCACGCGAGGCGAGGTTCTATCGTATGCCCAGGCGTACGGGCGTCCTTGTCTTGCGTCGGCAGGCCCATGCCATCGTTTGTACAGCGTTAGGCGGTACGGGCGAAGGCGGGGTATCGGCAGCTCGAGTAACCATCGCGGTTGCGTGAGCAGCGCAAATTGAACATGGGCGGTGTGAGCGTGGTTCCACGACCGCACCGGGAGTACCGCGAATTGAATACACACGGTCGGTCTCATGGCCGGTCGGCGAGGTTACCCGCGCCGGTACCGCCTTGTGCGGTCCGGGCGCAACCCTAGGAAGGAAACACTCCGATATGACCACAGAGGCCTACATTTTCGAGGCCATCCGCACCCCGCGCGGCCGCAACAAGAAGGGGTCGCTGCACTCGGTCAAGCCGATCGACCTCACCACGGGTCTGGTTCAGGAGCTGCGCAACCGCTTCCCGAACCTCGACGAAGACCGGATCTCGGATCTGATTCTCGGTGTCGTTTCTCCGGTCGGTGACCAGGGTGCCGATATCGCCCGCACCGCCGTGCTGGCCGCGGGCCTGCCCGACACCGTCGGTGGTTTCCAGCTCAACCGCTTCTGTGCCTCCGGCCTCGAGGCCGTGAACCTGGCCGCGCAGAAGGTCCGCTCCGGCTTCGACGACCTCGTCATCGCAGGTGGCGTCGAATCCATGTCGCGCGTGCCGATGGGCTCCGACGGCGGCGCCTGGGCCATGGACCCGGCCACTGCCTACGACACCTACTTCGTCCCGCAGGGTGTCTCCGCCGACCTGATCGCCACCATCGAGGGCTTCTCCCGCGATGACGTCGACGCCTACGCCGTGCGTTCGCAGGATCTGGCCGCCAAGGCCACCTCCGGCGGCTACTTCGCCAAGTCGATCGTTCCGGTCAAGGACCAGAACGGCCTCGTCGTCCTCGACAACGACGAGCACATGCGTCCCGGCACCACCGTCGAGGACCTCGCCAAGCTCAACCCCTCCTTCGCCGGCCTCGGCGAAATGGGTGGCTTCGACGCGGTGGCGCTGCAGAAGTTCCACTTCGTCGAGAAGATCAACCACGTCCACCACGGCGGTAACAGCTCCGGCATCGTCGACGGCGCCGCGGTGCTGCTGATCGGTACCGAAGAGGCGGGCAAGGCCTCGGGCCTGACCCCCCGCGCCCGCGTCGTGGCCACCGCCACCAGCGGTGCCGACGCCACCATCATGCTGACCGGCCCGACCCCGGCCGCGAAGAAGGCACTGGCCAAGGCCGGCCTGACCATCGACGACATGGACCTGGTCGAGATCAACGAGGCCTTCGCCTCGGTGGTGCTCAAGTTCCAGAAGGACCTGCAGGTCCCGGACGAGAAGCTGAACGTCAACGGCGGCGCGATCGCCATGGGCCACCCGCTGGGTGCCACCGGCGCGATGATCACCGGCACCATGGTCGACGAGCTGGAGCGCCGCAACGGCCGCTACGCGCTGATCACTCTGTGCATCGGCGGCGGCATGGGCGTGGCCACCATCATCGAGCGCGTCTGACGCCCCCCGACCGACTTTCACAAGGAGAACTAACACTGTGAGCGAGACCAACATGATCGGTTGGGAGCAGGATTCGGACGGCATCGTCGTACTGACGATGGACGACCCGAACCAGGGCGCCAACACGATGAACGACCTGTACAAGAAGTCGATGTCCGACACGGTCGCGAAGCTCGAGGCCGAGAAGGACAACATCACCGGTGTGGTGCTGACCTCGGCCAAGAAGACCTTCTTCGCCGGCGGCGACCTGAAGAACATGATGAAGGTCGGCCCGGACGACGCGCAGGCGCTGATGGACCAGCTGGGCGAGATCAAGGGCGCGCTGCGTCGTCTCGAGCTGCTCGGTAAGCCGGTCGTCGCCGCCATCAACGGCGCCGCGCTCGGCGGTGGCCTGGAGAT
Organism: Nocardia sp. NPDC059180; assembly: GCF_042754945.1. NCBI lineage: Bacteria > Bacillati > Actinomycetota > Actinomycetes > Mycobacteriales > Nocardiaceae > Nocardia > Nocardia sp. NPDC059180. Next base: position 640,017 of record NZ_JBHZBU010000001.1, read on the forward strand.
CGCGCTGGCCTGTCACTACCGCATCGCGGCCGACGTCAAGGGCTCGCAGATCGGCCTGCCCGAGGCGACCCTCGGCCTGCTGCCCGCCGGTGGCGGCATCATCCGCACCGTGCGCATGCTCGGTCTGCAGGGCGCCCTGATGGGTGTGCTGCTGCAGGGCCAGCGCAACAAGCCGGCCAAGGCCAAGGAAATCGGCCTGATCAACGAGGTCGTCGGTACCGTCGAGGAGCTGGTCCCGGCCGCCAAGGCGTGGATCAAGGCCAACCCCGAGGGTGGCGTGCAGCCCTGGGACAAGAAGGGCTTCAAGATCCCCGGCGGTACCCCGTCGTCGCCGGCTTTCGCCGCGAACCTGCCTGCCTTCCCGGCCAACCTGCGCAAGCAGATCAAGGGTGCCAACATGCCCGCGCCGCGCGCGATCATGTCCGCCGCGGTCGAGGGTTCGCAGGTCGACATCGACAACGCCTCGCTGATCGAGTCGCGCTACTTCGTGAACCTGCTGACCGGCCCGGTCGCCAAGAACATGATTCAGGCGTTCTTCTTCGACCTGCAGTCGATCAACAACGGCGGCTCCCGTCCGACGGATGTCCCGAAGAAGGACATCAAGAAGATCGGCGTGCTCGGCGCGGGCATGATGGGCGCAGGCATCGCCTACGTCTCGGCCAAGGCCGGCTACCAGGTCGTGCTCAAGGACGTCACCATCGAGGCGGCCGAGCGCGGCAAGAACTACTCGGAGAAGATCGAGGCCAAGGCCCTCTCCCGTGGCAAGACCACCGAGGAGAAGTCCAAGGAGCTGCTGGACCGGATCACCCCGTCCGCGGATGCGGCCGACTTCGCCGGTGTCGACTTCGTCGTCGAGGCCGTCTTCGAGAACACCGAGCTCAAGCACAAGGTGTTCCAGGAGATCGAGGACATCGTCGACGCGGACGCCCTGCTGGGCTCCAACACCTCCACCCTGCCGATCACCGGTCTCGCGGCCGGCGTGAAGCGCCAGGAGGACTTCATCGGCATCCACTTCTTCTCGCCGGTCGACAAGATGCCGCTGGTGGAGATCATCAAGGGTGAGAAGACCTCGCCCGAGGCGCTGGCGCGGGTGTTCGACTACACCCTCGCGATCAAGAAGACCCCGATCGTCGTCAACGACAGCCGTGGCTTCTTCACCTCGCGCGTGATCGGCACCTTCGTCAACGAGGCGATCGCCATGCTCACCGAGGGCATCGAGCCGGCGACCATCGAGCAGGCGGGTCTGCAGGCGGGCTACCCGGCCGCGCCGCTGCAGCTCTCCGATGAGCTGAACATGAAGCTCATGCTGAAGATCGCCAAGGAGACCGAGGAAGCGGCCGCCAAGGGCGACGCGACCATGGGCAAGAAGCGTCACCCCGCGATCGACGTCATCGAGTACCTGGTCACCGAGGGTCGTCCCGGCCGTCTGGAGAAGGCCGGCTTCTACGAGTACGACGAGAACGGCAAGCGCACCGGTCTGTGGCAGGGTCTGCGTGACCACTTCAAGACCACGGCCGACTTCACCGTGCCGATCCAGGATCTGATCGACCGCATGCTGTTCATCGAGGCGATCGAGACCCAGAAGTGCTTCGACGAGGGCGTGCTGGAGACCACCGCGGACGCCAACATCGGCTCCATCTTCGGCATCGGCTACCCGGCCTGGACCGGTGGTGTGCACCAGTTCATCGTCGGCTACCCCGGCGGCCAGGAGGGCTTCGTGGCTCGTGCCGACGAGCTGGCCAAGACCTACGGCGAGCGTTTCGAGGTTCCGGCTTCGCTGCGCAAGTAGTCATCGGTCGCGATCGACCCTGATCGCGAATGGCAAGGCCCGTCACCGTATTTCGCGGTGGCGGGCCTTCGCCGTTGCCGGGCCGGTGCGCCCGGTCACATCCGTACCGGAAGTTCACCCGGCGATTCGGTGCGGCCGATAACGTACAGACCTGTGGCAGCACGTGGACAGATGATTCGGCGACAGGCCGCGGTGGCCGCGACTGTGGCGGCGACGCTCGGGCTGGCGCCGGGCGCGTCGGCGGCTCCGGGGCCCGCGGTTCGGCTGCTCGGCGAGCAGCTCGTGCCCTTCGGCTTGGATTTCCAAGGCACGGTGGTCGGCGGCCTGTCCGGCATCGACTACCGGCCGAGCACCGGCGAATACGTCCTGATCAGCGATGATCGCTCCGATCGCGCGTCCGCCCGGTTCTATACCGCGCGGATCGGGGTGGACGAGCACGGCGTGCATCCGGTGACGTTCACCGCGACGCATTCGCTGCGCACCGCCGACGGCGCCGAATACCCTCGGGAGACCGTGGACCCGGAGGAGATCCGCGTCGACCCGTTGTCGGGCGAGTACTTCTGGTCTCAGGAGGGTTCGGGCACGGTGTACCCCGATCCGTCGGTGCGCATCGCCCGACCCGACGGCACCTTCGCCGGCGAGCTGCCGATCCCGAACAACGAACGGGTACTGCCTGATTCGGGCCCGCGCCCGAATTCGGTGCTCGAGGGCGCAAGCTTCGCCGCAGGTGGCTCGCTGTTCGTCACGGCGGTCGAGGGTCCGTTGCACCAGGATGGACCGGAGGCGACCGTTACCTCCGGCGCGCTGTCCCGGATCACAGTGCAGACCCGATTCGGCCCGGTGCTCGCGCAGTACGCCTATCCGATGGAGCCGGTGTTTGCCGAGTCCAGCCCCGGACCCGGCCGCGGTGGTAATGGCATCGCCTCGATTCTGGCCGTCGACTCGCTGAACCCGGCGAAATTCCTGGTACTGGAGCGGGCCTACGTTGACGGTGCCGGCAATAAGGTCAGGATTTTCGAAGCCGATCTCAGCGGTGCGACCAACATCCTCGACGCCCCGATCGACGAAGCCAGGCCGGTCAGCAAACGCTTGCTCGTCGACCTGGCCGATGTCGGCCTGTCCACCATCGACAATGTCGAGGGCATGACATGGGGCCCGCGTCTGCCATCCGGCGATCGGACGCTGGTGTTGGTGAGCGACAACAACTTCTCCGACCGGCAGATCACGCAGGTCATCGCGCTGGCTGTGCCGGACTGACGCAACGGCCACTGTTTTCCGGCCCTTGACCGCGCCATAGCGAAAGGCCCCGGCTCACCCGCGTCCGCGGTGTGCGGTGAGGTGCCGTCTAACGTCGGGTGCGTGGAATTCGGCGAGCATATCGAGCAGCTCACGGCGCATGCGGTGGCTTTCAGATCCGACGTCACGGCGTGCGGCCCGGACCCGGTCGTGCCTACCTGCCCGGGATGGTCTGTGCGGCAACTGGTTCGGCATTTGGCCAGGGTGTACCAGTGGGTTGAGCGGGCGTTGCGGAGCGTGCCCGCCGATCTGGAGCCGCCGCGTCCGGATGAGCCGCCTGCCGAGTGGCCGGAGCTGCTCGGCTACTGGGATAGCCGCCTCGACGCGTTGATCACCGCGCTGACCGAGATCGGACCGGACATGCCCACGTGGGTGTTCGCCGGTGCCGATACCGAGACCGCGCGATTCTGGGCCCGCAGGCAAGCCCATGAGACCGCCATCCACCGGCTCGACGCTGTGCATGCGCGGATCGGGTCCGTCGACCCCGGCGCCGTCACCCCGGTATTCGGCACCCGGTTCGCCGCCGACGGCATCGACGAAGCGCTGCGTGTGGTCATTCCCCGGCAGCTGCGTAGGCGGCCGCCACAGCGTTCGGGCAGCGTCCTTGTGCACGCGGTCGACACCGATCTCGCCTGGACCGTACGGATATCGGTCGACGGCGAACCGGTGCGCGTCGATGCGGGCGGTCCCGAGGCACCGGCCGACGCCTCCGTCAGCGGCTCCGCGGACCAGGTCTACCGCGCGCTCTGGCAGCGGCCGAGCCGGGCGGTCCGGCGCGGCGATCTGGTGTTGACCACCGCACTCACCCCACCCTGATCCGATCGCTCGCCACGCGGGGCGGGAAACCCACCCACGGGCTGCCGCGCCGAGCTACGTTGGAGTATGCGTAAGGAATACGGGTGCAGATCCGGACACCGAGCGCATGACGGCCGTCGGGCAGATTCGCTCGACCGCCCGAGAACAGGATGTGCTCGTCGGCCGCCGATTCGTCGGGAGTGCGAGGTGGTGACATGGATCCACGGGCGCGTTCGGCCCGCGCAGACCACGAGGCGGGTAGTGCCGTCTCCGATACCGCGCGCTGGCGACCCGAACCCGCCTCGGACTCGGTAGAACCCGGGACCGACTCGGAGGAGGCGGGCACGGAGCCCGCGCAACCCGGCACGGATTCGGCGCAGCCGGGCGGCTCGGCCAGGTCGCCCGGCACCCCGCTCGCTCCCGACACCTCGACCGGTCCCGGCGCCGCTCGGCCGTCGACCTCCGGTGATGGCGCCGCACCGACCGACGAGCGCCCGGAGGACCGAGACACCCAGGAGACCAACCCCATCGCCATCGAAGACGAACTCGAGGAGATGGGGCTCGAGGGTGCGCGCGAGATCGGGCACGGCGGCTTCGGTGTTGTCTACCGGTGTGTACAGCGGGCGCTGGACCGCGTCGTCGCGGTGAAGGTGCTCTCCTCCGATATCGATGCCGAGAGCCGCGAGCGCTTCCTGCGCGAGGAACACGCGATGGGCAGGCTGTCCGGGCATCCGAACATCGTCGACATTCTGCAGGTCGACATGACCGCCACCGGCAGGCCGTTCATCGTGATGCCGTATGCCACGCGTGGCTCGCTCGAGGTCGTCGTCCGTGACAACGGCCCGCTGGGCTGGTCGGACACTCTGCGGGCCGGGGTGAAGCTGGCGGGCGCGATCGAGAGCGCCCATCGTGCGGGCATCCTGCACCGCGACGTGAAACCGGCCAATATCCTGCTCAGCTCCTATGGCGAACCGCAGCTCACCGATTTCGGCATCGCCAGGGTGCCCGGCGGCTTCCGCACTTCGAGCAGCATGATCACCGGGTCGCCCGCGTTCACCGCGCCGGAAGTGCTCAAGGGTGACGAGCCGACGGTCCGCTCGGATGTGTACGGGCTCGGCGCCACTTTGTTCGCGCTGCTCACCGGCCATGCCGCGTTCGAACGTCAGGCAGGGGAGAAGGTGGTGGCCCAGTTCCTGCGGATCACCACCCAGCCCGTTCCGGATCTGCGCGAACAAGACATCCCCGCCGACGTCGCTGCTGCCATCGAGCACGCCATGGCGCAGAATCCGCGCGACCGCCCCGCCTCGGCCTACGAGTTCGGCGAAACGCTGCGCGCGATCCAGCGCACGCACGGGCAGATGGCCGACGAGATGGCATTGCTGGATACCGAGGACGTCGCCGAGGCCGCCGCCGCGCCACCGGGCAACCGCACCGGTCCCGCGGTCACCGCCCGGCGCAGTTGGCCGCTCAACCTGAGTCCACCCACCCCGCGCCCCGGCTACGACCCCTCCCCGACCACCACCTTCCCGCCGACCGCGGCGACGAAGTTCCGGCCGCCCACCCCGGCACGGGAACCGATCCAACGCACTCGCCTGCTGGACATCCTCCGCACCGGTGGACGGCGCAGGCTCGCGGTGATCCACGCTCCCGCCGGATTCGGTAAGAGCACGCTGGCCGCCCAGTGGCGCGGCGAACTCACCGCCGACGGTGTCGCGGTCGCCTGGATCGGCATCGATAGCGACGACGACAACGAGATCTGGTTCCTGGCCCATCTGATCGAGGCGATCCGGCGGGTGCGTCCCGATATCGGCACCGGATTGGATCAGGTGCTCGAAGAACAACCGGCCGACGCCGTCGCCTACGCGATCACCACCCTCATCGATGACGTGCACGCGGGCGGCGCGACCGTCGTGGTCGTCGTCGACGACTGGCACCGCATCACCGATCCTGGCACTCGCCGGGTGATGGATACGCTGCTGGACAACGGCTGCCACCACCTGCGTTTCGTGGTGACCAGCCGGGATCAGTCCGGACTACCGATCAGCCGGATGCGGGTACGCGACGAGCTGGTCGGGATCGGATCGGCCGAGCTGCGCCTGACCCGCGCGGAAACCAAGCAGATCCTGGTGGACCGCAACCGCTTCACCCTCGATGGCGCCCAGATCGACGAGCTGCACCGCGCCACCGACGGCTGGCCCGCCGCGGTGCAGCTGATCAGCCTGGCGCTGCGCGGCAACCCGGATCCGGCGCCGTTGATCCAGCATCTGGCCGAGGGCGGCCACGGCGTGCGCGAATATCTGGCCGAGAACGTCATCGACGCGCTCGAACCGCGCATGGTGGATTTCCTCACCGCCATCTCGATCGCCGAGAAGGTGTCCGGCTCGCTGGCGGCGGCGCTCTCGGATGACCCGGAGGCCGAGCACCTGCTCGAGCAGGCCGAACAGCGCGAACTGTTCGTGCGGCGAGTGGAGTACGACCCGGAGTGGTTCCGGGTGCAGCCGCTGTTCGCCGAACATCTGCGGGCCCGGCTCGAACGCTCCGATCCCGCGCGGGTGAAGGCGCTGCACCGTAAGGCCGCCCGCTGGTACGCCGAACATCAGTTGCTGCGTAAGTCCGTCGACCACGCCGTATCGGCGACCGATCTGAAGATGGCATTGGACCTGCTGGAGAGCGGCGGCATGGACCTGATCGACGGGTCACGGCTGGCGACCTTGCTCGGCACGGTGTCGAAACTGCCGGTGCAGCAGGTGGCTTCGCGGTCGAAGCTGCTGATGGCGGTGGCGCGCGCGAATGTGAATCTGCAGCAGACCGGTGCGGCGCGCAGTGCGCTCGGCCGGCTGTCGAATGTATTGTCGCGCGGCTCGTCCGGTGACGCCGATGTAGTGCGGCAGCGCTGTCAGGCCGCGGTGCTTGCCGCCGCAGACCAGGTCGCCCGCGATCACACCGAGGGCGTGATGGAGCAGATCGGCGACTGTCTGGAACATCCCGACGAACTACCGGCCTGGACGGTGTCGACCGCGGCGAACCTGACCTCGTTCGTGCGACTGTGCGAGTTCGATTTCGACGGCGCCCGCTCGATCCAGGATTGGGCGGCCGACTACCACGAACGGTCCAAGGATCCGCTCGGCAGCGTCTTCGGATTGTGCAGCCGCGGCGCGGTCGCCTTCGAACAGCTCGATATCGCCACCGCCGCACGGTGTTTCCAGCAGGCCTGGGAAACCGCGCGGGCGCGCTCGGGTCAGCGATCGCATGCGGTGCGGGTGGCGGCGGCGCTGCTGGGGGAGCTGCACTATCGGCGCGGCGAGCTCGATGCCGCCGATCGGCTGCTGGACGAGAGCCATCAGCTGGTCGCAAGGGTCGGCCCGATCGACTTCCTGATCTCCACTTTCGTCATCGGCGCCAGGGTGAAGGCGGTGCGCGGTGATATGGCCACCGCGGCCGCTCGGCTGGCCGAGGGCGAGCGCATTGCCGTCGAGCAGGACCTGCCCCGGCTGGCCGCGCAGGTGCACGCGGAACGGGTGCGGCTCGGCCCGGCCGCGGAGATTTCGGGTCCGCAGTCCGCGACCGAACGCTGGAACGGCAACGTCGTCCGCGATACCGGCCGCTCCGGTCATCGCCTGACCGGCACCGCCGCACTGACCGCCGAGGCGGAGGAGATCGCCGCCATCCGGGAGCTGCTGGCCGACGGCGGTATCGAAGATCAGGACCGCGCGGTGCGCCGGGCCAGGGCACTGTACGGGCGCACCTACGAACTGCATCGCCCGCGCGCCCAGCTCGACACGTCGCTGTTGCTTGCCGAATGCCTGGCCGCGGCGGGCTGGGTGGGTGAGGCCGCGGCGCAGCTGGTGCCCGCGGTCACCACCTGCGCCGAGCTCGACTGGACCCGGCCCCTGCTGGATGCGGGGCCGGGTGTGGTCGCGATTCTGCGGGTGTTGCGCAAAGACCTGCCGTCGGAGCTACCCATCCGGTTCGTGGACGAGCTGCTCGCCTGAGCGGTCAGGAGATTACGGCTGCCACCACGGCCGCAGCGGCAGGGTGTTGCGGCCGTCCGCGCCGAGCTTCACACCAAGCACCTGATGCAGCTGGACGACATTGCGCTGGAAGCCCAACCGGCTACCGGCCATGTACAGACCCCACACCTTCGCGGTGCCCTCACCGGCCTCGGCGACGCAGGCATCCCAGTTATCGACCAGGTTCTTGCACCATTCGGCCAGCGTGAGCGCGTAGTGCTCGCGCAGGTTCTCCTCGTGCATCACCTCGAGGCCGATGTTCTGGATCTCGGAGATGATCCGGCCGGAACCGATCAGCTCGCCGTCGGGGAACACATACCGGTCGATGAAATCGCCGGCCTTGGTGGTGCGGGTGTTGTCCGGACGGGTGATGCAGTGGTTGAGGAACAGCCCGCCTTCGCGCAGCTTGCCCTTGATGAAACCGAAATAGGACGGGTAGTTGTGCACGCCGATGTGCTCGGTCAAACCGATCGAGGACAGCGCGTCGAATCCCGATTCCGGGATATCGCGGTAATCGGAATGCCGCACCTCGGCCAGGTCGGACAGGCCTTCTTCGGCGATCTTCTTCTGCGCCCATTCGGCCTGTTCGGCCGACAGGGTAGCCCCGATCACCTTGACGCCGCGCTTGGCGGCATAGCGCACCATTCCGCCCCAGCCGCAGCCGATATCGAGCAGCCGATCGCCTTCCTTCAGGCGCAGCTTCTCGAACACCAGCCGGTACTTGTTCTCCTGCGCCTGTTCGAGCGTCCAGTCTTCGTCGCCGTAACAGGCGCAGGTGTAGGTCATGGACGGGCCGAGCACATGCTCGTAGAAGGCATTGGAGACGTCGTAGTGGTGGTGGATGGCTTCGGCGTCGCGGGTCTTGGAGTGCCGCAGGCCCTCCAGCGCGATCCGGCGCCAGCGTGGCACCGTCTCCTGCGGCGGCGGGGGCACCGGACGCAACCGCTCCCAGCCGAGCGAGCGGGCGATGGTCAGCAGCGCCAGCGCGGATGGGCGGCGGAACTTCAGGCTGTCCATCGCCGACAGGATCGGGTACGGGTCGCCCGGATGCACGCCGGTGGCGGTCATATCGCCGGAAATGTAGGCCCTGGCCATACCGAGATCGCCGGGCGCGGTGGCCAGGTAGTTGATGCCGCGCGGGGTCTCGATATTGAGCGTGAACTCCGAATCGGCTGGTCCGGTGGCGCTCCCGTCGTAGGCCGTGAACCGGATGGGGACCTCGCCGTCGATCAGGGTTTCGAAGATTTCGGCAATGGTGAGCTTGGTGCCGAGGTCCGCGAAAACATCGGATCGATCTTTGAATGTCGTCATTTGCGTTGCACCGCCTTCGAATACAAATCCAGCAGCCGCTGGTCTGGGTCGTAGCGTTTCTTAAGTTCGGTGTAGTCGTCGCCGCCGTAGAGCGCCGCGAACTCATCCTGGTCGTAGTAGGAATCCGAGTACAGCGATTTGTGACCGTCGAACTCGGTGACCGTCTGCTCGATCGCGCGGTTTGCCGCGCCCTCGATCTGGCCGAGCACGGTCGGCACCGCCGACCAGAACCCGACATTGACGTAAGTGCGGTCCGGCTCCAGCGGATACAGCGGCCACGGCCGCGCGGTTGTTCCCGGCACCCTCGGCTCGCGCAATCGCAGCGGGCACAGCCAGATCGGTTCGATCGGGATCTCACGCAGGAACCAGTCCACGAAATCGGCGATCCGCTCCACCGGCACCTCGATGTCCTGCACCACCCGCTCCTGCGGTGGGTTGCCTTTGCGGGCCTCGAGCCGGTCGCCGATGTGGTACCGGCGGTCGAGCGCGACCAGCTTCCAGTAGAAGCTGCTGCGCCGGTACTGCTTCGGCCAGAAGCGGCGGATCCGCGGGTTCTGGGTGCCGAAGGCGCGTGAGCACCAGAACCAGTCGGTGTCCCAGCGCCACAGATAGTCGCCGATGGTGAGGCGGTCGCGCTTGGGTGCGCCGGAATCGTGCTGGATGGACCGGTAGTAGATATCCATGCCGGTGTAATCGCTGACCGGGCCGGGCTCGTCGGTCTGCCTACCGAGGGTCAGATAGCTCTCCTCGGCGGTGAACACCACGCCGTCGAGGTAGTCGACCCGTTCGCCGTCGTAGCTGCGTTCGTCGACGATCCTGGTCAGGGTCGCTTCGAGTTCGCGCACGTCGTGGAAGCGCAGATGGCGCAGTGCCACATAGGGCTGGACGGTTTCCAGTTCGATCTTCAGCCGGGTCGAGTAGCCGAGGGTGCCGTAGGAGTTGGGAAAGCCGCGGAACAGGTCGGCGTTCGGGCCGTCCGGTGTGGCGGTGATGATCTCGCCAGCGCCGGTCAGCACGTCCATCTCCAGCACCGATTCGTGCGGAAGGCCGTTACGGAACGAGGTCGACTCGATGCCGAGACCGGTCACCGCGCCGCCTAGGGTGATCGTCTTCAGTTGCGGCACGACCAGCGGACTCAAGCCGTACGGCAGGGTCGCCGCGACCAGATCCTCATAGGTGGTCATGCCCGCGACATCGGCGGTCTTGGCGACGGGATCGACGGCGATGACCTTGTTCAGCCCGGAAACATCCAGGCCGGGGGCGGTGTTCTTCGCCCTGGCCCGGAATAGGTTGGAGGTCTTCTTGGCCAAGCGCACGTCGGCATCGCGTGGGATGGCGCGATAGCTCGCGAGGAGGCGTTGCACGCCTTCTCGATGCGCTGCGAACCCGGATTCATATGCGGCCGGACCGTGGCCGGCCTTCCCCAACAGACTCACTGCCACCCCTCGACGCTAATACTCGCGATCATGGTCGGCCACTGTGAGGTCCCCGACTCGGATGAAATGTCACGCATATGTTGCATCGTGTTCGAACCGGCGGCGAGTGAAATTCGGTAAACCGGCGGCTGACGGGGCGCGCCGCGCGTGCCGGGACCCGGCAGGGCAGGATGGGGACGAGATACCGCATCCGGACAAGGAGTTCATCGTGGGACAGGTCAGTGCCAGCAGTTCGATCGTGGTGGCAGCGGATCCGCAGCGCACACTGACGGCGATCGCGGACTACGCCGATGTGCGCCCGCGCATCCTCACCTCGCACTACCGCGACTACCAGGTGGTCGAGGGCGGGCAGGGCGCCGGAACGGTGGCCCAGTGGACCCTGCAGGCCACCGAGAGCCGTCAGCGCAATGTGCGTGCCACGGTGTCGGTCTCGGAGTCCGAGGTCGTCGAGCGTGACGCCAACTCGTCGATGGTCAACACCTGGACGGTGACCCCCGACGCCGCCGGTGCGCAGGTCACCCTGTCCACCACCTGGCAGGGCGCGGGCGGCGTCAAGGGCATCTTCGAGGGCATCTTCGCACCCTTGGGGCTGAAGAAGATCCAGGCCGAGGTGCTGACCAACCTGAAGAACGAACTGGGCTGACGCCGCCGCGGTCCCGGCGGTCACTCCACCGGGGCCCCGGTTCAGTCGTGTGCGCCGATATCGAACAGGTTGCCCTCGGGGTCGGCCAGCGTTGCCCAATTGATGCCGTACTCGTCGTAGTCGGCGAGGTGCCTGGCACCGAGCTCGACGGCGCGTTCGACCTCCTCGCGCCATTGCGGGGTCACCAGATCCAGGTGGATGACGTTCTTTCCGGGCGCTTTGTCCGGAACGTGCATGAACATCAGCGGCGGCGTCATCCCGGAGCTGCGGCCAACCGTCGCGTAATGCTCGTTGGCGTCCGGGTCGACGGGGTGGCCGAGCAGCCGTGAATAGAAGCCGGCCAGCTGGTCGGCGGGATTCTGGCAGTCGATGGTCACATTGCCGATGGACAGGGTCATCGGGGATCTCCTTTTCTGCGGGAAATGTGGAAAAGCCGATTACTCGGGGGCAGAGCTGATCGGCCAGCAGAGTTCGGTGCGATATCCGGCCGGATCGCCGACCTCGTCGGGGCCGATCAGGTAGAGCTCGCGGATCGGTTCGGGCAGAGCGAGGTCGTGTTCGGCGACGTGGGAGCCCAGTGCGCCGTAGGCGCGGTCGATATCGCTGAACGGGCCGTCGTGGATGGCGACGGCGAAATCGCGGGCCGGCAGTTCCGTCAGCGACAGGCCGCTCGGGAACTCGCCTGCCACGTTCGCGGCGATCGGGACGAACCCGACCACCTCGCCCACATCGGCGGTGAAGAACTCCGGCGAATAGGCGGCCCCGGCCACGCCCGCCGGCGCGATCCCCGCCGCTGAGAGCGCCTGGTACAGCATCGGGAAGGTGTCCGCGCACCACGCATCGATCTGCTGCTGTGGCACCACCTCGGTGCGGGTCAACGCGGTGAACGCGGGTATTCGGCGATATTCCACCCGCAGCGGTGCGGCCGGAGTCAGCAACCCACGCAATGACGCCACCACCTGCTGGGTGCGCTGCAACTGCTCCTCCATCCGCAGCAGATGTGCGCGCAGGGCAGCATCGCGGTCGGCGACGTCGTCCGCGGCGAGCACAAGGCGGATCTCCGGTAGCGGCATATCCAGCTCGCGCAGTCGCCGGATCAGCTGTGCGTCGGCCACCTGCGTGGTCGAGTAACGCCGATAGCCGGTGCTCGCGTCGATATCGGCAGGAACCAGCAGGTCGATATCGTGATAGTGGTGCAGCGCTTTCACACTCAGATGGCTGAGCCTGGCGAACTCGCCGATCGGGACGATCGCTGTCATGACTGAAGCAAACACCCTCCGGCTACCGGAGGGTCAAGCCAGCACGAACGTCAGCAGCAGGGTGGTCTGGAACGCGCCGCGCCACCAGGAATAGCCGAACCAGACGCCTGGGGTGACCTCACGGATCTCGTCGTACACCTGCGGCGTCGGTGACGGCGCGTAGTTCAACGCCCACGTCGGCGCACCATCGACCAGGGCCGGGGCGGTGTAGACATCGGCGCGCCAGGCTTCGATGCCCGCGCCGGTCACCCGGTTCATCAGGTATCCGCCGTCCGGGCCGGTGTAGAAGGTTTTCCCGATCCATAAGGCGGGTGCCAGTGCCTGCATGACCGGCGGGCGCGTCACCCAGCCGTTGGTGACCCCGGTCGCGATGTTGCCGCGGGGTGAGGCCTTGAAGATGGCGTCCTGCTGTGCAGGGCTGCAACGGAAACGCAGTGCGTCGACGGTGGCTGCGCGGTTGGCCGGGTCGAGGACGCAGCCTCCGCCGTAGTCGGTGGCTACCGGTGCCGGATCTGCCGTCGCCGTCGGTGCGGTCGTGAGCAGCCATGACGCGGCTGCCGCGCACAGCAGGATGCCGAACTTGCGGGCCGCGCCCGGCATCCGTCGGCGGACCTTGCTCATCGTGATCTCGCGTGCCATCCGAGCCTCCTCGGTCTGGGTTGTGCCCCCCGAATCGGCGTCGATGATCGCTGCGTGGTTGCGTGCCAACGCGGTGTCTCGGCGGGGCCCGCCGGGCAACGGGGACCCAGCGCAAATCCTATGCCCGTACCGTGGCGCCGGACCATGGAATCGAAGGAGGTCAGGCACGGTGATTCGGCTGTCGTCGGGCAGGTACAGGTTCCCGCTGAGCCCGCCCTCGGAGATCGGGCGAGGAGTTCGCTTCCGAGATGCCCAGCGGGGCAACGACGAGCCCGGCCCCGTCCACTAGGCTGACCATGACACTTTCCGCAGATTGCTGGAGAAGAGGTAACAGGCGTGCAGCCCGGTGGTCAGTTCGATATGCAGCAGATACTCGCCCAGGCCCAGCAAATGCAAGAGATGATGATGGCGGCGCAGGAGGAGATCGCCGCCGCCGAAGTCGAGGGCCAGGCAGGAAACGGGCTGGTCAAGGTCACGATCAAGGCCACCGGTGAGGTGCAGTCGTTGACCATCGACCCGAAGGCCGTCGACCCCGACGACGTCGAAACCCTGCAGGATCTGGTGATCGGCGCCATCAACGACGCCATGGCCAACGCCCAGGAGCTGGCCTCGCAGAAGCTCGGCCCGCTGGCCGGCGGTGGCGGGCTGCCCGGCCTGCCCGGTATGTGACCTGACGGAGCGCAGGTGTACGAGGGCCCGGTCCAGGATCTGATCGACGAGCTGGGCAAGTTGCCAGGCGTCGGTCCCAAGAGCGCGCAGCGCATCGCCTTTCATCTGCTCCAGGTGGAGCCGCCGGAGATCGACCGGCTGCAAGCCGTACTGCAGAAAATCCGTGACGGTGTGCGCTTCTGTGTCATGTGCGGCACCGTCGCCGACGGCGAACTGTGCCGGATCTGCGCCGACCCACGCCGCGACCGCACCATGATCTGTGTGGTCGAGGAGCCAAAGGACGTCCAGGCCATCGAGCGCACCCGCGAATTCCGCGGCCGCTATCACGTGCTCGGCGGCGCGCTCGACCCGCTCAGCGGCATCGGCCCGGACCAGCTGCGGATCCGGGAACTGCTCACGCGCATCGGCAACCAGGAAGACGGCGTCGACGTCACCGAGGTGATCATCGCGACCGACCCGAACACCGAGGGCGAAGCCACCGCCACCTACCTGGTCCGGATGCTGCGCGATTTCCCCGGGCTCAGCGTCACGCGGCTGGCTTCGGGTCTGCCGATGGGTGGGGATCTGGAATTCGCCGATGAGCTGACGCTCGGTCGCGCGCTGTCGGGTCGCCGCGCACTCTAGCCGGGCACAGCCCTCCGGCTCAGCCCTTCGGCAATGATGCGAGCTCGCTCAGAGCTTCAGCCGGGTCCAGGCGACGTCCTCCAGCGTGGAGTCGTCGCGCGCCGTCCATGCCCAGATCAGCTCCGCCACCCGCGCCGAATCATCGAGCCTGGTGGTGAAATGCCGATCGGGGGCGCCGTCGCGGTATTCCAGGATGTAATCCGGCTCCTCGCGGTAGGTCTGGATGTATTCCTGCTCGCCGCGCGAGACCACCAGGTACGGGTTCGGCGCGGCCAGTTCGGCCACCCAGCGCTGCGCCAGTGGCTCGGTTAGATAGGGGAACTCGCCCGCACCGCCGTGCGACACACTCACCGGCACGTGCCCGGCCGGATCCATCAACCAGGTGAGCTGCGGATCGTAGATCGCGTAGTTCTGCGGCGTCGCCAGCTCGAACAGCAGCTCGCGCACGAAACCGATCGCGTCGTACGGGCTGGAAATCTGCAGTATCGACCCTGTCGCCGCACCGCCGACAGGCCCCGAACCGAGGAATGTGTCTTCTTCGGGCAGCTCCTCGTTGCGCCGGTTCACCTCGGCCGCGATGGCCGCGACGATCTCCGCTTCCGGCTGCCCCTGCTGGGTGGTCAGATAGGCGTCGACCTCGGCCGGGGTCGTGGCCGCACCGGAGGGCAACAGGATGTGGTCATAGCTCACCCGGCCAGGGTACGGGGGAGCGCTTGTCCGCCTCTCCGCGGTTCTTGGCCAGACTCGGGTGCCGCGGTCGTCGCGTTGGCGGCCGGCGGTGAGATGGGTGGGAACGTCAGCCCGTGCCCGGTGAGTTACCCGGCCCTCACGAAATCAGGCATTGCGGGGTGATCAAGACCGCAGCGGCAGCCGCCGGCCAGATCCGTGCAGTCGACGACAAACGCATGTCGGGCGTGATCGAAGTCGATACAGTCGGCTTCGGTGCATTCCGCGATGCGCCCGGCATGGATTACCAGTGTGCCGTGGCAGTGGTCGAGCGCCGCCTCGCAGGACGGACAGATCGTCGTGCGCATATCGCCTCCAACCGTCTGAGTCCGTGGTTCGTGAATAGCACCGGCGCGCTCCGGCCGGTGGGACCCTACCCCTGTGCGTGTCGCCGAACGCTGGTCGCGTGCATGGCGCGTGCGCCGCGTGCGGGGCTCCGGTGTCGCCCGTGCAAGGATGACGGCAGGACCATCGGGTTCGGCGTGTACGTGCTGTTGCCTCATCGCTGGAGGTTTTTCGACGTGCGTGAATTCATCTGCCCCAAGTGCGGTCAGCAGCTGGCGTTCGAGAACTCGGTGTGCCTGTCGTGCGGCAGTCCGCTCGGTTTCAGTGTCACCGAACGGGCGCTGGTGATCATCGGCGAGTCCGCAGGCCACGGCGAGCCCGGCCATCCGCAGGGTGTGGTCGATGCCGACGAGTTCCAGTTGTGCGCCAATCTGCATGTCGCGCGCTGTAATTGGCTGGTGCGGGTGCGCCCGGGGGAGGACGGTAGTTGCGCGCTGTGCGAGTCCTGCCGGCTGACCAGGACCAGACCCAACGATGAGGACACCGAGGGCCTGGCCGGTTTCGCCGACGCCGAAGCGGCCAAGCGGCGCTTGATCTTGCAGCTGGTCGAACTCGGATTGCCGATCATCGGCCGCGACACCGACCCCGGCAGCGGCTTGGCCTTCGACTTGCTGTCCAGCGCCAACAATCACGTCATCACCGGCCACGCCGACGGCCTGATCACCCTCGACCTCGCCGAAGCCCACGACCCGCATCGCGAACAGCTCCGCATCGAAATGGACGAGCCCTACCGCACCCTGCTCGGCCACTTCCGCCACGAGATCGGCCACTACTATTTCCCGATCCTGGTCCCCGACGACCCCGCCCTCGACCGCTTCCGCATCCTCTTCGGCGACCCGCACTCCGACTACCAAACAGCTCTAGACCGCCACTACTCCGACGGCGCCCCACCAGGCTGGGAATCGGACTACGTCTCCTCCTACGCCACCATGCACCCCGCCGAAGACTGGGCCGAAACCTTCGCCCACTACCTGCACATCCGTGACACCCTGGACACCGCCGCCGCCTTCGCTTTCGCCCCCGCAGGCGCCACCATGGACCGTCCCCAAATCGGCCGCGCCGGCTTCGACCGCATCATCGACCTCTGGATCCCCCTGTCCTGGTCCCTCAACATGCTCAATCGCTCCATGGGCCACCCGGATCTTTATCCCTTCGTCCTGGCGGGACCTGTGCTGGAGAAGATGCGATTGGTGCACGAGCTGTGCGGCGTCGCGGCCTCCCACACACTCCGCCGACTCGAATCGACCTGACCACCACCGCCCTCAACTCCGGGGTGCTCCGCGAGTGGTACCTGGCTGTGGCATCTCGCGAGTGGGACCCGCGCTGAGGTACCACTCGCGAGATACCTACAGGCCGACGGCTACCTGCCGTCGGCCTGTAGCCGGCTCGCCCATGGTTCACACTGCAGCGGCCACGCCGGTGGTGTCGAGAGCGACAGTGATCTTGCGAGCCATCTCGGCCGAGGTGGGGCTGACCAGCCCCTTGTGCGCCCGGGCCGCCGCGTCGATGGCGACGAGCACGGCGCTGCGGAAGTTGTCGGCCTCGGCCTGATCCTGCTGTTCGAGCAGGCTTATGGTCGCAGCCAGCGCAGGCAGCACCTGGTCGGCCAGTTCGGCGGTGGTCTTGCCCGTCAGCTTGATGTCGTTCGACTTCGCGGCGAGCACATGCCCGACCAGGCCGGTCGCCGAGTGCAGCGCGTAGCTGCCTCCGGTGGCGGCCTTGTGCGGCTTGCCCGCGACATCGGCAGCGGCCATGAGCGAGACGGCGCCGTACGCGGCGATCCGCAGGGTGGCCTGGTCCTGGGCGGTGAGGGTGACGGTCATGGTGTTCGCTCCTTTATCTCTGTTGCGTCCCGGTCGGCGTTTGTTGTGCCGCGGAACTGATTACGAGAGCAACAATGACCCGGCGTCCTGACACCGCACCGTCACCGCGCTGACGCGTCCCTGACACGGCGCGACTGTCTGGTGCGGTCGGCGTCAGACGTCGTACCGAGTCGGCGACCCAAGCGATCCGCGCCGCGACTTCGAGAAGGCACACGGTTTTGTGTAACCCGGATACCCACCCCATACAGCTGCGCTTAAAGTGGTCGGCAATCAGTGAGGTCCGAGGCTAGGCAGCAGAGCGGCGCATGGCGAAACAACAGTGGACCGTATCGCGGAGGGTGGTTCTTCGCGGGGCGGTCGCGGCGGGGGTCGGTGCGGTATCGGTGGGGGCGTTCGGGGCGGGAGCGGCCAGTGCTGACCCGGGGCGGCGGGTCGCTGTGTTCGGCGGTGGGGTCGCGGGGCTGACGGCGGCGCATGAGCTGGCCGAACGTGGCTTCCAAGTGACGGTCTACGAGCGACGGGCGTTGGGCGGTAAGGCGCGCAGCATTCCGGTGCCGGGGTCGGGCACCGGTGGGCGCCCGGATCTGCCCGGCGAGCACGGGTTTCGCTTTTTTCCCGGCTTCTACCACCATGTTCCCGACACCATGCGCCGAATTCCGTTCGGCGCCAACCCTGATGGGGTGTGGAACAACCTGGTCGCCGCGCCCCAAGCGCGGTTCGCGCGCAGCGACGGTGACGACTTCCGTCTTCCGCTCGGCGCCGCACACTTGGCCACCGCCACCCCGGAGGCCTTCCGGGAGACGATGGGCGCGTCCATCGCGACCGCGCTGAAAATGCCGCCCGCCGAGGGCGCCTTCTTCGCCAACCGGCTGCTGGTCTTCTTCACCAGCTGCGATGCCCGCCGCTTCGGTCAGTGGGAGCACATGTCGTGGCGCGATTTCGTTCGCGGACAACAGCGTTCGCACGAATTCCGTGCGCTGCTCTCTCGCACACTCACCAGCCTGCTGGTGGCGGCCAAGGAAGATATGGCCAGCGCGCGCACCATCGGCAATATGGGCGAGCAGTTCCTCGGTAATCCGCTCGAGATCGGCAACGACGGCGACCTGGATCGGGTGCTGAACGGGCCGACCAACGACGCGTGGATCGATCCGTGGGTGTCGCACCTGCGTGAGCTGGGTGTTCGCTTCGAACTCGGTGCCGAGGTGCGCGGGCTCGATGTGCGGGACCGGCGGATCAGTGGCGCCAGGATCGTCGACGGGACCGGTGCCGCACGCACCGTCGAGGCCGATCACTATGTGGTCGCGCTCCCCGCTGAACGGGCGCGCACGCTCTGGTCACCAGATATTCGCGCGGTCCGCCCCGAACTGGCCGCCATGGACAACCTGCACACCGACTGGATGAACGGCATCCAGTTCTATCTGCGCACTTCACCCGACATCGTCACCGGCCACGCCGCCTACATCGATTCCCCGTGGGCGATCACGTCGATCAGCCAGAACAAGCTCTGGAGTCGCAAACTCCCCGAGTTCGGCGACGGCACGGTCGCCGACTGCCTCTCCGTGGACATCTCCAACTGGAACACCCCCGGCATCCTGTACGGCAAACCGGCCAAGGAATGCACCCACGAGGAGATCGCCCGCGAGACCTGGGCGCAGATCACCGGCCATCTCAACGACCGCGGCGAGGTGCTTCGCGACGCCGACCTGCACTCCTGGTTCCTTGATCCGGGTATCACCTGGCAGGCCGAGCAGCGCCGCAATGTCAACGCCGACCCGCTGCTCATCAATACTGCGGGTTCCTGGGACTCGCGCCCACAGTCTCACGGCGCCCTGGAAAACCTGTTCCTCGCCGGCGACTACGTGCGCACCAATATCGATCTGGCCACGATGGAAGGCGCGTCCGAATCGGCGCGCGGCGCTGTCAACGCCCTGCTCGACGTGACCGGGTCCAGCGCACCGCGCTGCCGGACGTTCACCCTGTACCGCTCGCCCGAACTGGAACCACTGCGTCAGGTCGATGCCGACCGTTACGCCAGGGGCGAATCGAATCTGTTCGATATCTAGAAGGTGAACGATCCCACCCGGCACACGGAAAAAAATGGGTTCACCGGACGCCGCAGTCGATGTTTCAATCGTCGATATGAGCGAGAACATCCCTGAGATCACCGATCCCGCCGAACTCAGGGACTTGCTCGGCGCGGTCATGCCGCGTGCGGTCAGCAAGGAGCGCGTCGCGTTGCATCCGCGCGACCGGGAGTGGATCGCGTGCACCCCGTTTCTCGTGATGTGCACCAGCGACGCCGACGGCAACTGCGATGCCTCGCCGAAGGGCGATCCGGCCGGCTTCGTCAAGGTGCTCGACGACACGACCATCGTCATCCCGGAGCGGCCCGGTAACCGGCGCGCCGACGGTTACCTCAATATTCTGGCCAACCCGCACGTCGGGCTGCTGTTCATGATTCCGGGCCGCCGCGAGACATTGCGTATCAACGGCCGCGCGCGCCTGATCCGTGACGCGCCGTACTTCGAGGACATGACGGTGCGTGGGCACCGGCCGATTCTCGCGGTCGAGGTCAGCATCGAGCAGATCTTCTTCCACTGCGCCAAAGCGTTCATGCGCAGCCACCTCTGGGAGCCGGACCACTGGCCGCTCGACACCCTGCCCAGCCCGGCTCGGCTGATCAAAGAGGTGCAGACCAACATCACCGAAACCGTCGAAGACCTGGAGACCTACTATTCGGCGGCCAACTACGAACGCAAGCTCTACAACGACTCCCCGACCTGATCCGGCCCGCATCGCGCCGCGAACATAGACTCGCGGCGTGGCAGACATATCGGTGCGCGGGCGGATCGCGCTGCGGGCGGCGGCGACGGCGTCGTGGGCCTCGCAGAAGGCCGGTCGCGGCAAGGGGTCGATGATCGGCGGGCTGATCGCCCTGAAAATCGATCCGACGATCATGGATCAACTGGGTCGCGGTCGGCGAACGGTGCTGGTTACCGGTACAAACGGCAAGTCGACCACCACCAGGATGACGACTGCGGCGCTGAGCACCCTCGGCGACGTCGCCACCCAGGCCGACGGCGCCAATATGGATGCGGGCATCGTGGCGGCGCTGAGCGTCAACCGGACCGCCGAGCTGGCCGCCATCGAGGTCGACGAGCTGCACCTGCCGCACGTCACCGATTCGCTGAACCCGGCCGCCGTGGTGCTGCTCAATCTCAGCCGCGACCAACTCGACCGCGTCGGCGAGATCAACATGATCGAACGCAAGCTGCGCGCGGGCCTGGCCCGCCACCCCGACGCCATCGTGATCGCCAACTGCGACGACGTGCTGATCACCTCGATCGCCTACGACCACCCGAACGTGGTGTGGGTGGCCGCGGGCAGCGGCTGGGCGATGGACGCCACCAGCTGTCCGCGCAGTGGTGAGCCGATCGTCTGGGAGGGCGAGCACTGGCGCAGCACCGGCGCCGATTTCCAGCGCCCGCAACCGGAGTGGTGGCTGGACGGCGAAAAGCTGCGCGGCCCGGATGAATTCACCGCCGAACTGCGGCTGGCACTGCCCGGCCGGGCCAATCGCGGTAACGCAGCGCAGGCGGTCGCGGCCGCGGTGGCGCTCGGCGCGAACGCCACTCAGGCAACCGCCGCGGCGGGCACTGTCCGCGAGATCGCGGGCCGCTACCGGACCGTTCAGGTCGGCGAGCATTCGGCGCGGCTGCTGCTGGCGAAGAATCCGGCGGGCTGGCAGGAAGCGCTGTCCATGATCGATCACGACGCGGCCGGACTGGTGATCGCAGTCAACGGGCAGGTGCCCGACGGCGAGGACCTGTCCTGGTTGTGGGATGTGCGGTTCGAGCATTTCGAGGGTGTCCAGGTGGTCGCCGCCGGTGAGCGCGCCACCGACCTCGCGGTCCGGCTCACCTACGCCGGTGTGGAGCACACCACGATCGCGGATCCCTTGCGCGCCATCGCTTCCTGCCCCGCCGGGCGGGTCGAGGTGCTGGCGAACTACACCGCCTTCCGCGATCTGAACCGCGACCTCGACGCCCGGTGAAAGGCACCCCGATGAGTGAATCGACCGTACGGATCGGGCTGGTCCTGCCGGATGTGATGGGCACCTACGGCGACGGCGGCAACGCCCTCGTGCTGCGGCAGCGGCTGCGTATGCGCGGCTACGACGCCGAGATCGTGGAGATCACCTTGTCCGACCCGGTGCCGGATTCCCTGGACATCTACACACTCGGCGGTGCGGAGGATTCCGCGCAGCGCCTCGCGACCCGCCACCTCCAGCGTTATCCCGGCCTGCAGCAGGCAGCCGCGAAAGGCGCACCGGTACTGGCGATCTGCGCCGCCATCCAGGTGCTCGGCCAGTGGTATGAAACCTCAACTGGTGAACGCGTGGAAGGCGTCGCCCTCCTCGACGCCACCACCTCGCCCCAGGACAAACGAGCCATCGGCGAAGTCACCACCAACCCGCTCATTCCCGGCCTGAGCGCACCCCTCAGCGGCTTCGAAAACCACCGGGGCGGAACCTCGCTCGGCCCCGACGCCACCGGCCTGGCCCGAGTGACCCGCGGCGTCGGCAACGGCGTCGGCGACGGTCTCGAGGGCGTCGTCCAGGGCTCGGTCATCGGCACCTACATGCACGGCCCCGCCCTCGCCCGCAACCCGGAGCTGGCGGACTTCATCCTCACCCGCGCACTGGGCGCCGACTCCCTCGAACCGCTGGACCTCCCAGAAGTCGACCAACTCCGCCGCGAACGCCTGCGCGCCTAGTCGCGGGGCGCGAGTGGCACCTCAGCGCGGGGCCTTCTCGCGAAATGCCGCAGCCAAGTGCCACTCGCGGGTTCCTATGCACGGGCTGGGGCTTTGTGAAGTTGGTGCTCGAGCTTGTGGGGCTCGGCGGGTGTCGTGTGTGTGGGGCGGGCCGACGTCGCCGCGAATGCTCCCACGATGACGATCGCCCCGCCGACGAGACTCGCGTTGGTGGGTGTCTCGTCGAGGAAGATCCAGGCTGCTGCAATGCCGACAATCGGGACCAGCAGGGAGAAAGGCGCGACGGCTCCTGCCGGATAACGGCTCATGAGGTAGGTCCAGAGGCCGGAACCTACGACGGTAGCGAAGACAGCGATGTAGGCGAGCGCTGCGAGGGCGGGCCAGCCGGTGGGGGAGAAGGTGGCGGTGAGGGCGTGGAAGCCGGTGGTGGGGCCTTCGAGGGCGGTGGACAGGGCGAACAGGGGCAGGACTGGGACGACGGCGATCCACAGGGTGAGGTGCAGTGGGTTGACGCCCGGCGATTCGGAACCGGCGCGGCGGGCGCCGATATTTCCCAGTGCCCAGCCGAATCCGCCGGCCAGGGTCAGTAGTACGGGGATCACGCTGGCGTGGGCGAAGCGGTCCCAGCCGATCACTGCCATTCCGGCCACCGCGGTGACCAGTCCGGCGACCTGAACCGGGCGAATCCGTTCCGACAGCAACAGCGCGCCGAGGACGACGGTGAACGGCGCCGACGATTGCAGCACCAGCGAAGCCAGACCGGTCGGCATACCCACCCGCATGGCGGTGAACAGGAACGCGAACTGCAACATGCCGAAACCGAGCCCGTACAACAGGATCCAGCGCCACCGC
Organism: Nocardia sp. NPDC059180; assembly: GCF_042754945.1. Lineage (NCBI taxonomy): Bacteria > Bacillati > Actinomycetota > Actinomycetes > Mycobacteriales > Nocardiaceae > Nocardia > Nocardia sp. NPDC059180. Next base: position 663,010 of record NZ_JBHZBU010000001.1, read on the forward strand.
ACGTCCGGTCGTGGGATGAACAGCAGCACCGGAACCGCGATGACGGCGAAGCGCAGCGAGGCGAAGAAGAACGGCGGGAGGTGGTCGAGGCCGACGCGGATGGCGAGGAAGTTCAGTCCCCACAGCAGGACGACGGTCAGTCCGAGCATGCGGTCACGGGTGGTCACGCACTCCAGGATGGGGGCGGCAAATGATCAGAACAATCGAATTCATATGCACTATTTGTGTAGCATTGCTTAATGGATTCCGTGGGTTCGCCGATGTCGCTGGAGCGTTTGCGCGTACTGCGTGAATTCGCCGACCGCGGCACCGTCGCCGCCACCGCGTCCGCCCTGTCCATGACGCCCTCGGCGGTCTCCCAGCAATTGAAGGTCCTGGCACGTGAGGCGGGCGTGGCCCTACTGGAGCCCGATGGCCGCCGGGTGCGGCTCACCGATGCCGGTCACGCGCTGGTGGTGCGCGCCGACGAGGTGCTGGCGGCGATGGATCGTGCGGTCGCGGAGATGGCGCACTACCGTGGCTCGCCACGGGGCCGGGTGCGGGTGGCGGTGTTCCCCTCCGGGGGGGCGTTGCTGCTGCCGCGGGTGCTGCCCGCGCTCGCCGGCAGCGGTGTCGAGGTCATCGCTCGCGACGAGGACGTCCCGCCATCGGAAACCCACCGCCTGCTGGCCGATTACGACGTCGTCCTGACCCATCGCGACGAACGCGCCGCGCCCTTGACCGGCCCGCGCATTGCGGCACGCGTGCTGATGCGCGAACCCATCGACGTGGTCGTCGCGCCGACCCATCGGCTGGCAGGACATTCGGCCGTCACCCCGGCCGAATTGGCCGACGAAAGCTGGCTGAGCGTCCGCGGCGGGTTCCCCGTCGACGACGTGCTGCGCTCCATCGCGACGGTCACGGGAGTAGAGCCGCGAATAGCTCAGCGCCTCAACGAATTCCGCATGATCGAAACGCTGGTGGCGACCGGCTACGGCGTGGCGTTGATGCCGCGCCACGCCGTCACCCATCCGGAGCTTTCGGTACTGCGCCTGTCCGGCGTCCGCGCCGCGCGGCTGTATGAACTCGCCACCCGGCCCCGTGCGGAGGACCGCCCCGCGATCGCGACGGTCCTCGACGCGTTCGTCACCGCCGCCGCAGAAATCCCGAGCTAGCCGGGCTGCGCGCCGGCTGGTCGGTCCGGTCGCGGCCACCGAATGCCGCGCTCGCGACGGGCGGCGCCGCAGCCCCTTCCACAGGTCGGCGACCCGACTCGGGCGAGCGCCGAACGGCAGCGGTCAGCGCCCGTACTGCTGTTGTTGCCCCGGCGCATACCCGAAGTCGTCGGCCACCATCGCCGCCAATTCCAGCAACGCACGCCGCGTCGGCTTGCTCACCAGCTCCAGATCGATCTCCGCGCCCTCGGCGAGGTGGTCGTCGAAGGGCACTACCTGCACCGCGCGGGTGCGGTCGAGGAACAGCTTGCGCAGCTGATCGATATCGACCGAGGAGGCGCCGCGCCGGGATGCGTTGACCACCACAACGGTCCGCTCCACCAGCTTGCTGTAGCCGTGGTGATCGAGCCAGTCGAGGGTGGCCGAGGCGCTGCGCGCGCCGTCGATCGCGGGCGAGGTCACCAGGACCAGCGAGCTGGCCATATCGAGCACGCCGGACATGGCCGAGTGCATCAGGCCGGTACCGCAGTCGGTCAGGATGATGTTGTAGAACGACTGCAGGATGCCGATCGCCTTGCGGTAATCGGCCTCGCTGAAGGCTTCCGAGACGGCCGGATCCTGTTCACTGGCAAGCACTTCGAGTCGGCTCGGTGCCTGCGAGGTGTGCGCGCGGACATCGGAGTACCTGGTGATGTGCTGGTCTTCGAGCAGGTTGCGGACCGTCGAGCGGGTCTGGCGAGGCACCCGATGCGCGAGGGTGCCGAGGTCGGGGTTGGCGTCGATCGCGATGACGCGGTCACCGCGTGCCGAAGCGAACGTCGAGCCGATGCCAACGGTGGTGGTGGTCTTACCGACACCACCCTTCAGCGAAAGGATCGCGATCCGATAGTCGCCGCGCACCGGCTGATTGACCCGCTCGAGCAGGTCGGCGTGGACGACGTCGGCGGCGGATTCACCCGGATTGATGATGCCGCGCGAGGCCTTGTGCACGGCCCGGCGCCAACCGCTGCGTGGAGCCTTGCGGGCCCGCTTCAGCAGGTTCAGGTCGTTGACCGAATGGCCGGGCTGTCCTGGCTGCGGCATGTGCTGGGGCACGAACGGCGTCTGCTGCGGCTGTCCCTGCTGCTGTGCCTGCGGCTGACCACCCTGCCAGTCCGGAGTCTGATACTGCCCGGTCGAGGGGCCGTTCATTCCGGTCGGTGCGGACTGCTGCTGATAGTTCTGTTGCTGGGGTGGCGCGGCCGGCGGCGGGGCCCAGCTGTTGATGGCGCCACCGTGCTGGTCGCCACCACCATCGGGCGACTGGTGATGGTTCGACTGCGCGGGCGTCTGCGGCGGAGCCTGGAATTGTTCGCCCGGCGGCGCATACCCGCCCTGGGCGAACTGTCCCTGATTCTGTGGCTGCTCGAACTGCCCGGGAACCGGTGGCTGCATGAACTGCCCGGGAGCCTGCTGCTGTTCGAACTGGACTGCCTGCTGGTCGAACTGGCCGGGCGCCTGCTGCTCGAACTGCCCTGGCATCTGGGCCTGCTCGAATTGTCCCGAGTTGTGCGGCTGCTGGTCGAACTGACCGGGCGCGGGCTGCTCGAACTGGCCGGGGGCCGACTGCTCCGGGAACTGGCCGGGGCCTGCCTGCGAGAACTGGCCTTGGCTCGACGACTGATCGAACGGTCCCGACGGTGCGAATTGGCCGGGAGGGGCGAACGAGCCCTGCTCGGGGAACTGGCCGGGAGGGGCGAATGAGCCGCCCTGGTCGGGGAACTGACCGGGAGGGGCGAACGAGCCCTGCTCGGGGAACTGGCCGGGAGGAGCGAATGAGCCGCCCTGGTCGGGGAACTGACCGGGAGGGGCGAACGAGCCCTGCTCGGGGAACTGGCCGGGGGGAGCGAATGAGCCGCCCTGGTCGGGGAACTGGCCGGGGGGAGCGAATGAACCGCCCTGGTCGGGGAATTGACCGGGGGGAGCGAACGAGCCGCCCTGGTCGGGGAACTGGCCCGGAGGAGCAAAGGAGCCCTGCTCGGGGAACTGGCCCGGACCCTGCTCAGGGAACTGACCCGGCTGCGCGAATTGACCACTGCTGTGTGGCGCGAACTGTCCGGAACCCTGTTCAGGGGACTGATCCGGCAGTGCGAACTGCCCACTGCTGTGCGGCGCGAACTGCTCGGGCGCCTGCTCGAACTGCCCGGACCCTCCGTCGGCGGGCTCAGCGCCTGCGAACTGGTCCGCACCGAACGACGGTTCGTTCACCGAATACACCGACGTCGCGTCGGCAGGCCCGGCACCATTGCCCGACTCGGGTTCCGGCGTATCGCCCGCCGGGCTCGAATCGGCGGCCGCGGACTGCTCGGGTTCACCGGCGTCGTTCTGCGGCTGCTGGGGTGCGTCGGATTCGGTGGCGACCGCGGCCTCGTCCGCCGGATGACTCTGCAGCCAGGGCGGAGAAGTCGGGTTGTCGTTGTCTGTCACAGTTCCCCCATCTGCTCGGGCATTTCGAGCAGAGAGCTCGGTGGCTGAAGTGCGGCTTCACGCTAGCAGGTGACTCAACGCCCGTGCATGCCGTGGCTTCCCGGGCCAGGAACACAACAGCGCGGTCCGTACCGGCACAGAGCCGGCCGGACCGCGCCGGTGAATGCTCAGCTCGCCCGGTTGACCGCGGAAACCACGGCGCGCAGCGAGGCGGTGGTGATGGAGGTGGCGATGCCGACACCCCAGACGATCTTGTCGCCGATCGCACATTCCACATAGGCCGCGGCCTGCGCGTCGTCACCGGCGGACATGGCGTGCTCGGAGTAGTCGAGGACCCGCACGTCGAACCCGACCGTCGCGATCGCGTCCACGAAGGCCGCCAGCGGGCCGTTGCCGGTACCGGTGACCTCCTGCTCGACGCCGTCGACCTTCACCGTCGCGGTGATGGCATCGGTGCCGCCGTCGGTCTCGGACGCGGTGACCTTCTGCTTGATCCGCTCCAGCGGACGGATCGGGTTCAGGTACTCGGTGGAGAAGACGTCCCACATCTCCTTGGGCGTCACCTCGCCGCCCTCACCGTCGGTGATCTGCTGGATCGCCTGGGAGAACTCGATCTGCAGCCGCCGCGGCAGCGCCAGCCCATGATCGGTCTTCATGATGTAGGCGACGCCGCCCTTGCCGGACTGCGAGTTGACCCGGATGACGGCCTCGTAGGTGCGCCCGACGTCCTTGGGGTCGATCGGCAGGTACGGCACCTCCCAGGTGATGTCGTCGACGTCGGAGTCGGCCGAATCCGCGGCCACCTTCATCGCGTCCAGGCCCTTGTTGATGGCGTCCTGGTGGCTGCCGGAGAAGGCGGTGTAGACCAGGTCACCGCCGTAGGGGTGGCGCTCGTGCACGGGCAGCTGGTTGCAGTATTCGACCGTGCGGCGGATCTCGTCGATATCGGAGAAGTTGATCTGCGGGTCGACGCCGCGGGAGAACAGGTTCATACCCAGGGTGACCAGGCAGACGTTGCCGGTGCGCTCACCGTTACCGAACAGGCAGCCCTCGATGCGGTCGGCGCCGGCTTGGTAGCCCAGCTCGGCGGCCGCGACGGCGGTACCGCGATCGTTGTGCGGGTGCAGCGACAGCACGATCGAATCGCGGCGGGCCAGGTTGCGGTGCATCCACTCGATGGAATCGGCGTAGACGTTGGGCGTGGCCATCTCGACAGTGGCGGGCAGGTTGATGATCAGCGGCCGATCCGGGGTGGGCGCGATGATCTCCGAGACCGCGTCGCAGACCTCTTTGGCGTACTCCAGCTCGGTGCCGGTGTAGGACTCCGGGCTGTACTCGTAGCGCCAGGCGGTATCGGGGTGCTTCTTCTCGGTTTCCAGGCACAGCTTCGCCGCGTCGGTGGCGATCTTCTTCACGGCCTCGCGGTCGGCGCGGAACACCACGCGCCGCTGCAGGATGGAGGTGGAGTTGTAGAAGTGCACGATGACGTTGGGCGCGCCCGAGCAGGCCTCGAAGGTGCGCTCGATCAGTTCGGGGCGGCACTGGGTCAGCACCTGGATGGTGACGTCGTCGGGGATGGCGCCGTCGGTGATGATCTCGCGGACGAAGTCGAAATCGGTCTGGCTGGCCGAGGGGAAACCGACCTCGATCTCCTTGTAACCCATCCGCACCAGCAGGTCGAACATGCGGCGCTTGCGGGCGGGACTCATCGGGTCGATCAGGGCCTGGTTGCCGTCGCGCAGGTCGACCGCGCACCAGGAGGGCGCACGATCGATGATCTTGTCCGGCCAGGTGCGGTCGGGCAGCGTGATCGGCTCGACCTCCTCGGCGAACGGGCGGTACCGGAAGGTCGCCATGGAGGAGTTCTTCTGCTGGTTCCACACAGGCTGATCGGCGGGCGCGGGCTTGGTCGGCGCGGTGATGGTGGGCGTGCCGGATACGAAGGCGTCAGCGGGTGACATGCGATTCTCCGTGGGTGTGGGGGTGTGTTCCCGATTGCGGGTCGACCGGCGCGGCAGAACCCCGCGACGGGAGGCCGGTCCGATCAGACCCCGTCGCGGCGGCCGAGAAGAAGCGCCCGCTGCATGATGCCGGCCAGTTTACCGCGCCCGGATTCTGCGGCCAAAGGCCGGTACCTATACCGTCCACGACCGAGTGCGCTTGTACGGACCACCGCGGTCCGACGGGACGTGAGGGATAAACGATGACTTGGCTCGAACAGCTGGCCGTCTTCGGGGCCGGTGTGGCCGCGGGCGGAATCAATACCATTGTCGGCTCCGGAACCCTGATCACCTTTCCGGTGCTGCTTGCCATCGGCTACCCGCCGGTCACGGCGAATGTGTCGAACACCGTCGGGTTGGTGCCGGGCTCGGTGAGCGGGGTGATCGGGTATCGGCGTGAGCTCGTCGGCCAGGGCCCTAGGCTGCTGCGGCTCGGGGTGGCCTCGCTGCTGGGCGCGATCACCGGCGCCATCGCCCTGCTGACCATGCCGGAACAGGCATTCAAGGCCATCGTTCCGGTCTTGATCATCCTCGCGCTGGTGCTGGTCGTGGTGCAGCCACGGCTGGCGGCGTGGGTGAAGAGCCGCCGCGATGCCGATACCGCGCCCGAACACGGCGGGCCGGTGCTGTTCGGCTCGATCTACGCGACCGGTGTCTACGGCGGCTACTTCGGCGCCGCGCAGGGAGTGCTGCTGATCGGGCTGCTCGGTGTGTTCGTGCACGACGAGCTGCAGCGGCTCAATGCGGTCAAGAACATGCTCGCGCTGTTGGTGAACGCGGTGTCGGCCGCCATCTTCATCGTCGTCGCCGATATCGCGTGGGAAGCCGTGGTGCTGATCGCGGCGGGCTCCATCATCGGCGGGCAGCTCGGCGCCCGGGTCGGACGCAAGCTCTCACCGACGGTGCTGCGCGCGGTGATCGTCGTGGTCGGCACCATCGCCGTGGTCCGGCTGCTCACTTCTTGACCGATCGGTAATGACACGCCCGGTTTCGAAGATCTTTATAGAAGGAAGACGACCGATCCCTCTCCCCGCTGGCGGGGGTGAAGGACATCTGTTCAACATTGGCGAATGCCGGTAGTCTTCCTCCGGCCGCGCGCGTGAAAATGGAGGTGGCGGAAGTGGATAGGCGTGCCTTCCTCGAGGCGGTGGGTGCGGCGACATTGCTTGGAGCCCTCGGATCGACGGCCGGTGCGGCCACGGCGGGTGCCGATCCGATCTGGGATGAGCTGTTCCGCGACTGGGTCCCGGAGATCTTCGCGCCGCTACCGGATCCGGCCGAGCATTCGCCTGCGATCGTCATCGGGTCCGGATTCGGCGCGGCCGTCACGGCCCTGCGGCTGGCCCAGGCCGGAATCGGCACGACGGTGCTGGAGCGCGGTTCGCGCTGGCCCCATGATCCGTGGCGGGAGATCTTCACCGGCGACGATCTGCCCGACGGCCGAGGTTTCTGGCATCGCACCTCCTTTACCGGCGTGACGAAGGTGCCCATGCAGTTCGCGAGCTTCGGCGGCGTCCTCGATGTCACCGAATATCCGGGCATCGACGTATGGCGCGCGGCCGCGGTCGGTGGTGGGTCGGTCGTTTTCACCGGCGCGATGATCGCACCGGAACGCAGCCTGTTCGATCACGTATTCGGCGGCGTCGTCGACTACGGCGAACTCGATAGCGTCTACTACCCGCGGGTGCGGCAGATGCTGCGCCTGGACGCGATGCCCGCCGATATCTATCAGTCGGCTCCGTTCACCCATTCGCGCGCCTGGGACGACCAGGTTCGCAAGGCCGGATATCAGCCGCTGCCCAACGATTCGATCTTCAACTGGAACGTCCTGCGCGACGAGCTGGCCGGGCGCAGCAGGCCATCGGCCACCGTCGCCCGCAGCAATCTGGGCAACTCCAACGGTGCGAAGTTCGATCTCAACCAGAACTATCTGCGCTACGCAGAGGAGACCGGCCGCTGCGGAATCTTCCCCGGCCATCGGGTCGACGCCATCGCGCAGGAGCCCGGCGGACGGTATTCGGTCACGGTGACGAAACTGTCTCCGACCGGGGATGTTTTGCGTAGCCGCACCCTGACCTGCGATCAGCTCTTCCTCGGCGCAGGCTCGATCGGCAGCAACGAACTGCTGGTCCGCGCCCAGGGCACCGGTGCCCTGCCCAACCTCAACGAACATGTCGGCGCGGGCTGGGGCACCAACGGCGATGTGGTGCTGGCCCGTGGCGCGAGTTCGGTCGCTGGCTTCGGCCAGGGCGTGCCGAGCGCCAGCCGGATCTTCGACGATTCGACGGTGCCGCTCACCTTGGAGAACTGGTACATCCCCGGCATTCCGTTCGAGACCGGGGCGCTGGCGTCGCTGGGCATGGTGCTCGATCCGACCCGCACCCGGATGGGCTACGACCGCGGTTCCGATTCGGTCGGGCTCACCTGGTCGACGCGCAACCGCGACGAGACGGTGGCCACCGCCCGCGCCGTCGACCAGAAGATCGCCGAACGGGCCGGCGCGCTGGTCGAATACAGCGCCCTCGGCTACGACGCGAACGCGCTGTTCACCGCGCACCCACTCGGCGGTGCAGTGCTTGGCCGGGCCACCGACGGCTACGGCCGCGTGCACGGCCATCCCGGCCTGTACGTCATGGACGGCGCGGCGATTCCGGGCAGCACCGCCACGGTGAACCCCTCGCTCACCATTACCGCCCTCGCCGAACGCAATATCGAGGCCATCATTCGCGCCGGACGGTGACCCGCCGGGGCGGCGCACCGGAACGAACCGAAAACCAGCACCGAGTGCCCGCGCGGTATTACCGTCGGCTGGGTCGTTCGGCATCGAAGGGATCCTCACGTGGCAGTAGCGTCGCCCACCGGTTATGGACTGGACGAGGTGCCCGAGCCGGATGATTTCCCGCGCAAGCCGCCCACGCTGTGGACCGATTTCGTAATGCTCGGGTTGGCCATCATCTCGGTGGTGCTGGTCTGCTGGGTCACCTTCTTCGAGGTGTCCGCGCAGACCTACCGGACCATCGTGATCGCCGACTTCACCATCTGCGGGGTCTTCGCGATCGAATTCCTCTACCGGTGGCGCCGGGCGGGTTGGCCATGGACCTTCCCGTTCATCTACTGGTACGAAGTGCTCGGCATGATCCCGGTGACCACGCCTTGGCTGCGCGGGTTCCGGCTGCTGCGGATCGTGGTCATTCTGGTGCGGCTGGCCCGGGTGGCCGACCGAGTGTTCGGGGACCGGGTCACCGCCGCGGTGATCAACCGTTCGGTCGGCACCATCGTGGAGACGATCAAGCAGCCGGTGACGATGGCCGTGCTCGACGAGGTCGCCCACGCGCTACGGGCCGGCCACTACGCCCAGAACATCGCCGCGGCGCTGGAGGAGAACCGCAAGGAACTCGACGACATGATCGTGGAGTTGATCAAGAACGATCCGAAGGCGGGGCGGGTGCGCTATCTGCCCTTCCATGACGACATCATTCGCCTGGTCGCCGACACCGTCTTCCGCATCCTGTTCCAGTTCCTCGACGATCCGCGCACCGATGAACTCGTCTCGGATCTGTTGCGGGAGAACATCGATCAGATCCGGGATGCGCTGCGCAACGGTGTGAAGGTGCCGCCGTCTGCCTACGGCCCGACGCCACTGGAACACACCGTGCGCCACCACTTCCCGCTCTGAGTGAGCCGGCGTCAGGTCCGTTTCATTCGGCGATAGCGTGCCGGATCTCGTCCCGCGCGCCTGCATGCCGGACGGTTTCCCAGCCGATCAGTGCTGCGAGTACGACGAACAGCATCGTCAGCGCGGCCAGGGCCGGCAGCGCGGCGGCCAGCGGAGCCAGCGCGATCAGCAGGACCACTGTGACGATCCGGGCGACGGACAGGGTGCCGGTCGCATATTGCTTGAATCCGACCAGCCCGACGAGATAGATCGCCACACCGCCGTACAGCGCGCCGAGTGGTATCCCGTACAGGGCGTCGCCGAGGCTGTGGTCGGATTCGTCGCCGACGTAGTACAGCACCTTCTTCAGCCCGAGCGACAGGCCGATGATCCCGGCGATCATCGGGAAATGCCAGTACATATAGCACATTTGGGCGATCTTGATCTGCCGTGCGCCGGCGGCTCGCTGTAGCGCGTGTTCCACGGTGAGCGCCGCGACATCGAAGTAGGCCCACCACAGCAGCCCGGAGATGGCAAGGCCGAGCATCGAGGCGAGCGTGATCGGCCAGGAGATGGGCAGCCCGGAGACCCCGATGCCGATGGAGACGATGGATTCGCCGAGCGCCACGATGATGATCAGCCCGTAACGCTCGGAATAGTGGCTGGCGGAGGCGAGCCGCCATCCTGTCCCTGCGAACCGCGTCCACAGCCAGTCGCCCGCGATCGCGGCGATCCACAGCGCGATCTGGACTCGGCCTTCGGTGAGCGCGGCGACAACGAGCAACGTGGCGCCGAGAGTGATCGAGCCGACCGCCCAGCGCAGGATCTGCCCGCGCAACTGGGTGTCACCCGCACTCGCCAGCCACATCATGACCAGATGGACGAGTCGAACGACCATGTAGGCGATGGCGAACACCAACGGTCCGAACCAGCCGCCCTCCAGGTCGTCGAAGGCCTCGGGAATGGTGAGCGCGGCGATGAATGCGCCGCCCATCGCGACGAACATGGCGACCCTGGCGATGCCCTCGTCCGCACGGACCAGATTGCCGAGCCACGAGTAGGCGATCCACAGCCACCACATCAGGGCAAGGCAGAGCAGCGCGCGCAGCAGGTTCTTCGCCGTGGTTTCCTCGGCCGCGAGGTCGGTGACCATCGTGAACGCGAAGACCAGGACCAGGTCGAAGAACAGTTCGAGCTGTGTCACCGAGGAGCCCTCGGCCATCGGCTGCAACCGAGCTCGTTTGGATCCGATCATGGATGACATCGTGGCAGCTCAGCGCCTGCCATGCCCGCCGGACAGGCGGGCTCAGTCCTCACGCGGTTTGAAACGACTCCGTTTCGGGAAATCGTTCGGCGAACTCGATGAACGTCTGCACCATCGCCTCGTTCGCGCGGCGCACGGTGCGCTTGAGCAGGAAGCCGGGAACGGGGATGGGCAGGTACAGCTCGGTGTGGTACCAGATGTGGGTGCCCTCGTCGGTCTCGGTCACCTCGAAGAAGCCGCCGCCTTTGACCCCGCGGGTGCTGTCGACGACCTCCCAGGAGGAGCGGTCGACGTCCCAGTCGTATTCGAGGACCTGCAGATCGTTGCTGCCCATCATCTCGGCCTTGACGAAAACCCGGCGCGGTCTGCCCTCGTCGTCGCGGGTGGCGACGCGTGCGTCGGTGTAGGCCGACGACCAATCCGGGAGCATTTCTACCGCCGCTAATGCATCCATGACCTGCGCGGGGTCTGTGTCGACGACGAATCGGATATCGGTCTTCGTACGCATGTCTTACCTCCGCACCCCCGCATTACCAACGCGCCGATTCTCCCCAGCGGCACAGTGATCGTCAACACTGCGCCTACGGTTCCGTAGGTAGCTATACGGTTGGCCGGCGGTCGATGCGGGCCTGCGTGATGACCGAAATGTGAGGGTCAGTTCGAGCCCGGCGGCTCCACTGTCGCGTCGGGTCCCGGGTACACCAGCGACTCGTGTCCGTCCTCGAAACGCACGATATACGGGGGTGAACCGTCGGGGCCGCGCACCTCGACGATCTCGCCGAGATGATCATGGTCGCCCACGATGTGACCGTGCACATGGAGCCGATCTCCGACGTTCGCCATCATGGCTCCCATTATCGGGGACCGTGGTGCACATCACAACCCGTCACGGTCGGCTATGGCGCGGGAAACCGCGGTCGCGATCAGTCGGCGGCTCTGCTCTTCGGTGAAGATGCCGGGCAGGGTGAGCCGATCCACGATCAGCCAGTTCAGCGCCAGGTAGAGCAGCAATACCGTCTCCTCGTCGCCGGGCATGCCCGAATCGATGTGGTTGCGGACGTTGTATTCGATATCGGCGCGGACCCGTTCGGTGAGGACTTTTCGCAGTTCCGGCCTGCGGGTGGCCTCGAGGCGCAGTTCCAGCAGCGCCAGATACCCGGTGCGGAATGTTTCCAGCCGATCGACCACGTCGGTCATCAGTTCGATGACCGTTTCCTCGGTCTTGGGGCCGCCGAGCTTGGCCATCATCGCCGGGCTGGGTTCCAGGCGCTCGTAGAACCGGCTGCCGGTCTGGGTCATCAGGTCGTCGCGGTTGGCGAAATAGTTCGACGCCGTCCCCGCGGGCACGCCTGCTTCCTTGTCTACGGCGCGAAAGGTCAGCCCACGTGCGCCCTCGTTGGCGAGCACTTCGATTGCCGCGTCGACCAACGCCTGTCGACGTTCGGGGTTTGTCCGCACTTGACACCACTCCATTCGTAGTACTACGTTGAAATCACTACGAACAGAGTACAACACATCAGGTGGTGCAGATGCGAAAGCTTGTTTACTACGTCGCCGTCTCGCTGGACGGATACATCGCGGGCCCCGGCGACGAATTCGACTTCTACCCGGGCACCGAGGACTACACCGAATGGATGTGCGCAGAGTTCCCGGACTCGATACCGAGCAGTGCCCGGCCGCATATCGGGATGGCGGTGGATGCGCCGAACAGGGATTGGGACACGGTGCTGATGGGCCGCGGCACATACGAAGTCGGTGAGGCCAACCCCTTTGCGCATATGAAGCAATACGTCATCTCCGGCACCCTCGATCCGAGCGTCGATCCGGCCGTCGAGGTGGTGGCCGGCGACCCTGTCGCCCTGGTGCGGGAGTTGAAGCGCGGCGACGGCCTCGACATCTGGCTCTGCGGCGGCGGCAAGCTCGCCGGTGCTCTGCTCGACGAACTCGACGAGTTGATCATCAAGAGCTACCCCGTCGTCGCGGGCGCAGGCATCGCCGCCTTCACCGACGCGTTCAACCCGACGCTGTTCACCCCGATCCAGCGCAAGAACTTCGACAGCGGAAACCAGGTCAACTGGTACTCCCGCGCCTGAATCGCCCCGACCTCACCCTCCTATAGAAAGCAGGACACCCGTGCGAAAGCTCGTCTACTACGTCGGCATGACCCTCGACGGCTACATCGCAGGCCCGGACGGCGGCATCGAGTTCTTCCCGATCGCGCCCGACTTCGCCGCATGGATCGCCTCCGACTACCCGGAGACCCTGCCGACCCATGCTCAGCCGCATTTCGGCGTCCCAGAAGGCACACCGAACAAGAACTTCGACACCCTGGTGATGGGCCGCGGCACCTACGACCCCGGTCTCGCCGTCGGCATCACCAGCCCGTACGGGCATATGCGCCAGTACGTCGTGTCCAGCACCCTCCGCCAGATCGATGACCCCGGCGTCGTGCTGGTGGAATCCGATCCGGTGGGCCTGGTGCGCCGGTTGAAGCAGGAGGACGGCATGGACATCTGGCTGGCGGGTGGCGGCAAGCTCGCGGGTGCGCTGATCGACGAGATCGACGAACTCGTCATCAAGAGCTATCCGGTATCGGCGGGCGCCGGTATCCGCGCGTTCGACGGCCCGTTCCGGCCCACGCTGTTCACTCCGAGCAAGCGTCGGGAGTTCAGCAACGGCACGCAGGTCACCTGGCTCACCCGGTCCTGACCGTGCTCCCGGAGGAGGCCGGTCACCGGCGGCAATAGCCCGTCGGCATCGATCTCAAACGAGATCCGGTGCCGTTGTGTCCTTTTACACAGGCGCGGAGGTAGCCCCGAAATGCCTGGATCCGGGCCGGTACGCTGAAGCACTGGAATCAGCTTGTTTGTCGATCTGGGAGGAGCCTGACGTGGCTCTTGTTGTTCAGAAGTACGGAGGATCGTCGGTCTCCTCGGCCGAGCGTATCCGGCGCGTCGCTGAACGGATCGTCGAAACGAAGAAGCAGGGCCACGAGGTGGTCGTGGTCTGCTCGGCAATGGGCGATACGACCGACGAGCTATTGGATCTGGCCCAGCAGGTCGCACCGGAGCCCCCGGCCCGTGAGATGGACATGCTGCTCACCTCTGGCGAGCGCATCTCCAACGCACTGGTCGCGATGGCGATCCACACTCTGGGCGAACAGGCGCGCTCGTTCACCGGCTCCCAGGCCGGGGTCATCACCACCGGTGCGCACGGCAAGGCCAAGATCATCGACGTCACCCCCGGCCGGCTCCGGGAAGCACTCGACGAGGGTCTCATCGTGCTCGTCGCCGGCTTTCAGGGCGTCAGCCAGGACAGCAAGGACGTCACCACGCTCGGCCGCGGCGGCTCCGACACCACTGCTGTCGCGCTGGCCGCGGCGCTGAAGGCCGACGTCTGCGAGATCTACACCGACGTCGACGGCGTTTTCACCGCCGACCCGCGGATCGTCTCGGACGCGCAGAAACTCGAGCAGGTCTCCTACGAGGAGATGCTGGAGATGGCCGCGTGCGGGTCGAAAGTCTTGATGCTGCGTTGTGTGGAGTACGCGCGGCGCTACAACGTGCCCGTGCATGTGCGCTCGTCGTACACCGACAAGGTGGGCACTACCGTTTACGGATCGATGGAGGACATCCCGATGGAGCAGGCAATCCTGACCGGCGTTGCGCACGATCGCAGCGAGGCCAAGGTGACTGTCGTCGGCCTGCCGGACGAACCGGGTTACGCCGCGAAGGTGTTCCGGGCGGTCGCCGACGCGGAAATCAATATCGACATGGTGCTGCAGAACGTCTCCGAGGTGGAGACCGGCAAGACCGACATCACCTTCACCCTGCCCAAGAGCGAACTCGTCCGCGCGGTGCAGATCCTCGCCGAGCGTAAGGCCGAGATCGGTTTCTCGGAGGTGCGCTTCGATGAGAACATCGGCAAGGTCTCCCTTGTCGGTGCCGGGATGAAGAGTCACCCTGGTGTCACCGCGACGTTCTGTGAGTCGCTGGCCGACGCCGGAGTGAACATTGATCTGATCTCGACCTCCGAGATCCGCATTTCCGTGCTGGTCGCGGAATCCCAGCTCGATGAAGCGGTCAAGGTGCTGCACCGTGCCTTCGACCTCGGCGGCGACGAGGTCGCCGTCGTACACGCCGGAACGGGGCGATAAGTCATGGGAGTACGGGTAGGAGTCGTCGGCGCGACCGGTCAGGTCGGCGCCGTCATGCGCGCGCTGCTGGAACAGCGGAACTTCCCGGCCGACGAAGTGCGTTTCTTCGCCTCGGCCAGGTCCGCGGGCAAGAAGCTGCCCTGGCGCGGTGGTGAGATCGTGGTGGAAGACACCGAGACCGCCGATCCGTCCGGGCTCGATATCGCGTTGTTCTCCGCGGGCGCCACGATGTCGCGGGTGCAGGCGCCGCGCTTCGCCGCCGCCGGAGTGACCGTGATCGACAACTCCTCGGCCTGGCGCAAGGATCCCGAGGTGCCGCTGGTGGTCAGCGAGGTGAACCCGGAGCAGACCCGCAATCTGGTCAAGGGCATCATCGCCAACCCCAACTGCACAACCATGGCCGCGATGCCGGTGCTCAAGCCGCTGCACGAGATCGCCGGGCTGCGCAGGCTCATCGTCTCCAGCTACCAGGCGGTATCCGGTAGTGGTCTTTCCGGTGTCGAGGAGCTGGCCTCGCAGGCCCGCGCCGTGATCGATGACGCCGAGAAGCTCACCCACGACGGCAGCGCGGTCGAGTTCCCCGCGCCGAACAATTACGTCGCGCCGATCGCGTTCAACGTGCTGCCGCTGGCCGGCTCGCTCGTCGACGACGGCTCCGGCGAGACCGACGAAGATCAGAAGCTGCGCAACGAGAGCCGCAAGATCCTCGGCATCCCCGACCTCGCGGTGAGCGGCACCTGTGTGCGCGTTCCGGTGTTCACCGGGCACTCGCTGTCGGTGAACGCCGAGTTCGCCGAACCGCTGTCGGTGGTGCGGGCGCAGGAGATCCTGGCCAAGGCACCCGGCGTCAAGCTGGTGGATGTTCCCACCCCGTTGCAGGCGGCGGGCAGCGACGAGTCGCTCGTCGGCCGGATCCGGCAGGATCCCGGCGTGCCGGACGGTCGCGGGCTCGCGCTGTTCATCTCGGGTGACAACCTGCGTAAAGGCGCTGCGCTCAACACCATCCAGATCGCGGAAGTCCTGCTCGCCGACCGCTGAGCCGGCGCGCACCGGACCACAGAGCCCGGCCCACTGCTGACGAGGCAGCGGGGCCGGGCTCTCGTCGTCAGTGGATGCCCGGTGTGCGCGGGTCGGGCCCGAGGCAGGCCAGGATCGCGCATCCCGGCGGCGCGTCGCTGAACGGGAGACGCAGCGGCTGGTTCAGGCACGCGAAGACATTGCAGCCCGGATACGCCGAGGGCCCGACGCCGACGATGGCGAGCAGGATGTCGGTGTCGATGAAGGCATTCGGGTCCAGCGTCAACGGCGGCTCCACGTACGGACCGGGGTCGGCCACCGGTGGCTCGTCGAAGGCGGCGAACAGCCTGCGGAAGAACTCGTACGGCAGTTCGGCCATATTCTGGATGACGCCGGACGGCCCGTGCGCGCTGACGTTTCCGAACATCCCGGTCCACATCACCGTCAGATCCTGGCTGGGGAACACGAACACGTTCTGCATGCCCATACCCGCCATGGAGTACATATCCGACGGCAGGAAGCTCGCGTTCTCCGCGCAGGAGGGCCCGAGCCAGAACAGGTAGCCGTAGCAATGATTGGTGGCCGATGGGGTGCGGGCCTTGTCCAGATAGCTCTTCGACACGAGCTGCGTTGTGCCCCAGCGTCCGTCGTTGGCGACGAGCAGCCCGAGCTTGGCCAGGTCATTGGGCGGAATCATCAGATGCGCGTAGCCGTAGGTGTGGCCGACCCGGTCGCGAGCCCAGTAGTAGTCGCCGCGCTCGATCCCGAGCGGATCGAACAGCTCGCGCTGGGCGAACTGCTGTAGCGGTTCACCGACGGCGAGTTCGATCACATACGACAGCAGATCGACATTGCGCTGGCTGTAGCTGAACACGGTGCCGGGTTCATGGTCGAGCGGTACACCGAGCGCCTGCACCGCACTGTTCGGATCGAGCGGGATCACGCCGGTGATGCCTTCGGTGACCACACCCACGCGCATCCCCGACGTTTCCGTCAGCAGATTCTCCACCGTGATCGCACGCCGCTGCTGGTCGCCGAGTTCCGGTGGCAGGTAACGCCCGATCTGTGCGGAGATATCGAGTTTTCCCTGGTCCGAGGCGATTCCGGCGAGCAGTGAGACGACGCTCTTGGTGACGCTCCATACGTTCCAGGCGACATTGCCGGTCTGGTCGTTGGTCGGGCCCTCGCCGATGAGGCAGTTGTGCCGGAAGACCTGAACGTTCAACCGATTCCGGGTGCTCGCGAAGGTCAGTGCGTCGGCGAGCCGCTGCGAATCCAGCCCGACCGCTTCGGGTGCGGCCCGTTCCGGTTCCCGTCCGGACTGCACGGAGCATTCCGTCGATGTCGCGGCGGCGGCCGGTGCCGCTCCCGCGGACGCGGCGAATAGATGCCCCGCTACCAGTGCAACCGCTGTGACCCCTGCGAGGAGTCCACCCAAACGCCCCATGCGAATCAGATTAACGCTCGCGATCGGACCAGGTCGGTATATGAGAAACGCCGCCAGGTCGGGGGGAACCTGGCGGCGTCGAGTCGCCCGACATCACGCCGACGTCACGACTCTCGCGTCGACATCCGGCAAGCGCCTCTCGGCGAGTGGTCGCTCGTAGCGACAGATGGGGTGAGGCCCGGGGCTGCTCAGACATCGACAGCGGGTATCAACGAGCCTCGATCCGGAACTATTCCGCTCCCCAGTTGTAACGGGCGTCACTACACTGGGCGGCGCGTCATCGCTCGGCAATCCACCAGTTATTTTCTTGACTAATTCCAGAAAAGGTGGAAACTCGAAGTATGCACACCGACAGCACCGATCCCCGCGAGCAGTTGCGCGCGGCCGGTCTGCGGGTCACCGCCCCGCGGGTGGCGGTGCTCGACGCGGTCGCGGCTCGCCCGCATTCCGACGCCGACACCGTCGCTGTCACCGTCCGTGAACATCTGGGCTCGGTCTCCACCCAGGCCGTCTACGACGTGCTGCACGCCTGCGTCCGCGCCGGCATCCTGCGGCGCATCGAGCCGGCCGGGTCGGCGGCGCTCTACGAGGCCAGAACCGGGGACAACCATCACCACCTGGTGTGCAGACACTGCGGCACGGTCGTGGACGTGGACTGTGTCGTGGGCAGCGCCCCCTGCCTGCAACCCGACGACGAACACGGTTTCGCCCTCGATGAGGCGGAGGTCGTTTTCTGGGGCCTGTGCCCGAACTGCCGTCCGGACCGACGGCCGACACCCTGACAGTCCCGGGTCAGCCCATCCCGGGTCCGTTGACCAGCCGAGGAGGCTTATATGACCAAGCCGACAACCACCAACACCGGCATTCCCGTCGAAAGCGACAACGAATCGCTGACCGCGGGTACCCAAGGCCCCGTCCTGCTGCACGACCACTACCTGATCGAGAAGCTCGCGCAGTTCAACCGGGAGCGGGTGCCGGAGCGCATCGTGCACGCCAAGGGCTCGGGCGCGTACGGCGAGCTGGTGGTGACCAACCCGGAGATCGCGAAGTACACCAAGGCCAAGCTGTTCCAGCCCGGCGCGCGCACCGAATCGCTGGTGCGCTTCTCCACCGTCGCCGGTGAGCAGGGCAGCCCCGACACCTGGCGTGACCCACGGGGTTTCGCGATCAAGTTCTACACCGAGGACGGAAATTACGACCTCGTCGGTAACAACACCCCGGTCTTCTTCATCAAGGACTCCATCAAGTTCCCCGACTTCATCCGCTCGCAGAAGCGGCTGCCCGGCTCCGGCCTGCGCGACCACAACATGCAGTGGGACTTCTGGACCCTGCGCCCGGAGTCGGCGCATCAGGTCACCTGGCTGATGGGTGATCGCGGCCTGCCCAAGAGCTACCGCCATATGAACGGCTACGGCTCGCACACCTATCAGTGGATCAATGCCGAGGGTGAACGGGTCTGGGTGAAGTACCACTTCCGCACCGATCAGGGCCAGGAATTCCTGACCCAGGCCGAGGCCGATCGGCTCGCGGGCACCGACCCGGACCTGCACCGCCAGGATCTCTGGGACGCCATCGAGCGCGGTGAATTCCCGAGCTGGACCGTGTATGTGCAGATCATGCCGGTCGCCGAGGCCGAGACCTACCGGTTCAACCCGTTCGACCTCACCAAGGTCTGGTCCAAGAAGGACTACCCGCTGATCGAGGTCGGCAAGTGGACGCTCAACCGCAATCCGCGCAACTTCTTCGTCGAGATCGAGCAGGCCGCGTTCGAGCCGTCCAACATCGTTCCCGGCATCGGCTACTCGCCGGACAAGATGCTGCTCGGGCGAGTGTTCGCCTACGCCGACGCCCATCGCTACCGCATCGGCACCAACTACGCCCAACTGCCGCCGAACGCGCCGCGCGCCGCGGAGGTCAACACCTATTCCAAGGAAGGCGCGATGCGGTACGACTTCAACGCGCCAGAGGTGCCGGTGTACGCGCCGAACTCCTACGGCGGCCCGCACGCCGATCCGGAGCTCGCCGGTGACGGTGGCCTGTGGGAGTTCGACGGTAAGGCGGTGCGCGCGGGCTACGTCCAGCACGCCGAGGACGGCGATTTCACCCAGCCGGGCACCCTCGTCCGTGAGGTGCTCAATGACGAACAGCGTGATCGTCTGGTGAGCAATATCGTCGGCCATGTGCTCGGCGGTGTGCAGGAGCCGGTGCTGAGCCGGGTCTTCGAGTACTGGAAGAACGTCGATACCGATCTGGGTAAGCGCGTCGAGGAAGGCGTGCGCGCCGGTCTCAACGGCAACGCCTGATCCGTCGAAAAGGGATGCCCCCGAGCCTCAATGGCCGGGGGCATCGCCCGTTTCCGGGTTCTGGCATCGACACGGCAACCCATCGGTGAGCAGCCCTACGTGCCGAGAGGACTCCGCGGCATCCAGGGTCGCCTGGCGTGCAGCCTCGTTGTGTCGTCGTCCGGTGTGCGCACGCCGGTGGGGTGGTTCCCGCGGCAGCTCGTCAGCGGTTCCCGGTGACGGCGTCGATTCCGTTCAGGATCAAGCCGAGTTCGTGGGCGAAGGATTCCTCGCGGGATTTCGCTTTCCAGGCCGGATTCTGTGCCGAGGTGTAGCGCTTGTGCACCGTGGGGTAGGGGCGTGCGGCGGCTTCGGCGGCGGGGAAAACCCTGCGCATCCATTCCTCCTCGTCGACCCCGCTGCGCGCGATCACCACCATGGACGCGGCCTCGGCGAGCGCATTGCCGAGGACGTAGGAGAAGACCACGTTCATGGCGTGGTCGGCTGCGGCCATATCGAATCCGGCCGCCTCGAACGTGGCCAGCACCGAGTCCGAGACCCGCATCATGTTGGGCCCGAGGTACAGCGTGCCGATCTCGCCGAGTACCGAGGCCAGCCACGGATGGCGCAGGATCGTCGCCCGTAGCTCCGTGGCGAGGTCCGTGATCGCCGAACGCCATTGGCTCGGATCCGGCACCGACATGATCGGCAGTTCGCCGAGTACCTCATCGGTGACCAGCTCGATCAGCTCGTCTTTGTTGGCGACATGGGTGTACAGCGACGTGGCGCCTGCGTTGAGCTTGGCGCCGAGCTTCCGCATGCTCAGCGCCGCCACGCCCTCCGCGTCCAGCAGTCCGATCGCCTCGGCAACGATCTGCTCGCGGCTCAGCGCCGGTTGGTCGCGCCGCCGCCGTTGCGGGCGGGTCCAGACCGACTGGATCTCTTGTTCCTCGACGGCCACACAGCCTCCTCTGTCGCTCGTATTCCCAGCATAGCCGCTGATCGCACAGTGTTCGCATGGGCGAACATCGTGCGCTATTGCGCACGGTGTGCGGTTAACCGTACAGTGTTCGGAATAACGCACACCGTGCGGAACGGTTACTCGGAAGGGTTCACGAAAATGACCGACAAGACGGATATGAGCGCACCGCCGCAGCGTCATCCGCGCCGCTGGCTCATCCTGATCGTGCTCTGCCTGAGCACGTTGGTGCTGGTCGTCGACAATATGGTGCTCAATGTGGCGGTCCCGCAGATCGCCACCGACCTGGACGCCGACGCGCAAGACATCCAGTGGATCATCGACTCCTACATCCTGGTGTTCGCCGGCCTGCTGCTGACTTCGGGAAGCATGTCCGACCGGTACGGCCGCCGCCTCGTGATGGTCGTCGGCTTGATCCTGTTCGGTGCGGCCTCGGTACTCGCCGCCTTCGCCACCAATCCGGAACTGCTGATCGCGGGCCGGGTCGTCATGGGCATCGGCGGTGCGCTGATCATGCCGAGCACCCTGTCGATCCTGATCACCGTCTTCGATGAAGCCGAACGTCCTCGTGCGATCGCGGCATGGAGCGCGGTGTCGGTGGTGGGTATGGTCGGCGGCCCGGTGCTCGGTGGTGTGCTGCTCGACCACTTCTGGTGGGGTTCGGTGTTCATCCTGAACGTGCCGATCGTGGTGCTGGCCATCATCGCCGCGCTGGCCTTGATGCCGGAATCGAAGGGGCCGTGGCGCAAGGCCGATCTGCCCGGCATGGTGCTCTCTGTTGTCGGTATGACCGCTCTGGTGTGGACCATCATCGTCATCCCGGCTGATGGCTTCACCGCGCCGAGCACGCTGACCGCGCTGGTGATCGCGATCGCGGGCCTCGGTGGATTCGTGATCCGCGAACTCAATACCGCCACACCCATGGTGCCGCTCGAGCTGTTCGGCAATCGTGTGTTCACCGGCTCGAGCTTCTCGCTGGTGCTGTTGACCTTCGCCAATGGCGGGCTGCTGCTGGTGCTCACCCAGTACCTGCAGTTCGTGCTGGAGTACACCCCGATGGAGACGGCGCTCGCCTTCACCCCGATGGCCGTCGCGGTGCTGGCGTGCAACGCGATCGGCGCCGGCCTGACCGCCAAGCTCGGCCACCGCACCATCACCGCCACCGGCCTACTGATCACCGCGGGTGGATTCGCCGTGCTGGCCACCCTCGACGCGGGTGCCGGTTTCTGGCAGCCCGCGATCGCAGTCGCGGTGCTCGGCTGCGGACTCGGCCTGGCCATGCCCGCCGCGATCGGCGCCCTGATGAGCGCGGTGCCAGGTGAGCATGCCGGCGTCGGTTCGGCGGTCAACGACACCATCCAGCAGGCGGGAGCGGCACTCGGCGTCGCCGTTCTCGGCGCGGTTCTCGCGGGCTCCTACACCGGCGGGATGCCGGAATCGGCTCCGGATGACGCCCGCGAGTCGATCACCGACGCGCTGGCGGTGGCCCTCGATACCGGCGATACCGGGCTCGCGGTGGCGGCGCGGGAGGCCTTCACCTCGGCGATGTCGACCACGTTCGTGGGCGGTGCCTGCGCGGTGGTCGGTGCGGCGCTGTTGTCGCTGGTGCTGATGCGCGACCGCAGACAAGACTCTGCGGAGATGGAGGACACCGGCAAGGAGGAGGCCGACGAGGTGCTGGCCCGCTGACCGATTTGGCGTAGAAAAGCATTCCGCCCCTGACCATTCCGGTCAGGGGCGGATCTATGTCCAGCGGGTACCGCGAGGTCGCTAAAGCAGCCCGAACCAGTACAACACGCAGGCCATCGCCCAGACCACCACGGTTTCCATCGTCGCTCCCAATCTTCTTGCCGCACTTACTTCCATCATGGCGCGAATCGAGCACCCGCGCCGCAAACTGGTCCAGTTTCGCTGATCCGAGGCGTTCTACCTGGGATTTCGGTGCTGCAAGTTCTTCTTAAGGGCGCGCCAAGCTGGGGGCGGCATTGTTTGTGTCAACACCGGAACACACCGGAAAGAACAGACCGAAACCCCGAACAGGACGTACTGACGATGATCGGCAAGCTGACCACCGCCCTCGCTCTCGCCACCACGACCACCGCCCTCGTTCTCGGCGCGGGCACTGCCTCGGCCGCCACCGAAGGCAACCCGGGTGCCGCCGTCACCGGCCAGGCCACCTGCACGCACAAGGGCGACAAGATCCGGATCGAGATCGACTCGCCGGTCGTCTACGCCCAGCCCGGCTACCTGCCGGGTGAGAACCAGCAGATCCGCTACCGCACGGTGATCATCGACGCCGCCAAGGGCACCCTCGCCGGTTCGGGCGAGTGGGAGACCGGCAAGGCGACCGACACCAAGGCCGCCGATATGGACGACACCAAGATGGACGTCCTGCGCAACGACCCCAACGCCTACCTGGTCATCCAGGAGGTCGAGTGGCTCGCGCCGGACGGTGAGAACCCGGTCGCCAAGACCGACCTGACCGCGACCAGCTACCTGATCAAGGACGGTCGCACCGAGCTCGGCACCTTCGACTACTGCCAGTAGTCGCGAGGTCCGGAAACGGGGGACGGTGATCGGGCCGGGGAGGGCCCGACGCACCGAATAGCAGCGCCCGCCACTGGGGAGGGGTGAACGCTGCGGCGCCGGACCGGGGATATCCGGTGCCACTGGGGCCGGGGAGGGCCCGAGGGTATCCGAGCGGAGCAGGCCGGGGAGGACCTGACGGGGGACGGATACCGGGTGGGGCCCCGATCGGGGGATCGGGGGACACGCTGGGAGGGGTGTCATCGAGTGCGGGGACTCGGTGGCAGGACCGGCGGGGGATCGGTGACCTCCTGACTGCCTCGGGGGTGGGCAGTCAGGAGGGAGCCGAGGGGGAAATGCCACTCGACCCGGAATGTCGGGTGCCGGGATGCCTGGAATGTGGGGATCCCATGAGTCGAATCCGGAATGTCGGGTCGACGACAGCCCGCAAAAGTGGGCTCGAGAAATCGGCGCGCGGCCGAGGCCGAAAGGTCGGTCCGAAGGTTGGCCGCTGCGACGTGCGGATCGCCTCGCAAGGTGGGGAACCGCGGGGGCTGGGGGTCCGCCGGAGCCGGGAAGGGGCCCGGGGCGGGAGGGGTTGACGAGGGGGAAGGGGATTCGGGTTCGGCCTGTCTCGCGGGGTGACAGGCCGGATTCGAGCCACATCGGCCGGACCGATCTCGCGGGGTGATCGGTCCGGCCGGCAGGTCCTGCGACACGTTCCGGCTCTTCCGGAAGCTGCGCAGCAGAGCAAGAGCGGTCACGGCCCAGAAGGATGGACGCGATCCGGGTTCTGCCGCCGCCGAAGGTAACCATTCACTGTTCGCCGATGGCCTATACCAGTTCCACACTCGCGCCGCACATGTTGGAAGTGGCCGGGAATGGTTGGCCGGCCACCAGCGGTGACCGGCAAGCGGAGACTCAACGAGTAGGTGTGGCCGCCGGGTAGTCGGGCAGATCGTAGTTCTCGGTCTTCGACAGCATCTTCATCATCAGCGGCTTCATGATCCGTGCGGTCATCAGTTTGCTGACAAGCAGGCCGGCCCGAATTCCGAAGCGGGTCTTCGGCGTCATCGCCCGTAGACCGCCGGGCTGCAACTCTTGCGCCAGGGCGACGAACGGGCGCAACACCTGCTCGTAGCTTTCCAGCGCCCGGCGCGGATCATCGGCATGCCTGGCGATCTCACCGGCCAGTACGTAACCACCGACCAGCGCCATGGCGGTGCCCTGGCCGGTGAGCGGGGAGCCGCAGTAGCCGGCATCGCCGACCAGCGCGATGCGACCATGGATCCAGCTCGCCATATCGATGCGGGCCAGCTCATCGAAGTAGAAGTCGTCGGCGTCGGCCATTGCCGCTGTGATCGCCGGGGCGGCCCAGCCCCCGCCTGCCAGGCGGTCGCGGATGAGACGCTGCTGGGCGGCCATATCGCGGCGCAGCGCGGGGTCGGCCTCGGCGCGAATCACGACCAGCGCCTTCGACGTAGACGGATCGGCGTCGGGCCGCATTCCGAGCCCGGTCGCACCGGGCAGCGAGTGCATGGTGAACCAGTGCGGTTCGGTGTCGACGGGGGTCGGCATGGTGAAGAAGGACATGTAGCCGCCGAGGTAGGTGCTGAACTGGTCTTCCGGGCCGAAGACCAGGCGGCGGGTCGCCGAATGCAGTCCGTCGGCGCCGATCACGAGGTCGAATCGCTCGGTGGTTCCCGAGGCGAAGGTGACCTCGACGCCATCGTCGTCCTGGGTGATCGCCTCGAGGTATTCGCCGTATCGGTAGTCGAGACCGCCTGCCGCTTCGATGCCGTCGAGCAGGACCTGGTTCAGATCGCCGCGGGTGATCTCGATCTCGGCGACACCACCCTTGCCGTCGAACATGTCGGCCGGCATGCGCAGCAGTTCCTTGCCGTCGGCGTCGACATGCCGCATGCCGCGCTCGTCGAGCTGATGGGCGCGGATGCCGGGCATCAGACCCATCCGCTCGGCCACCTCGCGGCTCGGTCCGCGCAGGTCGACGGCCTGACCGCCCGGTCGGGGAGCGGCGGCGCGCTCGATCACTGTGACCGGGACGCCGTGCCGGAGTAGTTGCAGCGCAACAGCATTGCCGCCGATCCCGCCACCCGATACGAGAACGCGGGGGCGGGCTGCGGGCTGCGGGGTGTGGGTGGCGGGCTGGGTGCTCATCGTCTCGTCCTTTGTTTGCTCGAACGTCTTAGACAAATGTCTAACAGACGTCTTGCACATCTGTCTAGTACAAATGTGCAAGACGCCATTACAGTGGTGGTCATGGGAAACAAGGAGGACCTGCTCGCAGCGGCGCGGACCTGCGTATATGAGCGCGGGTTCGCCGCGACGACAGCGCGCGACATCGCGAATGCGGCGGGCGTGAGCCTGGCCGCGATCGGCTATCACTTCGGTTCGAAGGAGCGTCTGCTCACCGAGGCGCTCACCTCGGAATCGGGACGCGAGATCGGAGACGCGCTCGACGAGCGCATCACAGACGCGAGTAAGGAGGGCCGGTCAGCCGCGGAGGCCTTCCCGCTGGTGTGGAACGACTTCGCGGAGGTCTTTGCGCGCAACCGGCAGATGCTGGTGGCGAGTGTGGAGAACGTGATCCGGATTCACCGCACCCCGAGCGAGGCCGAGCATATGTCCGGCCTGCTGGCCGAGGCCGTCGCCGAGCTGGCGAACCTGATCGCCCAATCGGATCCGGAACTGACCGAGGAGCAGACCAGAGCGGTCGCGCGGCTGTATTTCGCGCTGCTGAACGGGTTGGCGCTGCAATGGATTACGGAACCGGAGGGTGCGCTACCCAGCGGCGATGAACTGGCGCTCGCGATCGCCGCCCTTGCGCCGAGGAACTGAGCCGTGTGCCGTGATGGCGTCGAGGGCGCACCGCGGCTCGATCCGCAGTGCGTCCTCGTCTGCCGACTGCCAAGCCCCGACGCGCGTGGCCGGACTCAACCCAGCTGTTCCAGGTACTTCTTCCACCCACCGAATTCGGTGATATCGGTAGCAGTGACCGCCGCGTCGTAGGTGCACGCGAACCCGACGACGGTGCGGCCGTCTTCGAGTTCGATGCCTGCCAATGCCATCGGGGCGGGCAACGCGGCAAGGAACGAACCCAGGCCGGCAGCCGAGAGCTGGAAAAGTTCACCGACGATCGGCGCGCCCTTGCCGGGGCCGTAGCGGACAAGGCCGGGCTTGGGCGGCGTGGTGTCGAGGGCGGTGAGGCGGTAGGCGTCGGTGGTGCGGATTTCGCCTGCGAAGCGGGCACCGATCTGTTCGAGCTGCCAGAACAGCGGCTGACCGCGCAGATGTGCGCCGAAGACGGCGAGTTCGGCGTCATGGCCGAACAGTGCGGGCGTGCTGTCGGTGCCGGCCAACCGCGCCGCGATATCGATCGCGACCTGGTCGGCGAAGGCAGGCACCACCACCATCACGCCGAATGGCGAGCCCTGCGCGGTAGGCGACCCCGGCACGGCCACCGCCGCCATATCGAGCAGATTGCAGAAATTGGTGAAGGTGCCCATTCTGCGGTTGATGGTGAGGGGGTCGGCCTGCACGGCGGCGATCGTCGGATGCTCGGTGGTGGTCGGCAGCAGCACACCGTCGTAGCCGTCGAGCAGTGTTTTCGCGGCGGCGCGGGCGGTGACGAGGGCGTCGAGGTCGGCGGCGAAGCCCGGGCCGGTGGTGTGCTCGGCGGCGCGGATGATGCCCGCGACGGTGGGGTCGAGTGCCTCCGCGGACGCGCTCGACACGAAGGCACCTACTGCTGCAAAACGTTCGGCGACGATCGCACCGTCGTAGAGCAGCAGTGCGGCATCCAGCAGCACCGAGATGTCGATCTCGGTGACGGTCGCACCGGAATCGACCAGACCGGCAACAGTTCTGGCGAACGCCTCGCGGTACGGCGCGCTCAATGTGGTCAGGTTGTCGGCGCGGGGAACTGCCACCTTCGGCTGCCGCGGCGCGGCCAGCAGCACGTCGGCGGGCCGGGTCCGGCTGCGCGGATCACGCGGATCCGGGCCCGCCATGATCGCGGCCGCCGCCACGGCTCGTTCGAGATCGACCGCGAAAACGGTGAGGGCGTCGAAATCCGCGCACGCAGGCACCACTCCGTGCACCGGGATGACGCCGAGCGTCGCCTTGATCCCCACGATGCCCTGCAATGCCGCGGGCACCCGACCCGAACCCGCGGTGTCGGTCCCGATACCGATATCGGCGATGCCCAGTGCGACCGCGACGGCCGAGCCCGAACTGGATCCGCCGGAGACCAGCTCAGGATCGATCGCATTGCGCACCGGCCCGTACAGGCTGCGGGTGCCGACCAGCCCGGTGGCGAACTGATCGAGATTGGTCTTACCCAGCACCACGGCACCCGCCGAGATCAGCCGCTCGATGGCGCAGGCGGTGACCTCCGGTGTGTAGGCGAATTCCGGGCAGCCCGCGGTGGTGGGCAGTCCGGCGACGTCGACGTTGTCTTTGACCGCGACCAGCAGGCCTGCCAGCGGCAGCTCGACGCCTGCGGCCAGCCGCTGCTGCACCGCCGCGGCGTCGGCGGTGACCTCATGCTCCGGACGCAGGGTGATCCAGACCTCCGGCCGGTCCACCTCCGCGATACGATGGTAGGCGGCGGCGACGCGCGCGGTGGGCGAGGTGGTATTGCCGAGGATGCCGGCGGACATTCAGTCGACTCCGATCACTGCTAGAGGGGTTCCGGGTTCCGCTTTGGCACCCGGGGTGGCGAGGACCTTCAGCACCGTGCCCGCGTCGGGGCTCTGCACCGGCAATTCGAGTTTCATCGCTTCCAGCACGGCCACGGTGGCACCG
Organism: Nocardia sp. NPDC059180; assembly: GCF_042754945.1. Lineage (NCBI taxonomy): Bacteria > Bacillati > Actinomycetota > Actinomycetes > Mycobacteriales > Nocardiaceae > Nocardia > Nocardia sp. NPDC059180. The sequence continues at coordinate 690,783 of NZ_JBHZBU010000001.1, forward strand.
GCGGTGAGGCGTTGTCCCGCTTCGACTTCCACCCGCCAGACATTGCCGATCATCGGTGCGCACACCACGGTGGCGTTGTCGGGCATACCGGCCAGCGGATCGTCGATGGCCTCGGTGACCACCTCATCCGCTGTGCCGCGGTGGAATTCGCCTGCGGCGTGCCATGCCTGCTTCTCCGCCTCGAACGCGGCCGCCTGCTCGGTCTCGAACTCCGTGATCGACTCGGCTTCGTCGCGGAGCAGCCGCAGATGGTCGGCCAGGGCGAAGGTGCCGTCGCTGACCTCGGCATCGAACCGTCCCGCGGTGGCCGCGGCCCGGTAGTCGAGCAGCTGTTCGGCGCTCACCGGCTCCCAGACGATGCGGTCGAAGAAACGGAACAGCCAGGGCGTACCGGATTCGAACGGCGCGGGCTGGCGGTAGCTCGACCAGATCGGTACGGTCCTGCCGATGAGCTGATAGCCGCCGGGGGAGGCCATCCCATAGACGCACAGGTATTTACCACCGATGCCGACCGCGTCGGACGGAGTCCAGGTGCGCGCGGGGTTGTACTTCGTGGTGACCAGTCGGTGGCGTGGGTCGAGCGGAACTGCCAGCGGCGCGCCGAGATACACATCGCCGAGGCCGAGTACCAGGTATTCGGCGGCGAAGACCGTCGCGCGCACATCGTCGACACTGTCGAGACCGTTGATGCGGCGGATGAATTCGGTATTGGACGGCAGCCACGGTGCGCTGTCGCGGACTCCGCTGCGATATCGGTCGATGGCCTCCGTGATGGACGGGTCGTCGAACGAGAGCGGCAACCGGATGGTGCGGCTCGGCACCACCAGATCCTGGGTGGCGGGCAGCTCGGCTTCCAGCTCGGCCAGCACGCCGAGCAGCCGATGCTGGGCCAGCACATCGGGATCGAAATGGATGTGCAGCGAGCGCACGCCCGGGGTCACGTCGATGATCCCGGGTAGACCGGCCGCGGCGAGGGCGGTGGACAGTGCGTGCACCCGCATGCGCAGGCCCAGATCGAGCACCATCTCGCCGTATTCGACCAGCACATTGTCGTCACCGCCGCGCAGATACCTGACCTGCGGTCGTTCGCCGGTGGCGGCGCCGTCGGCAAGGATGCCGCGATCACTCAGTCCGGCAAGTGGTTTCGGTACCGCTGCGCGGGCGCGTGCCTGGTTCGAAGTGCGCAATTCGTTCGCGGTGGTGTCGTCCACCGGCACGAATCGGACGGTGTCGCCGGGGCGCAACTGGCCCAGCTTCCAGCGATGTGCGGAAACCACCGTCAGCGGGCAGGCGAATCCGCCGAGGCTCGGGCCGTCGGGTCCGAGCAGGATCGGGGTGTCGCCCGAGACATTCAGTGCGCCGACGCTGTACGGATTGTCGTGCAGATTCGACGGATGCAGCCCGGCGTCACCGCCGTCGGTTCGCGACCAGGTGGGCTTGGGACCTTCGAGCCGGATACCGGTGCGATTGGCGTGGCTGCCGACGCGCCATTCGTGGGCGTAGAACTTCGCCATATCGGCGTCGGTGAAATAGGCGGGCGCGGTCTGCGGGCCCTCGCCGACGGCCAGCTCCCAGGCATGGCCGAAATCCGGGCGCTCGGCCGGCGGAATCGGGTGCGGTTCGGCGTCGGTGGTATCTGCCAGATGCAGGACATCCCCATTGACCAGTGCTTTTCCGGTGACGCCGCCGAAGCCGCCGAGGGTGAAGGTGGCCGCGCTGCCGTGGTACAGCGGTGCGTCGATGCCGCCGCGGATGGCGATATAGGTGCGCAGACCGGTATCAGCAGGGGCGCCGATATCCAGAACCCCATCCGCGGGCACAGTGATCGGCTCCCACATGGCGACAGGCTCGCCGTTCACGGCAACTGGGGCGTCGGCGCCGGTCACGCACACCACGGCGGAGGCGGCGAAGCGTAGTCGCGGGCCGTGCAGGGTGCATTCCAGGGCAGGTGTGCCTGCCGGATTACCGGCGGCGATATTGGCGAGGGTGAACGAGAGATCGTCCATCGGACCCGACGGCGGGATACCCACCTCCCACAGGCCGATCCGGCCTGGATGGTCCTGGATGGTCGTCATGGTTCCGGGCCGTTCCACGTCGATGCGCGCGCCCGTTGGCCGGATATCGGCGAGGGTGGCGGTGATATGACCGGCCTGCCGGACGGTCGGGTCGGTGGTGGCGGCGCGCAATTGCGGCAGATTGGTCTGCACGCCGTGGATGCGGGTGCCTGCCAATGCCTCGGTCAGAGCGGTGAAGGCCGCGTCGCGGTGGGAGCCGTGGGTGATCACCTTGGCCAGCAGCGGGTCGTAGTAGGGGCTGACCTCGGTACCGGTGGCGACCCAGGTGTCGACCCTGGCGTCGTCGGGGAAAATGGTCTCGGTGATCAGGCCCGCACTTGGCCGGTAGTCCTGGCCGGGGTCCTCGGCGTAGACGCGGGCCTCGACCGCCCAGCCGCTGATCGGCGGACCGGCCTCGGGCAGCTCGTCCAGCATCGTGGTATCACCGCCTGCCAGTCGCAACATCCAGTCGACGAGGTCGATTCCGGTCACCGCTTCGGTCACCGGATGTTCCACCTGCAGCCGGGTATTCATCTCGAGGAATGACGCGGTGTCACGGTCGGCGTCGTAGACGAACTCCACGGTGCCTGCCGAGCGGTAGCCGACCGAACGGGCCAGCTCGCGCGACACCTCGAGCAGCCGCTGCGACAGTTCCGTGCCGAGCCCGGGAGCGGGCGCCTCCTCGATCACCTTCTGGTTGCGTCGTTGCAGGGAGCAGTCGCGGGTGCCGAGGCTGACCACCCGGCCGTGGCCGTCGCCGAACACCTGCACCTCGACATGCCTGGCACGCGCAACGAAGCGCTCGAGAAAGACGCCGGAAGTGGCGAAATTGGTGGCGGCCAGCCGCTGCACGCGCTCGTAGGCCACACGCAACTGGTCGGCGTCGTGGCAGGCCTGCATACCGATACCACCGCCGCCGCCGACCGCCTTGAGCATGACCGGGAACCCGATCCGTTCGGCCTCGGCGACTGCGTGATCGGCCGTTTCCAACAGCCCTGAGCCCGGCACCAGCGGTACGTCGACCGCTCGGGCGGCCTCACGGGCGGTGTGCTTGTCGCCGAAAATCCGCAGCTGCTGCGGGGTCGGACCGACGAACGCGATACCGGCCGCCGTGACCTCCGACGCGAATTCCGCGTTCTCGGAGAGGAATCCGTAACCGGGGTGGATCGCACCGGCACCGGTGGCCTGCGCGGCCTCGATCACCCGGTCGGCGCGTAGATACGATTCCGAGGCGGCACTCGGGCCGAGACAGGCGGCTGCGTCGGCCATTTCGACGTGAGCAGCGCCGGCGTCGGCCTCGGCATAGACGGCGACCGTCTTCAATCCGAGAGCGCGGGCGCTGCGCATGATCCGGCAGGCGATCTCGCCCCGATTGGCGACGAGGACGGTATCGAAATCCAGGCTCACGTCGGGCTCCTGTGTTCAGTTGGTACTAGTCGGTGGCCAATGACATGGCGGCGATCGCCCGGGTGACCCGGTCGAGCACGACGTCGAGTGATTCACCGATATGGGTGTGTAGCAGGCGATAGGCCAGCGAAAGATCATCGGCGAGAACCGCATCGAGGATCGCCAGATGCTCGGAGATGGTGGTCTCGATCCGGTTGTTGACCATGAAGTCGTACATCCGGACATGCCTGATCCGGGAGTTCACCGAGCGCAGGGCACGCACCATCTCGGCATTGCCGGACGCCGTCAGCAACGTGACATGGAACTCTTCGTCGCGGACCACGAAGCCCGGCTCCTGCTCGGGCGGGTCGGCCTGTAGTACCAGCCAGGCCTCGCGTTCGGCCCGCAGCAGCGCGTGATCGTGCACGACATCGGCGTTCTGCATGGCTCGCTGTAAACCGCCCATTTCCAGGGTGATTCGCAGTTCATACAGATCCCGTACGAGCGGAATGCTCGGGCGCACCGGCGAAAAGCCGTACTCCTCGCGCTGGAGCAGCCCGTCCGAGCACAGCACGGTGAGGGCCTCGCGGACCGGAGTGCGTGAGATCCCGAACCGGGTCGAGACTTTCGGCTCGGTGAGCCGTTCGCCGAACTTGATGTCGCCGTTCATCAGCTCGGCCCGCAGCGTTTCGTACACCACGTCCCGCAGCGGTTTACCCGAGGTTTCAGCCGGTGCGGCCACTCGTGTCGACATGCCTGTATACGCTATGGACCTCGCGTTTCCGTGGAATCACCTCGCGTAACCGGTAGGTAAGCGTCTGCTCACAGGGTCGCGGCCGTCACGGCGCGATCGTCGATTTCCCTACTCCTTCCCGCCTCGGACTTGCTGTTGATCCGACACTAGACAAAAACTAATTTCTGTCTTACCTTCGGAACATGTTGGACAATGAGTATCGTGCCGATCCAGTGTTCGAACTGCGTTCGGGCGAGACCTGGCGCGAGCCGTGGTCGATGTATGCCGCACTGCGCGAGCACGATCCGGTGCACCGTGTGGTCCCGGCGCAGCAGCCCGACCACGACTACTGGGTGCTGACCAGGCATGAGCACGTCTATGCGGCCGCCCGCGACAGCGCCACCTTCTCCTCGAGCGACGGGCTGACCGTCGAATACGGCGAACTCGAGCAGATCGGGTTGACCGCCAATCCGCCACTGGTCATGCAGGATCCGCCGGAGCACACCGACTTCCGCAAACTCGTCGCGCGGGGATTCACGCCACGTCAGGTCGAGGATGTCGAGCCGGTGGTGCGGAGCTTCGTGCGCGAGCGGCTGGACCGACTGGCTGAACAGGGTGGCGGCGACATCGTCACCGACCTGTTCAAACCGCTGCCGAGCATGGTGGTTGCCTACTACCTCGGGGTGCCCGAGGCCGACCGCGATCGTTTCGACGGCTGGACCGACGCTGTCGTCGCGGCCAGCACCGAACGCACTGCCGATGCGCAGCAGGCGTCGATGGAAATGCTCGGCTACTTCGCCGAGCTGATCAAGCGCCGCCGCACCGATCCCGGCGACGATACGGTCTCGCTGCTGGTGCAGGCCGGAATGGCCGCCGACGACACCGATGTGAACGGTTTCGTGCAGATCCTGGCCTACACCTGGACGATGGTCGCGGGCGGCAACGACACCACTACGGGTCTGCTCGGTGGTGCGGTGCAGCTGTTGCAACAGCATCCGGAGCAGCGCGCGGCGTTGGCTGCCGATCCCGACCGCATCAAGGTCGCCGTCGAGGAGTTCGCGCGGTTGACCTCGCCGGTGCAGGGTCTTGCCCGCACCACCACCCGCGATACCGAGCTGGCCGGGGTCACGGTTCCCGCCGGCCGTAAGGTGCTGCTGGTGTACGGGTCGGCGAATCGGGATGAGCAGGCGTTCGGCGCCGACGCGGCAGAACTCGATATCGACCGCAATCCGCAGCGCATCATGACCTTCGGTCACGGGCCGCATCATTGTCTTGGCGCGGCCGCGGCTCGCATGCAGGCGCGGGTGGCGATGGAGGAGTTGCTGGATCGGTTCCCGGCGTATCAGGTCGACGTCGATGCGGTCGAGTATGCGACCGGGCCGTATGTGCGCCGCCCGACGAAGGTCCCGTTCAAGTGCACGGCATGAGTAGCGTTGCCGCGGTGTGGGTCATCGGCGGTGTGCGCTCATATCGGCAATGCCGCGATGACCGATGATGCGTGCGTGCGGCGGCGCATCAGCGCCGAAGCCGGGCGAGTGGTCCGGCGGAAGGTGATGGTCGAGCGGGAGTGTCCGTTCGAGACGGGAAGGGATATGGCGTGAGCAGTGACTGGCTGGCCGGCGGGCGGGCGGAACTGGCGGCGGAGCGGATCCTGGACGCCGTGCGCGCGTTGTTCCTGGACAAGGGTGTCACCACGGTGGGGATGGCGGAGGTCGCCGAGGCGGCGGGCTGCTCCCGAGCCACTCTGTACCGCTATTTCGACAGCAGGCAGTCGCTGTATGTGGCGTTCGCGGGCCGGGAGGCGCGGCTGCTGATCGAACGGGTGTGGGCAGAGCACCGGTTCGATGGTTCCGATCCCGAAGGCCAGCTGCTCGACGTGCTCACCGCCATGCTCGCCGAGGTGCGCAAGACGCCGCATCTGGCGGTCTGGTTCGAACCGGCCAATGCTGGGATCGTCGCCCAGCTGTCGCAGTCGCCGGGCGTCATCGACACGCTCACCACCGCATTCGTCGGCAACTTCCGGGCCGATCTCGCACCCGAGGCCGCGGTCCGCCTCGGCCAGTGGGCGGTCCGCGCCATGGTCTCGCTGCTGACCCTGCCCGCCGCGACCGAGGACGAGGAACGCGCCTTGCTCCGCAATTTCCTACTACCGTTCCTGCTCGACAACCGCCTCGAGCTCACCTGAGCGGGCCGATAAAAGAAGGAAACCCTGACCAGCAGTGCTGATCAGGGTTTCCATCGTGTCTCAACCACACGAGTCGGGGTGGCGGGATTTGAACCCACGACCTCTTCGTCCCGAACGAAGCGCGCTACCAAGCTGCGCCACACCCCGTGAAGCGGACCTGAGGTAGCTTACAACAGGTCGGGGCCGGACGTTAAACCGGCAGGTCAATCAGTCTTTCAAGGGGCGAATACTGCTGAGGATGCGCTGGGCGGTCGCGTGGTCGACGGCATCGGGGACGCCGGTGTCGGCGGCGAGGACCAGCACGATGCTCCCGGTGCGGCCGGGGACCGCGTAGGTGTAGACGGAGAACTCGGTCGCACAGCCGGGTTTGGCGGTGTCCATTCTGCCCGTGGTTTCCACCAGCATGCCCTGCTGCGAGCCGTCGACAGAGGCGAGCGGCTGGGGAGTGCCGGGGCGGACGTCGCGGCTGCCCGCGTAGGCCACGGTCGCGGCTTTGGCGCCGAGTTCGGTGGCGGCGGTCGCAGGGTCGGTGGCGTCGGAGCCGGTGATGAAGGCGACGGTGCGGGTCGAACCGGGGCAGTAGTCTTCGCCGTCGGTGGCGAGGCCGTTGCCGACGACGGCCTCCGGCGGTTCGCCGAAACCACCTACGCTGCCTTCGGGCGCGACGCGCCAACCGGCGGGAACGTCGTATACGGCGCTGCGATTGGGCACCGCGACCGGCTGGAATCCGGGCACGACCGGGCCGACGTCGCCGACGGGCGGGGCTTCCCGCGGACGCGGCCGTGTGGTGGTTTCGCTGGACGACCGCGGCGACTTCGATGCGGATTCGCCGGTCGTCAAGGCACTGACCATCGACGGGGTGGCCCCGCCTGCCGCCGAGGATTTCTCGGAACCACCGGCGGTCACCGCGACGACCCCGACGCCGACCGCGATCACCGACATCGCCGCCGCGCCGAATGCGATGTACTTCCCGCGGCTGCCGGACGCAACCGCAGGCGCGCCCTGGCCGGGCCCGAGCGAACCCGGAGGCCGCCCACCCTGATACTGCTCGATCGGTGGGACCTCGCCGTACTGTCCGGACCACTGGGGCGCGACCAACGCGCTCGGATCCGTCCAGGTAGGGCCGGGGTTCGTCCAGTTCGGTCCACCATCCGCCCGTTGTCCGGTCTGGGTAGGCGCTGCTGCGGCCGGCACGGGCGTCGGAATCGCAGGTCCACTTCCTAACGGCCACTGCCCGCCAGGTATCGACGTCGAGTCCGGCCCGGCAGCCGGCGGCACAGGCACGAAACTCGCGGCGACTTTGCCCGATGTCCCGGGCCCGGTCTGCGTCAGTGCTGCTTCGGGCGCGATCGGCGGCCACGGTGTCGGACCGGGTGCGGAACTCGGGAACCCGGCGCCCCACTGTCCGCCCTGTGTCGGTGCTGCTTCGGGACCCGCCCCCTGTTGGCCGGTGTGCGTAGGTGCCGCTTCCGGTCCGACGGGTTGCCGAGGCGCTGGTCCCGATGGGGGGCTCACCGGGCCCCACGGCATGCCCGGCCCACCTCCGTTGCCGGGGTCGAAAGTATTCAAGGTCGTCCTCTTGCCTGACAAAAAGTCTCGGCAAACGACCCTAGCGGGCGACGGTCTCCGAGGTGGAAACGCCCTGTGCGGTATCGGAGTTCGGCCGCTTCGGGGGTGCGGCGACCAGCGTCAGCAGCGTGGCCTCCGGGCGGCAGCAGAACCGGTACGGCGCCCACGGCGAGGTGCCGAGTCCGGCCGAGACGTGCAGGCGGGTGTGCTCGCCCCACTTCGACGGGCCCTTGACCCGCGACCGGTCGATGGCGCAGTTGGTGACCAGCGCGCCGTAGCCGGGCAGGCACAGCTGGCCGCCGTGGGTGTGGCCGGCCAGCACCAGGTCGTAGCCGTCCTCGGCGAAGCGGTCCAGCACTCGCGGCTCGGGTGAGTGGGTGAGGCCGATCCGCAGGTCGGCGAGCGGATTGGGTGCGCCGGCGATGGTGTCGTAGCGATCGCGTTGCAGATGCGGATCGTCGACGCCCGCGGTGGCGATGCGGATACCCGCCACCTCGAGATCGCGCCGGACGTGGGTCAGATCCAGCCAGCCACGTTCGGTGAACGCCGCGCGCAGATCCTTCCACGGCAGCGGCGCGCCATGTGTGCGGCGGTGATCGGTCTTGAAGTACTTGAGCGGGTTCTTCGGCACCGGCGCGAAGTAATCGTTGCTGCCGAAGATGAAAAGCCCTGGGCGCGAGAGCAATCCGCTGAGCGACTGGACCACCGCGGGCACCGACTTCTGATGCGAGAGGTTGTCGCCGGTGTTGATCACCAGGTCCGGCTCCAGCCGATCCAGCTCGCGCAGCCACTGCTGTTTGAGCTTTTGTCCTGGCATCATGTGCAGATCGCTGATGTGTAGCACCCGCAGCGTCGCCGAACCCGGTCGCAGCACCGGCATCGTCGCCTCACGCAGCACGAAGGCATTGCGTTCGATGAGGGAGGCATAGCCGACTCCGGCCACCGCGGCTCCGGCGGCGCCCAGCGCGGTTCGGCGGACAGCGGAGGTCGAGATCACGGGCATTTGCCCAGCATAGGTGACGGTGGTCTCGAACGCGGCGTGTGTTCAGGCACAGGTTCGCCGACCGGCCGGGTAAATATGGTGGGCCGGTTCGGGCGCAACGGCTACCGTGTGGCACATGTCGGAACTCAAATCGCAGCTGCGCGCGGATATGACCGCCGCGATGAAAGCCAAGGACACGCTGCGTCTTGCCACATTGCGGATGCTGCTCGCCGCCGTCCAGTCCGCCGAAGTCGCGGGCCCCGAGGCACGTGAGCTCTCCGATGCCGAAGTCGTCGCCGTGCTGACGAAGGAATCGAAGAAACGTAACGAGGCCGCCGAGGTGTACACCCAGGCCGGACGCGGTGAGCTGGCGGCCAACGAGCACGCCGAGGCCAGGATCATCGACGAATACCTGCCCACCCAGCTGACCGAGGCCGAGGTCGCCGACCTCGCCGATACGGCTATCGCCCAGGTCGCGGAGCAGATCGGCGAGCGCCCCGGCATGCGCCAGATGGGGCAGGTCATGAAGATCGCCACCGCGCTCGCCCAAGGCAAGGCCGACGGCTCCAGGATCTCGGCCGCCGTCAAGGCGCGGCTGTAGCTGTTCGACACAACCAGATAAACGAAGCGCCGACCCGGTCAGACCGGGTCGGCGTTGTCGTTATCTGGGGAAGGGCAGCGGAATCGGAATAGGGATCGGCGGCAGCATCGGCGGCGGCGGTAGCCCAGGTACGCCCGGTGGCGGCCCCTGCGGTCCCGGTGGCGGCGGGGTCCGCACCGTGCCGTCGCTGACGTAGATCGTCACCAACGACCCGGGAATGGCCGACCCGTTGGGCGAGGATCCGGTGACGGTGCCCTTCGGCGCCGATCCGGACGACTCCACCGGCGTGACCTTGAATCCGGCAGCGATGAGCGCGGCGGTCGCCTCACCCTGCTTCATGCCGACCACATCGGGCACCTGCGCATTGTTGGCGCCGCGGACGTATTTGTCGTCCAGCGGCGGCAGCGCCGGCGGCGGGTAAAGACCGACCACAGGTTTGATCGCGTTGAACCAGGTTCGTGCGGGTTCGTTACCGCCGAACAGGCCGTTCGCATCGCTGGCACCGCAGTTGCGCAGCGGGAACGAGCAGATCTCGCCGGGGGTCGGGCTGTCGCCGTAGACGTAGACCGCCGACGCCAGCGAGTTGGTGAACCCGACGAACGCCGAGGAGCGGTGGCTTTCGGTGGTTCCGGTCTTACCCGCCATCGGCAGCGTCCAGCCGGCGTTGGCGGCCGCGCCGAAGGCGGTACCGCCGGCCTGATCGTCCTTGCTCATGGCGTTGGCGAGTGTGTTCGCCAGGCCGGGCTCGACAACCTGCTCGCAGGCCTGCTGGGTCAACGGCACCTGCTTACCGCTGCGGTCGATCACTTCCTTGATCGGCGACGGCGGGCACCACTTACCGCCGGAGGCGAGCGTGGCGGCGACGTTGGACAGTTCGAGCGGGTTGATCGGGACCGGACCGAGGGTGAACGAACCCAGGTTCTGGCCCTTGATCATGTCGGCCAGGCTCTGGTTGTTCTCGAGCCCTGAGGAGCCGGGATCGGTATAGGAACGCATGCCGAGCCGCACGGCCATATCGACGGTCGGCGTGACGCCGACGGCCTGGATGAGCTTGACGAACGCGGTGTTCGGCGAGGTCGCCAGCGCCTCGGTCACCGACATCGGCGACTTGTAGCGGCCCGCGTTCTCGACGCAGTAGGTCGCGGGCGGGCAGCCGGGGGCGCCACCGTTACCCATGCCCTGGGCATTGAACCGGCCGGGCACGTCGAGCTGGGCATTGATGCCCATGCCCTTCTCCATCGCCGCGGCCGTGGTGAACAGCTTGAACACCGAGCCCGCGCCGTCGCCGACCATCGAGTACGGCTGCGCCAGCAGCGTTTCGTGTGCTTCACGGTTGAGGCCGTAGGTGCGGCTGCTTGCCATGGCGAGTACCGGATGCGAGTCCTGGCCGGGTCCGATGACCGACATGACCTCGGCGATGTTCTCCAGGTTCGGCGGCGCAGCCTCGGAGACCGCACGCTTGACCGAATCCTGCACAGCCGGGTCGAGGGTGGTCCGGATCAGGTAGCCACCCTTGTCGATCTGCTCCCGGCTGATGCCGGCGTTGGCCAGGTACTGCAGCGCGTAATCGCAGAAGAAGCCGCGGTCGTTGGCCGCGATGCAGCCGCGGGGCAGGCCTTTGGGCTCGGGCAGTACGCCCAACGGCTCCTTCTTCGCCGCGCGGAATTCGTCGGCACGGCTGGGGATGTTCTGGATCATGGTGTCCAGCACGGTGTTGCGCCGGGCCAGCACGCCCTCGGTATTGGTGTAGGGGTTGAGCTTGGAGCTGCTCTGCACCATGCCCGCCAGCATCGCCGACTGCGCGACGTTCAGCTGGGCGGCGTCGATACCGAAGTAGGTCTGCGCGGCGTCCTGGATGCCGTAGGAGGAGTTACCGAACGGCACCAGGTTGAGGTAGCGGGTGAGGATCTCGTCCTTGGTCAGTTCCTTGTCCAGCGTCAGCGCCATCCGGATCTCGCGGATCTTGCGGGCCGGGGTGGTCTCGATGGCGGCGCGGCGCTCGGCGTCGGTCTTGGCCACGACCAGCAGCTGGAAGTTCTTCACATACTGCTGATCCAGCGTGGAGGCGCCCTGTTGCACCTCGCCGCTGGTGGTGTTGGTGAGGAACGCACGTAGCGTGCCCTGCCAGTCGACGCCATCGTGGTCGGCGAAGCGGCGGTCCTCGATGGAGACGATCGCCAGCTTCATGTCGTTGGAGATCTTCTCGCTCGGTACCTCGAAGCGGCGTTGTTCGTAGAGCCAGGCGATCGGATTGCCTGCCGCGTCGACCATCGTCGACACCGCGGGCACCGTGCCCTCGACCAACTCCGCCGAGACGTTGTCGACGGCATCGGCGGCGCGGTTGGACACGAATCCGAAACCGCCTGCGAGCGGGAACAACAGCCCGGCGACGAGCACGGCGGCCAGCATGCAGCTAACGGCCAGCTTCGCGAGCGTATGTCTGATCGGCACGGGACCAGCCTAAGGGGTGGGCCACCGGCTCTCGCGGGTGTGTTTGACCCGAACTGCTCGATTGCAGGTCGGGGCCGGTACACGGCCCGGATCGTGGCGATGGTGGCAGGGCGGTGAGCATCTCGTTCGATCGAACACCGGATAACGGTGGATCCGGTGGTGTGTCGCGATCCGATCACTGGCGTGTCGCATGGTCGCGGCACGGACGTACCAAAAAATCACAGCTCGGTCTTGACCTTCCCGCATACCTTTACCTAGATTGAGAACCCAGTGTGATAGAGCTAACACTCAAAGTGGAATGTGGTGCAGTTCGCAGCGGGGTTTGGGTTGCTGCGATGCTGACACGCGATTCTGGAGCGCCGTTTACCGGTGTTCGGACAGCAAAGGGGCACACCAAATGCACATGACAACCCCCATCGCTCGATTGGACGTAGAGCAGGCCGAAGCGAGGATCGCTTGGGTCTCCGAGGCTCGATGCAAGGAAGTAGACCCCGATCAGCTGTTCGTTCGAGGCGCGGCGCAGCGCAAAGCGGCAACGATTTGCAGGCACTGCCCGGTACTGATGCAGTGCGGAGCCGACGCACTCGACAACCGGGTCGAGTTCGGCGTGTGGGGCGGGATGACCGAACGGCAACGGCGTGCGCTGCTCAAACAGCACCCCGAGGTGACGTCGTGGGCCGATTTCTTCCAAGCCCAGCGTCAACATCAGGTGGCTATGTAACCGCTACGGCCGAATCGGAGGCCGGAGTCCGGGTGAGTTGATCGCCGACCGCGCGTAGCGCTTCGAGATCGGAGACCTCGAAGGGCAGCGCGGTTACCGGCACGATCGGCACCCGAGGGTGGGCTCCGGTGAATCGCAGCAACAGGTGCTGTTCCCGCTTGGCGGCGGCCACCCGGTGTGCGTGGATACGCAGCACCGCCGCCGTCAGCGGATCCGATTCGGCCAACTGGTCGGCGGCGGTCTGCGCATGATCGGCCGATAGTGCGCTCAGGATCGGATGAGTCCGGTTCAGCACCAGCCCGGCCAGCGGCATCTTCTCGGTGGAGAGCCGGTCCACGAAGAACGAGGCCTCACGCAGGGCATCCGGTTCGGGCGCCGCGACCACCAGGAAGTGAGTGCCCGGCTTGGACAGCATCGCGTAGGTCCGGTTGGCGCGGTCCTGGAAACCGCCGAACAGCGATTCCAGCGACTGCAGGAAAAGTGAGGCGTCCTTGAGCATTTGGCCGCCGACGATCGTCGACACGCCACGCACCGCCAGGCTCATCGCGCCGGTGACGAACCGCCCGACGCCACGGCCGGGCGCCATGATCACCCGGATCATCCGGCCGTTGAGGAAATTGCCGAGACGCTTGGGCGCGTCGAGGAAATCCAGCGCGTTACGCGACGGGGGAGTGTCGACGATGATCAGATCCCACTCGCGCCGATTCGCCAGCTGGCCCAGCTTTTCCATCGCCATGTACTCCTGCGTCCCACCGAAGGACGAGGCGACTGTTTGATAGAAGGGGTTGGCGAAGATCTGCTCGGCCTTGTCCGGGCTGGTGTGCTCGAGCACCATATCGTCGAAGGTGCGGCGCATATTGAGCATCATCGCGTGCAATTCGCCCTTGACCTCGGGGTCGAGCTCCACCCGCTGAGGAGTGTTGTCGAGATCGGCCACACCGAGCGACTGTGCCAGCCTGCGCGCCGGATCGATGGTCAGCACGACGACCTTGCGTCCGGCCTCGGCCGCCCGCAACGCGATGGCCGCGGCGGTCGTCGTCTTCCCGACACCACCGGATCCGCAGCACACCACCACCCGCGCGGTCGGGTCGCCGATGATCGTCGAGATGTCCAGCTCGGGGGCGCCTGCCTGCGGCGTGCTCATCGGACTCCCTGTGCGGTGAGGTGTTCGGCCAGCTCATAGAGCCCACCCAGATCCATGCCATCGGCAAGTGCGGGCAGCGAGATCCGGGCGATGTCGATAGTGGCCAGTTCTCGTGCGCTCTCGTCCTGGGCGCGCAGCGTGGCCGAATGCTCGACGGTTTCGGTGATCAGGCCCTGGAAGTCGCCCTCCGGCAAGGTGATTGCGGCACTGTCGAGCCCGGACCGGATGGCCGCGGTATCGATATCGCCCGCGGCGGCCCGGTTGCGCTGTTCGGCGGGCAGTTCATCGCGGCTGGCGCGATTGACGATCACGGTGCCGATGCGCAGGTCGGCCTCGGACAATTCGGCGATGGCATCGGCGGTTTCCTGTACCGGAAGCGCCTCGAGCAGCGTCACCAGATGGATCAGGGTCTGGTCCGAATGCAACAGCTTCGACACACCCTCGGCTTGCGAAGCGATCGGTCCGCCCTTGGCCACCTCGGCCATGGCCTGGGTGACGTCGAGGAAACTCGCGATCCGGCCCGTCGGCGGTGCGTCCACCACGATCTCGTCGTAGACCGGCTTGCCCGCCTTGTCGACGCGGACGGCGCACTCCTTGATCTTGCCGGTCAGGATCACATCGCGCAGACCGGGCGCGATGGTGGTGACGAACTCGATGGCGCCCATCCGGCGCATCGCGCGGCCGGCGAATCCGAGGTTGTAGAACATGTCGAGGTATTCGAGGAAGGCGTGCTCGATATCGAGCGCGAGCGCGACCACCTCGCCGCCTCCGTCAGCGGTGGCGATCTTGGTTTCGGTGGGTGGCAGCGGCGGCAGGTCGAACAGCTGGGCGATGGACTGCCTGCTCTCCACCTCGACCAGCAGAACCCGGCGTCCCCCTGCGGCCAGCGCCAGCGCCAGGGCTGCCGCGACCGTCGATTTTCCGGTCCCGCCCTTACCCGACACATAGTGCAGCCGGGCCTTGGAGGCGCGTTCCGGCCAGCCTGTCGTCAGCTCCGGATCGGCCGAAACCGGCGCTGTTGTTGGTGCTCCCACGTTCGCGAGCCTATAACCCGTGCTGAGATCGCGCCCTAAGGATCCGGATACCAAGGGTGTGGTGTATCAGACAGTGACGTTCGCCTCGTATGACCAGTGACCCGGCCCGGCTGCGGTCGGAACGTGGCGGGCCGCACCCATTAGGCTCCAGCCATGAGCGATGTGACCCTGTGGGAGTACGCGACCGTTCCGCTGCTCACCCATGCGACCAAGCAGATCCTCGACCAGTGGGGCGCCGACGGCTGGGAACTGGTGACGGTGCTGCCCGGCCCGACCGGTGAGCAGCACGTGGCCTACCTGAAGCGGCCGAAGCAGTAGGGCGGGCCGGTATGGCTATCGAATCACCCGCGGCCGAACCCGCAACCCCCTGGCAACACAATCTGGCCCGGCTCGGACTGAGCCTGCCCGAGGTCGCCGCGCCGGTCGCCGCCTACATACCCGCGGTCCGCACCGGCTCGCTGGTCTACACCTCTGGACAGCTGCCGTTCGTGTCCGGTGCGCTGTCGGCGACCGGCAAGGTCGGCGCCGAGGTGTCGCTGGAACAGGCCGCCGAGGCCGCCCGGCTGTGTGCGCTGAACGCGTTGGCCGCGGTGCACGATCTGGTCGGCCTCGACGAGGTCGTGCGCATCGTGAAGGTGGTCGGCTTCGTAGCCTCGGCGCCAGGTTTCTCCGATCAGCCGCTGGTCATCAATGGCGCTTCGGAGCTCCTCGGTGAGGTCTTCGGCGCCGCGGGCACGCACGCGCGCTCGGCGGTCGGGGTCTCCGAGCTGCCGAAGAACACCCCGGTCGAGGTCGAACTCATCGCCGAGGTGCGGTGATCAGGAGGTAGGTCCTATGACGCCGGCTCATCCCGCGTACGGACAACTGCGGCAGGTCACGCCCACTGCGGCGGTCCTGCTCGCCGACAACCCCGGCCAGATGACGCTGGACGGGACCAATACCTGGATCCTGCGGGCTCCGGAGGGCTCCGGATACGTCGTGGTCGATCCGGGACCGAAGCAACGCGCCCATGTCGAGGCGATCGCCGCGGCGACAGGTGGCGATATCGCGCTCACCCTGATCACGCATCGGCATTCCGATCACACCGACGCCATCGATCGGCTGGTGAAGCTGACCGGAACGCCGGTGCGGGCGATGGACAGCGCCTATCTGCGCGGGAGTGACGCGGTGCTGGTCGACGGCGAGGTGATCGTTGCCGCCGGGCTGCGCATCGGTGTGCTGCACACTCCCGGTCATACCGGGGATTCGGTGAGTTTCGTGCTCGACGATGCCGTGCTGACCGGGGACACCATCCTCGGCCGCGGCACCACTGTGCTCGATTCGACCGACGGCACCCTCGGTGACTACCTGCGGTCGCTGGATCGACTGGTCGAGGCGGGCGCCGGTAAGGCGCTACTGCCCGCGCACGGCCCTGATCATCCGGATCTCGAGCCGGTTGCGCGCTACTACATCTCGCATCGCCATGAGCGCCTGGAGCAGGTGCGTGCGGCGCTGGCCGAACTCGGTCCCGATGCCGGGCCGATGGCCGTCGTCCGCAAGGTGTACGCGGATGTGGATAAACGCCTGTGGCTTGCGGCGCGCAGTTCGGTGCAGGCACAGCTGGAATACCTGCGCACGCAGTCCTGACCGTCCTCACCAGGCGCGCACGTCAGAGGCCCGGCCCGCATGATTGCGGGGCGGGACCAAGTCCGCAAAACGGATGTGCGAGCGGAAACGAAGCGCGCCCGGCCACGCGGTCCGTGACAGAGAAAAACACCGACTATCCATCA
>NZ_JBHZBU010000001.1:707421-1022588 GCF_042754945.1 Nocardia sp. NPDC059180
TCACCTGGCGCGCCGGCGATTGGCCCGGCCCGCTTGTTGGGGGGCCGGGCCTCTGACGACTATGCGTATGTGCGCGAGATCAGCGCGCGCGCCGGGCCAGGCGCTCGGAGTCGGAGATCAGCACGCTCTTGCCCTCGAGCCGCAGCCAGCCGCGGTGCGCGAAGTCGGCCAGAGCCTTGTTCACGGTTTCGCGGGAGGCGCCGACCAGCTGGGCGATCTCTTCCTGGGTGAGATCGTGGGTGACGCGCAGCGCACCGGCCTCCTGGGTGCCGAACCGCTGGGCGAGCTGCAGCAGCGCCTTGGCGACACGACCGGGAACGTCGGTGAAGATGAGGTCGGCGAGGTTGTTGTTGGTGCGGCGCAGGCGGCGGGCCAGCACGCGCAGCAACTGCTCGGCGATCTCGGGGCGCTGGTCGATCCAAGACTTGAGCGCCTCACGGTCCATGGTGACCGCGCGGACCTCGGTGACCGTGGTCGCGGTCGAGGTACGCGGGCCGGGGTCGAAGATCGACAGCTCGCCGAACATGTCCGACGGGCCCATGATGGTCAGCAGGTTCTCCCGGCCGTCCGGGGAACGGCGACCGATTTTCACCTTGCCGGACGTGATGATGTACAGCCGATCGCCGGGCTCACCCTCGTTGAAGATGACATGGCCGCGCGGGAAATCCACGGGCTGCAGTTGTTTGGCGAGTGCCGCCACCGCGGTGGGCTCTACGCCTTGGAAGATGCCTGCTCTGGCGAGGGCCTCGTCCACGAATGTGCTCCTTATGGGATATGGCTGTAGTCCTGGACCGAAGTGGGTCGGCCGACAGTGCAGTCTACGCGGCATTCTTGGCGCGTAGTGACAGACACCACGTAACGACAGTAATGCGTGGCGTGAACTTCGGTCGCGAAACCTCAGCTGGCCCGGGCGACGTCCAGGTCTTCAGTGCGGGAGCGGCGCCTGCGCATGCGGGCCACCGCCGCGGGCAGACCGAGCTTTGTCAGCTCTTTCACCTCGGCGTTGCTTGCCTTGTCCAAGTACAGCTGAACTTCTTCGTCGGGTTCGAGAAGTTTGCGGAGCCGGTTCTCGACCCGCTCCATACCCAGGGCGAACAGCATTAACGCCACTGGGAAGAGCACCACAGCGAGTCCTTGCATGCCGAGCAGTAAACACTGTCCAGGTCTCAGATGGAACACGGCACCAGATCTGGGACGGCAACGATGTCGGTGCGTTCCGTATGGTGGACGGGTGCGTGTCTCCCCCTCCACCGCCGCCGGGATCGGGCCTTCCGTCTCCGCTGCGGCGGCTGATCCTGCTCCGGCCACCGCCGGTGCGCCGAGACCGAAAACCCGCTCTCGACCGGCGGAAACCCGACTCGGTCTTGTCCGCCGCGCCCGCCGGATGAACCGAAAACTGGCGCTGGCTTTTCCGGACGCGCATTGCGAATTGGATTTCACCACTCCGCTGGAATTGGCGGTCGCGACAATACTTTCCGCGCAGTGCACCGATGTGCGCGTGAATCTCACCACGCCCGCGCTTTTTGCCAAGTACCCTGACGCCCGCGCATATGCCGAGGCCAATCGGGCCGAGCTGGAGGAGTACATCCGTCCCACCGGCTTCTACCGGAACAAGACGAGCTCGCTCATCGGTCTCGGACAAGCCCTCCTGGAAACATTCGATGGTGAGTTGCCTCACACCATGGAGGAACTGGTCCGGTTGCCCGGCATCGGGCGTAAGACTGCCAACGTCATCCTCGGTAACGCGTTCGGGGTGCCGGGTATCACCGTCGACACCCACTTCGGCCGGCTGGTGCGCCGCTGGGGATGGACGACCGACGACGATCCGGTCAAGGTCGAACATGCCGTCGGCGAGCTGATCGAGCGCAAGGAGTGGACACTGCTGTCCCATCGGGTGATCTTTCACGGTCGCCGGGTCTGCCATGCGCGCAAACCGGCCTGCGGGGTGTGCCTGCTGGCCAAGGACTGTCCCTCGTTCGGGATCGGGCCGACCGATCCGGACGCCGCCGCCGAGCTGGTGAAGGGGCCGGAAGCGGAGCATCTGCTCGAGCTGGTGGGCCGGTGAGCCGAGTTCCTGTTGGGTGGCGCTGGGTGTTGTCGGGGCTGATCGTGGTGGTCGCGATCGCCGTCGCGCTGTGGCCGCGCGGTGCGGACGAGCCCGTCGGCGTCGAGGACCGGCCCACCGCAGCAGCGCGCGTGGACCCCCAACTGCGCGCCGCAGCCGGTCTCACCGAATGCCCGCGCCCCGTCGACGGTGCGGTGGGTTCGGGCCCGCTCGCCGGCCTGTCGCTGACCTGCCTGGCCGACGGTAAACCCGTGGACCTCGCCGCCGCCCTCGCAGGCAAACCCGCGGTCCTGAATCTGTGGGCCTACTGGTGTGAGCCGTGCCGGACCGAGTTGCCGATTCTGCAGGAGTACGCGAGCAAGGTCGGCCCCGCGGTGACGGTGCTGACCGTGCACAGTGACCCAGCGGAGAACAAAGCCCTCGCGCTGCTGACCGCGTTGAACGACGCGCAGCGCGCCGCGGGCCGCCCGCCGCTGACCATGCCCGCCGTCGAGGATCCGGATGCCGCCGTGCGTGCGGCCGCCGGTGCGCCGACCGCGCTGCCGATCACCGTGCTTGTCCGCCCGGACGGTTCGATCGCCGAATACATCGCTCGTCCGTTCCACGATGTCGACGACATCGCCGACACCGTTTCCGGGGCGCTGGGAGTTTCCTCATGACCGACATTCCGCCCTGGCTGGCAGGGGCCGAGCAGTCGCACGACGACTTCTCCGACACTCTGGCCAAGGCCCGCGCCTTGCGCCGGGTCATGACCTTCACCTCCCCGCCCCGCCAGGCGGCGGTGCTGGTCCTGTTCGGCGGCTCCCAGGAACCGGATCCGAGCGCGCCGGGCGGGCTGCCCGCCGACGCCGAGGTGCTGTTGACCCAGCGCGCCTCCACCATGCGCCAGCATCGCGGGCAGGTCGCCTTCCCCGGCGGCGCGGTCGATCCCGGTGACACCGGACCGATCGACACCGCGCTGCGCGAGGCGTGGGAGGAAACCGGACTGGATCGTGGCGGCGTCGAGCCGGTCGCGGTGCTGCCGAAATTGTTCGTGCCGCCGTCCCGGTTCGATGTGACACCGGTGGTGGCGTATTGGCGCACGCCGAGTGAGGTGCGCGTGGTCGATCAGAGTGAAACCGAACGGGTGGTGCGCGTGTCGTTGTCCGATCTGCTCGATCCGGCGAACCGGTTCCTCGTCCGTGGCAGCCTCGGCTACAAGAGCCCGGCCTTCCAGGTGGACGGGATGCTGGTGTGGGGCCTGACCGGCGGCATTCTCGCCGGGCTGATCACCACGCTCGGCTGGGAGCGCGACTGGGACCGCACCGATGTGCGCGATCTGGAGACCTCCCTCGCCGCGGTGGGGATGACGCTGTGAGCGCATCGACCTGGCTCGATATCGCGGTGGTCGTGCTCGCGCTGCTGGCCGCCTCCTCGGGCTGGCGGCAAGGCGCGGTCGCCTCGGCACTGGCGTTCCTCGGTGTCGTACTCGGCGCGGTCGCAGGCATCTTGATAGCGCCGCATATCCTGATCCACATCGGTGAGGGCCGCAGCCGGGTACTGGCCGGTGTGCTGCTGATCGTGGTGCTGGTGATCGTCGGCGAGGTCGCGGGCATGGTGCTCGGGCGCGCGGCACGCGGCGGGATGCGCCATCCCTTCACCCGCAGCGTCGACAGCGTCGTCGGTGCGGCGCTGCAGGCGGTTGCGGTGCTGGTGATCGCCTGGCTGCTGGCGTTGCCGCTGGCCACCTCGGCCCAGCCGTCCATCGCGACCGCGATCAACGGTTCCCGGGTGCTTGCCGATGTCAACGACGTCGCGCCGAACTGGTTGCGCAAGCTGCCCAACGAGTTCTCCAAACTGCTGAACACCTCGGGCCTGCCCGACGTGATCGGGCCGTTCGGTCGGGCGCCGATCGCGGCCGTCGAGCCGCCGGACCCGAGCGTGCTGGCCAGCCCGGTCGCCGCCCAGTTGCAGCAGAGCGTGTTGCGTATTCGCGGCGTCGCGCCGAGTTGCCAGCGGGCGCTGGAGGGTTCGGGCTTCGTTGTCGAGCATGAGCGGGTGATGACCAACGCGCACGTCGTCGCGGGCACGACCAGTGTCACCGTCGATACGGCTACCGGTCCACTGGAAGCCGATGTGGTGCTGTTCGATCCGTCCACCGACGTCGCAGTGCTGTCGGTGCCCGGGCTCACCGCCCCGGTGATCGATCAAGCCACGGCTCCCGCACGTTCGGGTGACAGCGCGATCGTGCTCGGCTACCCGGGCGGCGGGCGCTATACCGCGAGCGCGGCCAGGGTCCGCGAGACGCTGGACCTGACCGGCCCGACCATCTACCGCGACGGCGACATCGAACGCGAGGTCTACACCGTGCGTGGACAGGTGCGCGCCGGTAATTCCGGTGGGCCGCTGGTGGATGCCGAGGGCAATGTGCTCGGCGTGGTGTTCGGCGCCGCGGTGACCGACGACGACACCGGCTATGTGCTCACGCTGCAGGAGGTGAGCCGCCAGCTCGCCGCGGCGGTCGGATCGACGTCGCCGGTCGCGACAGGGCCGTGTGTGCTGAGCTGATCGGGGAATGCGTCCGGCGGAATTGTCCCGCCGGACGCCCGAGGCTCAAGCCAGCAGTTTGGCCAGCTCGGTGGTGACCGCGTCCGGATTTTCCTGATGGGCGAAATGCCCGGCGTCCGGAATGGTGACCACGCTGCGTTGCGGGGAGAGCCGGTGGCCGCGATGAATGGTCGCGGTCAGCACATACCGGTCCTGTTCACCACGCAGCGACAGCACAGGGATATCGATCGGCTTGCGCATGATTGCCATGAACCTGCGACCATCCGGCCGCCACTGGCTGCGGAAGGCCCAGCGCTGATATTCCAGGGCGCAATGGGCGACACCGGCGATCTGGATGGCCGAGCGCATCCGGAGTGCGGTATCGGCGAATTCGCCGCCTTCGGTAAAGCCGGTGCGCACCCGATCCCGCAGCAGCCGCTCGACCTCGGCGCCGTCACCGCGGGTCAGCAGATACTCCGGATACCGGGGCAGCTGGTAGCGCAGGAAGTTCGGCAGCCAGGTCGCCCGCTGGGCGCGGTCGCGCAGGATCGCGCTCTTGAGCGCGGCCGGATGCGGTGAGCCGATCACCGCGATCGCGCGCACCAGCCGCGGATGCAGCACCGCCGTCGCCCAGCACACCAGACCGCCGTCGGCATGGCCGACCAAGGTGGCATCGGTATGGCCGAGAGCGCGGATGAGACCGGCGATATCGCCGGCCAGGGTCCAGCCGTCGTAGCCGCGTGGCGGTTTGTCGCTGTCGCCGTAACCGCGCAGATCCACCGCGACGACGCGGTAGCCGAGTTCGGCGAGTCCGGTCAGCTGATGCCGCCAGGACCACCAGAAGTCGGCGAACCCGTGCAGCAGCACCACCAGCGGCGCATCCGTGCGGTCGGGCGCGGCCTCGACGATATGGAAACGGATGCCGTTGGCGTGAACGTCGCGGTGCGTCCACGGACCGTCATAACGGACGCTGGACGGGTCCGGCAGGAAGTTCGACGCCACGCCGACCGAGCGTAGTAGGCCCCGGTCCGGCGTGTCTCAGCGGGACGGCTTGTCCATGGCGATCTTGTCGGCGGTCAGCTCATGCTTGCCGTGCGCGCCGAGCCCGCTCGGCAGCACCGTGCGGGTCTGCTTGAGCGAGTCGATGGTCTTCTCCGGCGCCCGCAGCTTCTTGACCTTGCGGTAGCCGAGGAAGGCGAAGGTGACGGTGGCGATGACCATCAGCGCGAACACGATCCAGAACGCCGCCCACCGGTACAGCCAGATGTCGAGCGTTTCGGCGACGGCGAAGAAGAAGAAGAAACTGCTGAACAACAGAATGGTCAACGCGACGATGAAGAAGACGCTGCCCTGCAGCCCCTTCTTGATCTCGCCGGTGACCTCGGCCTTGGCCAGTTCGACTTCGGCACGTACCAGCGTCGAGACCTGTTCGGTGGCATCGCGCACCAGGGTGCCGAAGCTCGCCGATGCGGTCGGGTCGACCTCGGACAGGGGGATCGCGGTCACGGTGCGTCCGGGATCGTGCGGAGAGCCGTCTCGATGCGCGTCGCGTCCGTTACCGCCCTGTGTGACACTCACTTGGTCGACCCTTCTCCCTGTCCAGGCATCATTGTTCTCGTTCTAGCGCACGCGCGTCACGCCGCGCCTGGTGGACACGCCCACGCCGCAACAGTAGCGCCGAACCGGCCAGTGATGCCGCCATAGAGGTCACCAGCACCGCTGCCTTGGCCAATTCCACGGCGGCTTCGTCATCCAGCGCGAGTTCTGCCACGAGCAGGCTAACCGTGAAGCCGATCGCGCCGAGCACCGACAGGGCGAACATATCGCGATAACCGAGGTGCGCGGGGCGTTTGGCGATGCCGAGCCGGATCGCGAGCCAGCTCGAGCCCATGATCCCGATGGTTTTGCCGAGCAGCAGCCCGGCGATGATCGCCAGCGGCAGCCGATCGGTGAACAGCTGGCCGAACACGCTGCTGTTCAACGGAACTCCGGAGGCGAACAGTGCGAACAGCGGCACGCACAGTCCGGCCGAGATCGGCTGGAACAGGTGTTCCCAGCGGGTGGCGGGCGCCTCGGACTCGCCGGGGTCCTTGTGGACTCGGGTCAACAGGCCCAATCCCACACCCGCCAGCGTCGGGTGCACGCCCGCCTCGTGCAAGGCGTACCACGCCACCAGCGCCAGCGGTATGTACACCAGCGGTGTGCGGATGCGCTTGTGCTGGGCCAGCCACCAGCCGGCGAAGCAGGCGATCGCGGTGAGCAGCCACAGCAGCGACAACCCCGCCGTGAACAGCACCGCGATAAGGATGATGGCCAGCAAGTCGTCGACCACCGCCAGGCTCAGCAGGAATACCCGCGCGCTCGGCGGGACGCGTGAGCCGGTCATGGCGAGTACGGCCAGCGCGAACGCGATATCGGTGGCGACCGGTATGGCCCACCCGCGGTCCATACCGGGGACGCCGTAGCCGACCAGGTACGCGATGATCGCCGGCGTGATCACACCGCCGACCGCGGCAATGATCGGCAGCGCGGCCCGTTTGCGGTCGGCGAGTTCACCGACGACGAGTTCACGTTTGAGCTCGAGGCCTGCGACGAAGAAGAAGACCGCGAGCAGTCCATCCTTGGTCCAGTCGGCCAGAGTGAGTTCCAGATGCAGCGGCGGAATGGCCAGCACGGCGTCGGTCATCGTTTCGTAGGCCGCACTCCATGGCGAGTTCACCCACAGCAATGCCACCGCAGCCGCGATGAGAAGTAGTGTGCCACCGACAGTTTCGGTGCGCAGATATCGGGATAGTTCGGAGCGCGCCGCTGTGATCACGGGAAACCTCTCGACAGGTCGGCCAGGACCGCGCACGCGCCACCGAGCCGCCCGGCTCTCGTGGTACCCGTACGCGCGCCGACCAGACTTCCCGGCACACCTTACGCAATTCTAACGGTTACGCCCGGTGACAACCGAAGCCACCGGGCGTAGCGTGGCCGTTCCTGCCGGAAATCCGCCGGTCCGACTCAGGTGCGCGAGGCCCGGATCGCCTCGAAAACATGCGGATCCACCAGTGTCGAGGTATCGCCGAGTTCACGGCCCTCGGCGACGTCGCGCAGCAGCCTGCGCATGATCTTGCCGCTGCGGGTCTTCGGCAGTTCCGGTACCACGTGGATCTCGCGCGGCCGCGCGATCGGGCTGATCTCCCTGGCCACTTCGGCCTTGAGTTCGTCCACCAGTGCCGCGCCGGTGTCGGTGGCCTCCGCGGTGAGGATGACGAAGGCGACGATGCCCTGTCCGGTGGTCGCGTCGTTGGCGCCGACCACCGCGGCCTCGGCCACCCCGGCATGCCCGACCAGCGCGGACTCGACCTCGGCGGTGGAGATGCGGTGCCCGGAGACGTTCATGACGTCATCGACGCGGCCGAGCACCCACAGGTCGCCGTCGGCGTCGAGTTTCGCGCCGTCACCGGCGAAATACCAGCCTTGTTCGGCGTAGCGGTCCCAATAGGTCGCCTTGTACCGCTCCATATCGCCCCAGATACCGCGCAACATCGACGGCCACGGCTGGTCGAGCACGAGATAGCCGACGACCGCCGAATCGCCCGCCGGGCGCACAAGGTGGCCCTCCTCGTCGACGACCTGCGCGGAGATACCGGGCAACGGAGTCATGGCGGCGCCGGGTTTGGCGGCGGTGACGCCGGGCAGCGGGGAGATCATGATGGACCCGGTCTCGGTCTGCCACCAGGTGTCGACGATGGGCGTGGTGCCCGCCCCGATGACCTCGCGGTACCAGCGCCATGCCTCGGGATTGATCGGCTCACCCACCGAACCCAGCACCCGCAACGAGGACAGATCGTGGGCGTCGGGGATCTCACGTCCCCACTTCATGAAGGTGCGGATGAGCGTCGGCGCCGTGTAATAGATGGTGACGCCGTACTTTTCGATGATCTGCCAGTGGCGGTGCTCATCAGGGAAGTTCGGGGTGCCTTCGTAGACGACTTGGGTGGCGCGGTTGGCGAGGGGGCCGTAGACGATGTAGCTGTGGCCGGTGACCCAGCCGATGTCGGCGGTGCACCAGTAGACGTCGGCGCCGGGTTTGTGGTCGAAGACGTTGTGGTGGGTGTAGGCGGTTTGGGTGAGGTAGCCGCCGCTGGTGTGCAGGATGCCTTTGGGTTTTCCGGTGGTGCCGGAGGTGTAGAGGATGAACAGGGGGTGTTCGGCGTCGAAGGCTTGGGCTTGGTGTTGGGGGGAGGCTTGGGCGACGGTTTCGTGCCACCACAGGTCGCGGCCCTCGGTCCAGGGCACCTCGGCATTGGTGCGGCGCACCACCAGCACGTGCTCGACGCTGTGCGGCACATCGCCGCCGGCGTAGAGCGCCTCGTCCACCGCTTCCTTGAGCGGGGCGGGCTTTCCACGGCGCCACTGGCCGTCGGTGGTAATGACCAGCCGGGCGCGGGCGTCGTCGACCCGCTGCCGCAGCGCGGAAGGGGAGAACCCGGCGAAAACCACCGAATGGGTGAGCCCGAGCCGGGCACAGGCCAGCATCGCGACGATCGCCTCGGGAACCATCGGCATGTAGATGGCGACCCGGTCGCCGGCCTCGAGACCGAGCTCGGTCAGATAGTTCGCCGCACGGCTGACCTCGGCCAGCAGTTCGGAGTAGGTGATGGCGCGGGAATCGCCCGGTTCGCCCTCCCAGTGAATCGCGACCTGGTCGCCGTGACCGTCGAGCACATGCCGGTCGACGCAGTTGTAGGCCACATTGAGCTTGCCGTCGACGAACCACTCGGCGACCGGCGCGTTCGACCAGTCCAGCACCTGCGACCACCGCTCATGCCAGTGCAGGCGGTCGGCCTGCTCGGCCCAGAAGGCGTCGCGGTCGGATTCGGCGCGCCGGTAGATCTCGGCATCGGCGTTGGCGGTGGCGGCGAATGCCGCGCTCGGCGGGTACGAGTCCTGGTGATCGGCGGTGGTTTCGGTCATCTCGTCACTTCCTTCACATCACCTGCGCATGCGGCCGGTTTCGACAGTAGTCAACTGTGACCCACGCCGCTGCGAGTGTGTCCATCGGGTGGGCGGCCGATATGGCGGACACGAGTTCGGCGCGGTCGACTGACAAACCGGTGGTGCGGTGGTTATCGTCGGCTCCTGATCGGCGCTGCCGGACGCGGCCTGCGCATGGCCGCGGGTTCGGGCGACGATGACGATTCGGGGGTGCATATGCGGCGGACGCGGATTCGGTCCTTGGTCGCGGCACTGATGCTGGCCCTGCTGTGTGCCGCGAGCCTGCCCGCCTGCACCATCACTCCGGCGCTCGGCGAGTCCATCGCGGTCAACGGCTCCGAACCGCAGAATCCACTGGTCCCGTCGAACACCAATGAGAACGGCGGCGGCCGCGTCGTCGACCGGCTCTTCGCCGGGCTGCGCCGCATAGATGCGAAGGGCGGCCTGCACGACGAGGTCGCCCAATCCATCGAGACCACCGACCAGCAGCACTACCTGATCCGCCTGAAACCGGGCTGGACCTTCAGCGACGGCTCACCGGTCACCGCGCACTCGTTCGTCGACGGCTGGAATTTCGGTGCACTGATCACCAACGCGCAGCTGCAGAGCTACACCTATGAACCGATCGTCGGCTTCGACGACGTCCAGGCCGATCCGCCACGCGCGCAGACGATGTCGGGGCTGCGCGTGCTCGACGACCTCACATTCACCGTCGATTTGAAGGCGCCGACCATCGATTTCCGCACCAGGTTGGCGTACGCACCGTTCTACCCGCTGCCCGAGGTGGCGTTCGAGGATATCGACGCGTTCGGTCAGCGCCCGATCGGCAATGGCCCCTACCGGTTCGCCGACGGTGATGCCTGGCAGCACGACGTGAAGCTGGATCTGGTGCCCAACGAGAGTTACCGCGGCGGGCGACCGGCTCGGAACAAGGGCCTGACCTTCGTGTTCTACTCCAACTTCGACGCGGCCTACTCGGATCTGCTGGCCGGAAATCTCGATGTGCTCGACACCGTTCCGCCCAGTGCGCTGACCGTCGTCGACGACGACCTCGGCAAGCGCGCCGTATCCGCGCCCACCGCGCAGAACCAGTGGATCGGCACCCAGCCCGGCCTGCCGCATTTCGACGGCGAGGAAGGCCGGTTGCGCAGGCACGCCATTTCGATGGCGATCCAGCGCGAACGCATCGGCGACAAGATCTTCCGCGGCACCCGGAAACCGGCGCGCGACTACACCTCACGTGTGCTTCCTGGCTACAACCCGAACCTGCCCGGCTCCGAGGTCCTCGACTACAACCCCGATGAGGCCCGCAGGCTCTGGGCGCAGGCGAACGAGATCTCGCCGTGGCGAGGGCGCTTCGAGATCGCCTACAACGCCGACGGTGGCCATCAGGCCTGGGTCGACGCGGTCGCCAACAGCATCAAGAACACCCTGGGCATCGAAGCCGTCGGCGCCGCCTACCCGACCTTCAAGCAGCTGCGCGACCAGATCACCTCACGCACCATCGGCAAGGCCTTCCGTTCCGGCTGGCAGGGCGACTACCCGACTATGCTGCAATTCCTCGAGCCGGGGTTTCTCAGTAACTCCGCCACCAACGACTTCGACTACGACAACCCGGAATTCGACGCTCTGATCGCCGCGGCCGAAGCGGCGCCGACCGAGGAACAGTCCTGGGAGCTGGTCGGGCAGGCGCAGACGTTGCTGCTGCGCGATCTGCCGACCATTCCCGTCTTCGACTACGTGAACTCCGCCGGGTACTCCGAGCGCGTCCGCAATGTCACCTTCGCCTGGAACGGCCTGGCGGACTTCGAGAACATCGAACTGCGCTGAGCCGCCGGAGAGTGAGGAGAGCCCATGGCCTGGTACATCGTGCGGCGGCTGTTGCAGATGATTCCGGTGTTCTTCGGCGCCACCCTGCTCATCTACTTCCTGATCTACAAGGTCTCGGGTGGATCGGTGGCCGCACTCGCCGGTGACCGCACGTTGACGCCGGCGCTGGAAGCCCAGTTGCAGGCCCGCTACCACCTGGACCAGCCGTTCATCGTGCAGTACCTGTACTACCTGAAGGGCATCTTCACCTTCGATCTCGGCACGTCCTTCTCCGGCCGCCCGATCAGCGAGGAGCTGGCGCGCGCCTTCCCGATCACCTTCCGGCTGGCATTGCTCGCGGTGCTGTTCGAGACGGTGTTCGGCGTGTTCTTCGGTGTCATCGCCGGGCTGCGCAAAGGCAAGCTGTTCGATTCGACGACGTTGGTGGCCAGCCTGATCGTCATCGCGGTGCCGGTGTTCGTGCTCGCGTTCCTCGCCCAGTACCTGTTCGGTATCGAATGGGGCATCGCGCCGGTGACAGTCGGCGCGGACGCCAGCTTCTCCCGGCTGATCGTGCCCGCCATGGTCCTCGGGGCGCTGTCGTTCGCCTATGTCCTGCGGCTGACCCGCAGCCAGGTGGTGGAGAACCGGGACGCCGACTACGTGCGCACCGCCACCGCCAAGGGCCTGTCGCGTCGCCGAGTCGTCGTGGCCCACATCCTGCGCAATTCGCTGATCCCGGTGGTCACCTTCATCGGCGCCGATCTCGGTGCGCTGATGGGCGGGGCGATCGTGACCGAGGGCATCTTCAATATTCCTGGCGTCGGCGGCACGCTCTATCAGGCGGTGGTGCGGGGTGAGGCGCCGACTGTCGTCTCCTTCGTGACCGTGCTGATCGTGGTGTTCCTGCTCGCCAACCTGATCGTCGATCTGCTGTACGCGGCCCTCGATCCGCGGATCCGCTACGCGTGAGAAGGGAGTGAGCATGTCCGATGAGCGTCCGCAGGCCCGTCCGGGCCAGCAGCGCTGGGTCGCACCGGCCGATGCGGTCGAGGTCGACACGGTCGATCGGGTGCGCGTCGCCGGGGCACCGCGCGGATTCTGGGGCGAGGCGTGGCAGGGGTTGCGGCGCAATCCGCTGTTCCTGGTGTCGGTCGCGCTGATCGTGCTGGTCCTGCTGCTGGCCTTCTTCCCCGGGCTGTTCACCGACCAGGACCCGCGCTATTGCGTGGTCGACAACAGCCTGCTGCCGCCGAGCTCGCAGCACTGGTTCGGCTTCGATCTGCAGGGTTGCGATATCTACGCGCGCACCGTCTACGGCGCGCGGGCGTCGGTGCTGACGGGCGTCGGCGCGTCGCTGCTGTTCGTGTCGATCGGCGCGACGCTCGGCGCGTTGGCAGGCTTCTACGGTGGGCCGCTCGATTCGATCATCTCCCGGATCTCGGAGATCGTGTACGCGATTCCGTTGATGCTGGCCGCCATCGTCGTCATGCAGCTGTCGGAGAGCCGCACCATCTGGCTGGTGATCGTCATCCTGGCCGGATTCACCTGGCCGCAGGTGGCCCGGATCGCGCGTGGCGCCGTCATCTCGGCCAAGAACAGCGAATACGTGCTGGCGGCACGAGCATTGGGGGTATCGCGGATGCGCACTCTGCTGCGCCACGTGCTGCCGAACTCGCTCGGACCGGTGATCGTGGTGACCACCATCTGGCTCGGCGTCTTCATCGTCACCGAGGCCACGCTATCGTTTCTCGGCGTCGGACTGCCGCCCACCGAGGTGTCCTGGGGCGCCGATATCGCGACCGGTCAGCAGCAGTTGCGCGGCGGTTCGCTGATCCTGTTCTATCCCGCGACGGCGCTCGCGGTGACGGTGCTCAGCTTCATCATGCTCGGCGACGCACTCAGCGACGCCCTGGATCCGAAATCGCGCAGGAGGCGAGCGTGAGCGGCGAACCCGGTGCCGATCAGATGAGCCCGCTGCTCGAGATCTGCGACCTGCGCGTCGCGTTCGGTTCCGGCGACGAACGCGTCGACGCGGTGCGCGGTGTCGACCTGACGGTCTACCCCGGCCAGACGGTCGCCATCGTCGGCGAATCCGGTTCAGGTAAGTCGACCACCGCGCACGCGGTGATCGGGCTGCTACCCAGCGGCGGACAGGTCGTGTCGGGACAGATCCGATTCGGTGGCCGCGAGCTGGCGAAAGCCCCGGAATCCGAGCTGGTCGCGGTGCGCGGCAACGGTATCGGATTCGTGCCGCAGGACCCGATGTCGAACCTGAACCCAGTGTGGAAGATCGGCTTCCAGATCAGTGAAACCCTGGAAGCCAATGGGATCGCGCGCGGACGGGCGGCGCGTGAGCGTGCCGTCGAGCTGCTGCGCGAGGCGGGTATCCCGGACCCCGAGCACCGGGTGAATCAGTACCCGCATGAGCTGTCCGGTGGGCTGCGTCAGCGGGCTCTGATCGCGATCGGCTTGTCCGGCCGTCCGGAGCTGCTCATCGCCGACGAGCCGACCTCCGCGCTCGACGTCACCGTGCAACGGCAGATCCTCGACCACATCGACGAGCTCACCGCGCAGCTCGGTACCGCGATGCTGCTGATCACCCACGACCTCGGCCTGGCCGCCGAACGAGCCGAACATCTGGTGGTGATGTATCGCGGCCGAGTGGTGGAATCAGGTCCGGCACTGGAGATTCTGCGCGATCCACAGCACGAATACACCCGGCGACTGGTCGATTCGGCGCCGTCGCTGGCGGCCGGTCGCGGTTCGGTGAGCGCGACGCGCGCCCAGGTGCGGCGGCGGTCGATCGAGGTCGCCGAGGAAACAGGTCCCGGCGAGGTCGCGGTGGATTCTGTTGCGGCCGAGGAGATCCTGGTTGCCGACCGGCTCACCAAGCGTTACCGGATTCGTGGATCGGTGCCGTGGAAATCGACCGAACTGCTTGCTGCGGACGAGGTCACATTCCGGATGCGACGCGGCACCACAACGGCAATCGTCGGCGAATCCGGGTCGGGGAAGTCGACGGTCGCGCAGATGGTGCTCGGGCTGCTCGAGCCGTCATCGGGGACGGTGTCCTTCGGCGGCGACGATGTGGCGCGGCTGAGCCGGAAATCGCCGCTGGGGTTCCGGCGCCGGGTACAGCCGATCTTCCAGAATCCCTACGGCTCGCTCGACCCGATGTACTCGATCCACCGCACCCTCACCGAACCGTTGCGCACTCACGGCATCGGCACTCGCGTCGAACGCGATGCCAAGGTGCGTGATCTGCTCGACAAGGTGGCGCTGCCGTCGGATGTGCTGTCGCGCTATCCGAACGAACTCTCCGGTGGTCAGCGGCAACGCGTCGCGATCGCCCGCGCACTCACTCTGGAGCCGGAGCTTGTGGTCTGTGACGAGGCGGTCTCGGCGCTGGACGTGCTGGTACAGGCGCAGATCCTGGATCTGCTCAACGACCTGCAGGCCGAACTCGGGCTGTCGTATCTGTTCATCACCCACGATCTGGCCGTGGTGCGCCAGATCGCCGACGATGTTCTGGTGATGCGGGCAGGCCGCGTGGTCGAGGCCGCCACCACCGACGAGGTATTCGACAACCCACGTGAGGACTACACCCGCAGGCTGCTCGACGCCATCCCCGGCCGGGACCTGCTGATGAGCTGACCGATGTGACGGCAGTAGCCTCGTATGCCGTGACCGATCCGCTGCAGCCCCTCGTCGATCTGCCCGGTGTGCGCGCCGCCGCCGACAAGGCCCGCGATGCGCTCGCCGAGGTCCATCGGCACAAGAGCAACCGGCGCGGCTGGCCGACCACCGCGGCCGAGGCCGCGGTGCGGGCCGCGAGGTCCTCGGCGGCGATCGATGGCGGCAGTGTCGAGCTGCCCGCCGACGGCAACGTCACCGATCCGATTCTGGCGGGATCGCTGCGCGTCGGGCAGGCCCTCGACGGCGATGCGCTGCGCAATCTGGTCGGGACCTGGCAGCGGGCGCCGCTGCAGGCATTGGCTCGGTTGCATCTACTGGCCGCGGCTGATCTGGTCTCCGACGAGGCCGAACTCGGCAGGCCGCGTAGCGACGGCGGGGTGGCGCAGCGACTGGACCTGCTCGCGCAGACCGTGCTCGGATCGTCGGCGCCGGCTCCGGTCATCGCCGCGGTGGTGCACGGTGAGCTACTGACGCTGCGGCCGTTCGGCACGGCCGACGGGATCGTCGCCAGGGCCGCGTCACGGTTGGTCGCGGTGTCGAGTGGGCTGGACCCACACAGCCTCGGCGTGCCCGAAGTCTTCTGGCTGCGCAGACGGCAGGCCTATCTGGAGGGCGCGGCGGCGTTCGGGTCGGGAACGGCCGAGTCGGTCGGGGGCTGGGTGATCCTGTGCTGCGGCGCGCTGGAGGACGGCGCGCGAGAGGCGACGTCGATCGCCGACGCCGCCTCGGGTTAAGGGAGCATTTCGGGGGTGTTGAGAAGGGTGGACATATCGAAGCGGGCGGCGTTGTCGTCTCCGACCTCACCGCCCGCTAGCACGGATCACCTGGTTACCAAGCGTGCTGGGTGGGTTGTGTTCTGCGGCCTCGGCGATTGATCCGAATCCACCGCGGCTCATCCCCGCATTTATGCGAGGCGCTCGCCGTCGGCAGCTCGAATGTCGCAGGCCCACAACGCTTTTGCCCTTGTCGCGGCGCGCTCCGCGTGGGTGCCTGGCGTCCGTGCTGGGAAGGGTGGGATGGGGGGCTGAGCCTTCTCTTCCGACTCCGTCCTGGCCTTCCGTCCTTCCGTGCCTTCATTTCTACACTGTGATTGCACTCACATCAAGGGGTTGGAAAACATCGAATTATCGGCGTGTCTTCCGGTGTTTCGTGTTTAAATCCCAGGTCGCAGCGCGCGTCGCGGTCTTGTACGGCCGTACCGGCCAACGCCTGGCAAGCGGCCGCCGAGCGACCGCGCATCCGGGGCCGGTGCGCCTCGTCAGTGGCGCCTGCGCAGCAATCGGTAGCTGATCGCGCCGGCCAATACCGCGCTCAATCCCACCGCCGCCGTCGCTGCCACTGTGGTCGATGACGGGGCCTGGAACCTGGACCACAGCGACACCGGGTTGGAGAAGGTCAGGACCGGCCAGCTCCTGGCCACCGCCTCGCGGCGCAGGGCACGATCGGGGTTCACCGCCGTCGGATGCCCGACCACGCCGAGCATCGGCAGATCGGTGATCGAATCCGAATACGCGTAGCACCGTGACAGGTCGTATCCCTCGGTGGCCGAGAGCTTTTCGATCGCGGTGACCTTGCCCTCGCCGTAGCAGTAGAACTCGACCTCGCCGGTGTATTTGCCGTCCTCGACAACCATCCGGGTGGCGGCAGTGTGGTTGGCGCCGAGGGCCTCGGCGATCGGCGCGACGATCTCTTCGCCGGAGGCCGACACGATCACCACATCGTGCCCGCGGATCTTGTGATCGGCGATCAGATCGGCCGCCTCGGCGTAGACGAGTGGGTCGACCAGCTCGTGCAGCGTCTCGGCGACAATGGATTTCACCTGTTCGACATCCCAGCCGGCACACATGCTGGTCAGGTGGGCGCGCATGCGCTCCATCTGATCGTGATCCGCGCCGGAGAGCAGGAACATGAAATGCGCGTAGCTGCTCTCCAGGACCGCGCGCCGGTTCAGCAGACCCTGAGCGAAGAACGGCTTGCTGAACACGTAGGTGCTCGACTTCGCGATCACGGTCTTGTCGAGGTCGAAGAATGCCGCCACGCGACCGGCCCGCTGGGAGCCGTCGTGCGGATGTCCGGGCTGTTCGCCGTTGGCCGTCACGGGTCAAGGATATGTGGTGTCCGTCGCGGCTTCGCGCCCGCTCCAGACGCGGCCTGTGGCCCGCAAAACTTCTTCAACATTGGACTTGCGCTTTCGCCGGTCCTTCGGTGTAGTATTGCTGGCACCTGGACATGTTCCAGGCGCGTTCAGCCCGACCCCCCGGGGCTGAACCCGACGGCCCCAGCCTCCTCCCCCCCCGGCTGGGGCCGTCCTCTATTTCGGGACAAGTCTGATTCCACAGCGTCGGGTACGGCGCTGACCAGACGTTTTTCGCAGTTATCCACAGCAGGCGAGTTATCCACATTCGGCGAATCGGCCCTGTCGTCGACACCCGAACTCCGCGACGCTGACCTGCATGGACCTCGAAGCGACCGACCGGCCGCCCACCGCGCCCGCACTGGCGATCATCCGCGAACCAGGCCTGCGCGACGAAGTCCGCCGCGTTGCGGCCGCCGCCGGACGGCAGGTGGAACAACGCGATATGCCGCTCGGCAGACACACCTGGGCGAGCGCACCACTGGTGATACTCGACTCCCCCGCGGCGGTGGAGTGTGCGGAAGCCGGGTACTTGCGCCGCGCCGGCGTCGTCACCGTCACCGACGGTGAACCCGGCTTACTCGACTGGCAGGCTGCCGCGGCCATCGGCGCCGAACGCGTCATCGCGCTACCCGGTGCGGCCGTCGGGCTCATCGAGACATTCGCCGAACGCGGTGAACACCGGGCGAGCGGTGGCGTCGTGGTGGCCGTCACCGGGGCATGCGGGGGAGCGGGCGCCTCGGTGCTGTCGGCCGCCATCGCCGTGCGCTCGGCCGAAGCCGCCTTCCGCCGTCACACCCTGCTCATCGACGGCGCACCGCTCGGCGGTGGCCTGGACTTGCTACTCGGCATCGAGAAGACACCGGGTCTGCGCTGGCCCGACCTCATCGTCGACGACGGCCGAGTATCGGCTGCCGCACTCCACGGCGCATTACCGGCGGCCGCGCCAGGGCTGGCGGTCCTGTCCTGTGGACGCGGCATCGGTGCCCACCCGGCGATCGGTGGGGGCGGCATGCACGCGGTGATCGAAGCAGGCCGTGGCGCAGGGGATCTCGTCGTCTGCGATGTGTCGGCGGAGCGTGGCCCGCAGGCCGATCAGATGCTCGACGCGGCCGATCTCGTCGTCCTCGTGGTTACCGCGGGCCTGCGCGCCGTCGCGGCCGCCGAAGCGGTCTCGGCGCATATCAGCCGGCGAAATCCCAACCGCGGACTCGTTGTTCGTGGCCCCGCGCCCGGTGGTCTGCGCGGGCCCGAGATCGCCGAAGTGCTCGACCTGCCGCTGCTGGCGGCTGTCCGTGCGCAACCCGGGTTGTCCGCTCGGCTTGAACGCGGCGGGCTCTCGGTCGGGCGCGGGCCGCTGCGCGAGGCAGCTGATGCGGTTCTGGTGGTGCTCGGCGCACCGGAGGAGGGCGCGAGATGAGTGGTGGGGCAGGGACGGCCCAGGTGGCAGGGGCGGTCGAGGTCGAGTGGTCGAAGGAGGGGCGATGGCTGGGCTGGTGACGGCGGAGCTGCTGGATCGGGTGCGGGAACGGCTTGCGGGTGCGGCGGGTGATCCGGATCCGGCAGAGGTCGCCGCGGCAATCCGGGTCGAAGCAGGCGGCGTACTCGGCGACACCGACCTGCTGCGGGCGCTGCGGCTCCTGCAAACCGAACTGACCGGTGCCGGTGTGCTCGAGCCGCTGCTGCACGACGCCAAGGTGGCCGATGTACTCGTCACCGCACCCGATGAGGTCTGGGTCGACCGTGGTCAGGGGCTCGAGAGAACCTCGATCACCTTCGCCGACGAGGCCGCGGTGCGCAGGCTGGCCCAGCGCCTGGCGCTGGCGGCGGGACGACGGCTCGACGATGCCCAGCCCTGGGTGGACGGCACTTTGCCCGGGCGGGGCGCGGTGCTCGGTGAATCGTTCGGGGTTCGGCTGCACGCCGTGCTCGCGCCGGTGGCGCACGGCGGCACGTGTTTGTCGCTTCGGGTGCTGCGCCCGGCAACCCAGGGTCTCGACGCGCTGGCCGCGATGGGCGCGGTACCCGGTGAGGCGAAAGTTCTGCTGGACCGCATTGTCGCCGCACGGCTTGCGTTCCTGGTGGTCGGCGGTACCGGTGCGGGCAAAACCACTTTGCTGTCCGGACTGTTGGCCACCGTCGCCCCCGCCGAGCGCATTATCTGTGTGGAGGACGCCGCTGAACTCGCACCGCCGCATCCGCATGTGGTCCGGCTCGTCGCCCGCACCGCCAATGTCGAGGGTGTGGGTCAGGTGACGGTGCGTGAACTCGTTCGGCAGGCCCTGCGGATGCGACCTGACCGGATCGTGGTGGGTGAGGTGCGCGGCGCCGAAGTCGTCGACCTGCTCACCGCCCTCAATACCGGCCACGATGGGGGAGCGGGCACGGTGCACGCCAATTCGCCGGGCGAGGTCCCCGCTCGTCTGGAAGCGCTCGCCGCCCTCGGAGGTATGGACCGGGCGGCCCTGCACAGCCAGCTCGCCGCTGCCGTCCAGGTCATTCTGCACGTTCACCGCCGTGCCGACGGCGCTCGCGCCCTCGAGGAAATCGGCCTGGTCCGCCGTGACGACAACGGCCACGTCCGTATCAGCGCCGCCTGGCGTGCCGACAATGCGCCCGCTCCCGCGGCGGCGGAGCTCGCCCGCCTTCTGAATGAACGGCTCGGGCGATGACCGGCCCGCTGGTTTGCCTGGTGCTGGCGCTACTGGCGGCGCCCGTGGCAGCGTCGAGACGGCGGTTCGGCGAGCTGTTCGGTGCCGTCAAGAGGCCACGTAAGGTCCATCGGGACATCATGTTTCATGTGGGAGCGGTGCTCGCATGCGTGGGGGCGCTCGTGCTGGGCATCGGTCCGCTGACGGCGGCGGCGCTGGTTGGCGCGACCGCGGTGTTTCGTGCGCGGCGCAGTCGGCGCGACCGGCAGCACGTCACCGAAACCGGGTATCTGCTCGACGCGCTCGAATCGGTGATCGGTGAGCTTCGGGTGGGCGCGCATCCGAGCGCCGCCGCCGATGCCGCTGCCCGGGACGCCAAAGGCATTGCGGCGCAGGCGTTCGCCGTTGGCTCAGCGCGCAGCAGGCTCGGTGGTTCCGGCGCCGACGGGTTGTGCATGCCGGATTCGGTGATCGCGACGGAGCTGAATCGCGTCGCCGATGCTTGGCACGTCGCCGAGCACCACGGTCTCGCGCTCGCCGAGCTGCTCGGCGCCGCCCGCGCCGATCTGATCGGCCGAATCCGCTTCCGGGGCCGCACGACCGCCGCCCTTGCGGGTGCGCGTGCGACGGCGACGGTGCTGGCAGGGCTGCCGCTGCTGGGCGTCGGTCTCGGCCAGCTCATGGGCGCGGCGCCGCTCCATGTGCTGTTCGTGGAGCCCGCAGGGGCATTCCTGCTCCCGCTCGGCACCGCCCTGGCTTGCGCCGGGCTGCTGTGGTCGGACGAGATCACCCGCCGGGTGTTGTTGTGAACCGGCCGGATTCTGCTGTGAAACAGGAGGTCAGCGATGGGATCACCAGTCGGAGTAGCCGCGGTGCTGCTGGCCCTCGCAGTGCTGCTCCTACCCGGTCGGCTGGTGGTGACGCGCCGATTGGCGCCCGCGCAGCCGCCGGGCACGATCGGTTGGCTGCCGCGATCACGCCGACGGCGGGGAGTCGACCCATTGGCAGCCGCCTCCGTATTCGATCTGCTGGCCGCCTGTCTGCGTGCAGGTCTGCCGATCGCCGCCGCCGTGTACGCGGTCGTTCCGGGTGCACCAGCTGTCCTGGCCGAACCGCTGCGCCGTGCCGCCGATCTGCTGGCGCTCGGAGCCGATCCGGCGATCGCGTGGGAGCGTGCGGCCGAGGAGGCGACCGACGGGTCCGGAGAGATCGATACGTTGGCGCGGCTCGCCAGGCGTTCGGCGCGTTCGGGTTCCTCACTCGCGGTGGCGGTGGGCGAGCTGGCCGAGCAGCGCCGAGCAGCAGTGGAGGACGCTGCGGCCGCGCGGGCCGAACGTGCCGGTGTGCTGATCGGCGGGCCGCTCGGGCTGTGCTTCCTGCCCGCGTTCATCTGCCTCGGCATCGTCCCGGTGATCATCGGCCTCGCCGGCCGCGTGCTCGGTGGCGGCCTGCTGTGAACGCACATACCGACTCGGCACCGGAGACTTTCCCGCGCGGACTCGCCGCGCGGGCTCGCAGGAGAGGGGAACCAGATGCGAATCGAAAGCTCGGCTCGGCACGCGATCCACGGAGCATGTTCCAGGCAGATGGACCGAGCGCGCGCGGTGCATATGGAGGCGCGGACTCGGCTGTACCGACTGATGACCGACGACGACGGCATGAGTACGGCCGAGTACGCCATCGGCACGATCGCCGCCGCGGCCTTCGGGGCGGTGCTGTATGCGGTGGTGACGGGCGACAGCATCGTGGACGCGTTGACGAAGATCATCGACCGCGCGCTCAACACGAATGTCTGACGAGTAGACAGCTTTGCGGCACACGAGTTCTCGGTAACGACAGCGGTGCCGTGACGGTCGAGGCGGCCATCGCGCTCGCGGCGATCGTCGTCGCTGTCGTGCTGTGTATCGGAGCCCTCCTCGCGGCGTCGACACAGGTCCGCTGTGTCGACGCCGCTCGCGAGGCCGCCCGTCTCTCGGCTCGCGGCGACAACGACAACGCCATCCCCGCGGCCCGCGCTATCGCCCCGCCCGGTGCCGAGATCTCCGTCCGCCGCGACGGGGCACGCATCCTCGCCACCGTGCGGGCCGGCACTCCACTGCTCCCACTGCTGGAACTACATGCGGAAGCCCTCGCCACCCCAGAGCCAGGAGCAGAGCAATGATCGGACTCGCTCTGGTGGCCGAGTCTTGTCCAGGTGCTGTTGGGCAGAGGCGCGTGCGGGGTGAGATCGGAGGTGCGACCGTGTTCGCCGCCCTGGCGCTGGCCGGTTTACTCGGGCTGACGGTGCTGGTGGGGCAGGTGGGAGCGGGGGTGGTCGCTCGGCACCGGGCGCAGGCGACGGCTGATCTGGCGGCATTGGCCGCGGCGGGTGCATTGGTATACGGGGCGGCCGAGGCGTGTGCGGAAGGGGGTGAGATCGCGCGCCGGATGCGGATGACTATTCGCATGTGCGAGGTGGTCGAGTGGGATGTGCTGGTAACCGTCGAAGGAAAAATACCAATAGGTCTCCTGGGCGACCGAACAGTACGTGCGATGGCGCGCGCCGGACCGGTGGAAGAAGAGGCCTGACGACACCTCCGACATTTTGTTAACGGCCAGTATTTCCATTTCTTCCGGGCCAATTAATAAGACGCGGCTGTTAATTCTCCGGAGCCGAGCGGAAAAGCGATGAATAGATCCGCATATGGATACATGAGAGGTCATGGCTATGCACCAGTTAACATGAGAACCGTCCTTTTTAATCGGACTGGCCTGGTGAGCGCGGTTTACCGCCGACACGCCCGGGTTCGCTTCCGCTACCGATGCTCCGAGATGACCGGACGGTCACGCCCCGGGCGCGGCCGCATCACCTTTCGGGTGCGTCGCCGTCACCTGTGCGTTCGCAGCTCAGCCAGCACAGCGGTCAGCAGCCGGGCAGCACCGGCCTTGTCCAGCGGACTGTTGCCGTTGCCGCACTTCGGTGATTGCACGCAGGACGGGCAGCCTGCCGTACACGCACAGGAGTCGATGGTGGCCAGCGTCGCCGACAACCAACGATCCAGCTGGGCGAAGCCCCGCTCGGCGAAGCCTGCCCCGCCGGGCTGACCGTCGTAGACGAACACGGTCGGCAGTCCGGTATCAGGGTGTTCGGCGATGGACACGCCGCCGATGTCCCAACGGTCGCAGGTCGCCACCAGGGGTAGTAGGCCGATGGCGGCGTGCTCGGCGGCATGGAGTGCGCCGGGGACCTGTTGTGGGGAGATGCCGGCGCGGGCCAGCAGCTCCGGCGTCACGGTGTACAGCACGGCCTTGGTCGGCAGGGTTTGCGGAGGCAGATCGAGTTCGACCAGGTCGAGCACCTCGCCGGTGAGCAGGGTGCGCAGGTATCCGACCACCTGGCTGGTGACGTTGACCTTGGCCGATGCGGTGGTGACGCCGCCGTGGACGTGTTGGGCGATGACCGCTTCCACAGTGATGGAGGTGGTCTGGCGGGCGCTGGTGGTCCAGCCGGGATCGCCGGCGTGGACGAAAGCGACGCCGGCGTCGAGGTCGAGTTCATCCACCAGATAGGTCTCGCCCTGATGCAGGTGCACTGCGCCCGCATGCAGTGTCGCCAACGCGCGTCCGGCGTCGGCGGTACCGAGCAGCCTGCCGGTTTCGCCGTCGACGATCGCCACGGGCGCACCGATGCCACCGCGGACATCGACCGCGTCGTGCGGCTGTGTGTCGGCGGTGATGTGCCAGCGTGCGGTGTCCGCGCTGCCGTTCTCCCTGCGCCGGATCAGCCCCTTGGCGGCGAGGTCGTCCAGCACCGGGCCTGCGCCCAACTCGTCGGCTTCGCGCTGGGTGAGCGGCAGTTCGAGGGCCGCGCACAGCAGCTGCGGGCCGAGCACATAGGGGTTGTGCGGATCGGTGATGGTGGCCTCGACCGGCTTGTCCAGTAGTGCCTCGGGGTGATGGACCAGGTAGGTGTCGAGCGGATCGTCCCTGGCCACCAGCAGTACCAGCGCCCCCTGGGTCCGCCGACCCGCCCGCCCGGCCTGCTGCCAGAACGACGCGACGGTGCCAGGGAAGCCCGACATCACCACGGCGTCCAACCCGGCGATATCGACGCCGAGTTCGAGAGCGTTCGTGGTGGCTGCCGCCAGTAGCGACCCGGCCGAGATCGCTGCCTCCAGCTCACGCCGGTCCTCGGGCAGGTATCCGCCCCGGTAGGAGGCGACACGCTCGACCAGGACCGGATCTACCTCGGCCAGCAGTCGTCGGGCCTCCATCGCGGTGACCTCGGCGCCGCGCCGGGATCGGACGAAGGTCAGGGTGCGCGCACCCTCGATCACGAGATCGGCCATGATCCGCGCGGCCTCGGACGTCGCTGCCCGGCGCACGGGCGCGCCGTTTTCCCCGGTCACCGTCGTCAACAGCGGCGGCTCCCACAACGCGACGGTCCGGGCCCCCCGCGGCGAGCAGTCCTCGGTGACCGCGACACACGGCGCACCGACCAGGCGTGACGCGGCCTCTGCCGGATCGGCGGTGGTGGCCGAACACAGCACGAACACCGGATCGGCGCCGTAGTGTGCGGCCAACCGTCGCAGTCTGCGCAGCACCAGCGCGACATGTGAACCGAAGACGCCGCGGTAGGCGTGACATTCGTCGACGACCACATAGCGCAGCCTCCGCAGCACCCTGGCCCAGCGTCGATGCGAGCGCAGCATGCCGACGTGCAGCATGTCCGGGTTGGTGAAGATCCACCGAGCGTTGGCGCGCACCCACTGCCGGATCTCTCCGGGGGTATCGCCGTCATAGGTCGCGGCGTGGATATCGCGCAGCGGGCCGTCGTGGGTCAGTTCGCCGACCACCCGCAGCTGATCGGCGCCGAGTGCCTTGGTCGGGGCGATATAGAGCGCAGTGGCCTTGGGGTCGTCGAGCAGATCGCTCAGCACCGGCAGCTGATATCCCAGCGACTTCCCGGACGCGGTCCCGGTCGCCACGACGACGTGCCGCCCCCCGGCCGCCGTTTCCGCGGTGGCGACCTGGTGTGACCACGGCGCGGTGATACCGATATCGCCGAGGGCCGACACGACTTCCGGTCGCACCCATTCGGGCCAATCTGTGACGGTGCCGGCCCGGGCCGGAAGTTCGGCCACATGGGTCAGCCGGGAGCCGCCGTCCAGGCCCTGGGTTTGGACACGATTCAGCAACGATCGGCCGTAGCTTTCGCCATTCGTGGTCGCCGCGCGGCCCGTCCGGTCTGCCGGATTCACTCGATCTGCCCTCCGGCGTGTCGCGAAAGTGTGAAACGTGTGCGTCCGGAGAGCTCCACCTGCCTTTTCGATACCCAATAGCGACCTGGGTCACAGCCCGGTAGCCAGATGCTCGCTCGGTTATCGAGAGGCAAACGTACCGGAAGTCTGGATTCGCCCAATGTGTCCCTCACCTGCGCATTCGCAAGATCAAGTTTTTTGCAAATTGTCGGTAACTCCGCTGTTGAATTGCCCAGAGACATGGTTCACTGGTTCCTGGTCGCAAGCTTCTGTGTTCGAGGGACGGATCCAAAGTCCAAACCGTCGGCAGGATCGATGTTGCGAACGGTGTGCTTGGTGCTTTCCTGCAGGGGGAACCAACAGTACAGCGGTCGGAACGGGCCCGGTGGACGAACCCAGTTGTCCGCCGTTCCGGTAAGAAAAGAGAAGGAACAGAATGGCACAGGGAACTGTGAAGTGGTTCAACGCGGAGAAGGGGTTCGGCTTCATCGCGCCCGAGGACGGCTCCGCTGACGTCTTCGTCCACTACTCCGAGATTCAGGGGTCCGGCTTCCGTACCCTCGAGGAGAACCAGAAGGTCGAGTTCGAGGTTGGCCAGGGCACCAAGGGCCCGCAGGCCACCGGAGTTCGCGCGCTCAGCTGAGCTCGCATTCATCCACAGCTCGTCCCTCACCACCGGTAACGGCGGTGAGGGACGAGCTATATCTGGGGTAGGTTCTTCCGTCTCCACCCCGCCGCGCGGGACGGCTGGACCAGGGCACTGCATACTTGTCCGCGATAGCGCGTACTCTCAGTGGTCCAATCGCAACCACTCGACCACGCGCAGCGTCAAGGTATAAACGTGTCTGGTAGCGATATACGACATCGCCACCATTTGCCCTAGCCGTGCGGACGCGAACAGCGGCGCGCGGGTCGAGAAGGAAAGGTGTATTCGCCGGTGGCAACACGAGACCGCGGTGCAGCCGACCAGGGCCGTCCCCTGCGTCGTCTCGTGATCGTCGAGTCCCCGACCAAGGCCCGCAAGATCGCGCCCTATCTGGGTCGCAATTACACGGTGGAGGCCTCCGTCGGTCATATTCGGGACCTGCCGCGCGGTGCGGCGGACGTGCCCGCCAAGTACAAGGGCCAGTCGTGGGCGCGTCTCGGTGTAGACGTCGATCACGATTTCGAGCCGATCTATGTCGTCAGCCC
Organism: Nocardia sp. NPDC059180; assembly: GCF_042754945.1. Lineage (NCBI taxonomy): Bacteria > Bacillati > Actinomycetota > Actinomycetes > Mycobacteriales > Nocardiaceae > Nocardia > Nocardia sp. NPDC059180. Next base: position 733,723 of record NZ_JBHZBU010000001.1, read on the forward strand.
GGATAAGAAGGGCAAGGTCACCGAGCTCAAGAGCCTGCTCAAGGACGCCGACGAGCTCTACCTGGCAACCGACCCCGACCGCGAGGGCGAGGCCATCGCCTGGCATCTGCTGGAAACCCTGAAGCCGAAGATTCCGGTCCGGCGAATGGTGTTCCACGAGATCACCGAGCCGGCCATCCAGGCCGCCGCCGCCGATACCCGTGACCTGGACAGCGACCTGGTCGACGCGCAGGAAACGCGCCGCATCCTGGACCGGCTGTATGGCTACGAGGTCAGCCCGGTGCTGTGGAAAAAGGTCATGCCGCGGTTGTCGGCGGGCCGGGTGCAGTCCGTCGCGACCAGGGTGATCGTCCGGCGTGAGCGCGAGCGGATGGCATTCCGGTCGGCCGAGTACTGGGATATCGCCGCCAAGCTCGACGCGGGCGGTTCCGGTGAGGTCGGCAATCCACGCACGTTCGGTGCGCGATTGGTCAATGTCGACGGCGCCCGCGTCGCGTCGGGCCGCGATTTCGGTTCCGATGGTCAGTTGAAGTCCGATACCGGTGTCGTCGTGCTGGACGAGGCGTATGCACGGCGTCTTTCCGAGGCGCTCGACGGTGCTGACCTGGCCGTTTCCTCCGCGGAGGCCAAGCCGTATTCGCGCAAGCCCTATCCGCCGTTCATGACCTCCACGCTGCAGCAGGAGGCGGGCCGCAAACTGCGCTTCACCTCCGAGCGCACCATGCGGGTGGCGCAGCGGCTGTATGAAAACGGCTACATCACCTATATGCGTACCGACTCGACCACGCTGTCGCAGTCGGCGATCAATGCCGCGCGGTCGCAGGCCACCCAGCTCTACGGCTCGGAATATGTGCATCCGACGGCCCGGCAGTACACCCGCAAGGTCAAGAACGCGCAGGAAGCACACGAGGCGATCCGTCCGGCGGGCGATACCTTCGCCACGCCCGGTGAGCTGCACGCCCGCCTCGACAACGACGAGTTCCGGCTCTACGAGCTGATCTGGCAGCGCACTGTCGCCTCACAGATGGCCGACGCCAGGGGCACCACGCTGACGCTGCGGATCACCGGCGTCGCAGGCACCGGCGAGGAATGTGTGTTCTCCGCATCCGGCCGCACCATCACCTTCCCCGGCTTCCTCAAGGCCTACGTCGAGAGCGTCGACGAGGAGGCGGGCGGCCAGTCCGATGACGCCGAATCGCGCCTGCCCGCACTGGAAGAGGGCCAAGGCGTCACCGCGGTGGAGCTGAACCCGGACGGCCACAGCACCAATCCGCCCGCCCGCTACACCGAGGCCTCGCTGATCAAGGCCCTGGAAGAGCTCGGCATCGGTCGTCCTTCCACCTACTCCTCGATCATCAAGACGATTCTCGACCGCGGCTACGTCTACAAGCGTGGCAGCGCGCTGGTGCCGTCGTGGGTGGCATTCGCGGTGATCGGGTTGTTGGAGGAGCACTTCGGCCGACTGGTCGACTTCGACTTCACCGCCGCCATGGAAGATGATCTCGATGCCATCGCCGGTGGCCGCGAGCAGCGCGGAAACTGGTTGTCCAGCTTCTATTTCGGTGGCGATCACGGCGCCGACGGTTCGGTCGCGCGTTCGGGCGGGCTGAAGAAGATGGTCGGCGAGCGGCTCGACGATATCGATGCTCGCGAGGTCAACTCGATCAAGCTCTTCGCCGACGCCGAAGATCGTGACGTCGTCGTGCGAGTCGGCCGCTACGGCCCGTATCTGGAGCGGATGGTCGTCAATCCGGATGATCCGGAAGGTGATTCGATTTCGCAGCGGGCCAATCTGCCCGACGATCTGCCGCCGGATGAACTGACCCCCGAGGTCGCCGAGAAGCTGTTCTCCACTCCGCAGGAGGGGCGTTCGCTCGGCACCGACCCGGCGTCCGGGAACGAAATCGTCGCCAAGGAAGGGCGTTTCGGCCCGTACGTCACCGAGGTCTTGCCCGAGCCCGCCGAAGAGGCGGCGCCGGCGAAGAAGACCGCGAAGAAGGCGGCGGGTCCGAAGCCGCGCACCGGATCCCTGTTCAAGTCCATGGATCTGGCCACGATCACCCTCGACGACGCGCTCAAACTGCTGTCGCTGCCGCGTGTGGTCGGCGCCGATCCGGCTTCCGGTGAGGAGATCACCGCGCAGAACGGCCGTTACGGCCCATACCTGAAGAAGGGCACCGACTCCCGTTCGCTGGCCGATGAGGATCAGATCTTCAACGTCACGCTGGACGAGGCGCTCAAGATCTACGCCGAACCCAAACGCCGTGGCAGGCAGGCCGCGAGCGCCGCGTCGCTGCGCGAACTCGGCAACGATCCGGCCAGTGGTAAGCCGATGGTGATCAAGGACGGCCGCTTCGGCCCCTACGTCACCGACGGCGAAACCAACGCCAGCCTGCGCAAGGGCGACGAGGTCGAATCGATCACCGACGAGCGGGCAGCCGAACTGCTGGCCGATCGCCGCGCGCGTGGTCCGGTGAAGAAGGCAGCGAAGAAGACTACGAAGAAGGCGGCTGCCAAGAAGACGACGGCGAAGGCCACCGCCGCGAAGAAGACCACGGCGGCGAAGAAGACTGCCGCCAAGAAGGCGCCGGCGAAGAAGTCTTCGGCGAAGGCGACCTCGGAGTAGCCGCGCCCGGAAGACGTGTCGGAGTCGGCCGCTAGGGTATATGGCGTGGCGGGTGTCTTCGATCGGTTGGTCGGCCAGGATGCGGTCGAATCCGAACTGACGGCTGCCGCGATCGCGGCGCGCGCCGGGTCCGTCGAGGGCGCGATGACGCATTCGTGGCTGTTCACCGGCCCGCCGGGGTCGGGGCGATCGGTCGCGGCACTGTGCTTCGCCGCCGCGCTCCAATGCGCCGATCCGGGCACCCCGGGCTGTGGCCACTGCCATGCTTGCACCACCACGATGGCCGGCACACACGGCGACGTGCGCCGGGTGATTCCCGAGGGGCTGAGCATCAGCACCAAGGAGATGCGCGCGATCGTGCAGATCGCGGCACGCAGGCCGAGCACCGGCCGCTGGCAGGTGGTGTTGATCGAAGATGCCGACCGTTTGACCGAAGCGGCGGGCAACGTGCTGCTCAAGGTGGTCGAAGAACCACCGGACCGCACGGTGTTCCTGCTGTGCGCGCCCTCGGTCGACCCGGAGGACATCTCGGTCACCTTGCGCTCGCGGTGCAGGCACGTCCACCTCGTGACGCCGTCGGTTCCCGCAATCGCGCACGTCCTGCGTGAACGCGACCAACTCGACGCCGAGACTGCCGACTGGGCAGCCTCGATCAGCGGCGGCCACGTGGGCCGCGCCCGCCGACTGGCCACCGACGACGAAGCCCGCGAACACCGCAAACGCGCCCTCGCACTGGTAGCCGCGGTTTCTCGCCCCGGCGCCGCCTACGCCGCCGCCGACGATTTGGTGAAAGCCGCCGACGACGAAGCCAAGCAGATGAGCGCCGCCCGCGACGAACGCGAGCGCGACGAACTGGCCACGGCGATGGGCGCAGGCGGCACCGGCAAAGGCGCCGCGAGTGCGACCCGAGGTTCGGCAGGCGTACTGAAAGACCTCGAACGCCGCCAGAAATCCCGCGCCACCCGCACCGGCCGCGATGCCCTCGACCGCGCGCTGATCGACGTCGCCGGCGTCTACCGCGACGCCCTCGCCGTCCGCTTCGCCGCCGGAACACACGGTTCTGGCCGGTCGCGCCCCAAACCCGGCACCGACGGCGTCACGCTGACCCACCCCGACATGGCCGACCAGATCACCGACCTCGCCGACCGAGTTCCACCCGAAGGTCTGCTCCGTTCCATCGAAGCCGTGCTGGCCTGCCGCGAAGCTCTCGACCTCAACGTCAAACCTCGCTTCGCCCTTGCGGCTATGGTCGCGGCCCTCATTGCCGCGCAGACCAGGTAGCTGAGAGGCCGTCGGAGGCGGCGAGCACAAGGTAGCGAACCGCTATGCGCCAGGGCTGCCAACGTTGGTCGTGTTCCCGCCGCCGAGATGATGGATATGCAGCGCTCTGGGCAATCGGCCGGCCGCTGCCCTGCGACAGGCCTGCTACTGGCGCAGCAAGTCCACAACGCCGGTAGTGGATTCCTCCCCACCGCCCTCGGCGACGCGTCGTTGCATCAATGCCATGAACGGCGCGAGGAGTTCGAGGCTGACGCCCTGCTCGGCGGCAGCGCGCGCCAGTGTCCCGTTCGTTGTCACCATCATGGCCAGTTTGGACTCGACGCCCTCGGCGTAGTCACCGCTGGCCAGCTGTGCCGCGGTGCCGAACGAGTAGCCGGCCATCGCCTGCTGGTAGGCAATCATGCGGGGTGCGAACTCGATCGGCGAGATGTCTTCCTTGCCGATCAGGGCAAAGGCGTGCGCGGCGCCGGCGAACATGCCCCACATCCCGCTGAGCAGGGCGATGTCGTACAAGGCTGCGAATCCGGCGTCCACGCCGACGTATTCGACTCCGCCCGGGACGGACAAGGTCTCGGCGTGTGCAGCATGCAGCTCGGGCGAGCCGCTGTAAAACACGTACGCACCCGAGTCCGGCACGCCGATCATCGAGGGGGCGGCCATGATCCCGCCGTCGAGGAAACGTCCGCCGCGGGCGGCGATCCACTCCGACAGGTCTCGGGCCTCGGGAGGGGGTGCTCGTGGTCAGGTTGACGATGTCGCGGCCGCTGAGGTCGACGCCGTCGAGCGTCGCGCGCACCGAAGCGTCATCGAGCAGACACACCACCACGAGCTGGTTCGCGCCGACGGCGGTTCTCACACCGGTCGCTGCGATCGCCCCCGCCGGGATCGGTCGAACGCTCCGGTTCCAGACGGTGACGTCGTATCCGGCGGCGATCCACCCACGAGTCAGGGCCGAACCCATATCGCCGAGGCCGAGGACGGTGAGTGCTTGGTGCGATTTCTTGTCGGACATGACGGTTAGTCTTTGGGCGGCCGCGGAGTTCATCAAGTACGCACATCGAAGTGGGTACGCACTTTCGGGTAAGCAAACAGGCAGGTGGGAAGGGGTAGCCGTGCCGATCACACGCAGACCGGGCGCCTATTCGTGCGGACTCGACGCAACGCTGTCGGTACTGAACGGCAAGTGGAAGGTGCTGATCCTCTGGCCGTTGAGCGAGCGCCCGCACCGCTTCGGCGAACTGCGCCGCCAGGTACCCGGTGTCACCGAGAAGGTCCTTACCACCCAGCTCCGCGAGCTCGAGGCCGACGGAATCGTGCACCGCGAGGCCTACGACGAGGTCCCGCCCCGCGTCGAATACTCGCTGACCCCGCTCGGAGAACTGCTCAACAACGCGCTGCTCCCGCTGGAAGCATGGGGCCGCGAGCACCTGATGGGGGCGGAGCCCGTGCACTGACGCCACCCCTCCGAACACCCGTTTTCGCGTTCTACCCACCGAGGCGATAGACTCGCGACGCCGAAAGGCACGCCGCCTTAGCTCAGTCGGTAGAGCGCTTCACTCGTAATGAAAAGGTCGGGGGTTCGATTCCCCCAGGCGGCTCTACAACAAAGCCCCTCGCCTGTGCAGTCAGACGAGGGGCTTTCTCGTTGAAACGGACCGCTCCGATCTCGGATCCATAGGTCTGTGCGACGCTCGACAAGGTCGACGCCAACCGCCCGCTCTAGAGCTCGTCGCTATGCGCGCGCTGCGGTCGAGCAGCATGCGACGTCGGGCTCGGCGGCTGTTGTTCCGCAACAACGAGCTTCGTCGTCGGCGAGCAATTCCGGTGCCTTACCGAAGGTTTCGCTGTCGGACAGCACGGTGTATACCTCCCAGCGCTCGGTGTCGGGTGCGGTGACCCAGACCTTGTCCTGGGTGGCGAAGCAACAGGTGGTGTTCATCTCCTCCTCGGTGAACAGTCCTGCTTCGGAGAGGCGGGCGATTTCGGAGTGGACGGTGCCGGTGGTTTCGACTTCGACGCCGAGGTGGTTCACGGAGCCGCCGTGGCCCGGGTTTTCCAGGAGGACCAGCTTCAACGGGGGCTCGGTGATGGCGAAGTTGGCGTAGCCGGGCTTGCGCTTGGCCGGCTCGGTGCCGAAGAGGGTCGAGTAGAACTTCACCGACGCCTCGAGGTCGTCGACGTTGAGGGCGAGTTGGATGCGGGACATGATTGAACCTCCACCTGTGAGATATATGTCGAAGAGCTGATGCCGACCAGCTTCCTCACCTTTTCGACATATGTCAATACCCGGCGTAGGGTGGATTTCGTGCCGAAAACTTTGCCACTGGTGGATATGTCGGCGCCGGTGTGTTGTGCGCCGGTGGCCGCAGGACCCGTCGACGACGCTGCCGCGCTCGAGGTGGCGCTGCGGTTGAAGGCCATCGCGGATCCGGCCAGGGTCAAACTGATGTCACTGCTGCTCACCTCGGCCGACGGCGCGGCGAGTACGGGGGAGCTGGCCCGCGCGCTCGGATTGGCCGAATCGACGGTCAGTCACCACCTCGGCCAATTACGTAAGGCCGGATTGGTGGCGTCCGAGCGGCGCGGGATGAGCGTCTTCCATCAGGCGCGGCGCGATGCGCTGGCGGCGTTATGCGTGGTTCTCGACCCGAACTGCTGCTGACCGCACGGATTTCAGCCGACCGGCGGTCCGGCAGTGTGAGCTGGATCCGGTGATCGAAGCCGCCCCACCCTCTCCGCCTCAGGGCGCGATGACAATCTTGCCCCGGACGTGTCCGTCCTGACTTGCGGCGAAGGCCTGCGGCACCTCGTCGAGCGAGTAGGTCCGTGCGATGGGGACGGTGAGTGAACCCGCGGCGGCGAGATCGGCCAGCCGTTGGGTTTGGGTGCCGTCGGGTCGAACCCACACCACATGCCCGCCGTGCTCCTCGACGGCCGCATCGGCGATAGAAGCGTGGCGGCCGTTTGCGGCGAGCACCTTGGTGGTGACGTCGAGCTGTCCGCCGACGAAATCGGCTACCGCGCTCACGCCGTCCGGCGCGAGTTCGCGGATGCGATCAGCGAGGCCGTCGCCGTAGGCCACCGGTTCGGCGCCGAGTTCACGCAGGAAATCGTGGTTGCGTTCGGAGGCAGTGCCGATCACCCGCGCACCGCGCGCCTTGGCGATCTGCACGCCGAGACTGCCCACCCCACCGGCGGCAGCATGGACGAGGACGGTATCGCCTGCGCCGACCCGCAGGATATCGAGCGTGCGCAGCGCGGTGCCTCCGGCCAGCGGCAGTGCGCCGGCTTGCTCCCAGGACAGCTCCGCGGGCTTGCGGGCGAGGGTGGTTGCTGGGACCGCGACCAGTTCGGCGAAGGTGCCCGCGTTCAGCGTGTCCTTGCGGGCGTAACCGAGCACCTCGTCACCGACCGTGAATTCGGGTGTGTCCGGGCCGGTTTCGACGACAACGCCCGCCACGTCCCAGCCCGGAATTACCGGGAAGATCGCATCCAGCAAGCCGTCGAGCCCGCCGGTCATCAGCTTCCAGTCGACCGGATTGACCCCGGCCGCCCGCACCTCGACCAGCGCCGACCCCGGAAACACCTTCGGCTTGGGCAGCTCGCGCACCCGCACATCGGAGATATCGGAGCTGTACCGGTCATAGGTGGCGGCGCGCATGAAGCATCCTCTCGCAGTGGATTCGCTGTCCTCGGATGCAACCGAGCTGCGCCGACGATATTCCGCACCGGAACCCCAGCCACGCATTCCGACGGGCGAGCCCCGAGAGCTCGGATGCGGCCCGCCGAACGTCGCACAGATCCGCGGGCGCAACGTGCCGCCGCCGATCGAACACAGAGCTCACCGAGACCGGGCGACGTTGACCGGTCTCGGTGAACCTCCGCTCAGCCCGCGGCTGCCGCGCGCAGGCCGGTGCGGCGGATGATCCGAGCCAGTTCTTCGTTGAACCGGTCGGCCGCTTCGATATTGGTGAGATGTCCGGTGGGCCAGACGTGGTATCCGGCGAGGTTGCCCGCGCGATCGAGGGTGTCGGCGATGATGCGGGACATGCGCTCGGGCAGGAGATTGTCGTGGCTGCCCGCGATGACGGTGGTGGGTACGGAGAGCTTGGCCGCGGCCTCGCCGAGTTCGAGGTCGGCGAGCGCGGCGGCGTGCTTGCCGCGAGCAAGCGGACGGCACGACCGGACCACGCCGAGCGCGAAGTCGACCTGATCGGCGGTGGCGCCGGGCGACATGATCCTGGCCTTCAGTACCGCGCGAGCCGGCCAGCCGCCGGGAATCGGGACCGGCGCGGTGAGCAGGGTTTCGGCGATGGCGATGGGCATCCGTAAGCCCGCGCCGAACACCGTCACCGGACGTTCGGCGACCGTGAGCGGCTTGTTCAGCAGCGGCAGCAGGTCGGTGTCGTAGCGGATATTTCCCGAGGTGGTGTTCATCAGGACGGCGGCTTTGGCGCGGCGGGTGACCTGGTCGGGGTGCCTGGCGGCCCAGGCCTGCAGGGTGATGCCGCCCATGCTGTGACCGACGAGAACTGCTTGCTGTCCGGGGCGCAGGGTGGCGTCGAGGACGGCGGCCAGATCATCGGCCATGGTGTCGGCGGAGGGGAACAGGGTGCCCGCTTCACTCTCACCGTGACCGCGCTGGTCGTAACACACGACCCTGTGGGTGTCGGCGAAGGCGTTGATCTGCGGGTTCCAGTACTCGATGCTGCAGCTCCAGCCGTGCACCAGCACGATGGCGTCGCCGTCGGCGGGGCCGTAGGCGTGAACGCGCAGGCGGGCGCCGTCGACCGTGGTGACGGGCACGACCTCGTGCGCAGCGGTGGGAGCGTTCAACGACGCTGTTTCGAAAGTGCGCGACCGTAGTCCGGCGCGAAAGGGGGCGGTCAGGGCGCCGTGGCGGACCTGCGCCAGCGTCTTCATCGACTTCACCAGCATCAGAGCACTCCTTTGTGTCTCCCGTCACCGTAAATGCAAGCTGGGGTGCTTGCAAGTGCAAGCGCCCTAACCGGAAAGAAATGCCGTGACGGTGCGCTACACCGGGTGTCGGTCCGGTGGGTAATGCCGTTACCTGGAAAATGCCCGAAATCAGGGCAAAGTATGCCGGAAGTTTGCCGGAGATTTGACAACCCAGCCGTGCGAACGGCCGGAAACTCGGCTGAACGGGAGGCGTCCGTCGCCGGGGGCAGTCTGTGTGGAGTCAGGCCGTGGTCGGCGTGGTCAACCAGAGTTCGGCTATCGCGTCGGGGACCACCAGGCAGACCTGATCGTCGGCGCGAAACCCCGCGGGTAGGTCGTGGCCACTCGGCGCACGCACGAACACCACGAGAGAGGAACCATCGCCGGGATCGATTTCGACGGCGACCGATCGTTCGCCGCGCGGGCCGATGCCGGAGTCGAGGACGGCATCATCATCGGGGGCGTACCAGCGGCCCACATGCCCGAATTCGAGCTTGCGCGGCGGCCGGTCCCCGAACTCGTCGAGCCCGGTGACACCAGCGGCGTCCACGCTGAGAAAGCTTACGCGGGCGGGACTCCCGGCGGAATGGAGAGATCATGTCGTTACCTGCTGCGATCATGTGGCCATGCCCGGAGGACGGCCCCGGTGGGCCCGGCTTCGAGCTCATCGATCCGGCAGGCAATACGCTGCGATTCGCCCAGCCGGGCTGAACCACGCGTGATGGCGGCGCCTACGCGGGTCCGACTACGGTGGATGACTGTGGATATCGCACAGCCTGGGCCGGTCACGGCAGGGGAGCCGCCGAGTACCCGATGGCGCGCCGTCGCGCTGCCTGCGGCGGTCGCCGGGGCGGGTGCGCTCGCGGTGGCTGCGGTGCACCTGCGTGATCCGCATGTGGAGGGATCGTGGGGGATCTGTCCGGTCTACGCGCTGTTCGGGGTGTACTGCCCGGGCTGTGGTGGTATGCGGGCGGTACACAACCTCACCGACGGGCACGTGCTGGATTCGCTGCACAGCAACCTTCTCGCACTGCCGTTGCTCGTCCTGTTCGCGCTCTGGGTCGGCGACTGGGCGATCCGAGCCTGGCGCGGTAAGCCGATGCGGCATCTGGGCATCAACGCCGTCACCATGTGGTCGATCTTCGGCTTCCTCGCGGTGTTCACGGTGGTGCGCAACACCCCGTGGGGCACCTGGCTGACACCGGTCTGACCGGTAGCCCGGAGGCGGTCGCCGACCGGCACCATCCGAGCCCGGTACCGATCGAATACCCCCGCTCGGGGGCGAAACGGGGCAAGCTGGAAGTAGCGAACGGGCCGGAAAGGACACAGCACATGATCGACTCACTGAAGGCGCGGGTACGCGCCAAGTTGCTGCGTCAGCTCGCCGAGGACGGGCCATCGGATACCGAGCAGGATGATCCCCGGCTGATCTCGGTGGAGACCGATCTCGATGCGCTCGACAGCGTCGCCGACGACGATCCGCTGGTCGAAGAGCTCGCCACTCGATACCTGGTCTTCTGACCCGCCTGGGTGCAGCGAACGCGGAGCTACGCCCCGGTCGACATCCCACCCGACGGTGGTAGCTGCGGCAGCGGTTCGGCAAGCAGCCAGCTGTCCCACAGCGAACGCAACGGCACCAGGCTGTAGTGCCCGGCCAGATCGGTGAACTCCTCGGCGGTCACCGACGCGTGCCGGTAGCGCACCGTCCATTCCCGCACCAGTTCGAAGAATGCGGAGTCACCCAGTTCGAGCCGCAGCGTATGCAGGCACAGTGCGCCGCGTTTGTAGACCCGATCGTCGAACATGCTCGTCGGCCCTGGATCGCCGACGATGATGTCCTGCGGTTGACGCGCCAGGTTGTGCCGCGCTGCTCTGGCCAGCTGATCGGCGGTCGGACCGCCGGATTCCTCGGACCAGATCCATTCCGCATAGCAGGCGAAACCCTCGTGCAGCCAGATATCGCGCCACTGCCGGATGGTCAGGCTGTTGCCGAACCACTGATGCGCGAGTTCGTGGGCGACCAGGCGTTCCGCGCCGCGGCGGCCGTCGCAGTGGTTGGCGCCGAAGATCGAGATGCCCTGAGCCTCGATCGGGATCTCCAAGTCGTCATCGGTGACGACCACCGTGTACGCCTCGAACGGGTACGGCCCGAATTTCTCGGTGAACACCTCGAGCATTCGCGGCTGACGGGCGAAATCGTGGTCGAAATTGCCGCGCAGCCGGGCGGGGACCAGCGCGTGCATGGGGACCGGTCCGGGTCCCGGGCCGAGGCGATGTTTGCGGTACTGCCCGATCTGGATGGTCGCCAGGTAGCTCGACATCGGTTCGGACTGCTCGTAGACCCAGGTGGTCTGGCTGGCCTTGGTCTGTTTGCGCAGCAGGGTGCCGTTGGCGAGGGCGTAGTAGGGCGTATCGGTGGTGATCGAAATGCGGTAGCTGGACTTGGAACTCGGGTGATCGTCACAGGGGAACCAGGAGGCGGCGCCGTTGGGCTGGCTGGCCACCAGCGCGCCGTCGGTGAGTTCCTCCCAGCCGACCTCGCCCCACGGACCACGCACCGGCCGCGGCGTCCCCGAATACTGCACGGTCACCGCGAGCAGGCCACCGGCCGGAATCCGCTGCTGCGGGGTGACGACGAGTTTGCCGTGCTGGTGGGTGTACTTGGCGACCTTGCCGCCGTTGACCAACACCTTCGACACCGACAGCGCCTGCGACAGATCGAAGGCGAAGCGCGGCCGCACCTCGGTGGTGACCGCGGTGATCTCGGCGCGGCCCGCCAGCCGGTTGGCGGCGACCTTGTAGGTCAGCTCGAGTTCGTACCGCGAGACCCGGTAGCCCCGGTTTCCGTTCTGCGGCAGGTACTCGTCGATGGGAGCGTCGTAGAACTTGCCTCCCATCAGCCGGCGGCTCCCGGGTCGGTGGCGGCGGTCCACGGCGCGATCGGATTACCCCACCACCGCGTCGACGGCGGGACGGTATCGCCGCGCATCACCAGCGAGGCCGGTCCGATGGTCGCGCCCGCGCCGATGGTGGCGGCGGGCAATGCGACGCAGTGCGGTCCGAGCGTGGCGCCCGCGCCGAGGGTGACGGTATCCATGGACATGATCCGATCGTGGAACAGATGGGTCTGCACCACGCAGCCACGTTCCACGGTCGCGCCGTCACCGAGCGTCACCAAATCCGCCTCCGGTAGCCAATAGGACTCGCACCATACCCCGCGACCGATTCGGGCACCGAGACCACGCAGCCACAGATTCAGTACCGGAGTACCCGTGGCGGCGCGTGCGAACCACGGCGCGGCGACGGTCTCGACGAAGCTGTCGGAGACCTCGTTACGCCAGACGAACGAACTCCACAGTGGATGCTCCTCCGCGCCGATCCTGCCGATCAGCAACCATTTCGCCGTCACCGCGCTCGCACACGCCACCGCCCCCGCGACCATCAGCACCAAACCGGAGAGCAGCGCGGCCGCCGGATAGCCGATTGTTTGTGCCAGCCAGGCCAGAGCGAACAGCACACCGAGGCCGATCGCGAAGGTCACGAGTACCGGCAGCAGGCGGCAGGTCTCGACGACGCCGCGGAACACGCGCAGCCGCAGTGGCGGATCGAAAGTGCGCTCGGTATCGGCGGTTTCGGTGGCGCGCCGCAGCCGCACGGGCGGACTTCCCAACCAGGACGAGCCCGCCTTGGCTTTACTCGGCGCTGCCGACAGCACCGCGACCAGGCCGTTCTTCGGTACGCGGCGGCCCGGCGCTGTCATACCCGAGTTGCCGAGGAAGGCGCGTTTGCCGACCTTGGCTTCGCCGATGCGCAGCCAGCCGCCGCCGAGTTCGTAGCCGGCGATCATGGTGTCGTCGGCCAGGAACGCGCCGTCGGCGACGGTGGTGAACTTCGGCAGCAGCAGTACTGTCGACGCTTCGACACGCTTGCCGATCTTGGCGCCGAGCAGCCGCAACCAGACCGGCGTCAGCAGGCTGGCGTAGAGCGGGAACAGGAAGTTGCGGGCACCGTCGAGCAGGCGTTCGGTGGCCCACACCTGCCAGCCGACCCGGCTGCGCACCGGGTGATAGCCCTCGGTCAGGCCGATGCTGAGCACCCGCACCGCGACCACCGTTGCCACCGCGTAGACCAGCAGACTCAGCAGGGTCGCCACCGGCAGCATGAGCAGTCCGCGGCCGAGCGCGCCCGCGATGGTGGTGGTGTCACGGATCCACCAGACGATGAGCGCGCCACCGGCGGCCAGACCGAAGATCGGCATCGCGGCCAGCCCCATCGAGCTGAGCGCGAACGCCATCACCCAATGCGCCGCCCGCTTCGGGGTGTCGGCCGGCCAGCGGTGCCTGGCCTTGCCGACCTTCACCGCGGGCGAACCCGCCCATTCCTGGTCCGGCTTGACCTTCCCGGCGACCGCCGATCCCGGGGCGATCTCGGCGCCGCGGCCGATCTTGGTGCCCGGCAGCAGGATCGAGCGTGCACCGACGACCGCGCCGCGACCGATCGCGATCGGCCCGATATGGACGACGTCGCCGTCGATCCAATACCCCGACAGATCTACCTCGGGTTCGACACTGCATCCGTCACCGAGTTCGAGCATGCCGGTCACCGGCGGCAGGGTGTGCAGGTCGACGCCCTTGCCGATCTTCGCGCCGAGCGCCCGTGCGAACGGCACCATCCACGGTGCGCCGGAGAGGTTTTCGGCGCCGCTGGCCTCCGACAGCCGCACCGCCGCCCACAACCGCAGATGCACCGAGCCGCCGCGCGGATAGCTGCCGGGTTGGACGCCGCGCAGCAGCAGCCGGGCGCCTGCGACACAGATGCTCATGCGGCCGAGTGGGGTGATGAACACGACGAACAGCAGCAGCGTCCACCACCACGACAGCTGCGGCAGCCAGGGCAGCGCTCCCGCCCAGCTCGCGATATTGCCCGCGATGGCGAGCCAGGTCAGCCATTGCAGGCCGGTCAGGGTGGTCAACGGGAGGGTGGCCAGCACCTGCGCGCATTGCGCCGCCAGCGGGGTCGGGCGGACGGTGCGTTCGATGACGGCGGCCGCGGGTGCGGTGTCGTCCAGCAGTTCGGCCAGCGCGCCGAGACGCGGATGGTCGTACAGATCGGCGACCGCGATCCTCGGATATCGTTCCCGCAATGCGGTCACCAAATGGGCCGCCGACAGCGATCCGCCGCCCAGATCGAAGAAATCGGCGTCGGCGCCGGTGATCTCGGCGCCGAGAATCGAACTCCACAGTTCCGCCACCCAGGCGGCTGTCCCGGTGAGCCCGTGGTCCACATTCTCGTCGGTGCCCGCGACCGGCCAGGGCAGTGCGTCGCGATCGACCTTGCCCGAGGTGCGGGTGGGCAGTTCGGGCACCACGACCAGGCGCGGGACCAGCGGCGCGGGCAGCTGTTCGGCGAGCAGCGTGCGGGCGGTCTTCACGTCGTAGTCGGGTGCGGTTCCGGTGAGGTAGCCGACCAGGATCTGATTGCCCGCAGTGGTGGTGCGCACCGCGGCGGCCGCACCGCTCACACCGGGCAGATGTTGCAGGGCATTGTCGAGTTCGCCGAGTTCGATGCGACGGCCACCCACCTTGACCTGGTCGTCGGCGCGGCCGATGAAGACGAGTCCTGCACTGTCGTTGCGCACCAGATCGCCACTGCGGTAGGCGCGTTCCCAGCCGAGCGAGGCGAGCGGCGCGTACTTCTCGGCGTCCTTGGCCGGATCGAGGTAGCGGGCCAGGCCGACACCGCCGATCACCAGTTCGCCGGAGTCGCCCTCGCCGACCGGATTACCGGCGGCATCGACGACGGCCAGATCCCAGCCGTCCAGCGGCAACCCGATGCGTACGGGCCACTTTCCGTCCAGCAGTGCCGAACACGCGACGACCGTGGTTTCGGTGGGGCCGTAGGTGTTCCACACCTCTCGCTCGGACTCCGCGTCACCTGCCAGGCGTTCGGCGAGTTCGGGCGGCACGGCCTCGCCACCGAAGATGAGCAGCCGCACCGGTTCCAGAGCCTCGGCGGGCCAGGTCGCCGCCAGCGTCGGCACCGTGGAGACCACGCTGATCTCATGCCGTACCAACCACGGACCCAGATCGGCACCGGTGCGCACCAATGCGCGCGGCGCTGGAACGAGGCAGCCGCCGTGCCGCCAGGCCAACCACATCTCCTCGCAGGAGGCGTCGAAGGCGACCGAGAGTCCGGCCAGCACACGGTCACCGGGGCCGATCGGGGCGTCCCGCAGGAAAAGCCGAGCCTCGGCGTCGACGAGCGCGGCGGCGTTGCGATGGGTCACCGCAACACCTTTCGGGGTTCCGGTGGAGCCGGAGGTGAAGATGATCCACGCGTCATCGGTGGGGGAGGGCTGCGCCGGGCCATCGGTTTGCTCGGCGGATGCTGGGATCGGCTGCGCGTGCTCGGTCGGCTCGATACCCGCGGCGGTCACGATCGCGGTGACCCGAGCCTCGCCGAAAACCAGGCGGGCTCGCTCATCCGGGTCGTCGGCGTCGACCGGGACATAGGCCGCACCCGCGTGCAGCACAGCAAGAATCGTGACGTAGAGCTCACGGGTACCCGAGGGCATCCGCACACCGACCCGGTCGCCGCGGCGCACACCGGCCGCGGCGAGGCGTTCGACCGTGACCGCGATCTCGGCCAGCAGTTCGGTGTAGGTGAGCGCGGTGTCGCCGTCGTCGATGGCCGGTGCGTCCGGATGGGCGCGCGCGGTGTCAGCGAGGATGTCGACCAGTGTTCGCGCAGGTGGGGCGAGGGTTGAGCGTCGCAGCGGATCGAGCTCCTCGACCGAACCATCGGTGTCGATCTGCGGCTGGAGCATCACGTCCGGCCCACCTTCCTCAGCACTGTCCGGCAGTAACCATGTTCGGCGGTACGGCCTCACCAACTAATTCTCGAAGACGGTTGTTTCATACGAGGGTTACCAATGGGCAAACGGCGAATGCCCTGGTGACCAGTTGTCCACGGTACCCGCAGCGGCGACCGGGTTGACAGCAGCGGGGCCGGTCTGTCAGCCTCGGATCAGGTCATGAGTGCCAGCGTCAAGCCCCGGCTAGCTGGTCGGCAACCCTCCTCCGCGGTGGGGTGCTCCGGGTGACGACCGGGCCGACGCCCGACCGGGCGCGGCAAGCGCGGACTCGATGAAACTCCCCTTTTCGCGGGTCCCTCAGCCGACGGGATGACGTGATGACTGCTGTGTTCGATCAGACCTGTGCCCCCCTCGCCCGGGTCTCCGGAGACGACCTCCATGTCCCCCTGGTACAGGGCGGGACCTGCACGTACGCCAATTTCGACTATGCCGCGAGCGCACCGGCGCTGGCTCAGGTCACCGACCGGGTGCAGCGTTTGCTGCCCTACTACGCCAGCGTGCACCGCGGCGCGGGCTACGCCTCGCGGATCTCCACCGAATGCTATGAGGCCGCCCGTGGTTCGGTCGCCCGCTTTCTCGACGCGACCGACGACCAGGTTGTGGTCTTCACCCGCAACACCACCGACTCGCTGAACCTGTTGGCCGCCTGCGTGCCCGGCGACACCGTGGTGCTCGATGTCGAACATCACGCCAATTTCCTGCCCTGGGAACGGCGTGGGCGGCGGGTGGTGACCGCGGCGGATACGGTCGACGAGACGGTCCGCCGTGTGGTAGCCGAACTCTGTGCGAAACCGGCTGCGCTGCTTGCCATCACCGGCGCCTCCAATGTGACCGGCGAGGTCCTGCCACTGGCGCGGCTGGCCGAGATCGCCCATCAGTGTGGTGCCCGTATCCTCGTCGACGCCGCGCAACTGGCGCCGCACCGTCGAATCAGCCTGCGCGAGTGCGGCATCGACTACCTGGCCTTCTCCGGGCACAAGCTGTACGCGCCGTTCGGTTCCGGAGTGCTCGTCGGCAACCGGGATTGGCTCGACGCGGCGCCGCCGTACCTGGCCGGAGGCGGTGCGGTGCGTGAGGTACGGGTCGACGGCACCGAGTGGGCGCCCGCGCCGCAGCGACACGAGGCCGGATCGCCCAATGTGCTCGGCGTCGCGGCGTTGGCGGCGGCCTGCGATGCGCTGGCCGACATCGACGCCGACCGGGCGATCGCACATGAACGGCTGCTGGCCGAGCGGCTGCGGGACGGTCTGTGTGCCATCCCCGGCGTGCGGTTGCCGCGCATCTGGTCCGACAGCCCCGACACCGTCGGCATCGTCGCCTTCACGCTGGACGGTTTCGCGCCCGGCGAGGTGGCCGCCTATCTGTCCGCCGAACACGGCATCGGCGTGCGCGACGGCCGCTTCTGCGCGCACCCACTGCTGGCTCGTCTCGGGCTCGACGGTGCGCTGCGCGCGAGTATCGGATTGGGCACCAGCTCTACGGACGTGGACCGGCTGATCTCGGCGATCGCCGCGCTTGTCCACGACGGCCCGTCATGGAATTACACCCGCACTGACGGCCTGTGGAATCCGAGCCCGGAAACCAGGCCGTTCACCGGCGTCGATGGTGACGGAGCGACTCCCTGCCTCATCGGCTGACCGCGGAATACCCTGTCATCGCGGCCGGGAGTTCGTCAGTCCTCGTCGAGCGGAGTGGGCCGGTAGTAGCGGCCGTTGTGGTACAGCAACGGCGCCGCCGCCGGCTTCTCCTCCGTGGCGTCGTGCACGCGAGTCACCCGGCCGACGACGAAGGTGTGGTCGCCGATCGGAATGCGCTGTTCGACGGTGGTGCGCAGCCAGATCGGCGTGCCGTGCAGCACCGGCTCGCCGGTATCGAGTGTGGTCCACAGCGATCGGTCGGTGAACCGCTCCGCGGCACTGCGGGCGAAGCGCTGGGCGATGTGGCGCTGATGTTCACCGAGGAAATGGATCACCACCGAATCCGCTTCGCTCATCGCCTCCAGGCTCGACGAGGTGTGCGCGATATTGAACGACACCAGCGGCGGTTCCAGCGATAACGACGCGAACGAGGTCGCGGTGAATCCGACCGGCCCCTTCGGTGAACACAGCGTCACCACCGTCACCCCCGACGGATAGTGGCGCATGGACGCGCGGTACTGCTCCGCGGTGATCCCGCTCAGATCATCGGGCACCCGCAGTCCCGCCTCCGCCCCCGTGGCTGTCGGTTCTGAATGCGCGTCGGTCACTGTGTTGATTTTGCCGCTCCTTCGTCGCGGCGTGTTCGCGGCCCCGGGGAGGCTCGCGTTTCCGCGACCACTGCTTGCCTTCGGCGTACGCAGCGGCCACGGAAACGCGAGCCGGGCCGCGAACCGGGCTCCTCGAGGTCGCCCGTCCAGGCTGTACCTGGTGGTTGCGCAGCGCGGCATCGCGCGGCCCGATCAATCGACGTCGATCGGAAGACCGGCCGTGATACGCACCAGTTCTCGAAATGTGGTGCGGAACACCGCATCCGGATGTCCGCCCGCGGCCCACAGTTCGCGATGGCGGGCCAGGGCGGTGTCGACCCAGGTGGGGATATTGGTGGGATGGCCGACGGGGGCGACGGCGTCGAGGGGATGGCCGGTGACTTCGAGTACGAGATCGTCGGGGGCCGGGGTGAGGGTGCCTTCCATGCGTTCGCCGGTGCGATCGAGGTCGACCTCGTGTTCGCCGGAGACGAGCAGCAGGACCGGATCGTCGTCGAGCAGGAACAGGCGGGCTTCGGCGATGGCGCCGATATCGACGCCGAGGGCTCGGGCGGCAGCGGAGGCCGCGGTGGGGCGATCCTGATGAGTGACGATGACGCCGTGGTGGCCGCGGGCGATCAGGGTGTCCGCAACCCGGCAGGCGACCGGAGGAAGTGACCTGCGCATGAATCCAGGGTAGTGCGAACACCTTCGGGGGCGCCGGTTCAGTGATAACAGGTTCTATCCCACACGGTATCGACGCCGTGATCGGCGTGTATACGCTGTACAGATGACTGAATGGCAGGCTTTCACCGTCGAAACCACCGACCACGTCGCGCAGGTCACCCTGACCGGTCCCGGTAAGGGCAATGCCATGGGCCCGGACTTCTGGCGCGAGCTGCCGGAGATCTTCCGTGCCCTCGATGCCGACCGCGAGGTCCGCGCGATCGTGCTGACCGGCTCCGGTAAGCATTTCTCCTACGGCCTCGATCTGCCGGCCATGAGCGGGACCTTCGGCCCGCTGCTGGCAGATAAGGCGCTTGCCGCCCCGCGCACCGATTTCCTGGACGAGATCCGCACCATGCAGGCCGCGGTCACGGCGGTCGCCGAGTGCCGCAAGCCGGTCATCGCCGCGGTCTCCGGTTGGTGCATCGGTGGTGGTCTCGACCTGATCGCCGCCGTCGACATCCGCTACGCCAGCGCCGACGCCAAGTTCAGCCTGCGTGAGGCGAAGGTGGCCATCGTCGCCGATATCGGTTCGCTGCACCGGCTGCCCGCCATCATCGGCGAGGGCCACCTGCGTGAACTCGCCTACACCGGCAAGGACATCGATGCCGCGCGGGCGGAGAAGATCGGCCTGGTCAACGACGTGTTCGACGATCAGCAGGCGGCACTGGACGCCGCTCATGCCACCGCGCGTGAGATCGCCGCCAACCCGCCGCTGGTGGTGCAGGGCGCCAAGGACGTCCTGCACCAGAAGCACGCCTCCGAGGTGGCCGAGGGCCTGCGTTATGTGTCGGCGTGGAACGCGGCCTTCCTCCCGTCGGAGGACCTCACCGAAGCAATTCAGGCCGTCTTCGAGAAGCGCGCCCCGCAGTTCAAGGGCCGCTGACCGGGCTCGACGGCCCACCGAACAGTCGACAGCTCACCAACGACGAGCGGCACATCATCGAGGCCCCGATTCGGGTTTGCCTCGGTGATGTGCCGCTAGTTGTTTCGGGGGCTGTCGTCGGCTACCTCTCGGCGGCCGGTCAGCGAGCTGTCGGCAGCTCGGCGACGCTCAGTGTCCGCCCTGGTCCTTCAGGCGCTGGATGGACGCCTCCACCTCGGCCTCGGCCTCGGCGCGGCCGACCCACTCCGAACCCTTGACGTACTTACCGGGCTCGAGGTCCTTGTAGCGCTCGAAGAAGTGCTTGATGGCGGCCAGCTCGAACTCCGGGACATCCTTCAGGTCCTGGATGTGATCCCAGCGCGGGTCACCGGCAGGCACGCACAGCACCTTGTCGTCGCCGCCTGCCTCGTCGACCATCTTGTACATGGCGACCGGGCGGGCCTCCACGATGACGCCGGGGAACACCGAATCGGGCAGCAGGATCAGCGCGTCCAGCGGATCACCGTCTTCGCCGAGGGTGTTCTCGATGTAGCCGTAGTCGGCCGGGTACACCATGGAGGTGTAGAGGAAACGGTCGAGCCGGACCCGGCCGGTCTCGTGGTCGACCTCGTACTTGTTACGCGAACCCTTGGGGATCTCGATGGTGACGTCGAACTCCACGCCAACTCCTTCTTCCGGTGCCTCTGGTGTGCTGCGGCTGTCTTGCTCCGGCGGGCCGACGGCCGCCGACGCGCCAGGTCGTTCGGGGGAACGGTAGCCGAACGAGGATAGTCTGGGCCAAGCGGATGTGGCGGGCGTGAGGAGACGGCGGACAACGTGGTGGGTCGAGGCGGTAAGAACATCGGTGGACTGGCCTCGCGGCGACGACGCCGGATGTGGATCGGACTGATCACCACGCTGGTGGTGCTGCTCGCGGTCGGTGCCGGTGTCGTGGTGACGCTGAAGCCGTGGACCGAGGAGTTCCGGCACGGCGGGCTGACCATCGCCGAGCCGCCGGTGCCGGTCCGGCCGTTTCCCCGGGTCGCGCCCGCACCCGATGACGCTCCGGTGCCCAGTTCGGCAGGGCTGGCGGCGGCACTGGCGCCGGTGGTGTCGAACCCGGATCTCGGTGGTTTCGCCGGTTCGGTGACCGACGCCGACACCGGGACGGTGCTGTGGAGCGCCGAAGCGGCCAAGCCGATGGTCCCGTCCTCGACGGCGAAGATCCTGACCACAGCGGCCGCACTGCTGTCGTTGCCCGAGGATCAGCGAATCGACACCATCGTGGTCGCAGGCGCGACGCCGGGCGAGATCGTGCTTGTCGGCGGCGGTGACCCCACGCTCACCGCGCAGCGCGACGGCAAGGGCTACTACCCCAATGGACCGAAACTGTCGGACCTGGTCGCCCAGGTGCGGGCCGCGCAGATCCCCATCGATTCGATCGTGGTCGACACTTCGCTCTACTCGGGCCCGACCATGGCGCAGGGCTGGGACCCCATCGACATCCCCGGCGGTTCCATCGCACCGATCGACCCGCTGATGCTCGACGGCGGCAGGCTCGATCCCCTGGTCGAGTACTCCCCGCGCAGCGGGACTCCCGGGCTCGATGTCGGCCGTCGGCTGGCGGCCGAACTCGGTCTCGATGCCGAACGCGTGCGGCCGGGCACGGCGCCCGCCGGTGCGAAACAGATCGCGAGCGTGTCCTCTGCGCCGCTGGGGGAACGCCTGCACGCCATGATGGTGCACTCCGACAATGTGCTCGCCGAAACCATCGGCCGCGAGATCGCGCAGGCCACCGGTGGTCCCGCCTCGTTCGCGGGTGCGGCGGCGGCGGTGCGGGCAACGCTCGAGCAGGCAGGCTTCGACCTGACCGGCGTGAGCATGCACGACACCAGCGGACTCTCGGTCGACGACCGCATTCCGGCGCAAGTATTGGACCGGATCCTGGCAACCGCGGCGCGCGATCGCGCGATCGCCGAGCAGCCGAAAACCGGGGTCCCGAGTCTGCGGCCGGGTTCGATCGTGCGGCCGGGGGCGTCCCCCGGCAAGCAGGCCGACGACGAACCCGACCTGTCCGCGACCCTCGCACCGCTGCTCGATGATCTTCCTGTCGCGGGTGCTACCGGCTCGCTGACCAGCCGCTATGTTGTTCGCGACCGGGACGGTGCCGGGTGGGTGCGGGCCAAGACCGGAACTCTGTCGGTGGCGAGCACGTTGGTCGGATATGTGCTCGACAGCGATGGGCGGGTACTCACCTTCGCGTTGATGTCGAGTGATCGGCCGCCGGAGGTGAGCAGACCCGCACTGGATGCCATCGCGGCCACACTGCGTAATTGCGGATGTTCCTGACGGGTGGGTGACCTATGACGACCGAACAAAGCCCCGGCGATACCGGACCGGTCGAATCGAGCGGTGGTGGAGTCGACACCGCCGAGAAGACCGGCGCGCGCACCCGCTTGTCCGGTGCCGTCGACTGGCGACTCGCCGCCCGCACCGGCGCCGCCCTCGTCCCGTCCGGGCCGCGGACCAGCAGGTATTCCGCCGAACAGGTGGTCACCGAGCTCGCCGATGCTTCGGTGCGTGCGGAAGCCCCGGTCCGTGAGGTCACCGGGCTGCTCGACGATCAGCCGGTACCGCAGGCGCGCATCGTCGACCGTCCCGGCTGGATCGATGCGGCCGCCGATTCCATGGCTCAGCTCACCGGCACCGGTGTCGACGAGGGTCGTGGTGTGCTGACGGGTAAACCGGCAGGCGTGCAGGCCGGGGCCATGCTGGCGTTCCTGTCCACCGCGATCCTCGGCCAATACGATCCGTTCACCGGCCGCGACGGCACGCTGCTGCTGGTCGCGCCCAACATCATGTCGGTGGAACGTGCGCTCGGCGTGCAGCCGAGCGATTTCCGTTTCTGGGTGTGCCTGCACGAGGTCACCCATCGGGTGCAGTTCTCCTCGGCGCCCTGGCTGGCCGACTACATGCGCACGAATGTGGACGTGCTCGGCGAGGTCGGCGACGAACCGATGGCCGATATGCTCGCCCGGCTCGTCTCCGAGGTCCGCGAACGCCGCCGCAACGGCACGCCCGACGATCCGGCCGCCCGCGGCATGGTCGGCCTGCTGCGCGCCACCCAGCCCGCACCGCAACGCGAGGCGCTGGACCGGCTGCTCATGCTCGGCACGCTGCTCGAGGGCCACGCCGACCATGTCATGGACGCCGTAGGCCCGTCGGTCATCCCGACCGTGGAACAGATCCGCGCCGCCTTCGACCAGCGCCGCAAACGCCCCACCAACCCGGTTCAGCGGCTGCTGCGGGCACTGCTCGGCGTCGACGCGAAGGTCGCCCAGTACGTGCGCGGCAAGGCCTTCGTCGACCACGTCGTCGAGGCCGTCGGCATGCAGCGCTTCAATACCGTCTGGACCGACGCCGAGACGCTGCCGCGTCCGGACGAGATCGAAGACCCGCAGCGATGGATCGCCCGCGTACTGGGATGAGTGAGACCGGGGCCCCCGATGGGCCCGCCGACCGGGCTGAGGACTCGGCGGCCACGACGGGGCCGGCCGACCGGGCCGGAGCCGGTCCTGCTGCGACCGAACCCCACGCCGTGCGCTTGCCCGAGACATCTGCCGTGCTCGAACTGCGTCATGCGGTGCGCGGCTGGCTGGTGCGCCACGACCTCGGATCCGCGGTCGCGGTGGCGTTGTCCGGGGGAGCGGACTCACTGGCCCTGACCGCCGCCGCGGTGGCCGAGGCCGGATCCGTCGACGCGCTGATCGTGGATCACCAACTCCAGCCGGGCTCGGCGGCCGTCGCCGCCACAGCCGCGGCCACGGCGTTGAAGCTGGGCTGCCGGTCGGCGCACGTGCTGCCGGTCGAGGTGGGTCGCGAAGGCGGGATGGAGGCGGCGGCCAGAAAGGCGCGTTATGCGGCGCTGGACGGGGCGCGCGAGGGCCTGCCGGTGCTGCTCGGTCACACTCTCGACGATCAAGCCGAAACGGTGCTGCTCGGGCTGGCCCGCGGCTCGGGCCCGCGCTCGATCCAGGGCATGGCGGCGTACTCCCCGCCGTGGGGCCGGCCGTTGCTCGGTGTGCGGCGAACCGTCACCCGGCAGTTCTGCGCCGACCTCGGGCTCATCCCGCACGAAGATCCACACAACGACTCGCCCGAATTCACCAGGGTCCGGCTGCGTGCGGAGGTCGTGCCGCTGCTCGAGGACGTGCTCGGCGGGGGAGTGGCCGAGGCGCTCGGGCGTACGGCCGAACAGCTCCGCGAAGACAACACGGTGCTCGACGAGCTGGCCCATGACCTGTTGCGGGTCGCGAGTCACGGACCCGGCCACACCGGCGATACCCACGCTCATGACGTGACGCTCTCGTGCGAGACGCTCGCCACTGCCCCCACCGCCCTGCGCCGCCGCGCCATTCGGGCGTGGTTGCTCGACGGTGGTGCGAAAGCACTGACCGGCAAACATTTACAGGCGGTCGACCAGCTGGTTACCGCATGGCGTGGCCAGGGTGGGGTCGCGGTCGGCGGTGGTGAACCGGGGACGAGGTTGGTTGCCGGGCGTGAACATGGCAGGCTGACACTCGCGCATACCGATCGGGTTCGCCCGGGCGAGCGCGAGTGACGGGCCCCGAGGCGACAGCGCGGCGTGACCACGGACGGGCCCTGCCGGAGCACCGCGGATCAACGCAGGGAAGGGAACCAGCGCACGTGTACGGGGACGACATCGCCTCGGTGCTGATCACCGAAGAAGAAATTGCCGACAAGACCAGGGAACTGGCCGAACTGATCGCCAAGCGCTATCCGCCCGACGCCCCCGAGGGCGATCTGCTGCTGATCGGCGTACTCAAGGGCGCGATCTTCTTCATGACCGATCTGGCCAAAGCGCTGCCGATCCCCACCCAGCTCGAATTCATGGCCGTGTCCTCCTACGGTTCGTCCACCTCGTCCTCGGGCGTCGTGCGCATCATGAAGGACCTGGACAAAGACATCGCGGGCCGCAACGTGCTGATCGTCGAGGACATCATCGACTCCGGTCTCACCCTGTCCTGGCTGATGCGCAACCTGTCCACCCGCAACCCGGCCTCGCTCGAGGTGGTCACTCTGCTACGCAAGCCCGACGCGCTACGTACCCAGGTGGAGGTCTCGCACGTCGGTTTCGACATCCCGAACGAATTCGTCGTCGGTTACGGCCTCGACTACGCCGAGCGCTACCGCGACCTGCCCTACATCGGCACCCTGCATCCGAAGGTGTACGGCGGCGAAGCCTGAGCCGAATCGGGCCGCAGGGCATTCTCAGGCTGCCTCGCGCCTGCTCACCGGATCACCCGGCGACACCACCCGCTCCAACGCCCGCAGATCGGCTTCGAGCGCACGGAACACCACGTACGTGCCGACGAAGGCGATGATGCCGCCCACGCACAGCACTCGTACGGCAACGATCACCTCGGCGATATCGGTCGGCGGCAGGAACGTCACCCCGGCAACGGCAAGCAGCGGCACCGACGCGGCCACCGCGAGATAGCCGTTGCAGCGCTTGTCCAGTTTGCGCAGCCACACCGCGTCCTCGGCGCCGACATCACCGTGGCGAAGGAATATCGGGTAGATGCAGCGCACCATGTAGAAGGTCGCCAGGAAGAACGGGTAGGCGACCGCTATAGCGCCGCACACCGTTTGTGAGGTGAGGAAATGCCAGACCCCGCGCGCGGGCAGATCGTCGGCGGTCAGTCGCAGCGCGATCGGGAAGGTCAGCCCGGCCACCACCCATAGCGAGAATGCGACGATGACCGCGTTGTCGCCGAGCCGCAGGGTGTCCTGTCTGGCGCGTCGCAGTGTGTCCGAGTCGAAACGTTTGCCGTGCCGAAGCCCGCTGGTCACCCGCAATATATGGCGGGACAGGTACAGCACGACCGCGATGCCGACCGGGAACAGTACCGAATTGACGATCCCGGTGATGATCACGAAATTGCGCTGCGCCTCCTCCGACAGCCTGCTGACGATGAGCTGATGATTGTGTTCGATGTTGTACAGCGAGGCGAGCGCGTTGGGTACGCCGAGCGCCAGCAGCAGTACCGGAATGATCCACGGCCGCAGCCGCAGCCGCCAGCTGTCCGGCGCGGGGTCGACGAGTTCACGAGCCCTCGGGTCGAGGCAGGTGTCGAATTGCCTGGCAAGCACCGCGCCATTGGGCCAGCGCCGGTCTCTTTCGGGGTCGAGGCAGGTCAGCAGGACTCGGCGCAGCGCAGCGGGGCAGTCCGGTGGCAGCCGCTCCAGCGCCGCATCGTCGACGCCGGTGGTGCGGCGTTCCAGCATCGCCTCGAGGGTGGTGTCGTCACCTTGATCGCCTGCGCCCGCGGTGGTGTCGTCGAACGGTTTGGCCCCCGTCAGCAGCTCCCACAGCAGCACACCGAGGGAGTAGATGTCGGCGCGGGTATCGAGGTCGCCGGCGGTGCGTTCGCGGCCGGGATGGCAGGCCTCGAGTTGTTCGGGCGACATATAGGTCAGTGAGCCGCCGAAGTACGACACCGGGCTGGTGCCTTTCACATTGCGGCTGAAGCTGATGTTGAAGTCGGCGAGCTTGGGCACGCCCTCGGCGGTGAGCAGCACATTGGCCGGTTTGACGTCGCGGTGCAGCACCCCGTGGTCGGCGGCGTAGTCGAGCGCCTCGGCCAGGCGCCTGCCGAGCCAGGCGACCGTCTCCGGCCAGCTCAGGGCGGCGATCTCGGCGCGCACGCTGGAATCGGTCGGCCGGATCTCGCCTTTTTCCTCCATCGCGGTGTCGACCGCGTCGAGCAGCAGCCTGCCGTCGCGCTCGGCGGGCGGGGTCGCGCGGACCCAGCGCAACGCACCGAGCAGCGTGCCGCCCGGCAAGAACTGCATGTACAGGAACCGCAGTCGACGGGACCCGCGGGCGCGACCCGATTCGAGCAGTTGCTGATCGAATACCCGCACGATGTAGTCGTGATCGAGCTGAGCCAGCGTCTGTGGTTCGGTGCCGTGGTCGGCGGAGACCTTCACCGCGACCAGCCGTTGCAGCGAACGCTGCCTGGCCAGGAAGACCCGGGCGAAGGCGCCGGTGCCGAGTCCGGTGAGCAGATCGAAATCGCCGATACTGGTGCCGACCTCGATCCGGTCGAGCGCCTCGTCGGTGCCAGGACCGGTACCGGATCCCGGATCGAGCTGGGTGGCCAGATCGAAGGGCGCGGCGGAGGTGCGGGTGGGGTCGTTGGCCCGGGTGGTTTCGGCGTCGTCCGGCCGCGGCGATGCCGCTCCCGCAATGGATTCCGCTGCGGAAGTGCGATCGGGGGTGATCTCCGGTTCGGCGCTCATGGTCCCAAGGGGTTGCTGGCTGGATGCCGCGAAATGTGCACTGGTCGGCCGACGGGGTTGCCGATAAACTCCGCCACACCCGACGCCTTCGACGGCGACCGGTAATCGGAATGATACGTCCACTCGCAGGGGGTCTCACCCGGTTTCGGCAACGTAGCGTCGGGCTACGAGCTGGTTGAACGCGGCCGGACCCGATGGCGGGCAGGCCACGGTAGGAGGGCAACGATGGGGGCACAAGAGCCCGCGAATACGAACGCGGGCAATGACGCGACCACTCCACCCGGCCCGGTCGTGACGACCGCGGCCCGGGTACGTGAGGGGTCGACGACGCCGATGGCGGAGGTGGACGCGGCACTGGCCAGGATCACTGAAGGCAACGCAGATGTGTACGCATTCGACGTGGTGCGCGAGGAGAAGGCGCGCGCGGAGGCGGCGGAACTTGAACAGCGCGTCGACCTCGACGGGCTGCCGCTGGCCGGTGTTCCGGTGGCGATCAAACACAATGTCGCGGTGACGGGCGAAACCGTCCTGGACGGCTCGGCCGCCACCGATCCGACGCCCGCGACCACCGATCACCCGGTGGTGCGGCGGCTACGCGACGCCGGCGCGGTGGTGGTCGGGCTGACGGCGGTGCCCGAACTGAGCCTGTGGGGCATGACCGACGGGCCGGACGGGATCACCCGCAATCCGTGGAACCCCGAGCGCACTTCGGGCGGTTCGTCGGGCGGTGCCGCTGCGTCGGTCGCGGCGGGGCTGGTTCCGGTCGCGCACGGCAACGACGGCCTCGGTTCGGTCCGTATACCGGCGGCCTGCTGTGGCGTCGTCGGGATCAAACCCGGCCGCGGGGTGGTACCGGCCGAAGTGGGGCCGGATTCCTGGGGCGGGATGACCGAAAACGGCGTCCTGGCAACGACTGTCGCCGACGCCGCGCTCACCCTCTCGGTGCTGGCTGGCAGGCCCGAACTGGCCGACGTCGACGCCCCCGCCGCACTCCGGGTCGCTCTCGCGGTCGACGCGCCCAGTCCGCTGATCAAGGTGGATCGGCATTGGACCGCGGCCGCGCGCACCGCCGGCTCGGCCGCGGCCACCGCCGGTCACGCGGTCGAGACGGCGAAACTGCCTTATGGCGACGCGGTCACCGCGGTGATGCTTCGGTGGCCGATGCTGGCGATCCCGGAGGCCGACGAACTGCCGCATCCGGAACGACTCCAGCGGCGTACCCGCCGTCATCTGGCGCTCGGCAGGTTATTCGTGCGGCTGAATATGGTGCGGCCCGCGCAGGTCGAACGGGTCGAGGCCCGGTTGGTCGAATTCTTCGACAATTACGACGTGGTGATCACGCCCGCGCTGGCTCTGCCGCCGCCGGCAGCGAAGGCTTGGCACGCCAAGGGCTGGCTGACGAACTTCATCAACAGCCCGCGCTATTCACCGTTCACCCCGATGTGGAATCTGGTGGGCTGGCCGGCGATGTCGGTACCGATGGGCTTGCATCCGGAGTCCGGTACGCCGGTGGCAGCGCAGCTGGCAGGCCCGCCGGGCAGCGAATCGACGCTGCTGCGGCTGGCCGCCCAGCTCGAGGCGCTGCACCCGTGGCCGCGGACGACAGCGGACCGGACCTCCGAGCAGGCGTAGCTCAGCGCACATTCCGCCTGACTCGGAGGGCCTGCGTGGTGAAGCTGCGCTGTCTCCTCCGGTCTTGACCTCGTCGGTCAGACCGCGACGGCGGGTTTCGTCGCGAAGCCGCCGTCGGCGGCACGGCCGGCGAATTCGAGGATCGTCGGCCGGTTGTCGTCGGCACGCCAGGCCACCGCCAGCTCGCACGGCGCGAGCCCGGTGACGGGGCGGGCGGTCAGGCCGGGCCAGCGGTACATCGGGACGTTGTTCTCGGCGAGCAGGCAGACGCCGAGTCCGAGGCTCACCGCCTCCAGCTTGTCCTCCGGGGTGGCGGCTTCGGCGCCGATCTTGGGCTGACGTCCGCCACGGCCGTCGTTGCCGAGCCAGAATTCGCGCACCGCGCCGGCCTCGGGCGGTAGCGCGACGAACGGTTCGTCGACCAGGTCGGCGAAGTCGATGGTGTCTTGTACGGCCAGCCGGTGGTTCTCCGGTAGTAGCACCCAGCGGTCTTCGGTGCGTAGCACCTCCCAGCGGTACCGATTCGAATCCGGTAGGGGTAGCCAGACGAGCGCCAGATCGGCCTGGCGGCCTGCCAGGCCGCTGGACGGGTCGGTCCAGGACGCGGAGTGCAGGGCGAGCCGGTGTCCGCTCGCGCTTTCCAGATCGTTGAGGAGTCCGCGGCCGAGGGTGGATTGAATGCCGACGCGCAGCACCTCACCGGCCTCTTGCAGCGAGGAGTTGGTGAGCTCCCACAGTTCCAGGATCTTGCGGGCGCCCTCGAGCAGTTCCTTGCCCGCGACGGTGAGTGCGACGCTGCGCTGATTGCGATCGAACAGGACCACATCGAGCTGGCGTTCCAGCTGGCGGATCTGGCGCGACAGGGTGGGCTGTGCGATGTGCAGCCGCTGGGCGGCGTTGGTGAAATGCAATTCCTCAGCGACAGCGACGAAATACCGCAGGTCGCGCAAATGCGGGTCCATAGCTTATTGCTATCAGAATTGGTCCCGGATTTCTAGCCTAATTAGACCGGAAAGTTCGTAATCGTGGCCCGAAACGGTCAACAGGTTTGTTAGTCACAGCATATGGCCTGTCATGGTGATGCGCACCATCGGATTCGGCGAGGCTTCGGTGAGGATGGTTCGGGTCGGTCGCTACGGCGATCTCCGGTGCGGTGACCAGCGGGGATCCGTTTCGGGAGTGGCCGCGTCGTGGTGTGCGAGTTGGCCGGATTCGGGCCGCGTGTTCGGGCGTCCAGGCGCCTGTCCGGCAGGGCGCCAGCGGCCGGTGATGTTGGTCACAATCAGGTTTGCGCAACGTCGACACGCGCCACAACCGGCGACGCGAAACGGCGCCGAGACCGTCACGAGGACGGCCGCGGCGCCGCGTAGTGCACGCCACAGATCAGGCGTTCCTGGCGCGCTCCTCGTACGCCTTGCGCTGATCGGTGTTCACATCGTCGAGGAAGGTGTTGCTCGATCCGAGCGCCCGCGCCAGCCCATCGGCCCACGACTCCGGCAGCAGATTGACCACCTGTGCGATCGCCCCCGCCACGGCCGTCACCCGGACCTTGGACTTCGGCGCGGCGATCAACCCGGCGATGGCGTCGGCGATCTCCTCCGGCTCGGCCGGACGCAGGATCTTCGGCGTGCTGACCCCGGAACCGAGTTCGGTATTGGTCAGCGTCGGCAGCACCGAGGAGAAGCTGAGACCCGAGCCCCGGTACTCCTCGCGCAGCGTATCGGTGAACCCGAGCACCGCATGCTTGCTGGCGTTATAGGTCGCCAGGCCCGGAATGTGGGTCTCACCGGCCAGCGACGCGATATTGATGACGTGCCCGCTGCGTCGCGGCAGCATGCGCGCCAGTGCCAGCTTCGACCCGAGGATGACGCCGTAGACGTTGATGTCGAGGATGCGGCGGGTCACCTCATCGGGTTCGTCGACCAGCTTGCCGGTCGGCATGATGCCCGCGTTGTTGATCAGCACATCGATCGGCCCGAGCGTGCGCTCGACCTCGTCGAGGAAAGCCTCGAACGAGGCTTGGTCGGTGACGTCCAGGCGGCCGTAGACCTCGAAATCGCGGTGGGTGCCCGACTCCTTGACCGTCGTCTCATCGATGTCGCCGATGGCGATCTTCGCCCCCAGCGCCTGCAGCGCCGTCGCGGTGGCCAAACCGATGCCGCGCGCGCCGCCGGTGATGACGACGACCTTGCCGCGAATCTTCGTCGCGTCTGCCATTTACTTCTCACCCTTCGCATTGCCCTTGAGCCGCAGCAGGGCCGGCACATCGAGCCGGCGCAGACCACGGGCACCCGCCGCCCGCATCGCGCCGAGCGCGAACAGGATCTTGGGCACTTCGTACGGGAACCAGATCAGTTCTTTTTCCTGCGTGGGCAGGATCGGCTTGGTGATCGCCTGTGCCCGGCAGTATTTGCGCACCCCGTTCGGGCCGCCCCAGCGGGCGCCGACGCCGGAGTTGCCCCAGCCGCCCATCGGCAGGGCGAAGCTGAACATGTTGCTGAAGACGTCGTTGATGTTCACCGCGCCCGCCGACAGCTGCCGCGCGACCCGCTCACCACGGTCCTTGTCGCCGGTCCACAC
Source organism: Nocardia sp. NPDC059180 (assembly GCF_042754945.1). Classification (NCBI taxonomy): domain Bacteria; kingdom Bacillati; phylum Actinomycetota; class Actinomycetes; order Mycobacteriales; family Nocardiaceae; genus Nocardia; species Nocardia sp. NPDC059180. The sequence continues at coordinate 764,816 of NZ_JBHZBU010000001.1, forward strand.
CGACGCCGACAGGCCGTAGATGGAGTCGTTGGCCAGCCGGATCGCCTCGGCCTCGTCGGCGACCTTCATCACCGGCAGGGTCGGGCCGAAGGTCTCCTCGGCGACGCACGACATGGAGTGGTCGACATCCACCAGCACCGTCGGCTCGAAGAAGGTGCCGACACCGGTGCGCTTACCGCCGGTGGTCACCTTCGCGCCCGCCGCGACGGCCTCGTCGACGTGGCGCTGCACGATGTTCACCTGGCTCTCGTTGGCCAGCGCGCCCACGTCGTTGTTCGGAGTGCGGTCGTCGAGCCCCTGCCGCAGGGCCGCGACATTCGCGGTCAGTTTGGCGACGAACTCGTCATAGACCGGCGCCTCCACATAGACCCGCTCCACCGAGATACAGACCTGCCCGGCGTTGAACATGCCGCCGAAGGCGATGCCATGCGCGGCCCGATCGATATCGGCGTCGGCCAGCACGATCGCCGGATCCTTGCCACCCAGCTCGAGGCTGTAGGGGATCATCCGCTCGACACAGGCGGCGGCGATCTTGCGGCCGGTGGGGGTCGAGCCGGTGAACTGGATGTAATCGGCGTTGTCCACGACGGCGGCACCCGTCGCACCGGCACCGGTCACCACCGCGAAGACCGGCGGCGCGCCGATCTCGGTCCAGCCGCGCGCCAGCTCGAGCGCCGACAGCGGCGTCACCTCCGACGGTTTGAGGATCACCGCGGCTCCGGCGGCCAGCGCCGGAATCACATCGACCACGGGCATGGCCAGCGGGAAGTTCCACGGTGTGATGACACCGACCACCGGGTACGGCTTGAAGGCGATCGACAGTTTCTTGACCCGGGCCAGCGGGCTGTGCGGGGACGGGCTCTCATCGGCGAGGAACTTCGGCGCGCGACGGGCGTAGTAGCCGGTCAGATCGACCGAGAAGGCCGGGTCGATGAGTGCGTCCACCCGGGGCTTGCCGGTCTCGGACTGCAAGACGTCGGCCAGCTGTTCGGTGTTGTCGATCAGCCAGTCCTGCAGCTTCAGCAACCACTCCTTGCGGCCCTCGGGGCCGATGGCCTCCCACTCCTGCTGGTAGAGCCGCAGTTCGCGGACCTTGGCCGCCACATCGTCGGCCGAAGTATCGGGCACCGTGCCGACGACGTCGCCGGTAGCCGGATTGCGCACCTCGATCACGGCGGGCGAATCGGTGGTCTTCTTGCGCGTTGTCGTTCGTTTCGTCGTGCGGGCGGATTCGGTGTCGCTCACTGTCTTCTCTCCCACTGCGTCGTGGCCTCGGGCTTCGTCGGCGGCTGCTCGCTGTGAATCAGCTCACTGAACTATGATCGTGGCACAATCGCCGACGACATTCTTGGCTCGAAATGTCAACCGATGTGGTCTGGTTTGGACTTTCGATACAAATTCGGTGCGTCGCGCCGACCGCGAGGTGACTGATGACGAATCCGGTGCCGGATGCGCGTCCCGTCCCGGTCGATCAACCCGCAATGCCCGCAGCGGGCGAATCGTCTTCCATGAGCGAGCGGGTCAGGTACTGGCTGGCCGAATTCGTCTACGACATGATGCGGACCGAAACGCTCGATCAGATCGTCGACCGCCTCGATTCCGCGATCGTCGCGCGCATCCCCGAACTCGCCGATCGCGATATGCGCCGCGATCTCGCCGCAAGCACCCGCGCACACGCGCGGGTGGTGCTCAGCGGCCTCACCAGCGACACCATCGACCCGGTGCTACCCGAACAAGCACACGCGTTCGCCAGAACCATCGCCCGCCGCGGCTTCGAACTCAGGCTGCTGCTGCGCACATACAACGTCGGGCTGGCCGCGGTGCTCGATTTCTTCACCGACGCGCTCGATCAGCGGCCGACGCCGTATCCGATCGAACGCGTGGTGATGCTGCGCATGTTCGAACGGGCCACCCAGTGGGTCGGCGCGTCGGTGGAGACCCTGACCGAGACCTATATGGAGGAGCGCGAACGGGTGCTGCGCGCGGCGCTCAACCGCCGCACCGAAACCGTGCGGGCTCTGCTGGCCGGCGATGACATCGACATCGAACAGGCCTCGACCCGGCTCGGCTACCGGCTCAACCAGCAGCACCTCGGCGTGGTGCTCTGGGCCGATGAGCCTGCGGAATCGGGCGGCGACGGGGAAATGAGCGGACTGCTCGACCGGGTGACCGCGCGGCTGGCGGCCGAACTCGGCAGCAACCGCGTGCTCACCGTCGCGTCGGGAGCCAGCAGCATGTGGGCCTGGATCGGGTTGGACGCCCACCAGGGTGCGGCGCCGGATGCGGAGATGGTTGCTCAGGTGGTGGAGGCGCCGGTGCGGATCGCGTTCGGTGTCCCTGGCGATCGGGTGGCGGGTTTCCGGTGCAGCCATGCCGAAGCGATGGCGGCACGACATGTCGCCGAGCGCGGGCCGGTGGATGGGCCGAGGGTGACGGCCTATCGCGACGTGGAGATCGCGTATCTGGCCGGCGTCGACGAGGCGGCCATGCGGGCCATGATCGCGCGGGAACTGCGTGCGCTGGCCCGGCGCGACGCGAACGCGGCCCGATTGCGGGAGACCTTGCGCGCGTATCTGCGCTGTCAGCACAGCCCGGAGGCCGCGGCGAAACTACTGGGCGTGCACAAGAACACCGTCCGCTACCGCATCCAGCGGATCGAGGAACTGCTCGGCCATCCGATCGACCAGCGGGCGCTGCCGCTGCAGACCGCGCTCGCCTGCGTCGCCGCCTACGGTGCGGACGTGCTGCCCGAACCCGGCTGACCGGGCTGCGTCCGGCCCCTTGCTACGCCGGCGCTTCGCGGGCGGCGATCCGGCGCAGCGGAGGTTCGGTGCTCGGTGGCACCCTGCGGTCGGGTAGCTCCGCCAGTAACTGGGTGGTCGCGGCGGCGATCGCGGCGACGGCCTTGTCGACCGCCGGTTTGGTGGTGGAGCTCAGGCCGGTCAATCCACCGACCTTGCGCACGTATTGCAATGCGGCGGCATAGATTTCCTGCTCGGTCGCGGCAGGTTCCAGACCACGCAAGACGGTGATGTTTCTACACATGAATGCACACTAGCCCTCCGGCACCGCCCTCGGCAGGCCAGAAATCGAAGATGTGAAAAACCTTTGAACGCGCTCGGCGAACAGGCCACTGCGCGGGCCTCGCCACCTACACTCGCCCTATGCCTGCCCGCGCCCTACCCACGTTGACAACATTCCCGTACAAGGAGCTCGATCAGCGCGAGGACGACCACTGGTCCGGTGCGCAGATCTCCGATGATCAATTGCGCGCGCTGGCTCTCGGTGCGTTTTATTCGGCCCGCTGGGACGCATTCCACGACGAATTGCTGCTCGGCCCCGAACGTGAGCACCCACTGGGTGATCGCCGCGAATTGGCCATCGATACCCTCACCGGCGCCTGGGGCATCACCGACGGCACCGAGGCGCGCGCGTCGATGGAACAGCTGCTCGACGGCATGCACGCGCCGCTGTACGCGCTGGTGCATCCACTGGTCACCGCCTCGATCAATGCCAGCGAACGCGACCGCTTCGGTGAGCGCGCCGACCGGCATCGCGCCTTTCTGCGTCAGGTCGGCTCGTTCCGTGGCATGGAGAACCCCGAGGCGCTGGTCCGCGACTACGACATCTGGTCACAGGCGATCAAGATCGGTTTCACCGACCATCTGTCCCGGCCGCTGCCCGGCGATATCTACGCCTGGGATCTGGCGCGGGTGGTCGCGGTCGCGCGCATGGCATTCACCGCGGGTTACCTGGAAACCGATATGGCGTGGAGCTATCTGGCCCGCGCGCTACCGCTGGCCCGCAGGCGCTACCGCAACTGGCGCCAATTCGGCGATGCCTACCTGACCGGCTGGACCTACTGGCAGGCCACCGAGGATCTCGCCGTACTCAAGGACGGCGGCGTCGACCGCAGGATGGAACTGCTGCGCCTGTGGACCCGTCCGTCCAGCCCGTGGCGGCGCATCGGCCTGAACTGAAACGGCGGGCCCCGGTTCACCGGAGCCCGCCGCCCGAGTCGGCTACACCCCCGGAAGGGAACGCAGGATCCCGCGGCCGTACCGCTGGAACTGCGTGTCGTCGACCATGCCCAGCGAATGCCGCTCCACCAGCAACTCCCACTCCGCGTACAGCTGTGCGGTACCGGGATCGGCGGGGCCTGCCGCGCCGTCGGCGGATTCGAGCCGGATCGCGAAGTTCACCGCGCAGGTGACGCGCTGGGTGTCGGCGCGATCGAATCCGGTGAAGTGCAGCGTCTGATTGCCGTCGTGCACGTCTAGGCCGGTATCGGTACGCACCGTGCCGATCTCGCCGGGTGCACTCGCCGTGCCATCGGTGCTGCGCGCCCACATGATGGCCTGGACCGCCAGCTCATGGGCATAGCGTTCGCCGTTGCCGATGGAGATGAACAGCAGTCGTTCGGTGGTGGCGGCGAGCAATCCCTGACCGTGGCCCGCGGGCGGATGAGCGACGGCCACCGCTGTTTCCAGCACGTACTCATCGGCCGTGGCGAACCGGTGCAAGACGTTGATCGCGGATTTGGCTTCCTTGCGCGGCGCCATCCGGCGCACCGCGCGCTCCACATCGGCGCGGACGGGCACATCGGAATTCCATTCCGGTGCGGGCGGGGTCAGATCCGGCGCCGCGACGTCGACGCGCTGGAAATCCAGGATCTGATCGTTGATCCGGTCGACGATCTCGACCGCGGCGGGCACATCGTGCTCGGCGATCAGCACCGGTAGCGGGGTCCGGTCGGCGGGCACACCGGTGAGGACGGGGGTGGGATATCGGAGGTAGATCTCGATGACGACCGCGTCGTCGGCGCGCCGGTTCAGGCGGACCTTCAACAGGTCGGTCACCGGCACGTCGAGCACTCGCTCGCCGTCGGTGCCAGGTCGTAGGACGATCAGCCGCCCCCGGCCGTGACGCACTATCGCTGTGGGTGTCCGTAGCTCGACTATGTCCATACCCCCTGCGCTCTATGTGGTTGGGGTGCTCTCGGGGCCATACCTGGTACGCAAGCCGGCGCCTGCGGTCGTTCGCGACGCGCTGCCGGAGCACGGTCTTCGCGGGCACTGCACTGTGCCGTCGCTCACGATAGGCCGAACGTGCCATGATTGTGACCACTCGGCACAAACCAGGCCGGAGAGATCGGGAACCACGGGCGTTCTCCGGCCGTTTACCTGTTGAACTCCCATGACCGGCCGAACTGCGCGATGTATCGGGTAGACCGTACGCGGTAACGTGGCTTGGCCGCATCCGCACGCATCGCTAGGCAAGAACCGGAGACACCGGAAAGGACTGGCCGCCCGGCCGACGCTCTATGAACCGCAAGACTGTGTTTCGCACCCTGGCGATAGTCTCGGGCATTCTGCTCGTGATCTATCTGTTCAGCTATTTCGGCAACGACACGCGCGGCTGGAAGAACGTCGACACCTCGGTGGCGTTGAGCCAGCTCGAAGACCAAGGCAACGTCAAGAACGTTCAGATCGATGACCGCGAGCAGCAGCTACGCATCGAGCTGAACAACGGCAACGACGCCACCGGCGGCGAATCCAAGATCATCGCCAAATATCCGGGCGGCAGCCAGACCTCCGCGCAGGTCTTCGACGCCGTGCAGAAGTCCGGCGCCCCGTACAACACGGTGGTCAAGCAGGACAGCTGGCTCACCCAGATTCTGTTGTTCGTGCTGCCGATGATCATCCTGCTTGGCCTGTTCATCTTCGTGATGTCCCGGATGCAGGGCGGTGGCCGCGGCGGCATGATGGGCTTCGGTAAATCGAAGGCCAAACAGCTGTCCAAGGACATGCCCAAGACCACCTTCGCCGATGTGGCCGGTGCCGACGAGGCCGTCGAAGAGCTCTACGAGATCAAGGACTTCCTGCAGAACCCGGTGCGCTACCAGGCGCTGGGCGCGAAGATTCCCAAGGGCGTGCTGCTCTACGGTCCGCCCGGTACCGGTAAGACGCTGCTTGCGCGCGCGGTCGCGGGCGAGGCGGGCGTGCCGTTCTTCACCATCTCGGGTTCGGACTTCGTCGAGATGTTCGTCGGTGTCGGCGCCTCCCGGGTGCGCGACCTGTTCGAGCAGGCCAAGCAGAACAGCCCGTGCATCATCTTCGTCGACGAGATCGACGCGGTCGGCCGTCAGCGTGGTGCCGGCCTCGGCGGTGGCCACGACGAGCGCGAGCAGACCCTCAACCAGTTGCTGGTCGAGATGGACGGCTTCGGTGACCGCACCGGCGTCATCCTGATCGCCGCCACCAACCGTCCCGACATCCTCGACCCTGCGCTGCTGCGCCCGGGCCGGTTCGACCGGCAGATCCCGGTCAGCAATCCCGACATCGCCGGTCGCCGCGCCATCCTGCGGGTGCATTCGCAGGGCAAGCCGATCGCGCCCGAGGCCGATCTGGACGGTCTGGCCAAGCGCACCGTCGGTATGTCGGGCGCCGATCTGGCCAACGTCATCAACGAGGCCGCGCTGCTCACCGCGCGTGAGAACGGCTCGGCCATCACCGGCGAATCGCTCGAGGAGTCGGTGGACCGGGTCATCGGTGGCCCGCGCCGCAAGAGCCGCATCATCAGCGAGCACGAGAAGAAGATCACCGCCTACCACGAGGGCGGCCATACGCTGGCGGCCTGGGCGATGCCCGATATCGAGCCCGTCTACAAGGTCACCATCCTCGCCCGCGGCCGCACCGGCGGTCACGCGATGACGGTGCCCGAGGACGACAAGGGCCTGATGACCCGTTCGGAGATGATCGCCCGCCTGGTGATGGCCATGGGCGGTCGCGCGGCCGAGGAGCTGGTGTTCCACGAGCCGACCACGGGCGCGTCCTCCGATATCGATCAGGCCACCAAGATCGCCCGCGCGATGGTCACCGAATACGGCATGAGCGCGCGCCTCGGCGCGGTGCGCTACGGCCAGGAGGCCGGCGATCCGTTCCTCGGCCGTTCGATGGGGCAGGCCTCGGACTATTCGCACGAGGTCGCAGGCGCCATCGACGAGGAGGTGCGCAACCTGATCGAGGCCGCGCACACCGAGGCGTGGTCCATCCTCAACGACTATCGCGACGTCCTCGACGATCTGGCCACCGCGCTGCTCGAGCGCGAGACGCTGCACCGCAAGGATCTCGAACAGATCCTCACCGCCGTGGTCAAGCGCCCGCGGATCACCGCGTTCAACGATTTCGGCGAGCGGGTGCCCTCGGACAAACCGCCGGTGAAGACCCCGGGTGAGCTGGCCGCCGAGCGCGGTGAGCCGTGGCCGCCGCCGGAGCCGGTCGCGCCGTCGGTGCCCGCCGCCGCCACCGCGGCTCGGGAACCGGCACCGGCCAACGGCTATCCGCCCGCGGGTGGCTATCCGGCCCAGCCGCAGCACGGCCGTCCGGCCCAGCCGCCTGCCGGGTATCCGATGCCGCAGCAGCCGGGCTACCAGCGCCCCGGCGCCACGCACGGCTCCCGGCCTGATTACGGCGCTCCGGCAGGCTGGTCGGCTCCCGGCTGGCCGCCGCGTGAGGACCAGCAGGAGCCCTCCGGCGAGCGCGGTTTCGGCGCCTGGCCGGACCCGGGCGAGGGCCGGCCGCGGCACGGCTACCAGCCAGAACGCGGCTACGACGACCGTGGCGGTTACGACGATCGCGGTGGCTACCCCGACAATTCCGGTACCGAGGGCGCGAATCGGGACTGGGAAGGACCGAACGGCAGGGGTTGACCAGCGCCGATTACGCTCGATCCTCGGGGCCGGGCGATCTGCCCGCGCCCTGAGATTTGGAGGTGTCCTCGATTGTCGGCCAACGATCACAGCAACGGCCAAGTCCCCACCGTGCCCGGTCGACCTGTTCAGGAAGGTCCCGGTCCGGAGGCGAACGAGCCGGAACTCATCGCACTGCACACCGGTGAGCGGTTCGACCAGCCGCGCGCCGAGGCCGCGATCCGGGAACTGCTGATCGCGGTCGGCGAGGACCCGGACCGCCCCGGCCTGCGCGATACCCCGTCCCGGGTGGCGCGTGCCTACCGCGAGATGTTCGCCGGGCTCTACGTCGAGCCCGACGCGGTGCTCAACACCACCTTCGACGAAGAACACCAGGAACTGGTGCTCGTGCGCGACATCCCGCTGTACTCCACCTGCGAACACCACCTGGTGTCGTTCCACGGTGTCGCGCACGTCGGCTACATCCCCGGCACGCACGGCCGGGTGACGGGCCTGTCCAAGCTGGCCCGGCTGGTCGATCTGTACGCCAAACGCCCGCAGGTGCAGGAACGGCTGACCAGCCAGATCGCCGACGCGGTCATGCGCAAACTGGATCCGCGCGGCGCGATCGTCGTCGTGGAGGCCGAGCATCTGTGCATGGCCATGCGCGGCATCCGTAAACCGGGCGCGAGCACCACCACGTCGGCGGTGCGCGGACTGCTCCAGACCAACGCCGCCTCGCGCGCCGAGGCGCTCGATCTGATCCTGCGCAAGTGAGTCACGCACCGCAGCCAGGAGTGACGCCACGCGCGGGTCGATCGTGCGTGGTCATGGGAGTCGTGAACGTCACGGCCGATTCGTTCTCCGACGGCGGCCGCTACCTCGATCCCGAGCTGGCCATCCGGCACGGGATCGAGCTGTTCGAAGCCGGCGCCGACATCATCGACGTCGGCGGTGAATCGACCAGGCCCGGCGCGGTCCGGGTCGATGCCGAGACCGAGACTGCGCGGGTGGTCCCCGTCATCGGTGGTCTGGTCGCGGCCGGGGTACCGGTCAGTGTCGACACCATGCGTGCGCGTGTCGCCGAGGCCGCGATCGCGGCCGGGGTGTCGGTGGTCAACGATGTCTCCGGTGGTCGTGCCGACGCCGATATGGTCAAGGTTGTCGCGGGCGCCGATATCCCGTGGATTCTCATGCACTGGCGCGCGGGCGCCGACTACCGGCACACCGGCCCGGCCGACCACTACGACGATGTGGTCGCCGAGGTGCGCGCGGAGCTGGACACTCAGGTGCGCCACGCCGTCGCCGCCGGTGTCGATCCCGCGCGGCTGATTCTGGATCCCGGCCTCGGTTTCGCCAAGAACGCCGAACACAATTGGGCCCTGCTCGGCGCGCTGCCGCAGTTCGTCGCCGACGGTTTCCCGGTGCTGATCGGCGCCTCCCGCAAACGTTTCCTCGGCACGCTGCTCGCTGACGATGCCGGCCCGCGTCCGCCCGACGGCCGCGAGACCGCGACCGCGACCATCTCGGCGCTGGCCGCGTTGCACGGTGCGTGGGGTGTCCGGGTGCACGATGTCCGCGCTTCGCTGGACGCCGTCACGGTGACCGATGCCTGGCAGCGCGCGGCGGGTTCGGCAGGGGTGGTTCGTTGAACGAGGCAGCAGGGCATGCGCCGTCGCGGCGTGCGCCCGATCGGATCGAGCTGCGCGGACTGCGCGTGTTCGGCCATCACGGTGTGTTCGACCACGAGAAGCGCGACGGCCAGGAATTCCTGATCGACCTGACGGTCTCGGCCGACTTCACCGCTGCCGCGGCCTCCGACGACCTCGCCGACACCGTCGACTACGGCGCGCTCGCCGAACTCGCGGTCCGCATCGTCGCCGGTCCGCCGCGCGATCTCATCGAGACCGTGGTCAGCGAGATCGCCGACGCGGTGATGGCGGCCGAACCGCGTATTGATGCCGTGGAAGTCGTTGTGCACAAACCGTCCGCGCCGATCCCGCACACCTTCGCCGACGTCCGCGTTGTCACCACCCGGCAGCGGGAACGGGCGGCCACATGAGTCGCGCGGTCCTGTCCATCGGCTCCAATCTGGGTGACCGCCTCGGCTATCTGCGCAGTGTGATCGACGGGTTCGGATCGCGCGTTGTGGCGGTGTCGCCGGTGTATTCGACCGCGCCATGGGGCGGGGTCGAGCAGGACGACTACCTCAACGCCGTCGTCGTGGTGGAAGATCCGGCCTTCGAGTGCGCCGACTGGTTGCGCAGGGGGCAGGAGCTGGAGCAGACGGCCGAGCGGGTGCGCGAGGTGCGCTGGGGCGCACGGACATTGGACGTCGACGTGGTGTGGTGTGCGCACGAGGGGCCGTCGGGTCCGGTGGCCTGCCGCAGCGCCGACCCGGCACTGACCCTGCCGCATCCGCAGGCGCATCGGCGGGCCTTCGTGCTGGTGCCGTGGCTGGATGTGGAACCGCAGGCTGAACTCGAGGTCGACGGCCGAGTGCGACGAGTCCGAGATCTAGTGGCCGAGCTGGATGCCGCCGAACGCGACGGCGTGCACCGGACCACACTGACGTTGGCAGCCGGGGGAGCGAACCATTGCAGCAGCTGAAGCCGACGCGCGTCCTCGACCTCACCGCGAACCTCGTGATCGCGGCGGTTCTGGCGTGGGTCGCCACCCGCATCGCCTACGGCAGCTTCCCGCCGATCTCCAGTTTCGCGGGGGCGTCGCTGTATCCGGTGGCGGCGATCGAGGTGGCGCTCGGTTTCATCATTCGCGCCAGGATCAATGAGCATCGCATCGGTGATGGACCGCATCAGTTGCATCCGATCACCGCGGCGCGTGCGGTCGCCTTGGCCAAGGCCTCGGCACAGGTGGGTTCGCTGGCGGCCGGTGTCTGGCTCGGGTTCCTCATCTGGGTGTTTCCGCAGCGCGGCGATCTGCGCGCGGCCGATGCCGATGTGCCGGGTGCGTTGATCGGGCTAGGTGCCGCGGTGGCACTGGTGGCGGCGGCGCTGTGGCTCGAATATTGCTGCCGCGCGCCCGACGATCCTACCGACGATCCAGCTACCACATAGCTAACATGGTTGGGTGAATCACCACCCCGGAGCCTGGGCCGCCGCTGTCATCCGAGCTACCCTGGCGGGCATGGTTTCACCCTCCCGTACCAGCAGCTCCCCTCGACAACGGGACTATGCGGGAAAATTGTTCATCGGTGCACTGATTCTGCTCGGCTTGGTTGCCAGTATTTTCCTGATTTTCAGCGATAGCCTGCAATTCATTCGGATCGGCTTGGTGGCGGCGCTCTGGGCGGCCGTGCTCGGCGCGCTGGCCGCGACCAAGTACCGCAAGGAATCGACAGTCGACAAGGCGAAGGTTCGCGACCTGCAGACGGTCTATGAGCTGCAGCTCGACCGCGAGATCTCGGCCCGGCGCGAATACGAGCTCGGTGTCGAGGCGCGCGTGCGCCACGAAGTCGGCGCCGACGCCACCGAGATGGCCGCGCTGCGGGCGGAGCTGACGGTGCTGCGTCAGAACCTGCAGCGGCTCTTCGACGGTGATCTGCCGACCGATCGCCCGGCGCTGCGGGCCGATGCCACCCGCATTCAAGAACTCACCGGCCGACCGGCCGGTTCGGCGAACGGTAACTCGGCGAATGCCGACGGCTGGGCCGGGCCGCAGCTGCCCCGCGATTCGGTAACCCCGGTCTACGACACCGATCACCCGCAGCCCCCGGTCTTCGCCAGCCCCTACGACGACCCGGTGACGGCCGAGACCTCGATCATCACCCTCGACCGCGACGACGCCACGACCGATGGTGCGGGCCGGACCGGCGAGCGCACCGAGGTTTTCGCCACCACCTCCGGCTGGGCCGACGCCTTCGCCGAAACCCCGGCCGAACCCGATGACGAACGCCCCGAATCCACGACCACGCCCTGGGTCGCCTCGGATTCGGCGTCGACAGGGAAGTCTCCGCTGGTCGGGCCACCTGCCCCCGCGCAGTCGACCGAGTCCGGCAGTCCGGGCGACTCGGAGGTCGTCGGCCCGCCCGCCCCCGGTGCGTCCGAGCCTGCTGCGTCCCCCGCGCGCTCCACCCCGGCGGGCCCGACCTTCGGTTCGGCCAGCTCACGTCGCCGCAGGCGGGCTGAATCGGAGTCCGGTGAGTCGTCGTCCAAGCGGTTGTCGGTGGCCGAGATCCTGGCGAATCTGCAGTCCGAGGAGAGTAACGGGTCGCGCTGACTGCGGCGTAGATCACGGGGCCGGGCCATGGCGCATGGCGAGGGATGCCCATATTCTCGTGACGTAACGTCTGGTACCCGCCGAGCGGGACTGGAACGACATCCGAGAGGACACTGTTGACCTCGCCACGCGTGACTTCTGGCAACGCCGCGTCGGGACCCGATCCCGCGCCCGCACGACTGACGGTGGGAATCGTCTCGGCGGGACGCGTCGGTTCGGCCTTCGGCGTCGCGTTGGAACGCGCCGGACATGTGGTGTTCGGTGTCGCCGCGATCTCCGACGTATCGGTGCATCGGGCGCGCACCCGCCTGCCCGAATCCAGGATTCTTCCGGTAGAAGAGGTCGCCGCCAGCAGTGAACTGCTGATCCTCGCCGTGCCGGATTCCGAATTGGCCGGCCTGGTTCGCGGCCTCGCCTCGGCGGGCGTGGTCCGGCCCGGCACCATCGTTGCGCACACCTCCGGCGCGAACGGCGTCGCCGTGCTCGCGCCGCTCACCGAGCTGGGCGCCCGCCCGCTGGCCATTCATCCCGCCATGACCTTCACCGGCCACGACGAGGATCTGGCCCGGCTGGCCAACGCCTGCTTCGGGATCACCGCCGCCGATGAGATCGGCTACGCCATCGCGCAGTCGCTGGTCATCGAGATGGGCGGCGAGCCGGTGCGCGTCGCCGAGGAGCACCGCACGCTCTACCACGCCGCGCTCGCACACGGCAGCAATCATCTGGTCACGGTGATCGTCGACGCGGTCGCCGCCCTGCGCGCCGCCCTCGACGGACCCGGCCTGCTCGGCCAGCAGGCCGTCGACGATCAGCCAGGCGGCCTGGCCGAACGGCTGCTGGCCCCGCTGGCCTCGGCCGCCCTCGACAATGCCCTGCGCCGCGGCCAGTCCGCACTGACCGGCCCGGTGGCCAGAGGAGATGCCGACGCGGTCGCCGCGCATCTGCGCGCACTCGACAAGCTCGACTCGCGGCTGGCGGAAAGCTACCGGGCGCTGTCGTTGCGCACCGCGGAGCGGGTCGATTCCGATGCCGCCCTGATCGAACTGCTGGAGGAGCGTCGATGATGGATCCGAACCTGCGCGGCGCTTTCAAGCCGGGCGAGCTGACCGTGCACCACGACCCGTCGGTGGTCGCCGCTGTGGCCAAGGCACTGCGCGGCGTCGGCCGCACGGTCGGCCTGGTGCCGACCATGGGCGCGTTGCACGAGGGCCACCTGGAGCTGGTGCGCCGCGCCAAGCGGACCAATACCGTCGTGATCGTCTCGATCTTCGTCAACCCGCTGCAGTTCGGTGCGGGTGAAGACCTGGACAAGTACCCGCGCACCCTCGACGCCGATGTGGAATTGCTGCGCGCGGAGGGCGTCGATCTGGTTTTCGCGCCGAGTGCGGCCGATATGTACCCCGAGGGCCCACGCACTACGGTGCACCCCGGCCCGCTCGGCGCCGAACTCGAGGGCGCAACGCGCCCCACGCACTTCGCGGGCATGCTGACCGTGGTCGCCAAGCTGTTGCAGATCGTCCGGCCCACCGAGTCGTTCTTCGGTGAGAAGGACTATCAGCAGCTCACTCTGATCCGCCAGATGGTGCGGGATCTGAACTTCGACGCCGCCATCGTCGCCGTGCCCACCGTGCGTGAGGCCGACGGCCTGGCCCTGTCCTCGCGCAACCGCTTTCTCGACCTCGATCAGCGCGAAGCCGCCACGGCCTTGTCGGCCGCACTGCTCGCCGGTGCCCGCGCGGGTGGCCTCGGCGTCGACGGTGTGCTGACGGCCGCGCGTGCGGTCCTCGACGCCGCATCCGGCCTCGATCTCGACTACCTCGAACTGCGTTCGTCGAACCTCGACGCCGCCCCCGCCTCCGGCAATGCCCGGCTGCTGATCGCGGCGAAGGTCGGCGCCACCCGGCTGATCGACAATATGCCGGTCACCCTCGGCGCCACGATCGACGGCCACCCCAATCCAAGCACCCCGCCCGCCCAGGTATCGGTATAGGAAGGCGACGACGATGTTGCGCACCATGATGAAGTCGAAGATCCACCGCGCCACGGTGACCCACGCCGATCTGCACTACGTCGGCTCGGTGACGGTGGACCAGGATCTGCTCGACGCCGCCGATCTGCTCGAAGGCGAGCAGGTCTGCATCGTCGACATCAACAACGGAGCCCGCCTCGAGACCTATGTGATCGCCGGTGAGCGCGGTTCGGGAGTGATCGGGATCAACGGCGCTGCTGCCCATCTCGTGCATCCGGGTGATCTGGTCATCCTCATCGCCTACGCGATGATGGACGAGCAGGAGCTGAAGGAGTACTCGCCGAAGGTCGTCTTCGTCGACGACCGTAACCGTCCGGTCGAACTCGGTTCCGATCCGGCGCACGCCCCCGAGGGTTCGGGCCTGCTCACCCCACGCGACCTGTCGTTCGCCTGACAGCCGCGGGGGAGAGGTCGGATCCTGACATGCTGCTGACGATCGACGTCCGCACCACCAGCATCGAGCTCGGGCTGTTCTCCGGCAGCGGCGCGCACGCGAAACTGGCGCGGCACTGGCGAATCCACACCAATCCGCTGCTGACCGCCGACGAGTTCGCCATGCAGGTGCGCGGGCTGGTCGGTACCCATCTGGACGAGGTGGTCGGTGTCGCGGCACTGTCCACGGTGCCGCCGGTCCTGCGTGAGCTGCGGCTGATGCTGGAGCGGTATTGGAATCACGTACCGCATGTGGTGGTGGAACCCGGTGTACGCACCGGTATCCCGCTGCTGGTCGACAATCCGAAGGAAGTCGGCGCGGACCGGATCGTGAACAGCCTCGCCGCGTTCGACAAGTTCGCCTCCGCGGCGATCGTCGTCGACTTCGGCATTTCGACCTGCGTGGACCTGGTGTCGGCCAAGGGCGAGTTCCTCGGCGGCGTGCTCGCGCCCGGTGTGGAGATCGCGACCGAGGCGCTCATCGAACGCGCCGCGTTGCGCCGGGTCGAGCTGGCGCGTCCGCGATCGGTAGTCGGGAAGAACACCGTGGAATGCATACAGTCCGGCGCCGTCTTCGGCTTCGCGGGCATGGTCGACGGTCTGGTGGACCGCATCCGCGACGATTTCGACGCCTTCGCCGGCGACGATGTCGCGATCGTGGCTACGGGCGCGGGCGCGCCGCTGATCGTGCCGGAATCGGAGACCATCGAGCATCACGAACCGCGGCTGACGCTGACCGGTCTGCGGCTGGTCTATGAACGCAATCAGCGCAACCGTCGCGCATGAGCAGCCTGACGGCAGCCGGCTGTGGTGCAGGTCATCGGTTCGGTGCCGATGCGCCTGCTACACTCATCGACGTGTATTTCCGCGTGAGCGCCCAGGAGTGTTGTCGAGGCTGACCTGCCTCGACCGTTCGAGGCACGCAAGATGTCCTCGACCGCTGCACACCTCCTGGAGATTCGCTCATGCGTTCTTCTGTTCTTTCCCTTTCTTCCGCACGTGACGCCGGCACGCTGAATGCGCGCGCCGCCAATCCGCTGCCGACTCGTTCGATCGCGCCCGCACTGCCCACCCGTTTACGTCCGGCCGATCTGCTCCGGCTGACCGACGAAGGCGCCGAGGACGTGCTGGCGGGCCGCTTCGACCATCTGCTGCCCGCCGACGGGCAGTGGCCGGCCCAGGAGCGCTGGGCCACCCGTCTGCTCTCCGATGACGAGGTCGACGTCTGGCTGATCAGCTGGACTCCGGACAGATTCACCGAACTGCACGATCACGCTGGTTCCATCGGCGCGCTCACCGTACTCAGCGGAGCGCTGGCCGAATACCGTTGGAATGGCACCGAATTGCGTCATCGCACGCTGGTCGCCGGTGATCAAGCCTCATTTCCGATCGGCTGGGTGCACGATGTGGTGCGCGCACCCGAGCCGCCTGCGGTGCCCGGTATCGAGGTGCCGGTCGCCGTCGCCGATTCGATCGGCCCGCTCGATCCGACCCTGAGCGTGCACGCCTACTCCCCGCCATTGACCGCCATGTCCTATTACGAACTCACCGGACACGGCGGCCTGCGGCGTACCCGAACCGTCCTCACCGACCAGCCCGAAGGTGATATGTGATGAGCCCGCAGACCATCGACCAGATGCTCGACAGCGCGCGCTCGCAGCTGCGCAGGCTGTATGCGTTCGAATTGCCTCGAGCGCTGGAGCGTGGCGCGATCCTGGTCGACATTCGCCCGCAGGCGCAGCGGCTTCGTGAGGGCACCATGCCCGGCGCCCTTGTGATCGAACGTAATGTCCTGGAATGGCGGCTGGATCCGTCCAGCTCCGCCCGTCTCGCGCTGGCCACCGGTCACGATGTGGAATGGATCGTGCTGTGCTCGGAGGGCTACACCTCCAGCCTCGCCGCCGCCTCGCTGCAGCAATTGGGCCTGCACCGGGCCACCGACCTGGTCGGCGGCTATCAGGCGCTGAAGGCGGCCGGACTGCTCACCGTTGCCTCGCGGGCTCCGCATTTCGCCCGTGAGGTGGCGGCGCTCGCCTCGCTGTAGAAAACCCGGCCCCGCCGGGCCGGGAGCAGCGGGTCAGCAGGCCTGGGCGGCGCGCAAAACGGTTTCCGGTGCACGCTAGGGTAGTTCGATGTGAGCACCCCCAACTCCCCTTCCATCGGTAGCTCCGCGGCATCGGCTCCCGCGGGCCGCGCCAATCGCCCCGATGACGTCGACGACGCTCCGGAACAGATGCGGATTCGCCGGGAGAAGCGGGAACGCCTGATCGCCGAGGGCGGGCAGGCGTATCCGGTGGTCGTGCCGCGCACGCATTCGCTGGCCGAGATTCGTGCCGAACATTCGGACCTGGCGCCCGATACCCAGACGGGCAGCATTGCCGGTGTCGCCGGGCGCGTCATCTTCATGCGCAATACCGGCAAGCTGTGCTTCGCCACCCTGCAGGAGGGCGACGGCACCAAATTGCAGGCCATGATCAGCCTCAACGGTGTCGGCGCCGACGCGCTGGCGGCCTGGAAGGCCGATGTCGATCTCGGCGATTTCGTGTTCGTGCACGGTGAGGTCATCTCCTCGCGTACCGGCGAGCTGAGCGTGATGGCCGATGAGTGGAGCATGGCCGCCAAGTCGCTGCGCCCGCTGCCGGTCGCGCACAAGGAGATGAACGAGGAGTCGAGGGTCCGGCAGCGCTATGTCGACCTGATCGTGCGCCCCGAGGCCAGGGAGATGGCCAGGACCAGGGTCGCGGTTGTGCGGGCGCTGCGCAATGCGCTGGAACGTCGCGGATTCCTCGAGGTCGAGACGCCGATGCTGCAGACATTGCACGGCGGCGCGGCGGCCCGGCCGTTCGTTACCCATTCCAATGCCCTCGATATGGATCTATTCCTGCGTATTGCGCCGGAGTTGTTCCTCAAGCGCTGCGTTGTCGGTGGCCTGGAGCGCGTGTTCGAGGTCAATCGGAACTTCCGCAACGAGGGCGCCGACTCCACGCATTCGCCGGAGTTCGCGATGCTCGAGACGTATCAGGCCTACGGCACCTATGACGACTCGGCGCGCATGATCCGGGAATTGATCCAAGAAGTCGCCGAGGAAGCGTTCGGCACCCAGGTGGTGACACTCGCCGACGGCACCGAATATGACCTTCGTGGTGAGTGGGCGACCGTCGAGATGTATCCCTCGCTGTCGGACTCACTGGGTGTGGAGGTCACCCCGGAAACGACGATTCCGGAATTGCTGGCACTGGCCGAACGGGTCGGTTTGGAAATTCCGGAAGGCAAGGGCTACGGGCACGGCAAACTCGTCGAGGAACTATGGGAGCACCAGTACGGCGACAAGTTGTACGCGCCCACATTCGTGCGTGACTTCCCGGTCGAGACTTCTCCGCTGACGAGGCAGCATCGCGACAAGTCGGGTGTCACCGAGAAGTGGGACCTGTATGTGCGCGGCTTCGAGTTGGCTACCGGCTATTCGGAGTTGGTCGATCCGGTGATCCAGCGGGAACGCTTCGTCGACCAGGCTCGGCTCGCCGCGGCCGGTGATGATGAAGCGATGGTGCTCGACGAAGACTTCCTCGCCGCGATGGAACACGGCATGCCGCCGACCACAGGAACCGGTATGGGAATCGACCGCTTGTTGATGGCTCTCACTGGTTTGGGAATCCGGGAAACGATACTGTTCCCAATTGTGCGACCGGCCGCTCGCTGAGCGATCGGATTGCACGACTCCAGCTCGTCTTGGCATTTTTCGAATTAGAGGTATTCTTGCCTCGGGCAATCGGCCTAGTATGCGGGTCGCACGATTTCGAGAGGACGTTCATCTCATGGCAAAGAAGGTCACCGTAAGCCTGATCGACGATGTCGACGGTGAGTCCATCGCGGACGAGACCATCGAGTTCGCTATCGATGGTGTTTCGTACGAGATCGACTTGTCGACGGCGAACGCGGCCAAGCTGCGGGAAGAGATGGAGCAGTGGGTTGCCAACGCTCGCCGCGTCAGCGGCCGGCGTCGGGTGAAGGCCGCCGCTACCACCGGTGGCGTCACCAAGAGCCGTGTTCCGATGGACCGCGAACAAACCGCGGCAATTCGTGATTGGGCTCGCCGGAATGGGCACAAGGTGCATGCTCGCGGACGTATCTCCGCGGACATCACCGATGCTTACAACAAGGCAGCCAAGAGCTGATTCATTGTGCGGCTGCCGCCGGGCGAATCGTGCGACGCCCCGGCGGCAGCCTTGTTTGTAGCGGCCGAAGCACGGCACCATAGACCTGTGCGCAGGTCCATGGCCAACAGAGCCGTGTCATCCCGTCGAGCTGGGGTTATGGCACCGTGACAGCTTTTGTCGGATCAATTCTGCGGTTCGCCGACGCGGACGGGCATCGGCACGAACTCATGCTGACGCCCGACCATCCGCGCGTCACCATCGGACGTTCCACGCATGCCGATCTGTCCCTGCGCTGGGACGCCGAGGTGTCCCGGCTGCATGCGGCCGTCGAATATCTGGGCGCTCAGTGGACGATCGTCGACGACGGCCTGTCCCGCAACGGCACCTACGTCAACGGTGAGCGCCTGACCGGCAGACGCAGGCTCATGGCGGGCGACCGCATCCGGGTCGGCACCTCGCTGGTCTCGTTCCACGAATTCGGCGTCGTCGCCGACGATGCCACCAGGGCTTCCACCGGGACCATTCCCACCGCTCGTTCGCTCACCGATACCCAGCGTTCGGTGCTGGTGGCGCTGTGCCGCCCGTACAAACACGGCGCGGGCTTCGCGACCCCGGCCTCGAATCAGCAGATCGCCGAGGAACTGTTCCTCAGCGTCGACGCGATCAAGACGCACCTGCGCGCATTGTTCGCCAAATTCGGCGTCGAGGATCTGCCGCAGAACCAGAAACGGGTCCGCCTGGCCGCCCTCGCCATGCAGAGCGGCCTCATCTCCGACCGTGACCTCTGATCCAGGTACGCCGTAGACGCTCGCTGATGGGCGCGAGCTTCTCAGCGATGGTTGATCGGCCTCCCAGCCTGTTGACTCGAAGACGGAATCGGAGCGCCCCTTGCTCCGGCCGGTTCAAAGGAGCAGATCATGTCGGTAGGCCGAATCGTCGCGCTGGTGGCGGCAACAGTGGCGACCGGGTTGATCGCAGGGGTCTTCTATGCCTACGCGATCTCGGTGATGCCCGCGCTGGCGCGGATGGATGACCGCGCGGTGATCGAGACCATGCAGAAGATCAACGTCGTGATCATCAACCCGGCCTTCATGATCGGGTTCCTCGGTACGGTCGGGTTCACCGCGCTTGCCGCGTTGCTGCACCTCGGGGCCGATCGGCGCATGACGTTGATCTGGATCGGAGTCGCGTTGGCGCTCAACGTGATCGCGTTCGCGGTGACCGCCGGATTGAACGTTCCGCTCAACGATCAGCTGGCCGCGGCGGGCGATCCGGCCGCCATCACCGACCTCGCGGCGGTGCGGGCCCAGTTCGAATCCGATTGGGTGCGTTGGAATATCGTGCGCGCGGTGCTGCACACGCTGGCCTTCATCGTGCTGTCGGGTGCGCTGTTCGCCGCCGGACTGCAGCAGGGGCGTGACGACGCGACGAACGCGCAGCCGCAGGCCCGGGTGGCGGTTGCTCAGCCGCTGCGCTGAGTGTGCTCGGCCGCTGCGCCGAGTGGAACTCGTTTCAGAACCTACCCGTCAGTAATGGCCACATCGGCCCTGGTCGCGACGTAGCGTTCTGGAACGCGTTCTAGAACTTGGGAGGGGTCATGCGCCGAGCACCCGTCACCGCCGTTATCGCCGCCGTCCTCGCCGCGCTGTGGATCAGCTCGGCGGGGGCGGCGCACGCCGAGCGGTATCCGGTCGTCTACAACTTCTTCGCCGGAATCCCGGCGGAACTGACCAACCCCGGCGGTTCGTTGCCCGGCTCCAACGATTGGTCCTGCCGTCCCAGCGCGGAACATCCGAACCCGGTGGTCCTCGCACACGGCACCGGTGGCGGAGCGCAGACGAACTGGGGCACCTACGTAGCCCTGCTGGCCAACGAGGGCTACTGCGTGTACTCGCTGACCTACGGCGCCTACGACCTGCCCTGGCCGATCTCGGCGCTCGGCGGGATGATGCCGGTCCAGGACAACGCCGCCGAATTCGGTGCCTTCGTCGATCGTGTGCTCGCGGCCACCGGCGCGGAGCAGGTCGATATCGTCAGCCATTCCCAGGGCGGGCTCGTCGGCAACTACTTCGTCAAACGCCTCGGTGGCGCGGACAAGGTGGACAAACTGGTGGCGCTGGCGGTGCCCTGGCTCGGCACCACCGCCTTCGGCATGGCCGATATCGCCGCGTTCGCGCGTGCGGTCGGGCTCGGCGAGGCCTGGAACTCGATCCCGTGCCTGGCCTGCGCGCAAATGCCGGCGGGCGGGCCGTTCCTTGCTGAACTCAACGCCGACGGCGTCTACCACCCGGACGTGACCTATACCAACATCGTGGGCAGCATGGAGGAGATCGTGGTGCCCTACACCTCGGCGGTGGCGCCGGGGCCGAATGCCACCAATATCGTCGTCCAGGACGGCTGTGCACAGGACTACTCCGAGCATCTCGGTATCGCGGGCAGCCCGCGGGCCGCGGCCCATGTGCTCAACGCCCTCGACCCTGCCCACCCCAGGGAAGTTCCGTGCCACTTCGTCGCGCCGTTCACCGGCTGAGTCCGGCCGGAGGGGGCGTTTGCCCTGGATCCCCCATTTCGCCGGTCGTCCGGGGTTGTTCGCTCAGGGCAAAACCGGTCCGGAAACGAAACCCGCACCTGCCGCGTTATGAGTGAATGACCGTGCTGCCACCGGTCGGCAATAGAGTGGACCGGCGGCGGCGGAATCCTCCGCCAACTAGAGTGGAGGCGGGGGCCGCAACCCCCGGGCTTCATGGCAGGCTGACGGCTAGGTTCGTCGGGTTGGCGCCCAGGTTTGTTCGACAGCACACTGCGGCGTCTGTTGCCAGAATGTCGGAGCAGGAGAGTGAGGGAGCGATGTTCGAGAGGTTCACCGACCGCGCGAGGCGCGTCGTTGTCCTGGCCCAAGAAGAGGCCCGGATGCTCAACCACAACTACATCGGCACCGAGCACATCCTGCTGGGGCTGATTCATGAGGGTGAGGGCGTCGCGGCCAAGTCGCTGGAGTCGCTCGGCATTTCGCTGGAAGGCGTACGCAGTCAGGTGGAGGAGATCATCGGCCAGGGCCAGCAGGCCCCGTCCGGTCATATCCCGTTCACCCCGCGCGCCAAGAAGGTGCTGGAGCTTAGCCTGCGCGAGGCCCTGCAGCTCGGCCACAACTACATCGGCACCGAGCACATCCTGCTCGGTCTCATCCGCGAGGGTGAGGGCGTGGCCGCGCAGGTGCTGGTCAAACTGGGCGCCGACCTCAACCGGGTCCGTCAGCAGGTCATCCAGCTGCTGTCCGGCTACCAGGGCAAGGAGCCGGTCGAATCCGGTTCCCGCGGTGAGACCGGTACCCCGTCCACCTCGCTGGTGCTCGACCAGTTCGGCCGCAACCTGACCCAGGCCGCGCTCGAAGGCAAGCTCGACCCCGTCATCGGCCGCTCGAAGGAAATCGAGCGCGTCATGCAGGTGCTCAGCCGCCGCACCAAGAACAACCCGGTGCTGATCGGTGAGCCCGGTGTCGGTAAGACCGCCGTCGTCGAGGGCCTGGCCCAGGCCATCGTCAACGGCGAGGTGCCCGAGACGCTCAAGGACAAGCAGCTCTACACCCTCGACCTGGGTTCCCTTGTCGCGGGCAGCCGCTACCGCGGTGATTTCGAAGAGCGCCTGAAGAAGGTGCTCAAGGAGATCAACACCCGCGGCGACATCATCCTGTTCATCGATGAGCTGCACACGCTCGTCGGCGCCGGTGCCGCCGAGGGCGCCATCGACGCCGCGTCGATCCTGAAGCCGAAGCTGGCTCGCGGTGAGCTGCAGACCATCGGCGCCACCACCCTCGACGAGTACCGCAAGTACATCGAGAAGGACGCCGCCCTGGAACGCCGCTTCCAGCCGGTGCAGGTGGGCGAGCCGACCGTCGAGCACACCATCAACATCCTCAAGGGTCTGCGCGACCGCTACGAGGCGCACCACCGGGTCTCCATCACCGACGGTGCCCTTGTCGCCGCCGCGACGCTGGCCGATCGCTACATCAACGACCGGTTCCTGCCGGACAAGGCGATCGACCTCATCGATGAGGCGGGCGCGCGCATGCGCATCCGCCGGATGACGGCGCCGCCCGACCTGCGCGAATTCGACGACAAGATCGCCGACGCTCGTCGCGAGAAGGAAAGCGCCATCGACGCGCAGGACTTCGAGAAGGCCGCGCGCCTGCGCGACAAGGAGAAGCAGCTCGTCGCCAAGCGGGCCGAGCGTGAGAAGCAGTGGCGCTCCGGTGATCTGGATGTCGTGGCCGAGGTCGACGACGAGCAGATCGCCGAGGTGCTGGCCAACTGGACCGGTATCCCCGTCTTCAAGCTCACCGAGGAGGAGACCACCCGTCTGCTCCGCATGGAGGACGAGCTGCACAAGCGGATCATCGGCCAGGAAGATGCCGTCAAGGCGGTCTCGAAGGCCATCCGCCGCACCCGCGCCGGCCTGAAGGATCCGAAGCGTCCGTCCGGTTCGTTCATCTTCGCCGGTCCGTCCGGTGTCGGTAAGACCGAGCTGTCCAAGGCGCTGGCGAACTTCCTGTTCGGCGACGACGACGCGCTCATCCAGATCGACATGGGCGAGTTCCACGACCGCTTCACCGCCTCGCGGCTCTTCGGTGCCCCTCCGGGCTACGTCGGCTACGAGGAGGGCGGCCAGCTCACCGAGAAGGTGCGCCGCAAGCCGTTCTCGGTCGTGCTGTTCGACGAGATCGAGAAGGCCCACCAGGAGATCTACAACACCCTCCTGCAGGTGCTCGAGGACGGTCGTCTCACCGACGGCCAGGGCCGGACCGTGGACTTCAAGAACACGGTGCTGATCTTCACCTCGAACCTCGGTACCTCGGATATCTCGAAGGCCGTTGGTCTGGGCTTCACCCAGTCCAACGCCGAGGGCTCGAACTACGAGCGGATGAAGCTCAAGGTCAACGACGAGCTGAAGAAGCACTTCCGGCCCGAGTTCCTCAACCGTATCGACGACGTCATCGTCTTCCACCAGCTCACGACCGATCAGATCGTCGAGATGGTGGATCTGATGATCGCGCGCGTCGAGAGGCAGCTGAAGAACAAAGATATGGCGATGGAGCTCACCGACAACGCCAAGGCCCTGCTGGCCAAGCGCGGTTTCGACCCCGTGCTCGGTGCCAGGCCACTGCGCCGCACCATCCAGCGCGAGATCGAGGATCAGCTGTCGGAGAAGATCCTCTTCGGCGAGATCGGCCCCGGCCAGACCGTTTCGGTCGACGTCGAGGGCTGGGACGGCGAAGGCTCCGGCGAGGACGCCAAGTTCACCTTCGTCGGTAAGGCGAAGCTGACCAAGGCCGGCGCCGAGGAGAAGCCCGAGGTCGTGCTGACCGGCGCCGCCGAAGGCACCACCGAGGCCGCCTCCGGCGAGTAATACGCGAGTAGGCAAACGGGCCCGTCCCCCGGTGGGGGCGGGCCCGTTGTCGGCTGTGTGGTCAGCGCACGGTGGCGACATATCGGGGCAGTAGTGGGGCGGCCGCGTCGGATAGCTCGCCGGGAACGATGAGCTCGTCGATTCCATAGGCGGCGAGCCGGTGTTCCAGGAGTGCCGTCGCCGCGTCCGGGTCCGCGTCGAACATCCCGGCGGCGCCCTCCGCGCGAAGTCCAGCCGGCGTGAGCCCGAGCTTGGTGCTCGTCCAATACGGCAACCGGTCGCCGATACCGACCAGCTGCTGGCTGAACCGGACGGGGCGGTCGGTGGCATCGCGGACCACGCGGACCATGGTGGCGAGATCGGCTTCGGTGGCCTGCGGTGGCGCGGCGAGCAGAATGCGGTCGGCGACCGCAGCGGCGGCCTCCAGCATGCGCGGGCCGCTCGCTGCGATGACAATCTCCGGCACCGGGTCGACCTCGGCCCGCACCGCTGCGACCGTCTCGAGCAGCCATTCGCGACGATGCCCGGCCGTTCCCCAGTACCCGCCGAGTCGCTCGGCCTCGAGCTGCGCATCCGGCCTGCCGACACCGATCCCGAGTTCGAACCGGCCGTCCGAGAGCTGCTGCAGCGCGGCCACTTCGCGTACTGTCGCCGCCGTCGTGCGCAGCGGTGCTGCCAGCACATTCGGTCGCAACCGCATCGTCTCGGTGACCGCGGCCGCCGCCGCGAGAGCCGGGAACGGAGAGGCCGTGAACAGGGTGTCGGGTAGCAGAACGGTCCGGTACCCGGCCGATTCGGCCCCGCGCACCTCCTGTACCCAGCTTCGCCCGTCGCGCGGGGTGAGGATGATCCCGAATCGCATCCGGATCACCTCTTCGTTTCGCGCAGCACGGCCAGCCGCTCGCGATACTGGGCCTCGGTGATCTCGCCACGCGCATACGCGCCGCGCAGCGCGCCAACCCCGTTGCTGTCACGGCGGAATCTGCCCCGTACCACCAGTGCCGCGATCGCGATGATGGTGAACCAGAACAGCAACGGGAAGATCCAGAAGAACGGCCAGGGGTGCCAGCCGCCGTCGTAATGATCGGCGAGCAGCGTCACGGCCTCGGGGTTCAGGTATGTAGTCATGTCATGAGCGTGCGCCCGCGGCCACCCTCTTCACATCGGCCGAGTGTTCCTGTTCCCGCTACGCCTGTGCGCGTACGCGCTGCCGTCCGTCGAGGTCGAGGGCAGCCCGCTGATCCCAACGATTCCGCCTGCCCGCCGCCCGTGCGGCGGCCGCGTAACCCCTGCCCACGAGGGATCACGGCAATGGGGTGGCCTTCTTGAATACCTCGAACGTGGACAGGTAGTTGTCGGCGCCATGGCCTTCGGCGATGGCCTGTTCGGCGATTCGCTGCATTGCCCTTGGCATTTCGGTAGCGACGGACTGTTCCTCGCTGGTGCGGGTGATGTGTTCGAGCCCGTTGAGGTTCATCAGCATGGTGCCGAGCGTCCCCGGATAATGGCCGGCGTCCAGATCGGGTGCGTGCTCGGCCAGAGATTCGGGGTCGAGCACGGTGGGCATGAACCAGCCGAGGGCCAGGTCGGCGAACTGCTGTGCCGACACTTGTGCCGAACCGACCATGGCCGTCGCCTGCAGCCAGCCGTTCATCGTCGCGTACATCATGTGCAGTAGTGCGGTGTTGTACAGCACCGCGAGTTCGACCGCGTCGCCGAGATGACGGGGGTCGCCCAGACTGGTCAGCGTCGACCGATGCCGGTCGAAAACCTCGGTCGCGCCGCTGTACAGGAACACCGCGCCGGGCTCGCCTACCATCGGCGGCGGCACCATGATGGCGCCGTCGAGGTAGGCGATGTCGTGTTCGCCGGACCAGGCGGCAGCCGCTTTCGCTTCGGAGGGGGTGCCGGAATTCAGGTTGATCAGGGTGCGCCCGGCGAGCGCCGCGACGGCCGGGGTGAAGACCTTGTACATCGCCGGGTAGTCCGCCAGGCACACGATCGTGAGCGGGCTCGCTTCGACCGCCTCGGCTACTGTCGCTGCTCGCCGTGCACCGCGAG
This sequence comes from Nocardia sp. NPDC059180, assembly GCF_042754945.1. Classification (NCBI taxonomy): domain Bacteria; kingdom Bacillati; phylum Actinomycetota; class Actinomycetes; order Mycobacteriales; family Nocardiaceae; genus Nocardia; species Nocardia sp. NPDC059180. The sequence goes on from NZ_JBHZBU010000001.1 coordinate 790,827, forward strand.
CGACGAGTTCGTCGGCCTTCTCCGGGCTGCGATTCCAGACGGTGAGCGGGTGGCCTTTGTTGATCAGGGTGTGGGCCAAGGCCAGACCCATCGGTCCGAGGCCGACGAGAGTGACAGGTTGCGCGTTGTTCGAATGATGTGTCGCCATGACGCTTACGGTAAAGTCTCACATGGGTGTGAGAGTCAAGTCTCGGTGAGGCGGGGAGCGGCATATGCGAATCGGAGACCTGGCTCATCGCACCGGCGTCAGCGTCCGGTTGCTGCGTTATTACGAGGAGCAGGGGCTGCTGCGCCCGGTGCGCAGGCCGAGTGGCTACCGCGAATTCCACGAGGACGACATCCGGGTGGTGCGCAACATCCGGACCCTGCTGGCCGCGGGCCTCAACACCCGGATGATCGCCGAGGTGCTGCCGTGCATTATCGATGACGGCACGGTCCTGGCGCCCGGCTGTCCCGGCATGCTGCCGGACCTGTACCGCGAACAAGAACGGATCGACAAGGCAGTAGCCGACCTGCTGGCCACCCGTTCGGTCTTGGATTCGATCATCGCCGCCGCGCAACCGGCCGCGGGTGAACCCGATGATTGCCTGGTCAGCGTGGACAGCCCCGCAGACTGACGTTCGGGTGCCCGGTTCCTACTGCCAGCCCGGACGCACCAGTCCCGATTCGTAAGCCAGCACCACCAATTGGGTGCGGTCGCGGGCGTCGAGTTTGGTGAGGATGCGGCTGACGTGGGTGCGGGCGGTGGCGGGGCTCATGAACAGGCGCTCGCCGATTTCGGCGTTGGTGAGGCCCTCGGCTACCAGGGTGAGGACCTCGCGTTCACGGTCGGTGAGTTCGGAAAAGGTAGCGGGTGGAGGTTGTTTGGCGTGTTCGGAGAATTCGGCGATCAAGCGGCGGGTGACCCCGGGTGACAGCAGTGCATCACCGGCCGCGACCACCCGGACCGCGCGCACCAGGTCCGCGGGCTCGGTGTGCTTGACCAGGAATCCCGTTGCCCCGGAACGCATTGCCTCGAAGACGTATTCGTCCAACTCGAAGGTGGTCAGCACGACCACCTTCACCTCGGCCAGTTTGGGATCGTCGGCGATCATGCGGGTGGCGGCCAGGCCGTCCAGGATCGGCATCCGGATATCCATCAGGACCACATCGGGGGTGAGCGCGCGCGTCATCCGCACGGCCTGCTCACCGTTGTCGGCCTCGCCGACCACCTCGATACCGTCCTGCGCGTCGAGCAGCGCGACGAATCCGCCGCGGACCAGCGCCTGATCGTCGGCGACCAGCACCCGAATGGTCATCGCAGCTCCGCTCCGCCGTGGCCGTCGACCGTGTCGTGGTGTAGCTGTCCACCCGCACGTATTCGTGCCGCCGAAGCGAATCCAGGCGACGGATCGGGCGCCACGCTTGTGCGATCGTCAGCGTCACCGGAAGAACCAGGTTTCCGACGCTCAGGCAATGTGCTGCTGCCGCTGCTGCCGCCGCCGGGGCGTCGCGCATCGCTGGACGGGTTCGAGACGCCGTTGCCGGGCGACGCAGCCGCGGACGAAGCGTCCCCGGCCCCACCCCGACCGACATCTCCAGTGGGCGGCGTCGCGTCCGACTCGGATCCGGCCGCCGACTTTGTTTCGGTGCGTCGCGGTTCCGGGCGATCAGCCGAAATGGGCCGGACCGGCAGCCGCGCCGCCACCCGGAAGCCCCCGCTGGGCCGCGGCCCGGCAGTAAGCGCACCCCCGAGCGCGTGGGCCCGTTCGCGCATGCCGATGATCCCGTTGCCGCCGGTGGTTCCGGTGCGCACGGGTGTGCTGGTGGGGCGGGTGTTGTCGATGGTGAAGTCGACCGAGTCGGGGGTGTAGCGCACGGTGACGGTCGCGTCGGCGCCCGGTGCGTGCCGGACGACGTTGGTCAGCGATTCCTGGATGATCCTGGCCGCCGCCACATCGATGACGCTCGGCAGCGGTGCGACGGTGCCGAGCACCCGGGTGTGCACAGTGAGCCCGGCTTCGCGGATGCGGTGCAGCAGCTCGTCCAGATCGGCGATGGTCGGTGCGGGGGTGCGCGGCGCAGCGGGCTGCGGTTCGGCCTCGGCCACCTCGGACCCGCTCGTCGGCCGGTCACCACCCTCGGGCGCGGCTGCGGTGGACGCGCCGGTTGCCTGTGCCCGCCGCGCCGCGCGGCGCATCTCGGTACTGCGCCGCCGGGCGCGAGCCCTGCGCCGTCGACCGCGGCGAGCCCGCTCGGCCGGATCCGCCATCGACTCCGGCTCGGTATCTACGGCCTCGCCGCCGACAGGATTCCCGGTACGAATCGTGTGCAGCAGCGTATGCACCTCGGCGAGTGCCTCCTTGCTCGCGCCTTTGATCGCGGCCAGCGCCGACGCCGCCTGCTCGGGTTTCTTGTCGAACAGTTCCAGCGCCACCGAGGCCTGCACATTGATCAGCGACAGGCTGTGGGCCAGGACATCGTGCAGTTCCCGTGCGATGGCCAGGCGTTCCTCACTGGCCTGCCGTCTGCGCTGCGCTTCCTCGTCGCGCCGGGCGGCTTCGGCGCGCTGCCTACGCGCCTCGAGCACTGCCTGACGCTGACGGATCCCTTCGGCGATACCGACGAGCACCGCGAGCCATGCCATCAGCCCGAAGATCTGCCATACCTCGGTCGGCCTGCCGAGCAGCGCGGGCAACGGCCAGACGATCACCAGGTAGCCGAGCGGGACCAGGGGGTAGGTCCACCACCGTGATCCCCGGGTCGCCGCGGTGAGGAAGGCGATGACCAACGAGACGAAGATCGGCCCGTAGCCGTAGTCGAGCGTCAGATAGCTCACGCACGCGGCGAGCGTGACGAACAGGACCGGCACCGGTTCATATCTGCGAAACAGCAGCGCTACCGGCCCGACCAGCAGCAGCGCGTAGCCGAGGGCGTCGAGGGACCGCACTCCGGTCTGTCCGAAGTTGGCCCCGCGCCCGCCGAACACCTGCACCAGAGCGACGACAAGCGCCACCCCCCAGTCCCATCCGACCAGGCCCCGACCCGCCATCCCGAACTCCCGCACGTTATGCACCCTATTCGCCCAGCAGCCGGAATCCATCCGTACCGACACGTATTTCCCCGATACGCGCCGCGCACACCCCCGGATCGGCCCGATCTTCTACGACGCCGGACGTACCCGAACCCGCGTCGCTGGACGGATGTGACCGTCGTGCACACCGAGGAGGGTTTCGTCCATGACGGATTCGATTGTGGTGACCACAGAGCTGACCAAGCGGTACGGCACCCATCTCGCGGTGGATCGGGTGGATATGCGCGTCGAGCCGGGCGAGATCTACGGATTCCTCGGCCCCAACGGCGCGGGTAAGACGACGACATTGCGCATGCTCGTCGGGTTGATCGCCCCGACTGCGGGTTCGGCCACCGTGCTCGGCCATCGGCCGGGCGATCCCGCGGTGGTGCGCCGGATCGGTGTGCTGATCGAGGGCCCTGGCTTCTACCCCTATCTGTCCGGCCGGGACAATCTGCTGGTCATGGCCCGATATCGCGGGCTGGGCCGGGCCGAGGTGGACGAAGCGCTCGAGCGGGTCGGCCTGGCCGGGCGAGCCGATGACCGCTACCGCACCTATTCGCTCGGCATGAAGCAGCGCCTCGGCGTCGGCTCCGCTCTGCTCGGCCGCCCCGACCTGCTGATCCTGGACGAGCCGACCAACGGCCTCGATCCGGCGGGTATGGCGGAGATGCGTTCGCTGATCACCGATCTGGCCGCGGACGGGCACACCGTGCTGCTGTCGAGTCACATGCTCAGCGAGGTGCAGGAGATCTGCGACCGGGTCGGTGTCATTTCCGGCGGCAGATTGCTGGCCGAATCGACGGTGGCCGAATTGCGGGGCGCCTCATCACTGTTGGTCCGCGCCGAGCCCGCCGAGCTGGCGTTCCCCGCGATCCGCGCGGTGATCAGCGAGCCGGTGATGCTCACGGCGGCAGGCATCCGAGTCGAGGCGGCTGCGGATGCGGCGCCGAAACTCGCCCGCGCGGTGGTCGAATCCGGCGCCGATCTGCTGGAACTGCGTGTCGACGAGAAATCGCTCGAGGAAGTGTTCTTCGAGATGACCGGGCTGGAGGCCGTGAAATGAGTGTGCGTACCGCGACGTCGACGATGTCGGATCTGATCGCCAGTGTTCGAGCCGAACGCCTGCGCCTGACGAAATGGCCGGCGTTCTGGATCCTCCTCGGCAGCTGGATCCTGTTGAACCTCACCTTCGCCTACCTGTTCAACTACCTGGCCTATCGGTCCGGTGAGCAGACATCGATGTCGGATGGCCTGCCGAAAGATCAACTGTTGCAGCAGATGCTGCCCGGTGCGGTGCCGGAGGTGTTCACCCAGGGCATGGCCATGTTCGGTGGTGCGCTCATGCTGATCCTCGGTGCGCTGACGATCGGCAGCGGCTACGGGTGGGGGACCTGGAAGACCGTGCTCACCCAAGGACCGTCGCGGATCGTGGCGATCTCGGGGACGTTGATCTGTCTCGCGGTGGTGGTGGTCGGGCTGGTGCTCGCTGCCTTCGCCGTGGATCTCGGTGTGGCGTCGCTGATCGCGAGCAGTGAATCGCAGCAGCTGCTCATGCCGTCGCTGGGACATTCGCTGGACGGGATCATCAGCGGCAGTCTGATTCTCGGGATGTGGACCCTGGCGGGTGCGCTGATCGGCGCGATCGCCCGTGGCCCTGCGCTTGCTGTCGGCCTCGGCCTGATCTGGGTGCTGGTCGTGGAGAACCTGCTGCGCGGTGTCGCGGGCATCTTCGGCCCGATCGAGGTGGTCACCGATCGGCTGCCCGGCACCGCGGCGGGCTCGCTGGCAGGCGCGATGCGCACCACCGATGGACCGCCCACACCCGGGGTCCTCGACATCCTGACCCGCGTGGAGTCCGTGATCGCGCTGACGATCTACACCGCGGTCTTCGTGATCGCCACGATCTGGCTGATCCGCAGGCGCGATCTGGTCTGAGCGTCAGCGTCCGAGCAGGGCGTGCGCGAGCTGCCGCAAGGCCCCGGTGATCTGCGCCGGGGCCAAGCCGCGTGCGCGTTGCTGCTGATAGACCTCGGCGGCCAGCGGGGCGAGCAGTGGGTCGATCAGCGCGTCGGGGTTGTCCAGCTCGGCCGCGCGTAGCAATGCCCGCACGTGGGCGAACCAGAACCCGTAGGCGCCCGTGCCGAATCGCGCGCCGCCGGTTTCGGCGCCGAGCACCAGCCCCGAGTGGTTTTCCAGGAGTTCGACCATGGCCTCGTAGAAGGCGGCCAGCCGTTCGGCGGGGGCCGCGCCGGGACCGAGTGGTGGTTCGCCGCGCAGTAATCGTTGCTGCAGTGCCCGTTCATGTTCGTCGAGCAGGGCGACGGCGATCGAATTCGTGTCCGGATACCGGCGATACAGGGTGCCCCGGCCGACGCCTGCGGCCTTGGCGATGTCGTCCATCGTCACCGTGCGCGGGTCGCGATCGGCGAAGAGTTCGGCCGCAGCCGCGAGCACCTTGGCCCGGTTGCGTGCGGCATCGGCGCGCTCGACGGGCGCTTCACGGGGGCGGCCCATACCGATGGTGAGCAGGTCGGCGGGGGATTCCATGACGACGACTGTATCCGACGAACCAATAAGTGGACAAGCTGTCCACTTATGTTCTACAGTCGCTCTCAGCAAGAAGCGGACGCAACGTCCGGTTAATGGGAGGAATCCGATGACCACACTGCTGCACCTCGACGCCAGCGCAAGAAGTAAGTCGATCAGCCGTGAATTGAGCGCCGCCTTCGCCGGCGAATGGCGCGCCGGGAACCCGGACGGCGACTACCGCTACCGCGATCTCGCGGTGGATTCGGTGCCCTTCATCGACGAGGGTTGGACCGAAATCTGCGATCTGGTGCTCGCTGAGGGAAGTACCGATCTGGAGCGGATCGGAGAATTGGTGCGCACACCGGCGCAGCGCGCGGCATGGCAGATCGCCGGCCCGCTGCTGGAAGAACTGCTCGCCGCCGATGTCGTGCTCATCGGCACTCCCATGTACAACTATTCGGTCCCGGCCGCTCTCAAGGCCTGGATCGATCAGGTGGCGTTTCCGCGAATGTCGCTGGGGCAGCGGCGATTTGTTGTAGTCGCTGCGCGCGGTGGCGCGTACTCGCCCGGTTCACCCAAGGCCGAGTTCGACTACCAGGAACGCTATCTGCGCGATTTCTTCGCCGGTCATTTCGCGGTGCGAGACGCGGTGTTCGTCAACGCGGAACTGGCCAATTCCCGGCTCGATCCGGTGATGGCGCATCTTCGCGCCGAGCATGAACAGTCCTATGACCTCGCCCTGGCAACGGTGCGCGAGCTGGCCGGGGAGTACTGACGATGAGCTGGTTGATCCTAGGATTCGCGGGACTGGTGGAGATCGCCTGGTCCCAGAGCATCAAGCCGACCGAGAACTTCACCCGCCCACTGCCGACGCTGCTGTGCTTCGTGCTCGGGGCGTTCGCGGTCTACCTGTTGTCGCGGGCGATGCAGTCGCTTCCGGTCGGCACCGCGTACGCGGTCTTCACCGGCATCGGCGCGGTCGGTGCGATCGTGCTCGGCATGGTCGTGCATCGTGATCCGTTGAGCGCGGGCCGGTTTCTGGCGATGTCGCTGATCGTCGGCGGAATCGTGCTGGCCAAGGTGACCAATCCCGGCTGATCGCCGACCGGTCCGGCAAACGGTTCGACGGTTCCGCGAGCGCGGGTAAGGTCGGTCTGATGGTCGATCAGCACGTGCGTTTTCCGGACCTGTCGGCACGGCCTTATGAGCTCACCGTCGAGCGTGTCATGGCCGCCTCACCGGCATTGTTGTACCTGGCTTTGACCCAGGGCTTCGATATCTGGTTCGCGATACCCGATTCGGTCCGCATGCGTCCGCAGGTGGGTGAACCCTTCTACTTCGAAGCCGACAATCAGGGCACGCCCGTGCCGCATTACGGCCGCTTCCTGCGGCTCGAGCCCGACCGGCTCGTCGAGCTGACCTGGGTCAGCGGCGAGGGCGGCACCGAGGGCGCGGAGACGGTGGTGCGGATGGATTTCGTCCACCAGCCACGAGGTATTCGAATCAAGCTGCGGCACAGTGGGTTTCCGAACAAGGAAGCCTGTGATCGGCACCGCGCCGCCTGGCCCGCGGTGCTGGAACAGCTGGACAAGCGAACGGCTGCCGCGAGTTGAGCTCTGCGGGTAGGTTCGAGCCGGAACCCTCGCAATTTCGATAGTGGAAAGGACTGTGATGCCTACACGTACCGCGCGCACCGCATGGACCGGCGGCCTGCAGGACGGCACCGGACAGGTCGAGCTGGCCAGCTCGGGTGCAGGCAAGTACGACGTGTCGTTCCCGAAGCGCGCCGCCGACGCCGCTGACGGCACCACCAGCCCGGAGGAGCTGATCGCCGCGGCGCATTCGTCCTGCTACGCGATGGCACTGTCGGCCGAGATCGGCAATGCCGGCGCGACGCCGCGCAGCCTCGACGTCACCGCCGATGTCACCCTCGGCCCGGACCCGGCAGGCGGCTTCCGTATCAGCGGAGTGAAGATCACCGTCCGTGGTCAGGTCGACGGTCTCGACGCCGCCGGTTTCATCACCGCCGCCGAGGCCGCCAAGGCAGGCTGCCCGGTCAGCAAGGCGCTGGCCGGCGTCGACAACATCACCCTGGACGCCGCACTGGAGTCCTGAGACAGAAAAAGGGCGGTGCCGGTCATGCGACCGGCGCCGCCCTTTCTGGATTGCGGGTCAGGCTGCGGCAGCCGCCTCCGGCACCGCAGTACTGGTGCGGTTGGCGAATTCGGTGAGCAGCGCATAGCCGAGGCCGAGGCAGGCCCACAGCGTCGTCGATACCGCGAGGGAGGACACCCGGAACTCCCAGAGCAGACTTGCCGGGAAGTCGGCGCCGACCTCGTTCACACCGGGGAGCACGATGTAGCCGATCGCGGTGAGCAGCACGAACGTGCCGACACCGGCCGTCAGCCGCAGCGTATCGAGCCGACCGGCGAGCAGCTTCCACACATACACTCCGGCGCCGACCGCGACCAGGCCGAGCAGCACCGCCGCCACCCACAGCAGCGTCCGGTCGTTGATCGTCTCCGGATCGCCGACGGCAGGCGGATTGGCCGGGTACTTGAAGAACGGCACGGCGATGATCGCGGCCCAGCCGCCGATGCCGAGTCCGAGTGCGAGTTTCGGCCCGGACAGCGCGGTGTAGCGACGCGCGACATGAGCGACGGCGGCGAAGATCGCGCCGAACGCCAGACCCGCGAGGCCGAGCGCGAGGAATTGGCCCGCCTGCTGGCCGGAGCGGCTGACCAGCGGTTCTTCCTCGTCGCCATGGCTGTGTCCACCACCGCCGGCCGCCTCGCCGTGCGCCGATTCGGCGGCCGCATTGGCCTCCTCGATGGCGATCGCGGCTTCGACCTTGGGTTCGCCGACGAAATAGCCGACCGTGCCCGCCAGCAGACCGGCGATCAGACCGGCCAGCAGACCACGCAGCAACAGGGTGCGCAGAGTTCCGATCAGTGGCACGGAAGGCCCAGTAGGTGACGACCGTCGTGCATCAGCTCATGCATGTACATCCCGCTGCGCGAGATGGCACCCTGATCGAATCCGACCAGGTACAGCGTGAGCAGCGCGAGCAGTACGACACCGACCGTGATGAGCACGGTTGCCAGGGAATCGGTGACCCGGGCGGATGCGCCAGGGGAGTGCACGATGGCCATTCCAGTCCTCCTTGGGAAACTCGCGTCCCGTCGAGTGGTCGCGGAGGTGCCGGTGTCTGGCTTTTCCGGCACCGAACTCGGTGGCTGGAACACAGTGGCGCGACCGCTCCGGAATTGCACCGGATTACCGCGTCACCTTCGCGTTTGTCCTTCGAACTGTGACACCCCACAGCGGCCGTCGTCAATACAGCGTGGCGACGGCGGCCGTTGCGGGATGGTCTCAGCCGGCGGACGAGGCCTTGCCCGTGACGTCGAGGACGACCTCGAATTCGAGCAGCGAGGCACCAGTGGCGACCGGCTTGGTCTGCTGGCCCGCGTGTGCCTCGCGGGCCGGTCCATCGCGCCATGCCGCGAAGGATTCTTCCGAATCCCACTGGGTGACCACGAAGTAGCGGTTCTCGCCCGCGGTCGGCCGCAGCAGCTGGAAGCCGAGGAAGCCCGGCGAGTTCTCCACCGCGTGCGCCCGATGGGCGAAGCGCTTCTCCAGCTCGGGGCCCGCGCCCTCGGGAATCTCGATCGCATTGATCTTCACAACAGACATGCCTCGATTGTGCACCTTCCTCCTGTGCGGACCGGCGGGTGCGATCGGTATCACCGGCCGGTGCGGCACAATCGCGGACGTGTTGTACGACGAGGGCGGGACGGGCACGCCGCTGGTGCTGCTGCACGGCCTGATGGGTAGTGCCCGCACCTGGAGTGATCATCTGGATTGGCTGCGCGGTTTCGGGCACGTGTACACCTTCGACGCGGCCGGGCACGGCAGGCCTGCGCCCGCCGAGCTGAGCACCGAGGCATTCGTCGCCGATCTGGCCGCCGCGACCGAGCCCATCACCGAGCCGATGGTGGTGATCGGGCATTCGATGGGTGGGCTGCATGCCTGGATGTTCACCGCGCAGTTCCCAGAACGGGTGAAAGCGCTGGTGGTCGAGGATATGGCCCCCGATTTCACCGGCCGCACCGCCGCGCACTGGGCGGCCATGATCGAGGCCTGGCCGCAGCCGTTCCCGGACGAGGCCGCGGTACTCGACTTCTTCGGCCCGGTCGCCGGACGCTATTTCCTCGCCTCGTTCGAGCGCGGCCCCGACGGCTACCGCCTGCACGGCTCGGTGTCGACGTTTCGCGATATCTCCGAGGAGTGGGGGACCAGGGACTTCTGGACTCAGTGGCGCACAGTTCGCGTGCCCGCACTGCTGCTGGAGGGTGAGTACACCATCACCCCGCCGGGGCAGATGCGGGCGATGGCGGCCGTGCACCCCGGGGCCGAGTATGTGCTCATCCCCGATGCAGGGCATCTGGTCCACGACGATCAACCCGGTCGTTATCGCGCCGAAGTGAGCCGGTTCTTGAACCGCGTTCTCGCGGTCGCTGGCAGCGACGAAGGTGTGATCAACGGCGCGTAAGCGGGTCGAGTTCGCGTAAGTGGCTCGAGTTCGCGTAAGTGGGTCGAGTTCGCGTAAGTGGGTCGAGTTCGCGCCGCCGCATGAATATCAACGTCGGCAACGCAGAGGGCCGTGCCCGATCAGCTGCCGGGTTCGACGTGCCCGGTTTCGCCGGCCAGCGCGAACAGCCCGTCGGCCGTCTGCTCGATCAACCCGTCGACCAGCAGGGAATCCAGAGCGCGATCGCGCTGGCCTGGATCGCGGGTCCAGGCCATATCGAGCCGCACCCGTTCCACCGGCCCGGACGAATCACGCAACACGTCCATGAGCCGTCCTCGGGCCTGTCGATCGGTTCCCTCGTACTTCTGCGTCCGCCGCACCACCTGCGACGCAGGCCTGCCCGCCTCGATCCACGCGCACCGGGGCAGCGGGCAGTCGTCGCAGCCGGGGGTGCGTGCGGTGCAGACGAGCGCGCCCAGCTCCATCAGCGCGGCGGAGAACGTCGCGGCACGGGGGACCGGCTCCGGCAGCAGCGCCTCGGTCTCGCGCAGATCCCGTGCCGACGGGTTGCCCGCGTCAGCGCGGCCGTGCACGGCGCGGGCGACCACGCGACGAACGTTGGTGTCCACCACCGGGACTCGCTGCCCGTACGCGAAACACGCGACGGCCCGCGCGGTGTAATCGCCGATCCCGGGCAGGCCGAGCAGGACCTCGACATCCTCGGGCACCCGATCGCCGTGCTCGGTCGCCAGCACCCGCGCGCATTCGTGCAGCCGCAGCGCGCGCCGCGGGTATCCGAGCTTGCCCCATGCCCGCAGCACCTCCGCCTGCGAGGACGCCGCCATGGCCGAGGGCACCGGCCAGCGGGCCACCCATTCCCGCCAGATCGGCTCGACCCGCGCCACCGGGGTCTGCTGCAGCATGATCTCGCTCATCAGGATCTGCCAGGCGCTCACCCCGGGGTGTCGCCAGGGGAGGTCACGCGCGGTAACCCGGTACCAGTCCAGCAGGGCGTCGGCGTCCACCGGGACATGTACTCCAATCGGCGTCGTTCTCATGTGCTGCTCACCGTGCTCGTTCGGGCCTGGCCAGACGGTGTTTTCGGGTCCGTAACGGATACCGACTCGTCGGTAACACACAATCTGTGCAAAATGGACACATGCCTCAGTCGAACCCGATCAGCGCTTGGAAGTCCCTTCGCAACGGCAACGACCGTTTCGTCAACGGCACGTTGCAGCATCCTAATCAGGGGGCCGCAGACCGAGCCAAGCTCGTCGGAGGCCAGCATCCGACAGCCATCCTCTTCGGTTGCGGAGACTCCCGTGTCGCCGCCGAACTCATCTTCGACCAGGGCCTCGGCGATATGTTCGTGGTCCGCACCGCGGGACACGTCATCGACTCCTCGGTGCTCGGTTCCATCGAATACGGCGTGGAAATCCTGAACGTGCCGCTGATCGTGGTCTTCGGCCACGACAGCTGCGGTGCGGTGAAGGCGACCCTCGACGCCCTCGACGGTGGCGAGGTGCCGGGCGGGTTCATCCGCAGCATCGTCGAGCGCGTGACCCCATCTGTCCTGCTCGGCCGCCGCGAAGGTCTGTCCAGCGTCGACGAGCTCGAGGCGCGCCACGTGGTCGAGACCGCCGACCTGCTGCGTCAGCGCTCCTCGATCATCGCTGACCGGGTCGCGAGCGGCCAGCTCGCGATTGCCTGTGTCACTTACAAATTGGCCGACGGCGAGGCGAAGCTGCACGGCTCGATCGGCGATATCGGCGAGGTCGCCTGAGCCGCGAACGCTCGTATTTGCCCAGCTCCTGGGGTGTGAAGGGGCCTGGACCGACACGGTTCACGCCCCGACACGCCGTGCCCCTGAGTTGCTGTGCCGAGCGGTGCGCTTACCGTTGAGTCGTGCTGGAACCGAACGGACCGCTGCCTCCGGAGATCTATTGGCGGCGTCGTGTTTTTGCCATCGGCGTACTGGTCGTCGCGCTCGTGCTGGTGATCTGGCTGGTGGTCGCGGTATCGCGCGGTGGAGATTCGCCCGGCGATACGACGGCGGCGGCAACGTCGTCGACGGAGACGAACAAGCCCGCGGGTCAGGCTTCGACCAAGAAGGAATCGTCGGCCGCGCCCGAGTCGAAACCGTCCGAATCCGCGACGCCGAGCAGTGGTGCGCCGGTCGCCGCGGGCCAGTGCTCGGACCAGTCGCTTGCGGTGAAGGTGACCGTCGCCCAGCCCACCTACCGGGTCGGTGAGCAGCCGGTATTCGGCATCGTGATCACCAATATCTCCGCCGACGCCTGCACCCGCGATATGGGCTCGGGCCTCCAGCAGGTCTCCGTGCACACCCTCGACGGTCAGCGCAGGCTGTGGGCCAGCACCGACTGCTACCCGGACGGCGAACCGGACCAGCGCACGTTGAAGCCCGGTGAGCAGGCGGCCTTCACCGTCACCTGGACCGGCAACACCTCCCAGCCGGAATGCGCGGGGGAGCGGTTGCAGGTCCCGGCCGGCGCGTACAACGTCGTCGCCCAGCTCGGTGCCATTCGCAGCGCCGCGGAGCCGTTCAACATCGCCTGAGGGAGCGGCTACCCCTTGCCCTTACTCAATCCGGCCAAGCGGATCGCCCCGCGCAGTGACGTCACTTCGATCAGCTTCATCGGCGACGACTTCGCGTCCGTCCCCGGCGGCACGATCGCGGTGGTGAATCCGAGCCGCTCGGCTTCGGCGAGGCGGCGGGCCGTCGCGGTGACCCGGCGGACCTCACCGGCGAGACCGACTTCACCCAGGATCACCCAGCCCGGCTCCAGGGCGGTGTCGCGGGCCGAGCTGGCGATGGCCAGCGCCACCGCGAGATCGGCGGCGGGCTCGATCAAACGCATGCCGCCGACGGTGGCGGCGTAGATGTCCTGCTTGCCCACATAGAACCCGCAGCGGCTCTGTAGTACCGCCAGGATCATCGCCACCCGGTTGTAGTCCAGCCCGCTCACCGCACGCCGTGGTGCGGGCACCTGGGTGTCGACGGTCAGCCCCTGGACCTCGCCGACCAGCGGACGCTTACCGTCGAGCGCCACCGTGACCGCCGTGCCCGGCACCGAATCGGTGCGGTGATGCAGGAACAGCCCCGACGGGTCGGCGACGCCGGTGATGCCGTCGTCGTGCAGTTCGAAACAGCCCACTTCGTCGGCACTGCCGAAACGATTCTTGATCCCGCGCACCATGCGCAGCGTCGAGTTCTTGTCCCCTTCGAACTGCAGCACCACATCCACCAGATGCTCCAGCGTGCGCGGCCCGGCGACCGCGCCGTCCTTGGTGACGTGGCCGACCAGCAGCACCGCGATGCCGCTGGCCTTCGCCAGCGCCGTCAGCGACGCCGTCACCGCGCGCACCTGAGTGACGCCGCCGATGACGCCATCGGTGTCCGGGGCGAGCATGGTCTGCACGGAATCGACCACCAGCAGCGTCGGACGCACCTGCTCGACGTGCCCGAGCACGATCGACAGATCCGATTCGGCCGCCAGATACACCCGCTCGTGCACCGCGCCGGTCCGGTCCGCGCGCAACCGGACCTGCCCCGCGGATTCCTCGGCGGTCACGTACAGGGCCCGCTCGTCGCGGGCGGCAGCCCAGCGATGGGCGACCTCGAGCAGCAGCGTCGACTTACCGACCCCCGGCTCACCAGACAGCAGCACCACCGAACCGGCGACCACACCGCCGCCGAGCACCCGATCCAGTTCCTCGACGCCGGTGGACCGGGCCGCGGTGAGCTGGGAATCGATCTGCGAGATGGGCGAGGCCGCCGTAGTCGGCAGCATGGCCCGCCGCCCGGCCGGTGCGGCTACCGCGGGCGCAACCTCTTCCACGGTGCCCCACGCACCACAGTCGGGGCATTTACCCACCCATTTGGCCACCTCGTGCCCGCATGCGGAGCACTGGAACACCGGCTTGGTCTTTGCCACACGCGCACCTTACGCATCGGGACCGACAGAGCAGAACGGCCGCCACACCCGCAGGTGCGACGGCCGTTCTGGAGAACTGGGGAGCTCAGTGCCCGCCCGTGGCGCCGCCTTCGCTCGCCTTGGACAGGTCCGACTCGTGACGCTCGGCCACGGTGCCCGCGTCGACCGGCACCTCCATCTGCACGGTGCCGTTCTCCTTGAAATCGAATGTCACGGTGTAGGTCAGGCCGGGGACGATGTCCTTGGTCAGGCCGGTGATCTCGATCTTCGCCGGATCGGCCTCGGGGTCCTCGCCCTCGGCGGCGGGCTGGTTCGGCGCCGCGGTGGTGGTCGGCGCGGCGGTGGTGGTGCCGTGCTCATCCGAGGAACCGTGCTCGCCGGACGCGGTGGTGGTGGCGTCGGCGCCCTCGGCGACGACGGTCTGCTGCGGCTGCAGCTTCACCGTCGACCCACCTTCGGGCGCGGTGATCTTCACTTCGCCCAGATCGGTGCTGATCTTGGTGAGCTCGTCGGCGGTCGTCGCACTGTTGTTGACGAACGACAGCGCGAGCAGTGCCTTACCGCCCTCGACGTTGGTGTGCTCGCCGCTGCCGGGGAAGACGATGTGCACATTGCGCAGCGAGATCGAGCCGACGTCGGCGTGGTTGCCGTTGATCGCGGCCACCTGGTCGGCGGTCTGCGAGATCTGGCCGGCGCTGCAGCCGGTCAGGGCGAGCGCCGCGCCGGCCGCGAGGGCCGCAACCATCGTCATGCGACGCCGCGGGGTCGTACCTGCCGCCGGGGCGGTCACAGCTTTCAGGGCAGTCACGGGTTGTCCTCCATGTCGAGCGGGCTCACTCCAACTAGGGACTGTAGTAGTTGCCGCCGCGAACCGGGCGCGCGGGGAGTGGGTGTTGGCGTTCGGATTGTCGGCGCGCTCGCGTGTGCGCGCCCCGGATGCGCGCGAAGGCGACGCGCGGAGGGGTTGTCTCGGGGTGGTCACGATTCACGGTTTGTGCGCGCGGGCGCGCGCAGTGCTACTGTCCCGCTGGGTTTCCCGGCGCGGAAAGTGCCAGGAGATAACTCGTTCTGGCACAACGTAATGCACATCCCCCAGATTCTGTCAAGCCCCAGGGTTGGCCCGTTGTGGCCCTGACCTGCACAGTTGATCGCGCCGTTATCGAGCCGCATGTTAAACTGTGAACATCGAAAGGGGCACGGGACACATGATTTTTAAGGTCGGAGACACCGTCGTTTACCCCCACCACGGAGCGGCGCTGATCGAAGCAATCGAGACTCGCACCATCAAGGGTGAGCAGAAAGAGTATCTGGTCCTGAAGGTCGCCCAAGGTGACCTGACCGTTCGGGTCCCCGCAGAGAATGCGGAATACGTCGGCGTACGCGACGTCGTCGGGCAGGAAGGCCTAGACAAGGTTTTCCAGGTGCTACGCGCACCGCATACGGAAGAGCCGACCAACTGGTCCCGCCGTTACAAGGCCAACCTGGAGAAACTCGCCTCCGGCGATGTGAACAAGGTGGCCGAGGTCGTTCGCGATCTGTGGCGTCGGGAGCAGGACCGCGGTTTGTCCGCAGGTGAGAAGCGGATGCTGGCGAAGGCCCGGCAGATCCTCGTCGGTGAGCTCGCGCTCGCCGAGGGGACAGATGACGGCAAGGCCGAGATCCTGCTCGACGAGGTCCTCGCAGCAGCTTCCTGACCGTGAACAGCTCTGACGGCCGCGGCCGCGTGGTCGCGTTGGTGCCTGCCGCCGGCCGTGGCGTGCGCCTGGGTGAATCGACACCCAAGGCGTTCGTCGCGGTCGGCGGTACACCCATGATCAGATCCGCCGTCGATGGGCTGCTCGCCTCGAATGCCGTAGACGAGATAATTGTCATGGTTCCGGCCGAACTGGTGCAGACCGCAGTTGCCCTCCTGCCGTCCTCCGCACCCGTTCGCGTCGTTGTCGGCGGGGCCGAACGCACCGATTCGGTCCGCGCCGGAATCGCGGCCGCACCGCAGGCCGCCTACTACCTGGTCCACGACGCCGCCCGCGCGCTCACTCCACCGGAACTGATCGCCAGGGTGGCCGCTGAGCTGCGCGCGGGCCATCCCGCCGTGGTGCCCGCACTACCGGTCGTCGACACCGTCAAATCGGTCGACGAAGACGGGATCGTCACCGGAACTCCCGACCGATCCGCCCTGCGCGCCATTCAGACACCACAGGGGTTCGCGGCCGATTTGCTGCGCGCCGCCTACGCGACCGATATCCCAGCCACCGACGACGCCGGACTGGTCGAACGTCTCGGCCACCCGGTTCGCACCGTCCCCGGCGATCCACTCGCTTTCAAGATCACCACCCCCCTCGACCTGCGTCTGGCCGAGGCCGTCCTGGCCGGCGCCGGCTTTCCGGTGGCGGGTGTCCGATGAACATGCGCGTCGGCATCGGCAGCGATGTCCATCCCATCGAGCCGGGGCGTCCGTGCTGGATGGCCGGGCTGCTCTTCGATGGCGCCGACGGCTGCGCGGGCCACTCCGACGGTGACGTCGCCGCGCACGCACTCTGCGACGCACTGCTGTCGGCCGCCGGCCTCGGCGATGTCGGCGCGGTCTTCGGCGTCGGCCGCCCGGAATGGGCGGGTGTCACCGGCGCCGCCATGCTGAAAGAAGTGCGCAGACTGCTCGACGAGGCCGGATACGACGTGGTCAACGCGGCCGTTCAGGTCATCGGCAACCGCCCCAAGATCGGCCCACGCCGGGCCGAAGCTCAGCAGGTCCTCGGCGATCTGCTCGGTGCCCCGGTCTCGGTATCGGGCACCACCACCGACGGTCTCGGGCTCACCGGACGCGGTGAAGGGGTTGCCGCGATGGCGACCGCCCTGCTGCACTGTCGGTAGTCCCGCCCTCCGACCGCCCGCCGCACCGGCCCGGAGCAGTCGGAACAGATGACTCCGCCCGCAGTGCAACCCCATATACCAGCTAGGATCGACTGCCGTGACTCTGCGCCTATTCGACACCGAGACGCGGACCATGCGTGATTTCACGCCACTGGTCCCCGGCCATGCCTCGGTGTACCTGTGTGGCGCCACCGTGCAGGGTGCACCCCACATCGGGCATGTGCGCAGCGGCGTCGCCTTCGACGTGCTGCGCCGCTGGCTGACGGTCAACGGTCACGATGTCGCGTTCATCCGCAATGTCACCGATATCGACGACAAGATCCTGAACAAGGCCGCCGCCGCGGGCAGGCCGTGGTGGGAGTGGGCCGCCACCCACGAACGCGCCTTCGACGACGCCTACCGGCAGCTCGGAGTGCTGCCGCCCTCGGCCGAACCGCGCGCCACCGGCCACATCACCCAGATGGTCGAGCTCATGCAGCGGCTGATCGACCGCGGGCATGCCTACGCCTCGGCGGGCAACGTCTACTTCGACGTGGTCAGCTTCCCCGAATACGGCGCCCTGTCCGGGCATCGTCTCGATGACGTGCACCAGGGCGAGAGCGCGGGCGCGGGCAAACGCGATCCGCGTGACTTCACCCTGTGGAAGGCGGCCAAACCGGGTGAGCCCACCTGGCCGTCGCCGTGGGGTCCCGGCCGCCCCGGCTGGCATCTGGAATGCTCGGCGATGGCGGAGTTCTATCTCGGATCGTCGTTCGATATCCATTGCGGCGGAATGGATCTGGTTTTCCCGCATCACGAGAACGAGATCGCCCAGTCCAAGGCGGCAGGCGACGGTTTCGCTCAGTACTGGCTGCACAACGGCTGGGTCACCCTCGGCGGCGAGAAGATGGCCAAGTCCCTTGGCAATACGCTGTCGGTGCCGAATGTGCTGAAGCAGGTTCGCGCGGTGGAGCTGCGGTTCTACCTCGGCGGCGCGCACTACCGGTCGATGCTGGAGTACTCCGAGAAGGCTCTGCACGACGCGGCGCAGACCTACCAGCGCATCGAGGCTTTCGTGCAGCGGGTGGTCGAACGCGGCGGTGACGTCCCGGTCGGCAAATGGACCGACGCCTTCGCCGCCGCCCTCGACGAGGATCTCGCGGTCCCGAAGGCGCTCGCCGAAATCCACCATGTGGTGCACGAGGGCAACAAGGCGCTCGACGCCGGTGTGCTCGACACCGCGCGTGAGCATGCGAGCCAGGTGCGCGGCATGCTGGCCATTCTCGGCGTCGACCCGCTCGACCCGCAGTGGCACACCCCCGGTGATTCTTCCGCCGCGAACGCCGCGCTGGATGTCCTGATCGAGGCCGAACTCGATCGGCGTCAGCAGGCGCGGGCCGATAAGGACTGGGCCACCGCGGACGCGGTCCGGGACCGGTTGCAAGCCGCGGGTGTCGAAGTCACCGACACCCCCAACGGCCCGGAATGGTCGCTGGTCAACCCACAGCCAGGAAAGGCCGACTGATGGCAGGCAATTCGCAGCGCCGAGGCGCTATCCGCAAGGGCGGAACCAAGAAGGGCCAGGTTGTCGGTTCCGGCGGCAAGCGCAGGCGTGGTTTGGAGGGCCGGGGTGCGACCCCGCCCGCCGAGGCGCGCAAATATCATCCGGCGGCCAAGCGCGCCGCGGCGAAAGCCAAAGCGACGCAGGGTGGTACGAGTGGACGCCCGACTCGCACGGCCGGACGCAAGAGCGATGACGGGCCGGAGATGGTGCTCGGCCGCAACCCAGTGGTCGAATGTCTGCGTGCCGGTGTGCCCGCGACCGCGCTGTACGTGGCGGTCGGTACCGAGAACGACGAGCGGCTGACCGAGAGCGTCCGGATGGCCGCCGACGCAGGTATTTCCATTCTGGAAGTGCCGCGTACCGATCTGGATCGGCTCAGCGCCAACGGATTGCATCAGGGCGTCGCATTGCAGGTGCCGCCCTACCGTTACGCCCACCCCAATGATCTGGTCGAGGGTGTGCGCGGTTCGGGACAGCCCGCGCTGCTGGTCGCGCTGGACAACATCACCGATCCACGCAACCTCGGTGCGGTGATCCGCTCGGTCGCCGCCTTCGGTGGTCAGGGCGTGGTGATCCCGCAGCGGCGCAGCGCGAGCGTCACCGCGGTGGCGTGGCGTACCAGCGCCGGTGCCGCGGCCCGGCTGCCCGTCGCCCGTGCCACCAACTTGACTCGCACCCTGAAGGATTTCGCGGCCGCGGGCTATCAGATCGTCGGTCTCGACGCGGGCGGCGACACCACCCTCGACGAGTTCGACGGCGCGACGCCGACGGTGATCGTGGTCGGTTCGGAGGGCAAGGGCCTGTCCCGCCTGGTGCGGGAGAGCTGTGACGCCATCCTGAGCATCCCGATGGCCGGCCCGGTGGAATCGCTCAACGCCTCGGTGGCCGCGGGTGTCGTTCTCGCGGAAGTCGCTCGCCAGCGGCGAGCCTGAATCCGCTGTGCGGCCGGGCTCGCCCGGTCGCCGACTCCATGCGACACGCCGCGCCGGCTCGGCGATCGCGGTGAAACGCGGAGCGCCGACGGAGAAATGCGCTCTACCCCCGTACAATTCGGCTCGTGGTGATACCCAATCAGCCCATCGGTCAGACGATCGAGCATCCGCGGGCGACCATGGTCCTGGTCCTCGGCGTTGTGAGCTTGATGTGCTGCGGGGTCCTCGGGCCGGTCGCCTGGGCGCTGGGCAAACAGGCGCTCGACCAGATCAATGCCTCCGGTGGTGCACTGAGTGGTCGCGCTCAAGTGATGGTCGGCTACATCCTCGGCGTCATCGGCACCGTCATGATGATCATCTGGGCGTTGCTGTTCCTGCTGGTCATGATCGGCGGAAACGCCTAACGGGCACAGCCGGACGCAGTCCGTCCGCGGACTGCGCACGGCCGCAGCGAATGCGGAGGTACGCCTAGCTTCGAGTGCAGGCTGGGGCGCCCCTCAGTGCAGGCTGGGGCGCTCCGGCTCGTCCGGATGATCCCAGGCAGGCCACTCTTCCGAGACCGAACCCGACCAGTCCGGTTGGCGGCGTTCCCGGAACGCGGCCATCGCCTCACCACCGTCGACGCCCTTGCTGACGTGCTGGTTCAGCTCCGATTCCAGTCGCCCGACCACCGACGGCGTCATATCCAAGCTCTCCCACAACAGCCGCTTGGACAGCGCGGCCGTCAACGGCGCCGAACCGTTGGCGATATCGTGCGCGACCGCAAGCGCCGTCGGCAGCACCTCGGCGCCCGGCAGGCTGGCATTGGCCAGGCCCATCGCCTTGGCCTCGTCGCCGTCGAAGGTGCGCCCGGTGAGCATGATGTCGGCGGCATTGGCGATGCCCGCAAGGCGGGGCAGGGTCCAGTGCGCGTAGCCGTCGGCGAGCACACCGCGGCGGACCTGACTCAGCCCGTACACCGCGTCGTCGGCGAAATACCGCAGATCGCATTGCAGCGCCAGCGCAAGCCCGATACCGACGGCGTGCCCGTTCACCGCCGCGATCACCGGTTTACGCACCCGGAACGGCGGCGGATCGATGGTGCCGGTGACCTCGCCGACCCGATCGGACAGATCTGCGCCCGCGCAGAACGCGGGCGCGGTGCCGGTGATGATGACGACGCGGATGGCGTCCTCGATATCGCAGCGCTGCAATGCCGCGCTCAGCTCGGCGATCATCGCCGGGGTCAACGCGTTCTGCTGGGCGGGGCGATTCAGGGTGAGGACGGCGATGCCCGCGGAGACATCGACGAGCAGTTCCGAACTCATGCCTTGGATCGTAGACGACCCCGCCCCGCCCGGTGGGCGCTCCGCCGGGGCACTCATGGGCGCAGGATCTTGCGGCCGATCGCGTACTTGTGCACCTCGGTCGGGCCGTCGTAGAGCCGGAAGGCGCGCATATCGCGGAAGATCATCTCCACGACCGTCTCATCGCTGATGCCGATGCCGCCGAGCACCTGCACGCAGCGGTCGGTGACCTTGAACAGTTCCTCGGAGACGAATGCCTTGGCCACCGAACTCTCGTGCCGCGCCTTCTCGCCCTGATCCATCAGCCAGCACGCGTGCCAGATCGTCAGGCGGCACTGGTGCAGCGCGATCTCGTTGTCGGCGAGCATGAACGACACGCCCTGGTGTTCGCCGATCGGCTTGCCGAACGCGGTCCTGGTCTTGGCGTGCTCGACGGCGATGGAATGTGCGCGTTCGGCCGCGCCGAGCCAGCGCATGCAGTGGGTGAGCCGGGCCGGAGCCAGCCGAAGCTGGGCGTAGCGCAGGGCCTGGCCTGCCTCGCCGAGCAGCGCCTCTTTGGGCAGGGTGAGCTTGTCGAAGCGGACAACGCCGTGCCCGGCGACGTAATTGCGGTCCATGGTGTTCATGGTGCGTTCGATGACGATGCCGGGCTGATCACCGTCGGTGAGGAACAGCGTCGGCCCCTCCGGCAGGTGCGGATTGGCGGCGAGGCGGGCCATGATGATCCAGGTCTTGGCGCCGTTCGCGCCGGTTATCAGCCATTTGCGCCCCTCGATGGTGAAGTTCTCACCGTCGAAGGTGGCGGTGGTGGCGAGCTGGTTCGGGTCCGAGCCCGCGCCGTCCGGTTCGGTCATGGCGAATACCGAGCGCTGATGGCCGTTGATCACCGGCATCAGGTAGCGCTCGGTCTGCTCCGGGTTCGCGATCTTGGACAGCAGGAACATATTGCCCTCGTCGGGCGCGGCACAGTTCATCGCGATGGGGCCCAGCGTCGACCAGCCCGCCGCCTCGTAGAGCACCGCCTGCTCGACGTGGGTGAGCCCGCGCCCGCCCAGCGCCTCGGGGGCCTGGATGGTCAGCAGCTTCTCCGCGCGCGCCAGCTCGACCAGTTCCTGCCGCAGCTCGTCGGTCGGCCCGTGCGCGGTGAGCCTGGGGTCGCGCTCGAACGGCACGATCTTGTCGCTGACGAACCGGCGGATCCGATCGCGTTCGGCGGCGAGGTCGGCTGGGATGCTGAAGTCGATCATCAGTGGTCACCATTCGTTCGGCGGCAGGTGTGACGAGCATACGAAACCGCCGTAACCAGACTGAAGGCGGGCGCCTTCAATCGATGGCGCGATGAGGATGCCGCAGCTGTCAGTGGCTATTGGTCGCGGTGTCCGGCCCCGTGTCGGCCATCGGCCGGTACGGAGGCACCGGCCCTGGCCCCGCGCTCGATAGCGACGCCTACGACCTACGGGCGGCGTTGATCCGCTGAACGCGTCGAACCCTCGCCTAACCGGATATGGCGTGCGGCCGAGCAGAAGGGTGCGGCCGGTGGGTCAAGCCCCTTGCGTCGCGGCTGCCGGAGTTGCCGTACTCGATCTCGGCGCACGCGCCGTCCGACGCCTGCGGGTGCCGATCACGCGGCACACCACGTAGATCAGGAACGAAAGCCCGGTGACGAAGGTGGAGACCGGAACGCCGGGTGCCAGCGACAACAGGATGCCGCCGACCGCAGCAATCTCGGCGAACACCACCGTCAGCACGGTCGCCTTGGCCGGACTGGCGGTGAGTTGGGCCGCGGCGGCCGCGGGGGTGATCAGCAGGGCCAGTACCAGCAGCGCGCCGACGATCTGCACGCCGAATGCGGCGGTGATGCCGAGCAGCACCGCGAAGACGATGGACAGAGCGCGCACCGGAACACCGCGCGCGGTCGCGACCTCGGGGTCGGAGCTGGCGAACAGCAGCGGGCGGTAGACGAACGCGAGGACGGCCAGCACGCCGACGGTGCAGAACGCCAGCAGACCGAGCCCGCTGTTGCCGACGCTGACCACCTGCCCGGTCAACAGGGAGAACTTCGATCCCGCACGGTCGGGGCCCAACCACAGGAACAACACCGAGAGCCCGAGCCCGAACGAGAGCACCACCGCGATCACCGAATCGCGTTCCCTGGCTTTGGTACCGAGCACACCGAACAGCACCGCCGCGACCACCGACCCGGCGATCGCACCCAGCCCGACGCCGATCCCGGCGAGCAATGCCGCCGCCGCGCCGGTCAGTGACAGTTCGCTGGTGCCGTGCACCGCGAACGACATCTGCCTGCTGATGATCAACGGCCCGATCACGCCTGCCAGCAGCCCGAGCAGCGCCGCGGCCAGGACGGCCTGCTGCACGAAGTCGTAGGACAGCAGGTCGATGGTGGTGTTGAAGTCGAACATCTTCGAGAACACATCGGCGAGCTTCTCGTTCACGCCCGCACCTCGCCGTCGCCGTCGGCGCCCGTTTTGATGTGGGTGCGCGCGGCCGCGTGCGGAGTCCCTGGGTCGCCGTGGCAGTGCGCGCCGGCAGCGCCGAGGGCATCCATCGTGTCACCGGTACCCACGACGACCAGCCGCCCGCGCACCCGCAGCACATCCACCTCGGTCTGATACAGCTCCGAAAGCACCTCGGAGGTCATTACCTCGTCCGGTGTGCCGATCCGGAATTTGCCATCCACCAGGTAGAGCACCCGGTCCACCAACGGCAGGATCGGGTTGATTTCGTGGGTCACGAACAGCACGGCGGTGTCGTGGGTGCGTCGGCGGCGGTCGATCAGTTCCGACACCAGCCGCTGATTGGCCAGATCCAGGCTCAGCAGCGGTTCGTCGCACAGCAGTACCCGCGGATCGCCGACCAGCGCCTGCGCCACTCGCAGCCGCTGCTGCTCGCCACCGGACATGCTCTCCAGCGGCGCATCAGCGAACGCCTGGGCCCCCACATCGGCCACCGCGGCCGCGACCTTGCGTTTGCGTTCGCGGCGACTACGCCAGCCGAGCCCCCAGCGATGCCCGTCCACCCCGAGCCCGACCAGATCGGTGCCACGCAACTGCACTCCGGCGTCGATGGTCTTCTGCTGCGGGATGTAGCCGATATCCGGATGCCCCGCCCGCGCAGGCACCCCGGCGATCTCGGCGGTGCCGGAACTCAACCCGAGCTGCCCGAGCAACACCTTCAGCAGCGAGGTCTTCCCGGACCCGTTCGGACCGAGGATCGCGATGAACTCACCCGACGCCACCTCGAGATCGAGCCCTTGCCACAGCGTCCGCTCGCCGAACGAGAGGCGCGCGGAGTCGAGCTGGATCGCGGGCATCCGAGAAACCTTGGATGGCGTCTCCGGCGACGCGGAATCAGGCGCGCCGGCAATAGTCGGCTGCCTGGCCCCATCGACCAGCGGCGACTCATCGGCGTGGACGGGACTATCGACCAGCGCGGCGTTGTCCGCCGACGCGACGCTGCCGGACAACGCGGCCCCCTCGGCCTGGGTTGCACCACCGGATGGTGCAGCCCCGGCGGCGGACCGAGACAGCTCCGGCTCATCCACATCCACTCGATCGATCTGCTCGACCCGGCGTTCGGCGCTCATGACGTCAGTCCAGGGCCGAGGCGATGGCCCGGGCGTTGTCGGTCTGCCAGGTGACATAGTCGACCCCGGCCGGCAGCGTTTCGGTTACCTCGACCACCGGGATTCCTGCTGCCTCGGCCTCGGTGCGCAGTTCCTTGCTGGTCTTGTCCTGGGTCTGGACGTTGTAGATCATGGCGCGGACCTGTTTGCCGGTGATCAGGTCGCGGGTGGCCGCGACGGCGGCGGGCGCGGGATCGGTTTCCTGCTCGATCGCTTCCTGGTACTCGTGCGGGGTCACGTCCTTGGCGCCTGCGTCGAGCAGCAGGTAGTGCGCGAGCGGTTCGGTCTGCATGATCGGAGCCCCGGGGTGGGCGGTGCGGGCGGGAGTGGTGTGCGAGCGCACGCCGTTGAGGCTGTCTTTGAAGGCTGCGGCCCGGTCGGTGTAGCCGGTGGCGTGCTCGGGATCGATCTCGCCGAGCGCCTCGGCGATCTGGTCGGCGACGACAGCCACGGTGTCGACGTCGTACCAGACGTGCTCGTTCTGATCGTCGCGAATGTCCTCGGCGCGGGAGGCGAAGGCGTTGACGGCGCGCTTGTCCTTGCCCGCAACGACCTTCTCCATGAATTCGTCGTACCCGCCGCCGTTGTAGACGATGAGGTCGGCGTCGATGATCTTGGCCGATTCCACGGCCGAGGTCTCATGCGAATGCGGGTCGGCGGCGGGGTCGGTGATGATCGATTCGACCGCGGCGTCCGGTCCGGCGACGGTGGCGGCGATATTGCCCCACACGTTGGTCGAGGCGACGACCGACGGCTTACCGGAGGTGTCGTCGGAGGAGCTGCCGCACGCGGTAAGGCTCAGCGTGGTCGCCAGACCCACCGCGACCGTTGCGAAGGTGGTGGCAAATCTGGTTTTCACGCGGGCTCCCGGACAGCATAATGGAAATCGTTTCCGTTTTACTTTAACAGGGCGATTCTGCGGATACGAACCGAATCCGTGTGATCTGTGTTCCCTTGACGCGGATCGGCCCACGTCAGCGACCGGCGCGGGGGCCGGCCACCGACGTGGGCCGCAGCGGCAGATCAGCTGACGAGCGCGTCCACCGGCTGGCTCAGCAGCTGGGCGCAGCGCAGCAGACCGAGGTGGCTGTAGGCCTGTGGATGGTTGCCGAGCGAGCGTTCGGCAACCGGGTCGTACTCCTCGCTCAGCAGACCCGTCGGCCCCGCCACATCGACGAGCTGGGCGAACAGCGCCTCGGCATCGGAGCGCTTACCGATCAGCAGGTACGCCTCCACCAGCCAGGCCGCGCACAGATGGAATCCGCCCTCGCCGCCGGGCAGACCGTCGTCGTGGTGGTACCGGTACACGGTGGATCCGCTGCGCAGCTCCGCCTCGGTGGCCACCACCGTCGCCGCGAACCGCGGATCGGACGGATCGATCAGCCCGCTCAACCCGATGTGCAGGGTGGCCGCGTCCAGGTCGGTGCCGTCGTAGGCGGCGGTGAACGACTGCACTTCGTCGTTCCAGCCCTTGGTCTTGACCTCGTCGGCGATCTGGTCGCGCAGCGCCGCCCATTCCGGATGGATCGGGCGATCGAACTTCTGCGCGAGGGTGAGCGCGCGGTCGATGGTCAGCCAGCCCATCACCTTCGAGTACACGTGATGGCGCGGGTTGCCGCGGATCTCCCAGATGCCGTGGTCGGGTTCGTGCCAGCGTCGCTGCACCGCCGACACCATGGCGTGCACCAGCTCCCAGTCCTGATCCGGCAGGGCCTGGCGCGGATCGCTGATGCCCTTCTGCTCGCGGGCGTGTGCCAGCGTGGCGATGAGATCGACGATCGGACCGAAGACGTCGAGCTGCACCTGCATGTTCGCGGCGTTGCCGACGCGTACCGGGCGCGAACCGGCATAACCGGGCAGCTGATCGATCACGGCCTCGGGCGGCAGTGTCTCGCCGTAGAGCGTGTACAGCGGGTGCAGCCGTTCGGGGCCGGGCAGCGTCTCCAGCACTCGGTGCACCCAGCCGAGGAATTCCTCGGCCTCGTACAGCGAGCCGAGCGAGACCAGCGCCGACGCCGTCATCGAGGCGTCGCGCAGCCAGCAGTAGCGGTAGTCCCAGTTACGGACGCCGCCGATGTCCTCGGGCAGCGAGGTGGTGGCCGCGGCCAGGATGGAACCGGACGGCGCGTGCACCAGACCGCGCAACGTCAGCGCGGACCGTTTCATCAGATCCGGCTTCAGCGGCGGCAGCTCGAGCCCGGCCGCCCACGTCGACCAGTAGCTCTCGGCAATCCGCCTGCGCTCGGGCTCGCTGGTCATCGCGGGCGCGAGATCGGGTGTGCCGCACCGCAGTTCCAGGATGACCGGGCCCTGCGACGGGTCGATGACGGCCGTTGCCGAACTGTGCACGCCGTCGGTGTTGATGGTCCACTCGACGCCGGGGGAACGCAGCACCGTCGGATCGTTGGTGCCGCGCACCCGCAGACCGTTGGGCTCGGCCTCGATGGTGACCGGCACCTGTCCGAATTCCGGGCGCGGGGCGAAGGTCACCACGGCCCTGGTGTCACCGGTGATGACGCGGGTCAGATCGGTGCGGTCGGGCGCCACGTCGTGCGGCAGGTAATCGACCACTTGCAGCTTGGCCCAACGGGTTTCGACGGTCATGGTGCCGTCGATGTAGCGCTGTGACAGCGGCAGGCCCGGCCGTTCCGGTGCGATGCTGAAATGTCCGGCCTGCGGTCCGCCGAGCAGGTGGGCGAATACTGCCGCCGAATCCGGTTCGGGATGGCAGAACCAGGTGACGGTCGCCTCGGGAGTCAGCAGTGCCACCGAGCGCGGGCTCGACAGCATGCTCAGCCGCTCGATGCGCGGCGCGCTGGCACCGGCGAGCCAGGTGCGGCGTTCCTCCAGCAGGAAGGCCAGGGCGCACGAGACCGCCTCGGTATTGGGCACCCGGTACCTGGCCAGGCTCTCGCCCTCGCCGACCTTGATGCCGACATCCGGGCCCGACAGCATCCGGAAAGCCTTCTCATCGGTGACGTCGTCGCCGAAGAACACCGCCGCCGACGCGCCTTCCTGATGCCGGATGGTGTCGAGGGCGCTGCCCTTGTCGGTGGGGATGACGGCCAGCTCGATGACGGCCTTGCCCTCGGTCACCTGGACCCCGACCCAGCAGGCCGGGCCCTGGCGGACCTGGTTCAGCGCGCGCCGGCCGATCTCCGGGCCCGCGTTGCGCACATGCA
Source organism: Nocardia sp. NPDC059180 (assembly GCF_042754945.1). Classification (NCBI taxonomy): domain Bacteria; kingdom Bacillati; phylum Actinomycetota; class Actinomycetes; order Mycobacteriales; family Nocardiaceae; genus Nocardia; species Nocardia sp. NPDC059180. The sequence continues at coordinate 818,355 of NZ_JBHZBU010000001.1, forward strand.
ACGCGATACTGGCCGGTTTGGTCTCGACCGTCACGCCCGGATTCTCCGCGGCGATCTGGGCCAGCGCGGTGATCAGTTCTTGCAGTAGTTGTTTGGCGTCGTTATCGATGGCGTGTACGAAGCCGACATCGAATTCCGAGCCGTGGCTGCCGATCAGCTGCACCTCGACAGGCAGTCGCGAGAGTGCCGCGAGATCTCGCAGCGCCCGGCCGGAGATGACGGCGGCCGTGGTGCCCGACAGTCCGGTCAGCGCGCGTAATGCGCGGACCGACTCGCCGTGCGGGTACGCCTTGGCCGGATCGGACACGATGGGGGCGATCGTCCCGTCGTAATCCGATGCGACCAAAAGCCGTGGCACCCGCGCGACCGTCGACAATGCACGGCGAAGTTCCAGTGGCAGATCCTGTGCGCTCACGCATCCAACCTAATGATCGGAGGAGTTTTTTCAGGGGGCGCGCATGACAATACTGGGTAGTTTTCTCAGCACCGTTACGCGGCGATGTCGTTTGCCCCCGGAGCGGGTCAGGAGTTGTTGCCGAGCAGCAGGTCGACGGTCAGCTCCAGGCGTTCGGTGACGTCGGTCGCCGAAGCCCTGCGGGTGAGCCAGGCCACCAGGTTCGACAGCCACACGTCGCTGATGACGCGGGCGATGGCCAGCTGACGTTCGGTGGGTTCGCCGTCGTTCATGGCGCGGGCGAAGACCCGGTCCATCACCTTGCCGACCCGGTCGACCTCGGCGGCGGCGGAGGCGTCGGCGAACATGAACGCACGGGTCATGGCCTCGGTGAGCAGCGGGTCGCGCTGCATCATCCTGGTGATCTGGGTCAGCAGCAGATGCATCCGTTCGCGCGGGGTCTGCCCGGCCAGGGGCTTGCGCTTGCCCTCGATCTGCTCGAATTCCCGCGACAGCGCCGACACCAGCAGATGCACCTTGGACGGGAAGTAGCGGTACAGGGTGCCGACGGCGACGTCCGCGCGTTCGGCGACCGCGCGCATCTGCACCGCGTCGTATCCGCCCTTGGAGGCCAGTGCCAGCGTCGCGTCGAGGATGCGCTTGCGGCGTTCGCGCTGCGCGGTGGAGCTCAGCTCGTCCTCGCTGAGCGTGGTCACGGCGGCTCGGGTGCCCGAGGCGGGCGCCCCGTTCGAGTCGGCCGGCTGCGAACGGGAGGGGCTGGCCATTGGTGCAGGTCCTTTCGTGTCAGGTGCGGCGCGGTGCGATGCCCACGTGGTTTCGCGGACTGCCACTCGCGCCGGACCCGCTCGGGTCGGTGGTCGTGCGCATTCGATCCTGCTGGACGAAAGCATCGCTTGACTTACGCCCGGCCAGGATATTAGAACATGTTCTAGGTGTGGGAGTCACGCCGGAGAGGCGGTATGTACTGTGACCATCGCCACCACTGACGAGCATAAAGCCGTTCAGGAGTCGATGAGCGGATGGGCTGCAGCGGTACGTCCGATTGCAACAATGCGGGACCACACGGGAGCGCGCCCTGACCCCACGACCGGCTTCTGGCGCACGTACTGGGGCCCGCTGACCGAACTCGGGATCTTCCGGGTCGCGGTCGACGAGCAGGCGGGCGGCGCGGGTGGATCGATCACTGATCTCGCCGTGCTGGTGGAACAGGCCGCGCACGATCTGGTCGGCGGACCGGTGCTCACCACCGCGTTGGCCGGTGTGGTGACCGGCGGACGACTGGACGAGGAGCAGCCGTGCGGTGTCGCGCTCGACACCGTTGTCGAGTCGGCGAGCAGTTTAGCCGCTGTCGCACCCGCACGGGAAAGCTCGAACGGTGACCTGGTGCTCACCGGCGTCTGGGAGACGGTGCTCGGCGCCGCCCCCGGCACCGCGGTACTGCTGCCGGTGCGCGTTGCCGACGGTTCGCGCTGGTGTCTGATTCCCGCCGACGCCACGGGCCTGACCGTCGAGCCGCTGGAGCCGCTGGACCCGAGCACCCCGCTGGCCCGCGTGCGCTGCGCCGACGTGCCGGTGCCCGCCGCCGACGTGTTCGCCCCGGACTTCGCTGTCGAAGACCTCATCGTGCTGCTGGCCACCGCCGAGCTGGCCGGTGTGGCGGGTTGGTGCCTGGAGACCGCGGTCGAATACGCGAAGGTGCGTGAGCAGTTCGGCAAGGCGATCGGCACTTTCCAGGCCGTCAAGCACATCTGCGCGTGGATGCTGTGCCGGACCGAACTGATCCGCGCGGCCGCCGCCGACGCCGCCGCGGCGGCCGACGACGCCCGCGCCGGTTCCGGTGCCGAACTCCCGATCGCGACCGCCATCGCCGCCGCCATCTCCCTCGATGCCGCGGTGGAAACCGCCAAGGACTGCATCCAGGTCCTCGGCGGCATCGGCTTCACCTGGGAGCACGACGCGCACTTCTACCTGCGTCGCGCGGTGGCGCTGCGGCAGTTGCTCGGCGGAGCTGGGTACTGGCGCGCCCGCGTCACCGAACTGACCAGGGCGGGTGCGCGCCGAACCACCGGTGCCGATCGGGTGCTCGCCGACCTGGCCACCGAGACCGGTTCGTCCGGCGAAGGCGTCGGCGCCGCGGTCGGTGTGGCGGCGGCTGTCGGCAATGTCGCCGCTGTGTCGCTGGAGCTCGGCGCCACCGGTACCGGGCTCGCCGCCGAGGTCGCCAAGATCGCGGCGCTGCCCGTCGATCAGCAGCGCAAGGCCCTTGTCGAGGCCGGTTTGGCCATGCCGCACTGGCCCAAGCCCTACGGCCGCAATGCCGATCCGATGACAGGTCTGGTGATCTCCGAGGAACTCGCTCGCGCCGGACTGGAGGCTCCAGACCTGGCGATCGGCGGCTGGGCGGTGCCCACCCTGCTGCAACACGGCACCCCGGAACAGGTCGAGCGGTTCGTCTGGCCGACCCTGCACGGCGACGTCATCTGGTGCCAGCTGTTCAGCGAGCCAGGGGCAGGCTCCGATCTGGCCGCACTGCGCACCTCCGCCACCAAGGTCGACGGTGGCTGGATGCTGCGCGGGCAAAAGGTGTGGACCTCGCTGGCCGATGCCGCCAACTGGGGCATCTGCCTGGCCCGTACCGATCCGGAGGCGCCCAAGCACAAGGGCATCAGCTACTTCCTGGTCGACATGCGCAGCGCGGGCATCGAGATCCGTCCGCTGGTGCAGATCACCGGTGAGGCCCGCTTCAGCGAGGTCTTCCTCGACGACGTCTTCGTGCCCGACGAATGCGTGGTCGGCGCCCTGGGTAACGGCTGGAAGATCTCCCGCTCCACCCTGTCCGCCGAGCGGATCGCGATGGGCGGCAAGGGTATCGGCCAGGTGCTCGAGGAACTCGTCGACAAACTCCCCGCGACCGGTCCCGGTGCCGAGTTGGTCAACGATCGTCTCGGTGGTTTCGTCGCCGACGCGATCGCCGGTCTGCTGCTGGAGCAGCGGGGTGCCGCGCGGATACTGGCCGGCGCCGACGCGGGCCCGCAGAGCAGCGTGCGCAAGCTCGTCGGCGTGCGGCACCGGCAGGCGGTCGCCGAGTTCGCTGTCGAAGTGACGGGCACGACCGGCGCGCTGGAGTCCGAGGCGACCAAGGAGTTCCTGCTCACCCGCTGTCTGTCGATCGCGGGCGGCACCGAGCAGATCCTGCTGACCCTCGCCGGTGAGCGGATCCTCGGCCTGCCGCGGGATGCGGGGTAGGGCGGATGCGCGAACAGCACACGTGGCCTTGGGCTTCGAGTACGAACGACTGGAGATAAGCGTGGACTTCACCAGAGACGAGGCCCAGGACGCGGTGGCCGAGGTCGTCGTGAGTTTGCTGGAGCGTGAATCGGCACGCGACGCCGAATTGTGGCAGCCCCTTGTGGACACCGGGCTGCCCGCGGTGGCCCTGCCGGAGCGCTTCGGTGGTGACGAGATGGGCGTGGCCGCGGTCTCGGTACTGCTGACCGAACTGGCCACCGACGCCGTCGCGGTGCCTGCGCTGCCGACCTTCGGGTTCGGCGTGCTCGCCTTGCTCGGCGCACCGGATTCCGTGGCGGAGGCGGTGTTCCCCGCGGTCGCGGAGGGCGCCATCCTCACCGCAGCCCTGCACGAGCCGGGCGCACCCTTCACGACGAAGCCGGCGACCGAGGCCGTCGCCGACGGCGGCAAAGTCCGCATCACCGGCCACAAGGTCGGCGTGCCTTACGCCGAGCAGGCCCGCTGGATTCTGGTGCCCACCGATGCCGGTGTGGCCGTGGTCGATTCCAGCGCCGAGGGCATCACCCGCACAGCCTCGCCGGTCTCCGGCGGGATGCCCGAATACACCTTGCGGTTCGATTCGGTCGAGATTGCGGCCGAATGGTTGCTGCCCGAAGGCCTCGCCGGTCTGCACCGGTCGGCGCTGGCCTCGATCGGCGCCGTCGCCGACGGCCTGCTGGAGGGCGCGCTGAAGCTCACCGCCGAGCATGTGCGCACCCGTCAGCAGTTCGGCAGGCCGCTGGCGGAGTTCCAAGCGGTGGCCCAGCAGATCGCGGACATCTACGTGGTATCGCGCACCTTGCACGCCGCCGCCGTCTCCGCGAACTGGGCACTTGCTCAGGAAGATCCGAGTCCCGAACACCAGTCCAGGATCGACGACGATCTGGACGTACTCGCCTACACCGTGGCCGCGGAACTGCCGCGTGCCATGCAGAAGTGCCATCACCTGCACGGTGGCATCGGCGTCGACGTGACGCATTCGATGCACCGCTACTACTCCCAGGCCAAAGACATCGCCCGCTGGCTGGGCGGGGAGTCCCTGCGCCTCGACCGATTGGGGGCCAGATGTTCATCGATCTGACCGTCGAGCAGCGACAGCTGCGTGACGATTTACGTTCCTACTTCGCCGATCTCGTCACGCCGGAAGAAGAAGCCGCCATGGCGGTGAACCGGCACGGCGACGCCTACCGCGAGGTGGTGCGCCGGATGGGTCGCGACGGCTGGCTCGGTGTCGGCTGGCCCAAGGAGTACGGCGGCCAGGGTTTCGGCCCGGTCGAGCAGCAGATCTTCTTCAACGAGGCTGTTCGCGCCGATGTGCCGCTGCCCTTGGTGACCCTGCTGACCGTCGGCCCGACGTTGCAGCAGTTCGGCACCGAGGAACAGAAGCAGAAATTCCTGCCCGGCATCCTGTCCGGTGACATCCATTTCGCCATCGGCTACTCCGAACCGGAGGCCGGTACCGACCTGGCGTCGCTGCGCACCAGCGCGGTGCGTGACGAATCGGGTGACTGGATCGTCAACGGGCAGAAGATCTTCACCACCGGCGCGCACGAGGCCGATTACGTCTGGCTGGCGTGTCGCACCGGTTCGGTGGAATCGCGCCATCGTGGCATCACGATCCTGATCGCCGACACCAAGGATCCCGGCTACTCCTGGACGCCGATCATCACCTGCGACGGCGCCCACCACACCAACGCCACCTATTTCGACAGTGTCCGCGTACCCGCGAACATGCTGGTCGGCGAGGAGAACCGGGGCTGGAAGCTGATCACGACCCAGCTCAACCACGAGCGGGTCAGTCTCGGACCGTCCGGCAAGATCGAGCAGCTCTACGACAAGGTCTTCCAGTGGGCTCGCCCGCTCGGCCTGCTCGACGAGCCCGACGTGCGCCGCTCCCTCGGCCGCATCCATGCCATGGTCCGGTTGAATGAACTGCTGAACTGGCAGGTCGCCGCCACCCACAGCGATGCCGACGAGGACCAGGCCAGGGTGATCGCCGACGCGTCGGCGACCAAGGTCTACTCCACCGAATCGCTCCAGGAAGCGGGACGGCTGGTGGAGGAGATCGTCGGCCGCTACGGCGATCCTGCCGAACCGGCCACCGCCGAACTGCTGACCTGGCTGGACCGGCGCACCAAACAGAACCTGGTCGTCACCTTCGGTGGCGGCGTCAACGAGGTCATGCGTGAACTCGTCGCCTCCGCCGGTCTGCGCCTGCCGCGCGTGCCGAGATAGCCAACGAGAACAAAGGAGCAGCGCGTGCCGGAAACACTCACTCCGGAACAGATCACCGCGGCCGGCGAGCGGATCATCGCGACGGGCGAGTCCTCGCACCGCGCGGGCCGCGACCCGGTGAACCAGCCGATGATCAACAACTGGCTGGAGGCGATCGGCGACACCAACCCGGTCTACGTCGACGAAGACGCCGCCCGCGCCGCGGGTTTCGCGGGCATCGTCGCCCCGCCCGCGATGGCGCAGGTGTGGACCATGCCCGGTCTGCACGGCACACGTGCCGCCGACGATCCGATGAACGCCACCATCGAGCTGCTCGACGAGGCAGGCTTCACCTCGATCGTCGGCACCAACTGCGAGCAGACCTACCACCGGTACCTGGTGCCGGGGGAGCGGGTCACCGTCACCAGCAGGCTCGCCGATATCACCGGACCCAAGCGCACCGGGCTCGGCGAGGGCTGGTTCATCACCTTCGAGACGCGCTGGTACGTGGGTGACGAGCTGGTCACCGAAATGCTGTTCCGCATGCTGAAGTTCGCGCCCGGCACCGGCACTCCCGCCAAGGAGCCGGAGCCGGATACCTCGAATCGAGTGCGGCCGCTGGTCTCGCGGGATACCGAATTCTTCTGGGCCGGAACCTCGGCCGGGGAGCTGCGGATCCAGCGGATGCCCGACGGCACGCTGCGGCATCCGCCGGTCCCGGCGATCTGGCAGGACAAATCCGAACCGACCGATTACCTGGTCGCGTCGGGGCGCGGCACGGTGTTCAGCTACGTCGTGCACCACGCGCCGAAGGTGCCCGGCCGTCAGCTGCCGTTCGTGGTGGCGCTGGTCGAATTGGAGGAAGGCGTGCGCATGCTCGGTGAACTTCGGGGTGTGGATCCCGGCAAGGTCGAGGTCGGGCTGCCGGTGCAGGTCGGCTTCGAGAAGCTCGACGACGAGACGGCGCTGCCGTTCTGGACGGTGATCGCATGACTGCCACCATCGAACCGGCCACCATCGCGGTCGGTACCGAACTGCCGGAGCTGGTGATCCACGCCGATCCCACCTTCGTCATCAGCAGTGCACTTGCCACCAGGGATTTCCAGGACGTGCACCACGACCGCGACAAGGCGGTCGAGCGCGGTTCCAAGGACATCTTCGTCAATATCCTCACCGATACCGGTCTGGTGCAACGCTTCGTCACCGATTGGTCGGGCCCACGCACGATCGTGAAGAAGATCGCGCTGCGCCTGGGTGTGCCGCTCTACGCGGGCGACACCCTCACCCTCACCGGCAAGGTGACCGCCATCGAGGGCGACGACATCCACATCGCTGTCACCGGGCGCGACAGCCTCGGTGACCACATCGTCGCCACCACCGTTATCGCCATTCGGCCTTCGGAAGCAGGTGCCTAGATGAGTGCACAGTCGGCCCTGTCGGGCCGGGCGGCGATCGCGGGTATCGGCGCCACCGACTTCTCCAAGAACTCCGGCCGCAGTGAATTGCGGCTGGCCGCCGAGGCGGTCAACGCGGCACTCGCTGACGCCGGGCTCACACCGGCGGATGTCGATGGCCTGACCACCTTCACCATGGACACCAACACCCAGGCCGCGGTCGCGCGGGCGGTGGGTATTCCGCAGCTGAAGTTCTTCAGCGACATCCGGTACGGCGGTGGCGCGGCGTGTGCGACGGTGCAGCAGGCGGCCATGGCCGTGGCGACCGGCGTCGCCGATGTGGTGGTGGCGTACCGGGCGTTCAACGAGCGGTCGGAGTCGCGGTTCGGGCAGTTCTCCACCGCATTGGCTAGTGCGCCCACCTCATCGGGTGTAGACGCCGGCTGGTCGTACCCGCAGGGTCTCGGCACGCCTGCCGCGCAGGTCGCCATGGTCGCGCGCCGCTACATGCACGTATACGGCGCCACCAGCGCCGATTTCGGCCGTGTCGCCGTCGCCGACCGTAAGCATGCCGCGGTGAATCCGGATGCCTTCTTCTACGGCAAGCCGATCACCCTCGAAGATCACCAGAATTCGCGCTGGATCGCCGAACCGCTGCATCTGCTGGACTGCTGCCAGGAGTCCGACGGTGGCGTCGCCATCGTGGTGACCAGTGTGGAGCGGGCCAAGGATCTGCCCAACCGCGCGGCCGTCATCACCGCCGCCGCGCAGGGCAGCGGCGCCGACCAATACGTCATGACCAGCTACTACCGCGACGCCATGACCGGCCTCCCGGAAATGGGCCTGGTCGGCGACCAGCTGTGGTCGCAGAGCGGTCTGCGCCCCGAGGACATGCAGGCCGCCATCCTCTACGACCACTTCACCCCGTTCGTCCTGATGCAGCTGGAAGAGCTCGGTTTCTGCCCCCGCGGCGAAGCCAAGGACTTCATCGCCGACGGCGCCATCGAACTAGGCGGCCGCCTACCCCTCAACACCCACGGCGGCCAGCTCGGTGAGGCCTACATCCACGGCATGAACGGCATCGCCGAAGCCGTCCGCCAAATCCGCGGCACGTCGGTCAACCAGGTAGACGACCTCACCAACATCCTCGTCACCGCAGGCACCGGCGTCCCGACGTCGGGCCTCGTCCTCAGCGCCAACTGATCTCACGAGTGGTACCTGGCTGCGGCGTCCTCTCGACGTTTGCCGCAGCCATGTACCACTCGTCGGCGCGTACAGTCGTGCACGCGGGAGGCAATAGCTTCCTCGAAGTGAACCCGGCAGCCATCCGGACGGTTGGTGAGCCGGGTTTTGCGCTATCCGGCCGAGTTGGCGAAGGCTCCGCGGAGGTAGGCCGCGAGTAATCCGGTGAGCTGGGCGGTGCTTTCGGGAGTCCCCGCCGCGAGATGAGTACGCGCCCCGGCGAAGCGGTCGAACGTAGCGCCTTCGATAACGGCGATGAAGTCGGCGGCGGTGGTGTCGGGGTCGTCTGCGCCCAGGTGCTCGAACAGTTCGCGGGCGCGGGGGTGGGAGAAGAGGCTGCCGACGAGGCGGGGGTGCAGTTCGGGGTCGGCGCTCAGCTCGATGGTGAGGGCGTAGCGGACCACCAGGTGGGCGCGGCGGTGGGCCAGCATGCGGTCCAGCCAAGCGCCGACGCCTTCGGCGAGATCGTTCAGCACTTCTTCTCGGGGGCGGTCGGCCGACGGCGTCGAGTCACCGAATGCTGCCAGGAAATCGGCGCGTGTGCGGTCGGTGATGTGGTCGACCATGGCTTCCAGCAGTGCGCGCTTGGTGCGGAAGTAGTACGACGTGGAGCCTGCGGGCAGTGCCAGCGCGGTGTCGATGGCGCGATGGGTCAGGGCGCGAATTCCCTGCGCGGCAACCAGTTCGATTGCCGCGTCGACGATCGAAGTGCGTCGGTCCGGTGTGCTCATTCGTTGCCTTCTCCCGGGTCGTCACGGGCTCGCCTGCTGGCCGCTGTATGGCGCCCTGTGTGCGGCATTGTGGCCGAGATAACCGCGACATCCTCGCGATCCACCTTTACTCTACACCTGTAGAGGAGGTGTCATGGAAACGATCCGTTTGGACGCCGATCAACAACGCGCTGCCGCCGCATTGGACGAATTGCTCGACCGCCGCCACCGCCCACGCAAACACCATCGCGGGGTCTACCTGCACGGCCGCCCCGGCCGCGGCAAGACCATGGTGATGGACCGCTTCTTCGCCGCCGTAGATTCGAACCGCAAGCGCCGCTTCCACTTCCACACCTTCTTCGCGGCCCTGCATGCCGAGGTGCATGCCAGCGGCTCCATCGATACCGCCATCGACACCCTGCTCGGCAATGCCCGCCTGGTGTGCTTCGACGAATTCCATGTCCACGACATCGGGGACGCCACGCTGATCACCCGCATGCTCGACGCCCTGTTCGCCCGCCGACTCACGCTGGTGGTCACCTCGAACTACGCACCCGCCGAACTGCTCCCGAACCCGCTGTTCCACGACCATTTCGTTCCGACTATCGACCGCATCGTCGCCGAACTCGACGTGCTCTCTCTCGATGGGCCACTCGATTACCGCACCGTCGCCACGCATGCTGCCGCCGGCTTCCGGGCCGGCAGCTACATCGTCGGCGCGATGCCATCGGAATACGACGCCGAACCGATCGGGACCGCCGCACGACCGCACGAGGCGACGCCGGCCGCCGTCGCGGTCCCGGCGAGTCCCTGGATCGGAACGCAGGCGGGAAGTCGGGCCGGCTGGGCGGCTGGGCTGCGCCCCGGGGTCCGCGCGCAGGCGGAACGTGCGGCTGGAGGGGTGGACGAACCGCGTGGCGGCGGCTCCGGGACATTCGACGGTTCAGTTGGTCCCCGCGGACGCGTCGAGGTACCAGTGGGCAACCGGACCCTCTGGGCGCGAGCCGTCGACGGCACCACCATCACCATCAATTTCACCGACATCTGCGCCACCCCGACCTCCGCGGCCGACTACGTCCGGCTGGCCGAGCGCTTCCACACCTGGACCCTCTACGGGGTCCCGCTCCTGCGCGAGGTCCCGCCCGACTGGGCGATGCGTTTGGTGAACCTGGTCGACGTCCTCTACGACGCCGATCGGCCCCTCACCGTCTACGCGGACGCCCCGGTGGCCGATCTCGTCGACGGAGTGCGCGCCGTGCCGGATATCGCAAGGGCGGCGAGCCGTCTTGGTGAGTTGTCACAAACTGAGGCGGTCGCTGTCAGTTAGCTGAGCCAATGACCGGCGCCCCCGCTCCGACCTGGGATGGGGCACTTAAAACGGACATACTCCGAAGTAATCGATTCGCTCCCGAGCGGACCGTTCGGCATGTAACTATGTGGCTGTTTTGGGCAGTACACAAGTACGGGGTAACGCAGTGGTCCGGTCGCGAGCGCCGATATCGCGCGTGATCGTAGTGATCACGCTGCTCGTCTGCGCCGTCATAGCGTTGCGCGGCTATCTGCCGGGCCTCACCGAATCCGATGACGGTCCTTCGGCGCCGTCCGCGCTCGCCGTGGCGCTCATGCCGGTCCTGCTGACGGTCTCGATCGTCATCCTGCTCGCCGGTGTCATCGCCAGTCAGCACCGGCTGCCGCTGGCCATGCCCGAACCCGACCATGACACCGACCGCCAACCCTGGCGCCTGGGCCGGGCCGGGCTGATCGTGCTCGCCATGATCGCGGCGGTGGCGCTGCTGTTCGCGATCACTTCGGCGATCTTCTTCGTCGGCCTGCGACCCGATGCCGAGACCTCCGTCGCACCCCCGACCGGCACCGCCACCCCGACGACCACGGGCCAGACCCCACCCGCGGACCCGTCCACCGCGACCGAACCCGCCGAACTCGCAGGCACCGCCCTCGTCCTGGCCATCGTCGCCGCCGTCGTCCTCGTTGTGGTGGCCATCGCCGGACTGGTGGTGGTCGCGATAACAACCCGCCACAAGCCCGAACCAGAGGCCGAACCGCTACCGCCCGCCGTGGAGACGGCCGCCGATTCGCTGGCCCGCGCCGCGGAAATGGGCCTGGCCGCGATGAGCGCGCCAGGTCAGGATCCACGCACCGCGATCATCGCCTGCTACGTCGCGATGGAACGCGGTCTGTCCGCGGCCCGCTCCGCCGCGCCACTGGCCTCCGATACCCCGATGGAGGTGCTGGCCCGCGCGTTCGAGCACGGCGCACTGCACGACGCGTCGGCGCGGGAGCTGGTCGCGTTGTTCGAGGAGGCCAGGTTCAGCCCGCATTCGATGCTCGAATGGCAGCGCATGCGTGCCGAACAGTTGCTGCGCATCGTGCTCGCTGATCTCCAGGGGGAGGTGGTGCGCTCATGACGCGGCTCGGCATGGTCATTACCGCGGTGCTGGTGGTCATCGTGATCGAACTGGTCACCCTCGGCCGTGCCCGGGAGGCGATGCTCGCCGCGGCCGGCGTCCCGGTGGCCGTCGCGTTGGCCTGGTTGGTGTGGTCGCTGCTGGGGCGTTCGGGTCCGCGCGAGGTCGACCTGGTCGATGACATCGAGAACGGTCCCGCCGAAATGCTGCACCGCTGGCATGCCAGGGCGCAGATGCTCGCCGAACGCGCGGACGGCTCCCGCGCGGACTGGGACCGCTACCTACGTCCCCTGTTGGCCAAGGAGTTCGAATTGTCGGCCGGAGTGCGGGTCGCCAAGAATCGCAGGGCGATCGAGGCCGCCGGAATCCACCAGTTCGGTCCCGAACTGTGGCGTTGGGTGGATCCGGCGAACTCGGAACTGCGTGACCAGGTCGGTCGCGCACCGGGACGGGAGGCGCTGGATGAGATCCTGCGCCGCCTGCAGAAAATGTGAAACGGGTTGAGCAAGTGCGGGTGGACAAATGACGATGCCTTTGGACGTGACCGTCCAACGCAGTGAGGCCGTGTTACGGGAGTTGTCCCGTGTCGTGGTCGGCAAACGAGACGAGATGCAGCTCATCTTGATCGCGGTGCTCTCGGGTGGGCACGTGCTGATCGAGGACCTGCCCGGGCTCGGCAAGACGCTCATCGCCAGATCGTTCGCCTCCGCGCTTGGCCTGGATTTCGCCAGGGTGCAGTTCACACCGGATCTGCTGCCCGCGGATCTGCTCGGGTCGACCATCTACGACATGTCCACCGGACGGTTCACCTTCCGTCGTGGCCCGGTATTCACCAATATGCTGCTTGCCGACGAGATCAACCGGACCCCGCCCAAGACGCAGGCCGCGCTGCTCGAGGCGATGGCCGAGGGCCAGGTCAGTATCGACGGTGAAACCTTCCCGCTGCCACAGCCGTTCGTGGTGCTCGCCACCGACAACCCCATCGAATACGAGGGCACCTATCCGCTGCCGGAGGCGCAGCTGGACCGGTTCGCGATCCAGCTGCGGCTGGGCTATCTGTCCGAGCGCGACGAAACCCAGATGATCCGGCGCAGGCTCGAACGCGGGGCGACCGTGCCGCAGGTCGGTCAGGTGGTGGACGCGAACGGCCTGATGGAGATGCGCCATTCGGTCGAGTTCGTCACCGTGCACCCGGACGTGGTGGGTTATGTCGTGGCACTCGCGTCGGCCACTCGTGGACATCCGCAGGTGGAGGTGGGTGCGAGTCCCCGTGCGGAGCTGGATCTGGTGCAGATGTCGCGGGCGCGGGCTCTGCTGCTCGGGCGCGACTACGTCATCCCGGAAGACGTGAAGGCACTGGCAATCCCGGCCATGGCGCACCGGATCACCCTGCGTCCGGAGATGTGGGTGCGCCGGATCAGGGGTGAGGACGTGATCTCGGAGTTGCTGCGTCGCCTGCCCGTCCCGCGCGCCGCCACGCCATGAGGCATCGCGACTCGAGCACCGCGCTCGAGGCCGAATTACAGTGGCGCCCCGCACCATTGGTCTACATGCTGGCCGCGTGCGCCGCGATCGCGTTGGTGCTGTCGATCGCGGTGAACAGCTGGCAGCTTGTGGTGTTCGCGGCGCCGCTGCTCGGGGTGCTCGCGACCGCGCCGTGGCAGCAGTCGCGCACCCGTATCCAGATCGACGGCGGCCCGACGCAGCGCTGCTTCGAAACCGAGGAAGTGGTGCTGACCGTCGCCGCATTCGTCGAGGAAGGCCACGCGCTGCTGCGGTGCACCCCGGAGCCGACCACCGGCCTGGAGATGGTCGTCGAGGAGGCCAGCGACTCCGGTGCGGCGCCGGCCGGGTTGCGGTTGGCGTTGTCGGCGAAACGCTGGGGCCGCTATCCGGTGGGGGTGCGGGTGTCGGCGTTGAGCCCGGCCGGGCTGGCGGTTGCCACGGTGCGCAAGCCCGCAGGGCAGCTGTTCGTCTATCCGATCACCGATCCACAGCGAATGCGGTTGCCGCGCACCGAACTTCCCGAACGCCTCGGCGTCCACCTGACCCGCAAACACGGCCCCGGTGTGGAGTACGCCGACATCCGCGCCTACGCGCCGGGCGATCAGCTGCGGATCGTGAACTGGGCCGTCAGTGCGCGTCGCGGCCGGCTCTATGTCACCGAACGATTCACCAACCGGGCCGCCGACGTCGTCGTGCTGGTCGATACTTCGCTGCAAGCGCCGGGCCCGGCGACCGATTCGCTGGAGCTGTCGGTGCGCGGCGCGGCGCAGGTGGTGCAGTCGACGTTGCAGGCGGGTGACCGCACCGCCATCGTCTGCCTCGGCCAGGACCCGCGCTGGCTGCGCCCCGATATCGGCCGACGGCAGTTCTACCGCATCGTCGATACCGTCCTCGATGTCGGCGACGAGCACATTCCGACCACCGGCACCCTCGCCCCGCATGGCGCGGTTCCGCTGGGCGCGATCGTCATCGCGTTCTCCACCCTGCTCGACACCCAGTTCGCTCTCGCCCTCATCGACCTGCGCAAACGCGGACATGTCGTGGTCGTGGTCGACGTCCTGCGCGGCACCCCGTTCGCCGAGGGCCTCGACCCGACGCTGGCCAGGATGTGGCAGCTCGAGCGCGCCACCATGTACCGCGATATGGGCACCGTCGGCGTCGACATCGTGTCCTGGCCGGAAGACACCCGTCTGGACCAGATCATGCGCCTGCTTCCCCAACACCGCCGAACCGTCCGGGTGCGCCGATGATCCGTTTCCTCGCTGTCCTTTCCGGTGTCCTGCTCATCGGCTCGATCACCTTGATGACGCCGTGGGCAGGCCTGCCCGCTGTTGCTCTGGTCGCCGCGGGCTGGTGGTTCCGCCCCGCCGCCGTCGCCGCCGTCCTGCTCGCCGTCGGCGTCCTCGCCTGGGCCGACTCCGGTGTACTCGCCGCCGCCGCAACAGGTCTGGTAGCCACCGCCTACCTGCTCAACACCGCCACCGTCACCGCCCCCGTTGGCGTAGTCCCCACCACCATCCCCTCGGTCACCGGCGCCGTAGTCTTCACCGTCATCGCGGGCGCCGCCGCCCTGCTCCCGTTCCACCAGGCCTGGGCCCCCGTAGCCGCTCCGATCCTGGTAATCCTCCTGTTCGGCCTGCTCATCCACAGCATTGCCCGCCGCCCTGGCAACGGCGCCGAAGCCGACCCCCAATCCCAGCCCGCCACCTGACCCGACCGTGCCGCCCACACCCGGTCCGTAGCGCGCCGCAGCCCGACGAGGGAGACATGAGACTGGCGAGCTCGGCGTGTCGTCAGTCTCATATCTCCCTCGTCGGCAGGTTCAGGGGGCAAAGAGGCGGTGGTCGGGTTGCGGAGCCCAGGTGGGGGTGGGGGTGTAGTTGGACTTGATGTGGTCGATGAGGTGGGGGAGTTCCGGGTGGGGGTTTCCGGCGGCCCAGAGGAGTGCATGGGGATAGGCCGGGGTCGGATCGATGATGTTGACGCGCCGTAGGTTCGGGTTCCACGGGATGTGCGAGCTTTCCCCGTCGAAGGTGGCCAGGGCAGGGGAGGCGGCGATGCGGTCGGCGATCTTGGGCAGGCCGACGAGTGGACCACTGGTGTCGATGGTGATCCCGCTGAACTCGGCCAGCCGCCGGTAGAAGTCGGCCCACTCGGACGGAATCGCCGCACCGGGCACCCACACCGGATGCGGCGTGATCTCGGCGAGGCGCACCGAACTGCGTCCGCCCAGTGGATGGTCTTTGTGCACAAGTAGATACAGCGGTTCCAGATAGGCGGGCGTGGCGCGGATTTCGGGCGGTAGCGGCGCCGGACCGCCGTGCGCGCGGGCGAAGGTGGCGTCGACGCGTCCGCTGAGCAGAGCGTCGCGCGCGGTGTTGATCGGGTTCGAGAAGACGATCTCGGCCTCGGATTCCGGATTGCTCCGCAGATAGAACCGCATGAGCGCCCCGGGCGCCAGCGCATCACCGAGAATCGCGACCCGCAGCGGACGCGGGGTATCGCGGACCGCGCGCTGCGCTTCGTCGACGGCGGTGAGCGCGGTCCGCGCATGCGGCAACAGCCGCATGCCCGCGCCGGTGGGCGTCGTCGCACTCGCCCCGCGATCCAGCAATACCACCTCGAGCTGCGCCTCGAGCTTCGCGATCCGCTTGGACACCGCCTGCTGACTGATCCCGAGCACGGCCGCCGCATGACCGAACTGCCCCTCGTCCACCACGGCGACGAACGCCCGCAACGCCGCCAGATCCAGTTCCATGGTTGACCTCCGATGACAACCAAAAGTTGTTGACAAGCCCGTTTCTGTTGTTCGACGGACACTCTATTCACTGGTCAGATGGTCTTCCAACGGGCCCGTCTAGAAATCAACGACAACCGAACCAAGGGCTCGCGACCACGCTTCAACCCGAGGACGACGATGCCGAACTCCTTCGTGCACCTGCACAACCACACCGAGTTCTCGATGCTCGACGGTATGGCGCAGACCGGACTGCTCTTCGCCGAAGCCGAACGCCTCGGCATGCCGGCCGTGGGTATGACCGACCACGGCAACATGTTCGGCGCCGCCGAATTCTTCCACCGCGCACAGAAAGCGGGTATCAAGCCGATCATCGGCATCGAGGCCTACGTGGCCCCTGAGTCCCGCCATTCGAGCACCCGCGTGTTCTGGGGCGAGCCGGGTCAGCGCTCCGACGACGTCTCCGGTTCCGGCGCCTACCTGCACATGACGATGTTCGCCCGCAATGCCACCGGCCTGCGCAACCTCTTCGCCTTGTCGTCGCTGGCGTCGTTCGAGGGCAGGCTCGGTAAATGGCCGCGGATGGACGCCGAGCTCATCGCCGAATACGCCGACGGCATCATCGCCACCACTGGTTGTCCGTCCGGTGAGGTGCAGACCCGCCTGCGCCTCGGCCAGTTCGAGCAGGCCTGCGACGCGGCGGGCCGCTGGCGTGACATCTTCGGCCCGGACAATTTCTTCCTCGAACTGATGGATCACGGACTGCCCATCGAGCGCCGCGTTCGCCGCGAGCTCCTCGACGTCGGTACGAAAGCCGGCCTCATCCCGGTCGCCACCAACGACTGCCATTACGTTGTGAAATCCCAGGCAGGCGCCCATGAGGCCATGCTGTGCGTGCAGACGGGTAAAACCCTGTCCGACCCGACCCGCTTCCGTTTCGACGGCGACGGCTACTACCTGAAATCCGCCGCCGAGATGCGCGAACTCTGGGACGACGAGGTCCCCGGCGCCTGCGACACCACCCTCCTGATCGCCGACCGCATCGAGCCCTACGACGAGGTGTGGCATGTCGCCGACCGCATGCCCGTGTTCCCGGTCCCCGACGGCCACACCGAGGACAGCTGGCTGCGCCATGAGGTCGATGCGGGCCTGCGCTGGCGGTTCCCCTCCGGGGTTCCCGAACATTACCTGACCCGCGCGGAGTTCGAACTGGACATCATCCGCGACAAGGGTTTTCCCGCCTACTTCTTGGTTGTCGGCGATCTGATCACCCACGCGAGGAAGGTCGGTATCCGCGTCGGACCTGGCCGCGGTTCGGCAGCCGGTTCGCTGGTCGCCTACGCCCTGGCCATCACCAATATCGATCCGATCGAGCACGGCCTGCTGTTCGAACGCTTCCTCAACCCGGAGCGCCCCTCGGCCCCCGATATCGATATCGATTTCGATGATCGCCGTCGCGGCGAGATGATCCGCTACGCCACCGAACGCTGGGGCGCGGACCGCGTCGCGCAGGTCATCACCTTCGGCACCATCAAAACCAAGGCTGCTTTCAAGGATGCGGCCCGAATCCATTTCGGCCAGCCGGGTTTCGCGCTCGCCGATCGCATCACCAAGGCGCTGCCGCCCGCGATCGCCGCCAAAGACATTCCGGTCTCGGGAATCATGGATCCCGGCCATGAACGTTACGGCGAGGCAGCCGAGGTGCGTGCGCTGATCGAGTCCGACCCGAATGTTCGCAAGATCTATGACACCGCCGCCGGTATCGAGGGCATGGTGCGCGGTGCGGGTGTGCACGCGTGCGCGGTGATCCTGTCCTCGCAGCCGCTGCTCGAGGTGGTTCCGCTGTGGAAGCGGCCGCAGGACGGCGCGATCATCACCGGCTGGGATTACCCGTCGTGTGAGGCGATCGGCCTGTTGAAGATGGATTTTCTGGGCTTGCGCACGCTCACCGTCATCGGCGATTGTCTGGACAATATCCGCCTCAACCGCGGTATCGAGATCGACCTGGACACCTTGACCCTCGATGACGAGCCGACCTACGCGATGCTCGCTCGTGGCGACAATCTCGGTGTCTTCCAGATGGATTCGGCGGGCATGCGGGAACTGCTGCTGCGCATGGCGCCCACCGAATTCAATGATCTCGTCGCCTCCAATGCCCTGTATCGCCCGGGTCCGATGGGTGTGGGCGCGCATTGGTCCTACGCCGACCGCAAGAACGGCCGCGAGTCGGTGACGCCGATCCATCCAGAGCTCGACGAGCCGCTGCGCGAGGTCCTCTCCGAAACGTATGCGCTCATCGTCTACCAGGAGCAGATCATGCAGATCGCCCAGCAGGTCGCGGGCTACTCCCTCGGCCAGGCGGATCTGCTGCGCCGCGCGATGGGAAAGAAGAAGCCCGAGGTGCTGGCGATGGAGTTCGAGAATTTCCGCAAGGGGATGCGCGACAACGGTTACAGCGACGCGTCTGTCACCGCTCTGTGGGAAGCGGTGCTGCCATTCGCCGGGTACGCCTACAACAAATCCCATGCCGCCGGCTACAGCCTGGTCATGTACTGGACCGCCTACCTGAAAGCGAACTATCCCACCGAATTCATGGCGGCACTGCTGACCTCGGTGCGTGACGACAAGGACAAGTCCGCGATCTACCTGGCCGATTGCCGAAAACGCGGTATCCGCGTGCTGCCGCCCGACGTGAACGAGTCGGTGACCACCTTCACCTGTGTGGGCGCCGATATTCGTTTCGGTCTCGGCGCGGTCCGCAATATCGGTGACCACGTCGTCGAGTCGATCGTGCGCGCCCGCGCGGCCGGTGAGTACACCGGCTTCTCCGACTATCTGCACCGTGCCGACACCGCCGCTTGTGGCAAGAAGGTGATCGAATCCCTGGTCAAGGCGGGCGCTTTCGACTCGCTGAGTTGCCCGCGCAAGGGGTTGTTTCTGGTGCACGAAGAGGCGGTCGACGCCGTGCTAGGCGTGAAGAAGGCCGCCGCGATCGGCCAGTTCGACCTGTTCTCCGACACCGCGTCCGAACCCGAATCGGCGTTCGACATCCCCGTACCCGACCAGGAATGGGACAAGGCCCAGCTACTGGCGTTCGAACGCGAAATGCTCGGCCTCTATGTTTCCGGCCACCCGCTCGACGAGGTGGCCCCTGCCCTCGCGGTGCTGGCCGATACGCCGCTCGGCACCGTAATTCAGGGCCGAATCCCACAGGGCCGCACAGTAACCCTCGGCGGCATAGTCGCCACAGTCGAACGCCGCGTCGGCAAGAAGGGCGACCCTTGGGCCATCGTCCGCCTCGAAGACCTAGACGCAGGCGTCGACATCCTCTTCTTCCCCGCCGCCTACGCCGAAGCCGCCACCACCCTCACCGAAGACGCCATAGTCCTGATCACCGCCCGCGTCGACTACCGCGACGCCCGCCTCTCCCTGATCGGCGCCACCGCCACCACCCCCGCTCTCATTGGCTCCGCTACCCCCATCACCCTCACCCTGACCGCCCACTCCTGCACCCCTGCAAAAATCCGCGCCCTCCGCGAAACCCTCACCGCCAACCCCGGCGACACCGAAATCCACCTCCTCTACCTGTCCCGCAAAGCCCCCATCCGCCTGGCGATAGCCCCCACCCTCCGCGTCAGCCGCTCACCCGCATTGTTCGGCGAACTCAAAGCCCTCTTCGGCCCCGACTGTCTTTCTTGACCGCACCATCCATTCCCTCCGGCGCAATGGCCCGGTGGTTGGGCCCGCTTGATGCGGGCGCAGCGTCGCCCACCAGCGGTACCACATGCGCATGTCGTGGTAGCCGCGGGTAGACGGAGGTATCCTTACCGTGTCGCTGTAGTAAGGAGTAGCCATGGACGCGTTGGCGCGGTTGACGTCGAAGGGACAGATCACGGTCCCGAAGGCGGTGCGCGACGCGCTGGACCTGCAGACCGGCGACAACCTGCATTTTCGAGTGGAGGGGGAAGTCGTCGTGCTGGCCAAAACACCGGATCTGCTGGACCTAGCCGGTAGCGTGCCGGTCCCGCCCCAGGTACAGGGGCGCTCATGGGAGGAGATCCGGGATGCTGCGTGGGTGCGGCAGTGGCAGGACCGGGAGCCGTGACCGTCTACCTCGACACGAATATCCTGATCCGCCACTTCACCCAGGACCCGCCGGAAATGAGCCGGCGCGCGACGGCTTTCCTGGCCGAATCGGAGTCCCTCTTCTTGCCGGATCTGATTCTGGCGGAGACGGTGTACGTGCTGCAGAGCGTCTATCGGGTGGCGAGGCCTCAGGTGGCTGCGCTGTCCCGCGCACTCATCGGTTCGCGCAATATCGCGACCGACGACCCGGCTTTGCTGATCCGAGCCGTCGACGTCTACGAACACCACCGGCTCTCCTTCGCTGATGCTTACCTGGTGGCGCTGGCGGAGTCCGACCCGGGCTCGCCGGTTGCCTCGTTCGACAAGGGGATCGGCGAGGTTGGCACCGTACGGCGGATAGAGCCCGGACCATAACGCCCGTCACGCGGGGCGGGGGACTGCCGCCATGGTTCCCTGGCCGAGCCACTCGGGGACGAGGCGGCGTACCTGATCAGGGGCGCTGATCTCGACGGTTCCGGATCTGATGGCCTCTGCCCAGGACTTGTCGCCGCGCCAGAGCCGGACGAGAGTGAGCAGGCTGGTGGAGATCGTTGCGGTCACGTCGAAGCCGGGGTCGTAATCGCAGACGTCGACGTCGCTGCCGGTGACCATCAGCCACCATCGCGAGGCTGTGGACGGTATGTCGTCGAAGCGGAAGCCGACGACGGTGCGGTCGCGGGGCCATCGTTCGACCGGGATGGTGCGGCGCATGTCCCACATCAGCAGGTGCGGATCCAGGTCCTGTGTCCCGAGCTGGCCGATCCACCGGATGCCCCACGCAGATAATGCCTCCACCACGCCGGCGAGTTCCTTGCCCGACTGGGTGAGGGTGTAGGTGGTCCGGCCCGCCACGACCGTCCGCTGTACGACACCGGCGCGTTCGAGGGTCCGTAGCCGCTTCGACAGCAGCGCGGGCGACATCTTCGGATTGCCGCGGCGCAGCTCGTTGAAGTGGGTGCTTCCGGCCAGCAGTTCCCGGACGACGAGCATCGTCCACCGCTCGTCGAGCACCTCCATTGCTTTGGCGACCGGGCAGAACTGGCCGTATGACGTCATCGCAGAGACCTCGATTCAGCTCCGATTACACACCCATTCGGCAGATGAGTACAGATCCAGAACCACTGCTGGTTCAAAGCTGGCACTGGAGCGACGCAGGCGTCAGCGAGATTCTGGAACCACCATCGGATGGGAGAACGCCATGACTCAGCACACCATTGCCGACGCCGACCGCGAGCTGAAGACCAAGCACCGCAAGATGTGGGCCCTCGGCGACTACGCCGCGGTCGCGACCGAAATCATCTCCGACCTGGGACCGACATTGGTGCAGGCCGGCGGCGTCGGACCGGGTGACCGGGTACTCGACGTCGCCGCCGGATCGGGAAACGTGGCGATTCCGGCTGCGCTTGCCGGTGCGCAGGTCGTCGCCAGTGACCTCACTCCCGACCTGCTCGCCGCCGGGCAACGCCTCGCCGCACGCAGCGGCGCCGAGCTCGAGTGGCGAGAGGCCGATGCGGAGGCGTTGCCGTTCGCCGACGGCGAGTTCGACACCGTGGTGTCCGCGGTCGGGGTCATGTTCGCCCCGCACCACCAGGCCGCCGCCGACGAGCTGACCCGGGTGTGCCGACACGGCGGCACCATCGCCCTGGCCAACTGGACTCCGGAAGGCTTCATCGGCCAGATG
Organism: Nocardia sp. NPDC059180; assembly: GCF_042754945.1. Lineage (NCBI taxonomy): Bacteria > Bacillati > Actinomycetota > Actinomycetes > Mycobacteriales > Nocardiaceae > Nocardia > Nocardia sp. NPDC059180. Next base: position 840,093 of record NZ_JBHZBU010000001.1, read on the forward strand.
TTCGCCACCATGAAGCCCTACGCCCCACCCCCGCCTCCCGGCGCGCAACCGCCGCCACTGTGGGGAAACGAAGACCACGTCCGCGGGCTCCTCGGCGATCGGGTGCGCGATGTCGTGACCATCCGGCAGTCTCTCCGGGTCGACGACTTCTCGGACCGGTCCACATTCCGTGAATACTTCAAGTCGCATTACGGCCCGACCATCGCGGTCTACCAGAGCCTCGCGAACGATCCCGATCGTGTGGCCGCGCTCGACCAGGCACTGGACGACGTCGCCGACCGTTTCCGCGACACGAACGGCCGGATGGAATGGGAGTACCTGCTACTCACCGCCCGCAGGACGTAGTCGACTCAGCCGCGAATGCTGTGCGGGCGAAGTATGCCGCCGGGGATCCACGAGCAGTGCGACCAACCGACCCCTGATGGTCGATAGTCGAAGCGAGGATATCGAATTCGTCATACTGCTCGCGGAGCTCCGCCGCGAGCGTCAGTCGGCGATTACGCGCCATGGGCCTTTCTCAGTGTCATCCGACGATGATGGCATGCGAATCGCCCTCGTACTCAGCGGAAGTCGCCGACATGGTCGCGAGCCCACTGCGCATACGTCCGCGCAGGCGATCCGGTGACGTCCCGCACCGTCGAGGTCGGTTGCCCGGGTGCGTCGACCATCGAAGCGAGCCCGCCGAGAATGACGTCCGCGATTTCCGGTGCGATCCACTCCATTTCCGACTTGGCTTGCGTGGGTGTGATCTCCTCCCAGTTCAGTGGACGCCCCAGCGCCGCACCGATAGCCGCGACCTGTTCGACCCTGCTCAGCGGCGCGGAACCACTCAGCTCGTAGCGCGCTCCGGCATGGCCGTCGTTGGTCAGCGCACGCACCGCGACAGCGGCGATATCCGCTTCGTGCAGCAAAGTCATCGCCGCCGCACCGTATGCCCCGCGCACGACATTGCCGGCGCGGATCTGCGGCGCCCACTCGAGGGTGAGCGTCGCGAAGCCATACGGCCGCAGGAAAGTCCAGTCCAGCCCGGATTCCCGGATGGGCCGTTCGATGATCGCGTGCGCCCGGCCGATCGGGTTGTCCTGCTCGACGAGGTCATCGCGCACCGCGGCCGACGACAGCAGCACGATGCGCCGCGCGCGCTCCGCGATCACTTCCACCACCGAATCGGCGACGTCGGCGGACAGCATCGGCCACGTCATGTACACCGAGTCCACCCCGTCCAGCGCCGCGGCCACAGCATCCGGGCTCCGCAGATCACCGTGCGCGATCTCGACTCCCGCAGGCAGCGCTGCCGCAGCCGGATTGCGGACCAGTGCCCGCACCGCCACCCCGGTCGGCGCGAGCTGCGCAACGACCTGCCCACCGACGTGCCCGGTCGCCCCGATCACCAGAACTCGCTGTTTTCGCGTCATGCGCCGAACGTACGCAGGAAGCTTACGTGGAGTAAGGCCCTACCTGGAGGTAAGCTCATGCCATGGAGGTAGGTTTCCCGGCCGGCAAGGGTGCCGCCCCGACCCGCAGTGACGTATTCGACAGCGACTGCCCCGCCCGCACCGTCCTCGACAAGCTGACCAGCCGCTGGGGAGTCCTGATCCTGGCGGCTCTCTGCGACGGCCCCTTGCGTTTCCACATCCTGCGCGACCGCATCGGCGGCATCAGCGAGAAGATGCTGTCGCAAAACCTGCGCACCTTCACCGAATTCGGCCTCACCGAACGCACCGTCGAACCCACCTCCCCACCGAGCGTCACCTACACCCTCACCCCGATGGGCGTGGAAGCGGCAGCGCAACTGCGTGGCTTGCTGGGCTGGGTAGCCGCCAACGCCGAAGCGATCGCGGAGTTCCAGTCGGGCTCGGCGTCAGCCTCGAGCGCTCACAGCTGACCCGATCGCGTGTGCCTGCTGCTCGACCGCGATGATCTGTCGCTGCTGGGCCAGGACCGCGATGAGTTCACCGAAATCGGTACCGATTCCGGACAAAGCCCCCTCATTGTGGTCTCTTTTCGTTCACGAACCCCAGATGAGGTGACGGTGCGGACACCGACCTGACACCGTGTCAGGTCGGTGTCTGCCGGACCGGCGACAGTACTACCGCTCAGGTGTCGGGCCTCGGGTGATCACCGTTGGTCTCCGCTCGGCGCGAACGTCAGAGTGGAGCGAGGCGGTGTACGACGATGCCGGATTTGAAGGTGGTCGTCCCGAGCAATTGCAGGTGGGTGAGGTCGGGGTAGCCGTCGAAGAGCCGATCCCCGGAGCCTGCGATGGCCGGGAAGATCCACAAGTGGTACTCGTCCACCAGTTTGGCCTCGAGCAACGTGTGTGACAGCGAGCCGGTGCCGAACTTGAGGATGTCACGACCGTCTTGTTCCTTGAGGGCGCGCACCGCGTCGACGATATTTCCTTGCAGGACAGTGGCGTTCCAGGTCGTATCCTGCTGTGCGAGCGTGCGGGACGCGACGTATTTGGGTATCGCGTTGATTCGCGCCGCGTAGGGGTCATCGGCGGGCCGAGTGGGCCACACCTGCGCGAATCCCTCGTAGGTGTCGCGGCCGAGTAGGAGCGCATCGGCGCCGAACAGCAGGTTGGTCCCGTATTCGCTGTGCTCGTCGTCCCAGTACGGCGCGCCCCACCGGTGTGGTTCGCCGATCACTCCGTCGGTCGTGACGAAGGTGGATTCGATGATCTTGCGCATAGACAGCCTTTCGATCTTGTTTGGATGCTGACTCAGCATCGCCAGCTCAAACCCCTGCAACAAGCGGTATTTCGGCAACACAGCGCTAAACGTCGTGCAATGTCGGTCGCGCGCTCGCGCGTCACTGCGATTCCGCGGCTTGCGATATCGCGGCCTCGCAGATCGTCTCCAGGAACGACGGCACCAGAGGGTTCGATCCCAGAGCAGGCCACATGAGGCCGTAGTCGATCGGGGGCGCGTCGCGGAAAGGCACGAAGACCGTCCGCGGCCAGGCATGAAAGGCTGCGGACGCGAGCGCGACTGTACTGACGCCCACGCCCTGATTGACGTGAACCAGCACCTCGGCCCAGAAGTTCGCCGCGGGACCCCGTGGTATCGGTCGCCCGGTTGGCGTGCGCCGTGGAAAGTGGTGGTCCATCCAGTAGCGCGGAACGAGTTCGCCGACGATGGTGACCAGTGGCGTGTCGGACAGGTCCTCCAGTGACACCGACTCCTGTGCGGCGAACCGATGCTCTCGAGACACCAGCAGTGCTCGCGGTTCGGAGAAGAGGACGGGGCCGGTGGTGATATCGGGTTCGGCGATCGGGAACTCGGTGAGCTGCAAATCCACCGCGCCCGAACGCATGCGGCCGAGCGGATCGGTCAGCTGGATCTCCTCGATCCCGACAGTGATGTCCGGATGGCGGGTCTGGTAGGAATGCGCTGCCCGTGCGATCAGATTCCCGCACCATGGTGTGGAAAAACCCACCGTAATGGCACGTTTGACATGATCGCCCCGACTCGCGGCGAGCACGCTGGCCGCGATCTGGTCGTAAGCAGGCCGCAATTCGTCACACAGTTGCTTGCCCAGCGGTGTGAGTCGAACGGTGCGGCTGTTGCGTTCGAACAGGGGTGCGCCTATGCGGCGCTCCAGCTTTCGGATCGTTTGGCTGATGCGCGGCGCGCTCACGCACAGACGCGCCGCCGTTCTGCCGAAGTGCAATTCCTCGGCGAGGGTGAGAAAGGCCTCCAATTCGAGACGTTCCAGCATCGATGTACCCAGCCGTTTCGGTTCAGCCGTGGGCCAGTTCCTCGGCCATTCGGGCCGTGATTGTGGTCAGCACGCGGGCCGTGATCGCCAGGTCCTCGGGTGCGACCGCGCCGTAGGCGGCCGTCACGATCGCGCCGGATTCGGCGCGGACCTTGTCGGCGAGAGTCTTGCCCGCGGCGGTGGGCTCGACCGAACCGTCCGAAATGACGTGCAGCAGGCCGCTATCGAGCAGTGCCTGCAGGCTGGACTCGACATCGGCGGGATCCCACCGGGTGAGACCGGCTACCCGGGTGATGTGGGCGGCCCGCTCGACCGGTTCGGGTGCTGCCAAGGTCTGGTTCAGCACGATCCACTGCTTCTCGTCCAGGGTGGTGCCGGCGAGTGCTCGGGTCAGGACCGCGGCGTGGTGCTTCTCGGCCTGCCCGATGATCGCCGGGTTCAGGGTGGCCGGGGCGGCGGCGGACGGAGCCGATTCGGTCGTGCTCGCGACCGCGACAGTGGTGTTCGAGTGCGGCCCGGACTCGCTGGTCGCTTCGTTGCAGCCGGCGAGCAGTAGCGCCGCACCAACGACCGAGACCGTGACGCCGAAGGTGGCAGTTCTTGTGAACATTGTGAAACCCGTTCCTGTTCAGGTGCTTCGGATACCGATCGGGTTCAGGCGTGGGCCAGTTCCTCGGCCATGCGCGCGGTGATGGTCACCAGCACCCGGGCCGCGATGGCCAGTTCCTGAGCGGAAACCGCGCCGTAGGCGGGGCCCAGGATCTTGCCGGACGCGCCGCGCACCTGGGCGACCGTATCGCGACCGGTATCGGTGATTTCCACCTGGCCGTCGGCTGATTCGGCGAGCAGTCCGTCCTCGATCAGAGCGGTGACGGCGTCGGCGACAGTGGCGGGTTCCCACTGGGTCATCCCCGCGACCTTGGCGATGTGGACCCCGCGCTCGACCGGGCCGGCGGCCAGGGCCTGGTTCAGGGTGATCCAGCGCTGCTCGTTGAGCGTGGTGCCGGACAGGGCGCGGGTCAGGATGGCCGTGTGGTGCTTCTCGGCCTGCCCGATGATCGCCGGGTTCAGGGTGGCGAGGGCGGTGGTGCTCATGGCGATCTCCTTGTTCGGGGTGGTGCTCGGTTCGGGGGGGGGGGGCTCGTTGATGTCACCAATAATGACACTGAGTTCCATGCATGCGCAAGTCCCAATTGCGACTAAATTTCTTTCGTGCTGGAGGTTCGTCTTTGCGTTAGGATTCCGATATGCCGATCGACGACCGCGCTCTGCCGCTGCGTGAACGCAAGCGGCTCCGCACCCGCCGGGCTCTGGCCGACACCGCCCTGCGGTTGTTCGCGGAGAAAGGCTTCGCCGCCACCACCATCGAGGAACTGGTCGACACGGCAGAGGTCTCGCGCAGCACCTTCTTTCGCGCTTTCCCTACCAAGGAGGCCGTCGCCATCGAGGCCGAAACCGAGCTCTGGACGGGCTATCTCGACGCCCTCGCCGACCGCGAACTCACCGGGCCGGTCCTCACCGCACTGTGCGACGTCCTGACCGACGCCGCCGCCGCGCTCCCGGAGGACTGGGACGAGCGCTATCTCGCCACCCGCCGACTGGCCCTGACCGCACCCAGCGTGCTCGGCCATATCGACTACACCCGCTCGGGTGTGGAAAATCAGGTCGTCGCGCGGCTAACCGCCGAACTCGCGCTCCCGGAGGGTGATCTGCGGCCCCGTGTCCTCGCCGAACTGGCCACCACCGCTTGGAGCCACGCCGGCCGCGGTTGGGTCGCCGCCAGCGGCGCCGGTGGCCGATCCGACCTCGTCAACCGCCTGCACCGAGCCTTCGCCGCCATCCCTCTCGCACTCCAACTGTCAGCGTGATTCGGTCACCACTCACCCGCTGAGCCCTAGGGCGGTCATGTCGGGTCGCCTCGTTCAGCGCCAGTCAACCCGCTGCGAACCAACGACACCCCAGGCTGCCGTCAAGGATCCGAACGACCGTCGGTGTGCACCGACAAACCCGACACGTTCCTGAAGCCAGCCGCACTCGCACAGATCTGGGTGCACGTTCACCGGCCGGATTCGCCCCTGTGGAGTGCTCCGGTACTTCACACTGAGCCCTGCCGATCGACTCGGGATCGCGATCATGCTGTGCACGCTGCCGTGGCTGGGGTTCGTACCCGACCGCGTGGTGACCGCCCCGCCGGTCGCGGTGGCGGTGGCGCGGCTGGCCGAACAACTCTAGGTCGACCCCACCGAGATCGGTACCTACGGCCGCCGCGCCCAGACCCGCACCGAGCGCGCATCTCGGCGATGGGGCAGCAGTGTTCAGGGTGGCCCTGGTAGACGACGACGGCCGGCCGCCACTTCCGATGCCAGATCGTCGTAGCCGACGGCGAGTTCGGCCAGCCGCTCCCATGCGTCGCCGAGGTCGTTCGACGCGTCCGCGAGGGCCGCGTAGGCGTCGGCGGTGTATTGCGCCAGCCGGTCGACGATCGCGCCGAGGGTCTCGGTGTGCAGCCGGGCAGAGCCGGGGGTCGGCGGCAGTTGGACAGTGACCCAGCCGTCGATATCGCGGACCAGCCGCCGCCGTTCGGTATCGATACTGTCGATCGCTTCCCGGTCGGCGATCGTCTCGCGCGCGCTGCACAGCCGGCGTTCGTGCAGCGCGGTCAGCTGATAGGCCAGCCGCAGCATCGGATGGTCGGTGTATATCTGGGTGCGGCAGGCGTGCAGGAGTCGATGTTTCTCGGGCAGAGGGTGATTCGACACTGCGCCAACGAAACACTGTCCGGTCGAGACCGAACCGCGATTTACCGAACTGTGCGCGTATTACCTGGTCGATGCCCGCCGCAAGGTGTCCGCGTGATCCCTCGGGCCGGTGCGGACCGGGTGGCCGGCATCGTCCTGATACCGGCCCGCGCGGGCGACCGTGGCCGCTGTACCGACACAGAGCTGTACCGAGTGGCGGCAATCCTGATCTCGAAGAGGCGGGCCTCGGACTCGAAGCTGTTGGCGACTGGCCGGTACCGCAGCGGGTCAGGCGGCTGATCGGAATTAACCGGCCGACAACGATACCGGCTTTCGGCGAATACGGGAGATGAATTGCCAACTTCTCAGAAAGTTGTAAAGATACTGCGACTCCGGTTCCGGAGGTTTGTTCGAGCGGAAAGAACATTCGATGAGCGTGTTGAACAAGGTCGGCTTTTCCATGGTGGCGTTCGGCCTTGCGGCCGGGTCTGTGCTGGGCGCGGGGTCGGCGAGTGCGGCGGGGCAGTACGCGGCGATCGCGTTCAGCGGCCAGACCGTGCTGTACGGCGTAAGCGTCGACGAGCCGAGCGACGAGGCTGCGCGCAACGCGGCGCTTGCCAACTGCGGTCAGGCCGACTGCCAGGTGATGACTTCCTGGGCCAACGGCTGCGGTGTGCTCGTGGAGAACAAAGAAGGTGTCGCTGCGGCGTCCGGCGCGAACCGGGAACAGGCCGAGCAGGCCGCGTTCCGGAAGCTCGCGGAGGTCCACCCGGCCGCGCTGCTGGCCAACGTCGGCTCGGCCGACCTGAGTGGCGCCAAGGTTGTCGAGGTCGTCTGCACCGCCAACGCCCGCTGACAGGCGTAAATCGGCGAGCCCGGACCCAGCTGGGTCCGGGCTCGCCGCATTGAGATCGCGGGTTCTCCAGCGCTATCGGCGGTCCGCCGGCCTACCTGCGCGACCGCAGGTATTCGTCGTGGTCGCGGTCTTCCCGATAGAACCGCTGGGTGATCGAGATCAGCCGGCCGATCTCGTTGCCGAGCGCAGCAGGACTGGCCGGTTTCGCGATGATCGGATCACCGGTTTTGACGTAGTAGCGCCCGTCTTCGTAATCCATCCACCAGAAGCTGCGGCCGAACGCGGGCCTGGCGTCGACGGCAGGCCCGGGGAACACCATGATCTCGCCGAACGCCTTGCGGGTGCGTTTGAACACCCGGTCCAACTGCTGGGTGATGCTGGCTTCACCGTGGCCGCGCACATGCCGCGAGCGGTCGGCGTTGAGGTCCTCGCGCCGCACCTCCACCGGCGGCGCCGTCCCCGCTTGCGCGGTCGGCAGCGCGGCAAGTGCTTGCGCCGGAACCTCATCGGCCGCGCAACTGCGGACGATGACGTCACCGCCGATGTCATCGGAGGTCCCCGCCAGCTGCACCAGCGTCGCCCCCGAATAACCGTTCACCGCACCGTGGAACCGATAGGTCGTGCCCGACCCCTTCTCCCCGAACCCCTTGATCTCCACCCGCGCCTCGGGTTCGCGCAACACCTCGAGCACCCGCATCAACTCGACCGAGTAGAACCCGTCCAGCAGCTGCGCCACCGCCGCCTCACGTTGCATCCGCAGATCTTCGAAGCTGTCCGCGACCGGTCGATACCGGAGGGGATAAGGAAGCCGATCGGAACCGTAAGCGGACCAGAGGATCTGGAATTGCAGCCCCGTGAAACGCCATTCACTCATGACGGCCTCCCACCAGCGATGCGGGGCACGGTAGGTCGATTGTGCGTTCGCTCATCTGGATCATTCCCCGCCGATCACCGGTGGGACGGTCTTGGGCATCGCCGCCAGTCCGGTGAGTTCATCACCGTGTTCCTGGGTGACCAGGTACTCCTTGATCCCCGACTGCCCCGACTTCTCGTCGTCCTGACCGCCACCACGACCGGCGCCACCCATACCGCCCATCGGCATACCGCCCATCCGGCCGGCCCCCGCCGCACCGGACTTCCCGGCCGACGCCGCAGCAGGCGTCGACCCGACCTGCGGTGTACCACCACCGGGCAAACTGCGCCCCGCACCAGGAGTGCCGCCGCCGCTGGAAGATCCACCGCCACCCGATCCGCCGCCGCGCCCGGGGAACCCGGAACCACCACCGGAACGTCCCGAACCGCCCGGGGTGTATCCGGCGCCGGTGGGTGTTCCGGTCGTACCCGTAGTCGCCGCCTTACTCGTATCGGTTGGCGTGCTGGTGGTTTGAGGCGTGCTCTGTGTATCGGTGCTCGCCGAAGTAGTGCTCGGCTCTTCCGATTCCGTGGTGGTCTCGCCGCCGGTCTCCTCGCCACCACCGGTCTCGCCGGGAGTACCGCCGTCGTTCCCGCCGCCGCTGCCGCCGGTATCGCCGCCCCCGCCGTTTTCTTCTTTATTGCCACCGGGACCGGGCGGAACGTACGGATTGCCGCCGCCGTCATCCACGACCTTCGGCGCGGCGGGGAGGACGGGGACGTTGTGGTCGGTTTGATTCGCGACCTGGCCGTAGACGGTCCGCAGAATGCGTCGACCCTCGTCCTCGGCTTCCTCGGTGGTGTAGTCGCCTTCTTTCATGATCCCGTCGGACGGAAGAACCTTGCCGTCCAGGTCTTTCGGTGGTTCGGCAGTGGGCATCAGAGCTTTCGTCTGATGCAGGCCGGTGACCATTTCTTTCAGCTTGTTTCCGACGAGGTGGGCGGCAATGTGTAGCGGTTCCGTGCGCGTCGTGTAGTCATTCACGCCCTTCACGGCTGCTTCTGCCGAGTCGCCAGCCCATGCGGTCTTACCATCCGGACCGGTAGCCACGGACTTCTGGAACTCGGTATTGAACGCTGATGCAGCGGCTTCGATGTCCTTGCTGATCTGCCACCAGGCATCCCCCGCGGCATCAACGATGTTCGGCTTCATATCGTTGACCTTCTGCACCATCTGGGCGAGGGTCATCGAATCGTAGTCATCAGGCCCCTGAATCCGCGGGTCCTCGTAGTCACCGTCGAATTTGGAGGCTACGAACAGCGTGCCGACGTAGATCGCCGACCGGTCGTAGTTCCATTGCCGCTGCGCATCAATGACCTTGCGCCGGTACTCCTCGATGTCGTCGCTCATCCCACCCCGCCTGATCGTGCATTGGTCGATACACGCTACCAACCGGGGGTGCGGATACACCATTGGCCACCGCACAGGAAATGCCGTCTCGCGTAGGGCGCGCGAGGTCGCACAGGGTATGGCGAGGTCGAGCCGGTTTTGACCTACGAGACGTTGCCGCAAGGTGTGCGACCTGCGCCACGGAGCGAAGCTCCCGGGGTTGTTGGGGGTGGGGGTGGACGGTAGCGTGCTGGGGAAATGTGTCGCCACGGCCCGTGACGGGCGTGCTCGGTGGCCGTGTGGGTACAGAAGGGGGCTACGTGTCCGTGGACAACAGAAGGTTCCGTCGCGCTGGTCGGGTGCGGGGGGCTGTGCTGCTCGCGGCAGCCGTGCTGGGGGTCGCCGGGTGCTCGGGGTCGACCGAGGGGTCGCCGACGGCGGTTGAGAGCGTGGCGGCTAGCCCAGAGAGCGGTCAGACTTCGGGTGCAGGAAGTGCTGCTGCTAGCACCACCGCAAAGTCAGAGGGTGCGGGTCTTTGGGATCCATGTGCCATGCCGGAATCGGCGATTGGAAGCACCGGCATGGACGCAGCCTCCAAGGAGTCGGGTATCGCCAACACGGACTTCAGTGAAGCAGGCTGGGAAGCCTGCAAGTGGCGGGCAACGGATGGTTGGTACTGGTTGACCGTCTTCTCCGGCACGCCGACGCTGGACGAGGTGAAGGCGCGTGAAGGGTTCACGGACTTCGCTCCTCTGACTGTCGGTTCGCGTCAAGCGGTTCAGTATCGCCCGGAGGGCGCCGGGAACGATGTGAGGTGCACCGTCGCTGTCGAACTGCAGCAGGGCGTAGCACTGTTTGCCGCAACGGCACGTGCATCGACCGGAGCCAAAGAGGACATGTGCGTGGTTGCGGGCCGCCACGCCGCTGATCTGGCAGACCAGCTGCCTGAGTAGGTACGGGGAGTGCGATGAGTGTCGTTGATTTGGGCGGCGTCGACCCAGGCGTATGGCGTGGCTTGCTGGGGCAGGCGAATGCTGGCGAACTAACGCTGGACCGGGATGTGGGTAACGCGCTAAATATCGCCTGCGAGAACTACCTATTGAAGTTGGATGGCATCTTCACGAAGACTCTCGACGTTCGAGAAGTGGAGGGCTTCGGAGGGTTCGAGTCCAGTGCGGCTCTACAGACAAAGTTCACGGAAAAGGCTACCGGCACAACCCAGTCCATCGATGCGGTTATCCGTGAGCACATCGAGACGGTCAAGCTGATCCAACAGGTTGTGGCCAAGTCGATTGCGAACCTCGAAGCAACGGACGATGGCACCGGGCAGAAGGTTACGAAGACTGGGCAGGACCTCCCGCAGGGATAGAACTGACTGCTTGCCGGTGGCCTAAGGGTTTGACGTCGTAGCGCGATCTGAGGTGGGGTGATCGCGACCGTAAGTTGGCGGCAATAGCGGAGCGCGGCCCCTGGACAATCGATTGTCCAGGGGCCGCGCTCTGTGCACTAGCGATGGTTGAACTTGCCGCCCGCCACTCCGGCAGTAAAGGCATCCCACTCGTCTGGGCAAAAAACGAGCGCGCCCTCCGTCGGATTCTTGGAGTCCCGGACTCCGATCACGCCCGCATCGAGGAAGGCGACTTCGACGCAGTCCTTGGAGGCATCGCTACGACTGCTTTTGAACCATCGGGCGCCGGACAGGTCAACGTTCACGTTAGAAACTCCTTTGCTACCTGCCGAAGCAGGCCCCTGCTGTCCACGGCATCCAGCGAAGCATCTTGGAATGCCTTGTAGACCTGATGATACCGGTGTACATCCTTCGGTTTCTCCAGATACATGTCACCGGTGTAGGCGGGTACATACACGACCGGTGGCTCTGATGGCTTCCCGGGTCGGCTGGTTCCGAACTCGAGAATCGTGAACTGTCCGGTGCCGTGACCGCCGGGTATCCCTGCGTCATGAGGCAAGATGTGCACCGTCACGTTCGGGCGCGTACTCACGTCGGCGAGCCGTTTGAGCTGCACACCTGTGACTTTCGCGTTGCCGATAATCCGCCGCAGCAGAGACTCCTGCAACACGACGTCGACCGTCACGGGCCGCCGCTTCCGGGTGACGATCATCTGCCGGTACTGCCGCATCTGCACACGACGCTCGTGCTCGGCTGGCGACTCCTCCGGATGCCCCTCTCGAACCAACGCCCGCGTGTAATCCGCAGTCTGCAAGATCCCCGGCACCAACTCCACGTGGTACGAGATGAACCGCTGCGCAGCCGCTTCCAACCCCATGTACACGTCGAACGTCTCGGGGATCAGATCCCCGAATTCATGCCACCAGCTCAGGACGTTGGCTTGTTTCGCGAGCCCGACGAACGCCGCCACGTGTACTTCGGGGACGTCGTACAGTTCGCATGCCGCTTCCACATGGCTGAGGTTGACCTTCCCGTTCTGTCCGTGTTCGAGCCGGTACAAACTGCTGGAGCCGATCCCGAGTAGCTCGGCCGCTTGTGGCTGGCTCAGCCCGGCGCGGGTGCGCCAGTCCATCAGGTAGCGCCCGAGTTGGCGTCGCGGCAAAGTGGATCCGGTGTCCTGCATGGAGTCCTCCCCATTGAGGGCGGGCCGATCGACCCGCAAACGGGTAGAGCAATGACGCTGCGGTGGGAGACATCCTGGGCATTTACACCACTCGGACCGTCCGGCCCTTCGCCCAGCACACCGCGCCCACCACAGATGGTTCGCTGATCAACACCAGATACCGCCCCGAACTCAATATAGCACCACCACATCAATCGGAAACCATTCTTCCGCAAAAGGATTGGAGGTCAACCGAGGAATATTCAACCGTTGAATATTCCGCGACTGGCGATGTAACCGGTTGTCATAAACAACTATTCGGCGACCGGTCGCCATTCGGAACTTGTCGGGCCCACCCGATAGAGTCGGGATCACCAGCGGCGCACCACAGCGCCGCTTCGCTGATCGCTACTCGACAAGACAGGAGCCTTGGGGTGGGATACGGAATCATGGCGTATTCGGTCGAGGTGAAGCATCTGCTCGCACCGTCCACATTCACCGCCGAGCCGGAGGATTTCTTCGACTGGATGACGCAGGTGCATGCGCATGCCCTCGGCGAGCCCGCCACCCACACGGCTCTACGCGAGCTGTTCTTCGCCCAGGAGCCCACCGGTTCCGAGGGCTGGGCCTACGGCTACGCGCTGAAGGTGCTGTGCGAAAGGTTCGGCGGCTGGCTTCCCAACAGTCACTGGTGCCCGGTCCGCTCGTCGTGGTTCGACACCGTCGGTGAGGCCCTCCGCGCCCTCGGCATCACCTTCGACCCCACCGACCTCATCTACTCCGGCTCTCCGGTCTCGCTCCCGCCGATCGACGACTTCCCCTCCATCGGCCACCTCACCCTGGCCGAACTGAAACCCCTCGCCGAATCCCTGAACGCCGCCGACCTCTCCACCCTCGAGGACAGATACCTGGTCGATTCCATCACCGAACTGCGCGGATGGATCAACCACTGCGTCGAAGGTGACACCGACCTGGTCTGCTTCTACCACTGACCCAGGAGCGCGGGAGCGGGGTTCGAGAAATCCTCGACAACCGTATCCACCAGCAGGTCCGTCCAGAACATTCCGCGCAGAAAGTCGCTGTTGTTGTGCGGGGTAGTCGGAAAGCAGCAGATTCATCGGCGAACGACGTCGAAGACGAACCCCTCCATCGTGATTCCCGGTGCGAAGGAGAATGCGACGCCCGTCGAGGTCGGCTTGTTCGCGCCTGTCTCAGCGGCAATCCGTTCGAGCACGAAGATCAGCGAGACGCTCGACATGTTTCCGTATTCGCCGAGTACATCCCAGCTCGTCGACGCGGCTTCCGGCGGGAGGTCGAGTGATCGTGCGGATTCGAGCAAGATCTTCGGCCCGCCAGGATGGATCGCCCACACATCGACGTCCGACTGGCTTAAATCATTGCGGTGCAGTACTTTTCCGACGACGGGAGCAACTCCATCGTAGATATAGCGGGGCACGTTCTCGGACAGCTCGCAGGTGATGGCGTCGTGGCCGACGCCGACCGCGATGCCGTCTTCGGTGCCCTCGAACAAGTGCGTGAAATGGTCCCGGATGACGATCGTCCCTGCGTCGGCCTGCCCTGCCCCGCGGTTCGCCCCGATGACGACCGCACCGCAGCCGTCCCCGAACAGGCTGTAGCTCACCACGTCGTTGAGGTCTTCGACGGGGCCGACATGCACCGAGTTGAGCTCGATGCACAGGACGATCGCCTTCTTGTCCGGGTTGGCCCGGACGAAATCCGAGGCGGTGCGAATTCCGTTCATCGCAGCCGCGCAGCCCATGAAGTTGACCACCAGGCGAGCGACCGATCGGGGCAGTCCGAGGTCGTTGACGACCGCGACGTCGACGCCGGGTGCGATGAGCCCGGTGCTCGTCGCGAATACGAGTAGTCCGACGTCGGCCGGGTCGATCCCTTCGAGCGCACGCCGTGCCACGTCGACCGCCAGTGGAACGGCGTGGCGGTAGAACAGGTGCATGCGATCCTGGATCGTCGCCGGTGTGCCGCTGGGCGCATGGAGTCGAGGATCCAGCGGGTCGACGGCGAATCGCCGGGTGTCGATCATGGTCTTGCGGAACAGTCGCCTGATCCAGTTCTGCTGCTCCGGATCTGTGAATTGCCCGGCGATCCAGTCCGCCGCGTCGGATTGGTCGAGGGCCGGGCCGGGCGCACCGGTCGCAATCGCTTCGATGACGGGTACGGTCCCCGGCGGGGAGGTGCGCTCGCGCCGATGCGTAGCCGTTCGGGTGAAAAGCGCCTGGTCGAGAGCTAGTGCCATGGAGATCGTCTTCCTGGATGTGAGCGACTGGTGCGGCGTCCTCCCATCGTCGAAGAGTGAACGCCGGGCACATAGGCACCCAAGGGTGGCGGATCCTCACCCCGAGCGAGTGCGGCGGTCCAGGGCGCCGCCGCATACGGCGAAGACCGTCACTACTCGTCCCGCACCAACCTCCACAGCGACGTGACTTCCCGCCGTCGCGCTTCATGCAGCGGGTCGGCGGCATCCGTCGCGCGAGGGTGCCGCGGTTGCGTGTCATGCCGACCCGCGACGCGCAGTCCGGCGTCGGCGATGCGGGTCAGCAGTTCCTCGCGTGTGCGCAGACCGAGGTGCTCGGCGAGGTCGGAGATGACGAGCCAGCCCTCACCGGCCGGTGTGAGGTGGTCGGCGAGTCCGTCGAGGAATCGGTGCAGCACATCGGAATCCGGGTCGTAGATCCCGAGTTCCAGCGCCGAAGTCGGTTGCGCGGGCATCCAGGGCGGGTTGCACACGATCAGGTCCGCGCATCCGCTCGGCCACAGGTCGGCCTCGAGAACCTGCACCCGATCGTTGAACCCGAGGCGGTCGATATTCGCTGCCGCACAGACCACTGCGCGTGGGTTGATATCGGTGGCGACCACCCGCTCCGCCCCGCGGCGGGCGAGGACAGCCGCGAGTACCCCGGTCCCGGTCCCGAGATCGAACACGACCGATGGCGCCGCCTCCGCAGGGAACGGCGCATGCGCGACGAGGTCGATGTACTCGCCGCGCACAGGTGAGAAGACGCCATACGCAGGATGAATACGCCCGTCGAGCGCTTCGATCTCGACGCCACGCAGATGCCATTGGTAGGCGCTGAGGACGCCGAGCAGCTCGTTGAGCGACACACATGTGGTCTCGGTGCCGACCCCATACGCGTGCTCACACGCCGCACGGACGTCGGGCGCACGGCGCAGCGAAAGGGAGTGGTCCGCCTCGAGCACGACCATCAGCCTCCCGAGCGCCTCGGCTCGCTGGGCCCGCGCCGCGCGATGCCGGTGAAACAGCTCCGCGGAGCTACCGCCGGCCGGACCCGAGCGGGAGCGTTGTTGCAGGCGATCCATAGCGCGCAGCAACTGGCGGGCGTTGTGAAAGTCGCCGCGCCACAACAGCCCCGTGCCATCGCGCGCCATGCGGAGGGCGGCCTTCGCGGTGGTGCGATCGTCGACGACAACGACCCGGGCAGGCGCGGGCGCCTCGTTCTCGGAACGCCAATGCGCCGAGTGGGAGGTTCCGTTCTCGGTCCAATGGACCACAGACATGAGGTACTCCCGCTCGCGAATCGGCTTCCGCGCGTTCAGGATTTCGGCGGAAGGATCGGCGCGGCGAACACTTCCTCCAGCGGCGTCGGCCCGGTGTAGCGGCGGCAATTGCAGCCCACCCACTCCCGCATTCCGTGCATGCCCCGCCGGGAGATCTCGGCATGACACTTTCCGGTTTCGCGATCGTGCAACGCCAGGTCATGGCCGCAACCGCAGCGCGGGCGAAGCTGCTTGCCCTGCCGGGGCCGCCGATGCGCGAACCGGCCCACAGCCCATCCGATAACAACCAGGCCGCCACCGACCACAAGGCTTACGGGATCCACAATGTGCAGTATACGTATACGCATAGCTCCGTTCACCACGAAACCTTGGGCCGCGGTTGGCGGGCATCACGGTGGCGACGTGTCACAAATCCAAGGTCGTCGGCATCTAATGCCCATGAACGTCGCGTTGTGGATCGCTGCCGGACTGCTCGCCGCCATCGCCCTGGCCAGCGGCGCCGCCAAGGTCTTCCTGCCCAAGGCCAAGCTGGACGAACTGGGCGCGAAATCCGGCGGGGGATGGACCGAACACGCCAGCCCCGTCTTCGTCACCACCCTCGGCGTCCTCGAAATCCTCGCCGCGGCCGGCCTGATCCTGCCCGCCGCACTCGACATCGCACCGGTAATGGTGCCGGTGACCGCCGTCTGCTGGATCCTGCTGATGATCGGCGCGATGATTACCCACGCCAGATACCAGCAGTACAAATATGTGGTGCTTAATCTCGTCTACCTCGTGCTGGCGGCTTTCGTGGCCTGGGGTCGTTTCGGTCCTGAGTCCTTCACCGGATGACCAAATCGCCGGGCGAGCGGCACCGCGCGGGCCCGGCGGCGGCACCGCTGTGGTGCCGCCGCCGGGCCGCTGCTCGTCGTCCGGCGGAGGTTCAGGCGACGAGACAGTCCGAACCTCGGGCGCTCAGAACGGGGCGGGCACGAGGGGGCACATCGTCGGATCCTTCACCAGTCGCAGGATCACGCAGGCGGAACGCATGAGGAACGAGATCGAGGCGGATGCGGCTTCGCCGGCCGACCCGGTGCCCGCGGAACCGGTGTCAGCGACCTCGGCCATCGCGATCCGAGGGGCAGGCTGCGGTGCCTCGGCCTGCGCGAGCGCGACGGGGGACAGGATGGCGCCGGCGAACAGTGCGCTGACGGTGAGCCGAGTGATTCGAGACATCTCGGATGTGCCTTTCTTCTGAAGCTTGTGGTCCGCCGATGCGCACCAGATATTTACGGAAACGATAGTTCCGTAATGGAGAGATGGGTTCAGCCTTTACGGCCGGCGTAGTCGCGTTGGCCGCCGCGACTACGAGGTGGACGCGCTGGTCCGGGTAGTGCCTTGCTGTCGCCTTCGCGCCGGTGACGCCGGGGTGTGCGCCACGTGGTCGACGTGATCAGCTGAGCCTGCCGCGGGTGGGCCACGCCCATGGGCAGGCGCCCACCGCCTGCCCGCTTGTTTCGCCGTACCCATGGGGGCAGCATACGAAACTATTAGTTTCGATAGCAACAGTTCCGTAATCCCGCCGGTTGGCTGCCGACTCTCCGGAACCAACGCGACCCGAGCTGCTACGCCCTCGAACGGCACCGAACTCAGCGTGCGGCACCGACTACCATGATCGTCAGCACGGAGGAGGGAGTTTCATGACGGTGCTGAAACCGGTAGGCATTTTCCGGGAGATGTACAGCGGGGGCCACGACGATTTACCGTCCCTGTTCGCATCGTTCACCCAACGCCCCATCGAGGACCGCGCCCACATCCTCGACTACCTACGCGCCGCCCCACCCGTCCTCGACGTCCTGGATGTGGAACGCGACCTCATCGACAACACCCAGAACATCATGAGCGCCGCCTCCCTGATCTCCGACGGCACCTGGATCTGGCGAGTCGACTCCATCCACTACCTCAGCCGCTACGCCATCGACATCCCCGACGAATTCCTCCAGCACGTCCGCGGTCTCGACTACCGCCCGCCGACATCCGCCCCGGATAGCGAAGAGTTCGACGCGGCGATGATGAGCTACTTCTGACGGTCCCGAGCCCGCACCCAAGGCCAGGTCATCAACGCCCACACGGCGATCAGCAGACCTGCCACAGTGGCCAGATACCAGGGCCACGGTCCGAGCACATCGAGCAGCGACGGGGTCGACGGCTTCCGGTTCACGAACCCGTAGTTGGTGTCGGCGAGCGAATTGAAGACAAAGGTAACCGCCACCCACACCACCGTCGCGCCCACCGCCAGCCCGTAGCTGCCCCAGTCCGGGCGCATCCCCACGCCCCACGTCAGATAGATCGCCGCCCAGACAACCAGCAGGTGGATAGCCCAGAACCCCAAAAACTCATAATGCGGAAAGTCCGGACTCTCCAACGCCGGCGACACCAACGCCTGCGTACTCAAGGTGAGGCACCAGTAGTAGGTCAACGCGTAGGCCCACCGCCACCGCGTCAACAGCGCGAGCCCCGCCACAATGGTCGCCAGATCCGTCAAACGCAGCGGAACCGACCGCCCGATCGTCGGCGGAAACATCGTGGACAGGTAGATCACCAGATATACGCCGAGCGTCAGAGCCCCGAACGCCCGGCCGAAAACGCTTGGGGCGACCCCACTCCGCTCCCGGCGCCCGATCAGGACGACCGCCACCGTCCCGATCACGAATACCGTCAGCACGATCCAATGCGATAGGCCGTACGCGGAGAATTCCCCCGCCACCGGTGGGTCCACACCTCCAGAGTAGTAGTGGAATGTGCCCAAGCCGCGCCCTTGTGTCGGCTCGTCGTCCGCAATCGCGGTCGGTAGGATGGCTGCAGGTAGGAGGTGATCGGATGGCCATTCGTCGACCGATGGATGCTCGTGCGCGTCGCGAGCGTGCGATTCAAGCGGCCCGTACGACGAGCGAGCTCGAAGGCGAGCGCAGCACCGAGGTCACGCGCGCCGACCAGGACGCGTACGTGCGTGGTGAGATCGACGTCGCCCAACTCGGGGCTCGCGTCCGTGCCCGCTACAACCTCGCCTGACACCGCGGTGGTCACGGACGATCACAGCCGGTGAGTGCATCGCGGCCGTGGGACACCGGCAACGTCGAAGCCAATTGGGCGGGCTATTTCATTCCCGGTACCGACACCCTGCGAAATCGCGTCGGCGCCACCACGCGTGACTACCTTGCCGACGCAGAGAACGACCTGGTTGAAGTCCGCGTCGCCGAATTGCGGGAGGTCTCGGAGCTCGTCACCCGCACCTACGACTTGGCGCATCTGCAGGCGTTGCACCGGTTCCTGTTCCAGGATGTCTACGAGTGGGCAGGTGAGCTGCGCACCGTTGGCATCGAGAAGGCCGGCGAGTCGTTCATCCCGCCTCTGAACATCGCGCAACCGGTGGCCCATATCGCAGCGAGGATCGCAGAATCGCCTGCGAACCATTGCGGATGAGGCACTTCCGGCAGAGCTTGCCTACATGTACGACTACATCAACTTTGCCCACCCGTTCCGGGAGGGCAACGGTCGTACTCAGCGAGAGTTCTTCGACCAGCTGCTATCCGAGTCCTGTCGAGGTCTGGCGTGGAATCTGATCGACAAGGCAGAGTTGCATGACGCATGCCACGTTGCGCGCGCCGAGCAGGATCTCCGACCGCTGCAGGCGCTGCTCGCGCGGATGGTCGATGACGAGCCCGCTTACCTCTATGAGTGATCGGAGTATCGATCTCAGGTCCACTGCTAATCGGCCGGTCGGCCGGCCCAATACGTGACAACCCGATCGACGTCGATCCCCTTCTCCCATAGATCCAGCGGGTCGTCGGGGATGAGGGTGCCCCGCAGATCGTCGTCCGCGCGAAACGAGAGCACCTTCTTTTTGCCGAACTCGCCGGTAGCCGGATTGCGGTAGAGGTCGAGCACTTCGGCGGGATAGCGTGCACGTTCCTCATCATGGGCCGCGAAGAACGGGCGGCATTTGACCAGCTGGGGCGGCACTCGGCCCGTCTCATCGGCCACCTCGACGTCTTTAGGTGTCCGTCGAGGTCGACAGCCAGTATGGGTTCCTGCCCATACATGCGAGAAACTCGACATACGCACGGGGAAGCTCCGAAACGCCCGGGGCCTCCATCAATGCCGAATCTCGTCCCTGGAACAACCCTGGGCCCGGTCCGGATCTACGAAGCCCCGCTGCTGTAGATCGTGGACAAGGTCGACAAAAAGCTCATTCGAGCTGGCTGGTGATCCACTCAGGCAGGCGATCCCGCTCTCCATCGACACGCCGCAGTTCCGTCGCGAAATCCTCGAGCGTCGGAGCGTTTATCCACTGCGGGGCCTCGGAGCGGTTTGTATCCAGCTTCTCCTGACGCGTTGCGTAGTCCACCTGTGCGGTGGCACTGAACCAGGTGCTCGATCCGTTAGCCATAGATGCACGTAGTTCCTGGAACCGTTCGGTGACTGCGGATGGAGGATTCCAGACCAGCATCGGGCCAGCGACTGTCTTGAGTAGAGCGCCGATTTCTGCGTGGTCGCCGACCATTCGGAATTTGATTTGTACATACTCCCAGCCGAACGGAACGGCGAGTTTGATCTGTTTGAATAGGCTCTTTCGAAAGTGCTCCTGAGCGTCGAAATCGCCCGCTGCGACTGGTGGTAACGCGGTCTCTGGATCGATATGGCGCTGCAGCCACCGAGGAATATATTTCGAGGATCGGGGGAATTTTCCCAGATCGTCGATGTACGCAGCTGACGGGATCGGAGGGTCCCAGAGCGGGTCTTCGTCGAATACATACATCGCGTTGTATACCTCCGACTCGTCGCATTCGAGTCGGAGAGCGAACCACGAACCTTCCTGCTCCTCGTACAGCAGGTCGCGAAGGTCTGGAAACGCTCGGAAGACCTCGTTTGGAATCTCGCGCACCTGAGAAGTGCCGTCCCGGTTCAGCGTTGAGAACTTGTAGTCCTCCTCGGCTCTTGTGAGGGTGGCGGTTAGGCCGATGCGAGCCCAGCCCGGTTGCGCACCGGCAAGCAGACGACCCATTACCCAGTCGGTGATCAGGTTCGCCTGCATTCCACGCTCACGTTTGGTTTGCCGGGCCTGGTCAGGTTTGTTCATCGGGGTCAATCTTCGAATCCGTCAGCAGCTATCCAGGCCCTCTGGAAGTCCTCGAGTGTGATCTCGATAGCCGTGACTCCGGGTCGCTGAGATATTTCAGATACGGTTGGGATGGGCTCATCGTTGAGAATGGTTGTTTCACCTTCCATCAATCCGCCTGCGAAATCCGAGCTACCATCCCGGAATACTTCTACCCTTCGATTCTCATACCCATCCTCATCGATCTCGCTGAAGATCGTCACCGGGCCTGTTGTCGAATCATCGGAACGATCAATCCTGATGTATCGGAACTCTTCATCCTGCGAGGTAATGTCTGACACGGCGCTGGTGGTCGGTCGAGGCTCTGTGATGGCGTCCGAGCTGCTTGCGACGGTGCTCGTCACCGATTGGTGGTCGTGGTCGCTGCTGGCGAGATGTCCATCTTTGGAGATCGAATGCACGGACTCTGCGAGATCGTCGTGAATCCACTGGGGAATCGTGAGCCTCGGATACTTCTCGAGGTCTTCTTTCAGTGCAAGACCGATCGGAGCTTTTCGAGGAGGTCGATTGTCGTAGTCAAAATTCGTGCTGACATTGCCGTCAGATGTGATAGTCAAATACATTGTGAACCAGGTGCCAGCGCCTGGTGTGAACATGACATCCCGAAGCTCTCGAATCGGAGCAGCGTTGATAGGCCCCGGCGACCCGCCGTACGGTCCAGTGGATGTCTGTATATCCAACCGGCGATGAAGCCAATTGCCCGCAGCCATATAGATCGCATCGATCTTAGTCCAGTTCGATGGTGCGTAGCCCGCTATTTCGTGACCGATCTGCGCAATCAGTTCGTGCTGCCTGACCAGCTTCGGGGTATCACTGCTAGACATTGAGGGAGTATTCCTCTCAAACCGGTGCAATTAGGGGTGGCGCTGGTCAGGTCGGGAACTCGCCGAGCCACTTGCGTTCGACGAGGGCGCTCGGGAGATAGTCGGATTCCACTTCGATGGGGAATCCCGCGTCGTAGGCGAGGCAGGTGATCGCGAGGGGGCCGAGGGCTAGGTAGCCTTCGTTGCTATTTTCGCGATCTTCGTTGGTAGTCCAGTATTTTTTGTGTAGGCGGACAGCTTCAGCAAGGGCCTGGTTGAAGTCATCTTGATTGCGGCGGAGGAATTGATGGAATAGGCCTATCGGCTGGTACAGGATGTAGTTCAGAAGATCGCGTGGTGCAACAGTTGCCACGGACGGATCGGATTTTTCGATGGTGTTGGTGAGCTTCTCTACGAGGCCCGGGCCTTCCTGCCAGTAGGTCTGCAAGGTATCGATCCAGTCATAGATGTATTCGTCGTACGTCGCGCCGGATGCTCGAAGCATTTCGATCGGGATGTTGCAGAGCTCGCTCATGCGTTTCTGATCACGGCAGACGATGGCCAGCCAGAATGCGGTAACCCAATTTCCGGCGCTGGTTGCAGAAGTTGGTCCCGTACCTGGGAATACTCGCAGTTCGTGGTCGATCATGCATTGAACTGGATTGCCTTTAGGAGTGTTTGCTGCCGTAAACAGGGCAGATGCGATCTGCAATGTGTTGACGACTGCTTCCCATGTATCGAGTTTCGCGCCTCGGGGATCGATTGCGAGTTGTGCGTGAAGATTGGTCTGCGCCGTGGATAAGATCAGATCGAATTGGGGAGATCGCCCATTGTCAAGGCGGGCAATATTCTTCGTGAGGCGCTGTTTGTAAAAGTCTGCATATTCCCGGTCATCGATTCCTGGGGAGTAATGCCGTTCAATGTTGATCAATTCACATCCTCACTGTTGTCGATGTCGAACCGGGAGAGGGAGTAACCGTTGTATTCGCCTCCGTTGCGATTCCCCTTGACAAGTATATAGTCGACTCGTCCGTCCGCGAGGGCTTCACGCAATTCTGCCGCCAAAGCTCGCTCCGAGGAGATCTTCTTTCCGCGGGTCTCCATCTGTTTGATGATGTCCTCGAAGTACTCCCGTGTACCCTGTGATGCGCGTCGGCCATCCGCGATGTTTCGAGCGCCCAGTTCGGTGTCGACACTGCTCTTCGCCTCGACAACAACGTACCGGCCGTCTTCAGTGAGCCATACCTGATCAAACTGGTCGTTTCCGTTTTTGGGGCCGTGAAGAGTCTGCTGCGTTGCATTGGGATAGTGCTCGGGGATGACATGTTGCGCTGCAATGGATTCGCCGTATGCCTCGGAGGCTTTGGTCATCTCCTTATGCTTCGGGGAGTGATCAGCTTCGGCACGCTCGACCGCCTCTCGGTTTTCCGGAGTGTCGTCGTCCTCCAGTCGTTTGCGCGCCTCCTCCAGGCTGGTGTGAGCCTCCAGATCGCTGTCGATCGCTTGCCGCCGCCTGTCAGCGGCGTCATCCAGTTGCTGCAATGCCTCCGGACTAGCGGTATCCCGTCCATACTGCACTGATTTGACCTGGCGCTGTTCTTCGCCATCCTCCACCTCATGGTGGGGGTCCGGAATCATGTGGTAGCGCGGCGGTATCGGCGGCGGCGCGTCTGATGCCGCGATCCACCTATCTGTCTCGGTATCGCGGACGAGTTGGGGCGGGACCTGGCCTGACTCGTCGGGCTGATGGATGTCCCGCCTGTAGCCGTTGACCTGGTAATACTTCTCGAAATATCCGGGTTCGTCATTCGCGCGCCTGACCTGTTCGCGCATGATACTTCGAGCCTCGTCACCGTCGGCCGGTGGTGATTGGTCTGCACCCATATAGTCCACGGGCTGGTCCGGGTCTGGCGTAGGCGTGGTGGAGGGCTCGTGGCGAGTGGGTGCGGGGGTTTCGCCGGTGGGGGAGGCCGGGTGGTGGGTGACCCATTGGCCGTTGTTGCGGATGTGGGCGGGGGAGTCGGGTTTGTTGGGGACGCCGACGGCGTCGGTGGCTACGGTGACCGGGGCGTTGAGGCGGTTGGCCAGGTCTTGGGCGAGGGTGGGGTTGTTGGCTAGGTGGCAGCCGGCTATTCGGACGGGGGTACCGGGGGTGTAGTTGGGGTTGTCTTGGATGGCTCGGGCTATTTGGTCGGCGGTGAGGCCGGGGTCGCCGTTGCGGTCGGCGTGCATGACGACGTCGAAATCGCCCTCGTTGCGGAGGTTTTCGCGGACTCGGTGGGTGGTGGGGTCGTCGCCGATGCTGGTGCTGTGGGGGGTGTGGTTGACGTTGTCGGGGAGACGGTCGTCGCGGGTGTCGTCCGGTTTGGTGGGGTCGGTGGGTGTCTTGTCGTCGGGGGATTTGTCGGGGGTCGACGGTGTGTTGGGCTTCGGGTCGCGGGTGTCGGCGGGGGTGTGGCCCTGGTTGGTGGGCTGGTTGCCGTTTGGTGCGGTGGTGTCGGTTGGCCGTGTTTGGGTGGGCTCTGCCGGGCGGGGTGGGGTCGAGTCGGCCGGAGTCGTATCGGCCGGGCGGGTACCCGTGGGGCCGGCCGGGGTTGTGTCGGTCGGTTTGGTTGGAGCGTGGTCGACCGGCATGGGGTTCGTCGGCTGGGCCGGAGCCGAATTCACCGGCGCTGGGTCGGACGGACGGTTCGGGGCGGGGTTGGTGGAGCTGGGGTCGGTTGGCCGGGATGGCGTGGGGTCGGCCGGGATGTTGGTCGACCGGTTCGGGATCGGGTCGGTCGGGCGGGTTGTGGATGGATCCGGCGATCGCGGTGGGGTGGAGTTGGCTGGGTTGTGGTCGGGTGCGGAGTGGTTCGGTGTGGCCCAGGGGGAGGAGTTGGGGTGGCCGCCGCCCATGCGGTTGAGGCGGTCGAGCCATTCTTGGGCGCTGCGTTTGGGGGTTTCGAAGGCAGGGGTGTAGTTCGAGGGCGGGGTTTGGGTCGGGCCGCTGTGCTGGTCGGGGGTGTTCGGGCGCGCGGGGGTACCGCCGTGTGGGCGGCCTGAATGCGGTGGCTGGCCTGGCGGGCGCTGGCCGGAGTGGGGTGTGTTGTTCGGGGAGTTGCGGTTCGGGCTGCCCTGCTGGGGCTGACCGGGGTTGCTTCGGGTGGGTTGGCCGGAGTTCGGGTAGTTGGTGTGGCCGGGGTGCTGGGTGGGGGCGCCGCGGTGGGGGTTGTTCGCCGGTGCGTCCGACATCGGGGCGCGGTTGTCGGGGAAGTTCGCCGGGCGGTCCGGGCTGTAGCCGGTGGGCGTGCTCCGGGGCTGGTTGTACGGGTTCGGTGCGGTATTCGGGTTCGGCTGGTTCGGGTAGCTGGAGGCGCCCGGGTGAGCCTGTGGGGTGGTGTTGGTGCCGGGTGGTGCCGGGCGGCTCGCGGGGTTGTTGGCGAGTTGGGCGCGTTCGGCTTGGAGTTCGGCTTCGGTGGGTTGGTAGCGGCCGATGTGGGGGTTGTATTGGCCGGCGTAGAAGGGGTCACGGGGGATGGGGCGGCCGTCGTTGTAGTGGGCGACGTATTTGTGGATGTCGGGGTTGTGGCCGGGGCGGTGGGGTGGGGGTGAATCCGAGGTGCGTGACGGGGGATTCGACGTGGGGGTGGTCGGGGTGTTCGCGTTCGGGTTGCCGGTGTTCGCAGCCCGATTGTCGGTGTTCGGGGCCGGGCGACCGGTGTTCGAGCCGGGGTGACCGGTGTTGGGGCTCGGATTGCCGGTGTTTGTGGCCGGGTTGCCGGTGTTCGTCGGCCTCGGGTTCGACGCGTTGGGGTTCGCGGTGTTCGGGCCGGGGCGGTCGGCGGGGTTCGGCGTGTTGTCCGGGCGGGTGGGGCCGGATGACGGGTTGGGTTGCGTTGTCGGGCGCTGGGGTTGGCCCTGGTGGGTGGGCTGGGCCGGCTGTGCAGACGCGGCTGCTGGGTCGGTGGGTGCGGTGGAGCGGGGGGCGTCGGTGGGTTGCGTTGGCGGCGTGAAGGTTGTCGGCGGCGGGGCGGTGGCCGTGGCAGTGGACGCCGCGGTGGTTGAGGTGTTCGCGGGATCCGACGGGTTCGTCGACGGGTTGTTCGGGGTACCGGTGTTGGCCGGGTGGCTCGGCGACGAAACAGGGTTGTCGGAGGGAGGCGTCGACTGGCCGGGCTGAGTTGGCGGGTTGGGATTCGCGGGCGGTGTGGTCGGGCCCGGCTGGGTGGGCGCGGATGAGTGCGGACCGTTTCCGTTGTCGGGTGAGGTCGGCGCCGACGAAGTGTGTTGGGGGCTCGAAGGATTCGACGCCGGTGACGCCGGTGCAGAGGGGGAGGCCGGCGAAGTTGGAACGCCGCTCGCGGGCTGGCTCGACGTGGTGTCCCGAGGAGAGGTGGAGTTGTCCGGTGAGTTCGCGGATTGTGGGGCGGTCGGTGACGTGGGTGTGCCGCTGGCGGGCTGGTCGGTCGCGGTAGACCGTGAGGGTGCCGACGGGTTGTTCGAACTGTCCGGCGAATTCGAGGTCTGCGGTGAGCTGGACGGGCTGGACGTGCTCGGTGCCGAAGGGGCGCCGGCCGAGGCTGGGGTGCCGGTGGGCTGGCTCGACGTGGTGTCCCGAGGCGGGGTCGAGTTGTCCGGTGGGTTCGTGGTTTGCGGGGACGTCGGTGTCTGTGGGGTGGTTGGTGACGTGGGTGTACCACTCGAGGGCTGGTCGGCCGAGCTGTCTCGCGGCGGGGCGGAGCTGGTCGGGTTGTCGGACCCGTTCGGGGACTGCGGCGACGTCGGCGTGTGCTGGGTAGGCGGTGACGGGGATGTGCCGCTGGCGGGCTGGTCGGTCGCGGTAGACCGCGACGGTGCCGACGGGTTATTCGAACTGTCCGGCGGGTTCGAGGTCTGCGGTGATGTTGGCGTGTGCGGGGCAGACGGTGAGCTGGGTGGGCTGGACGTGCCCGGTGCCGAAGGGGTCCCTGCCGACGGCGTACCGGTGGGCTGGCCGGACGTGGACGTGTTGTCCTGCGTTGGGGAGCTTGGGTTTTGGGCGGCGGTGTCCTGTGCTGGGAGGTCCAGCGAGGAGTCTTGGGGCGGCGCCGATGGGGTCTGATTGCCCTGTTCCGGTAGGTCCAGCGAACTCGGAGGCTCGGTGCTGGAGGGGCCGCCGGTGTTGTCCTGCTCCGGGAGATCGAGGGAGCTCGGGGACTCGGGTTGTTGCGTCGGCTGAGGGTCCTGGTCCGGTAGGTCCAGCGAGTTCGGCGGCTCGGTGGTGGGACCGCCGGTGTCCTGCTCGGGCAGATCGAGGGAGTCCGGGGACTCGGGCTCTTGCGTGGGCGAGTTGTCTTGGGGAGGTAGGTCCAGGGAGCTCGGTTGGTTCTGGGAGGGGTTGTTTCCCGTTTGGTTCGGGCCGTCGTTGCCGCTGCGGTCGTTGCCGTCGTCGCCACCGGTGGGTTGGGTCTGCGTCGGCGGGTCGTTCGGGGGCGGATTGTTGGTGCCGCTGTTGCTGCCCGAGTCGTCGGTGTTGGGATTGCTTCCACCGGAGTTGTTGTCGCTGTTGGTGTTGCCGCCTTCATCGGCGGGCGACTGCGGCTGCTCGTCGGCAGGGGGATTGCTGGAGGTGGGTTGCGGCTGCTCGTCGGCGGGGGGATTGTTGCCGTCGTTCTGGTTGCCCTGGTCGCCGCCGGTGTCGTGGCCGGCGGGGGTCGTTTGGGTGGGCTGGTTCGGGGGTGGGTTGTTGCCGGTGTCGTTGTCGGCGCCGCTGTTCGGGTCGCCCCCGGTGGAGGCGGGCTGGGTGCGGGCCGGTGGTTCGTTGCCGCCGCTGTTGTCGTTGCCACTCCCGGTGTTGTTGCCGGGGGAGTTCGGGCTGTTGTCGGGGTTGCCCGCGGAGGCCGGTTGGGTGTTGGCGGGCGGTTCGTTGTTGCCGCCGCGGTCGTTGTTCTGGCCGCTGTCAGGATTGTTGTTCTGGCCCTGACTGTTCTGACCGCGATCGGGGTTGTTGTTCTCGCCCCGGTCGTTGTTCCCGCCCTCGTCGTTGTTCCCGCGGTCGTTGTTGCCGCCGCCCTCGGGGTCGTCGCCCGGCCCTTCGTTGTTGTTGCCGCCGCGATCGTTCCCGTTGTCGCCGCCGTCGTCGCCACCGCGGTCGAATTGGTTCTGCGCGGCTCCGGCGGCGGCGCTGGTGAAGGTGTCGGCGGTGAGTTCGAAGTCTTCGCCGGTGATGGCGGCCATGGCGGCTTGGGAGCCGATGTCGGAGGCGACTTCGGTGGCGTAGTCGGCGGCGAATTCTTTGGCGCGGTTGCCGAGTCCGTTGGAGGCGGCGTCACCGACGCCGCTGGTGAGGCCGCCGTCGCGGCCGAGGCCTGCCGATAGGGCGCCGCCGATGGCGCCGCCTGCGGCGGATTGCCAGACGGCGGTGAAGTCGTCGCGCGACAGTTCGCGGTCGCCCTTGGCGGCCTGGATCAGCCGGATCCCGAGGTCGAGGCCGCCTTCTTCCAGTGCGCCGAGGGCGGCTTCTTTCACGACCCGCGACATGATCTGCTTGAGCAGTTGCTTCATTGTCAACCGGATCGCGGCCTGGGTGGCGACGCGGGCGGCGGCTCCGGCGGCGGCTCCGGCGGGTGCGCCGACTCCGGTGGCCATCGCAGCGAGTGCGGCGGCCATTTCGACGGCGAAGATGACCAGTTGGGCGATGATCATCAGCTTGGTGTGTTCGATGTCGTTGGCGCCGTCATCGACCACGTCGGCTTGGTCTTTGAGCAACCCGGTCAACGCCGAGAGCGCACCGTCATTGTTGCCGAGCTTCTTCCAGAACGCTTCGATCGCGTCGGCGGTCTGCCCGTCCAGGGCGGCGAGGAGCTGGTTGACCTTGAGTTGGGCGTCATCGCCGAGGTCGTCGAGGGTGGTGCCGGCGGTGTTGTACGCATCGGCCATCCGCCGCATCGCGGTCTCATCGCCCTCGGGCCAATCACCCGCACCGACGACATACTTCGCGGCCCACTGCAACGCCTCGGGAATCTCGATACCCACCCCAGAACCCCTTACTCCACCCGGCCGGCAAAACATACCTACGCCCTCTTGGACGTAGCGAACCGGGCTGAGGTTCCATCGGATGTGGATCGAATTCGAATGACGTCGCGCGGTACGGCGTGTCGCACCCGCCCAGCCGACCGCGGAGCCGGATCAACGGGCCGAGGTCCTATCGCAGATCCGGTCGCGGTTGCGAGCGCCGGCCCCGGCTGCTTCGATCGGCACGCCCCAACAAGTCGCCACGCAGCCGCCCGATCTGAACGCCGCCGACGAGAGGCACATGACGCAGGCGACACGCCGATTCGCCCTGCCTCATGTCCCTCTCGTCGAGGTGTGGGACGGGCGATGAGGTTCGGGTCGGTTGGGGCGGGATCGGTCGGTGAAGGCGGGTGATGGTGCAGGCCATCGGCGTCTGCATGTGGATCGCGTGACGCCGATGGCTGCGGGGGACTGTCAGTCGGTGAAGCTCAAACGCACGTCGGCGAGTACCGGCGCATCGTTGCGCTCCACAACGCTCGCCCCGATGATCAGTTCGCCATCAGCCCTCCAGATCCGGGTGCGGATCGTTTCGCCGGGGTACAGCACCCCTGCGAAACGAGCCCGGAAACCGGTGACGCGGGAGGCGTCCGAATCCAGCGCGGTGTCGGTGGCCGTCTTGCAGACGATGCCGTAGGTGCACAGGCCGTGCAGGATCGGGTTGGGGAAGCCTGCGGCGCGGGCGAATTCGGGGTCGGAGTGCAGGGGATTGCGGTCGCCGAGCATGCGGTAGAGCAGGGCCTGTTGGGGGAGGGTGGGGGTGGTGACGTCGAAATCTGGTGCGCGGTCCGGCAATTCGGACTTGGTGCTGGGGCCGCGCTCGCCGCCGAAACCGCCCTCGCCCTTGGCGAAGATGGAGGAGCGGGCCGTCCACAGCGGGGCGCCGTCGGAGCCGATGATGGTGTTTTCCTGCACCACGACCGCGGCTGAGCCCTTATCCCAGATCTCGCTGATCCGGCCGGTGCTCGTCGCCTTACCCGAGGCGGGGATGGGGCGGTGCACCACGATCTCCTGGGAGCCGTGCACCACCTTGGCCAGGTCGATGTCGATGCCGGGGAAGCTGACCTTCGGCGGCTCGGTTTCGTGCAGGGTCGGCGCGACGGTCGCGAACGTCGGCAGCACCTGCGGGGCGCGGTCGTCGAGGTAGCGCAGTTCGGCGGCGTCGGTCCAGCGCGCACCCGCGCCGAGGCCGAGCTGATACAGCTGGACGTCGGACGCCGTCCACGCGAACTCCCGGCTCGGCAGTTCGGCGCCGAGCGCGATCTTCGGGTCGATGGGCATCAGTTCTCCTTGTGCATGATTGTGGACAAATGCGTGCCGCCGTCCTCGTCATCCTGCCGACTGTGAGCCGCGCGCGGCAACGGATCGCCCGCCTTGTGGGACGACCCGCCAGGCGGACTGTCGCGACGCCCGTCCCAGAGCAAGGGCAGCGCTGGGGATGAACGCCGAGCGTGGGCAGGGCACTGTACGCAGGCCGAACGCGGGTGGACGTCGATTGCCCAGCGGCGACCGACGGCCACCCGCGCCCCGCATCCGTTAAACCTCGGCCGAAGCCTCCGAAGCCTCCGCCTTCTTCCGCTCGGCGATATCCAGCACCGCCAGGTACCCGAATGCGATCGCCGGCCCGATGGTCGCGCCGGGACCGGCGTAGGTGTGGCCCATCACCGGAGTCGAGCAGTTACCCGAGGCGTACAGCCCCTCGATCGCGGTGCCGTCTTCCTTCAGTACGCGACCGGCGGTATCGGCAACCAGACCACCCTTGGTGCCCAGGTCACCGGGCACGATCTTGGCCGCATAGAACGGCCCCTGGACCAGCGCGGCAAGGCACGGGTTCGGCTTGACGGTCGGGTCGCCGTAGTAGCGGTCGTAGTGGCTGTCGCCGCGGCCGAAGTCGGCGTCCTTGCCGGTTTCGGCGAAGGTGTTGAACCGGCTGACGGTGGCGGCGAGATTGTCGACGGGGACGCCGAGCTTGCCTGCCAGTTCCTCGAGGGTGTCGGCCTTGACGATGAAATCGTTTTCCATCCAGCGGGACGGGAAGCGCTGACCAGGCTGAAGCCCGGCGAAGATATAGCGGTTCCGATAGCGCTGGTCGAACACCAGCCAGGCGGGGATGTTCTCGCCCGGACCCTCACCCTGACCATATTCGCCGCCGTACATGGTGTGCACAGCCTCGACGTAAGGAGCGGACTCATTACCGAAACGCTTACCGTCGGTGTTGATCATGATCGCGCCGGGCAGATTGCGCTCGGCCAGTGCGAACCACGGACGGCCCTCGCCCTTGAACACCGTCGGACCCCACCAGGCGTCCTCCATGAAGCCGATCGCGGCGCCCGCGTCCATACCCGCGACGATGCCGTCGCCGGTGTTGGCCGCCGCGCCCGTCGTCCACTCGGTGGTGATGGGCTGACGCTGGTACTTCGCGCGCATCTCGGCGTTGTGCTCGAAGCCGCCGCTGCCCAGGACGACACCGTGGCGCGCGGTGAAGGTGACCGGCTTGCCATCCTGCAAAGCCTCGACACCGGTGACGACCCCGTCGGTCACGATGAGCTTGGTCAGGGGTGTGTTCAGCAGCAGCGGAACGTTCGCGTCCATGAGCCCCTTGCGCATGGCCGCCATGATCGCCTGGCCCATGACCAGCAGATGCTTGCGCGTGAACTTGGCCCAGTAGGTACGGGCGCCGACGCGCATCGCGCGCATCATGCCCCTGGGGTGGCGCTTGATCAGGTTGAGCCGGACGAAGTCTTCCTGCATGACCGCGACGTTCAGCGGCGCCTTGGCGTACGGCGGTTCGAGGTTGAACCGTTCCTCGCCGAGGACCATCGCGTTGAACGGCTTGGGCTCGCAGGACCGTCCGTCGCCCTTACCGCCCGGAGCCTCGGGGTAGTAGTCGGAGTAGCCGGGGACCCACTTCAGCTTCAGCGGGGTGTGGTCGAGCACGAAGTCCAGCGCTTCGGGTCCGCGGTCGATGTAGGTGTCGATCCGCTCCTTCGGCACCGCGTCTCCGATGATGCTGTGCAGGTACTTGCGCGCGACCTCGCGGTCGTCCGGACGCCCCGACGCCAGCAGCGCCTTGTTGCCGGGAACCCACACGCCACCACCGGAGCGAGCAGTCGATCCACCGTAGTGTGCGGCCTTTTCGATGACCACCACGCTCAGCCCGTGATGGGCGGCGGTCAGGGCGGCGGTCATTCCGGCGGCGCCGCTGCCGACCACCACCACGTCGTATTCCCGATCAGTCATGTAGAACACGTTATAGAATCGGCCACTGGTTCGTCCATTGGTTGTGGTAGATGACTTGCTAATCATGGGAGGACGCAGCAGTCTTGTCGTCAAGGAAACTCGTTTCAGTTTGTAGACGAGTTTCGAAGTAGAGTCGATCCGGAGTGGAGTACATGAGCCTCGATTGGGACCTGACCGCCGACGTAGTCGTCGTCGGTTACGGGGCTGCGGGCGCCTCCGCAGCGCTGGAAGCCGCAGCCGACGGCGCCCAGGTGCTCGTCCTGGAAAGGTTCACCGGTGGCGGCGCGACCGCGCTCTCGGGCGGCATCATCTACGCCGGTGGCGGGACCTCGGTTCAGCGTGAAGCCGGTGTGAGCGATACGCCCGACGCGATGCTGGCCTACCTCGAACGCGAGGTCGGCGACGCGGTCCGCCCCGAGACGCTGCGCCGCTTCGTCGACGAGAGCCCCGCGATGATCGACTGGCTGAAGGGTCACGGCGTCCCCTTCGAGGCGTCGCTGTGCCCATACAAGACGTCCTACCCGAACGACGACTACTACCTCTACTACTCCGGTAGCGAGATCTCCGGCGCCTTCTCCGACATTCCCGCAGCTCAGCGTGGGCATCGGGTGCACGGGCGCGGTGTCTCCGGTAAGCAGCTGTCCGGGCCGCTGTCAGCCGCCACTTCGCGAGCCGGGGTCCGAGTGGAGACGCTCACCCAGGTCACCGAGCTGATCACAGACGACGCCGGCGCCGTCATCGGCGTCGAATGCCGCACCCTGCGCGACGCCCCCGGCCGGATTCGCGACCGCTATACCCGCATGGCGCACCTCGCCGCCAAACCCGGCATCTACTACCCGCCGCTGCGCAAGGCACTGGAGAAGCGGCTGGCGAAGATGGACGAGCGCTACCGCACCACGATCCGGGTGCTCGCGCGGCGCGGCATCGTGGTCAGCGCGGGTGGTTTCATCGCCAACCGCGAGATGGTCGCCGAGTACGCACCGGCCTACAAGGGCGGGATGGCGCTCGGCACCACCGGCGACGACGGCAGCGGCATCAAGCTGGCCCAGAGCGTCGGCGCGGCCACCGACCGGATGGGCAACGTCTCGGCCTGGCGGTTCCTGCTGCCGCCGAGCGTGTTCACCGGCGCCGTCCTCGTCGACGGGCAGGGCCGCCGCGTCATCGACGAAACCCGCTACGGTGCCGCCGTCGGCGATGCGCTGGTCAACAAGCACGGCGGTACCGGCTGGCTGCTGGCAGACGATGCGATGATGCGCACCGCCATCCGCCAGATCGGCACCCAGGGCACCTGGTTTCAGCGCGCCCAGTTCGAACCCCTGCGGCGCAGCGCCAAACGTGGGGCCACTATCGAACAGGTCGCAGCGAAAGCGGGCATCGACCCGGCCGGACTCCGCGCGACGGTCGAGGCCTACAACGCCGCCATCGCCGACGGCACCCCCGACCCGGTGGGCAAACCGGCCGAATACACCACCCCACTGAGCACCGGCCCGTTCTGGCTGCTCAACGTCTCCATCCGGCCGAGCGTGATCAATCCCTGCCCGATGCTCACCCTCGGCGGCGTCGTCGTCGACGAAGACACCGGCGCCGTGCGATCGACGGACGGTACCGATATCGCGGGCCTGTACGCGGCCGGACGCACCGCCGTCGGCATCTGCTCGGACTCCTATGTCAGTGGGCTGTCGTTGGCCGACTGCGTGTTCTCCGGACGTCGCGCGGGACGGTCGGCAGCGGGCGCGCACAGCTTCCAGTGCGATCCGGCAACAGCGGAAAAGGACCCCGTATGAGCGGTCGGCAACGAACCACAGACGGGCTCGCTCATGAGAGAACAGAACTCCTCATGAGCGGTTACCCCCGGCGGCTGCGAAACGTCACCACGGTGGAGTTCGCGCATGAGAGAAAAGGAACCCCTTTCATGAGCGGTCAGCACCGGAGGCGGCAGCGAAGCGTAACCGCGGAGGGGTCCGATCATGAGAGAAAGGAACACTGACGTGCTGTCCGATGCGGTACGAACCGAATTGGCCGACGAACTCGAGCGCGCCGAACGCGACCGGGTCGCCCTCGATCCGCTGGTCGCCCGGCATCCCGATATCGATGTCGTCGACGCCTACGAGATCCAGCTGATCAATATCCGGCGCAGGCTCGACAGCGGCGCCAGGGTGGTCGGGCACAAAGTGGGCCTGTCCTCGAAGGCGATGCAGGAGATGATGGGCGTCGACGAACCGGACTACGGGCATCTGCTCGCGGAAATGGAAGTCTACGAAGACGTTCCCGTCGAAGCCGATCGCTACCTGTTCCCTCGCGTCGAGGTGGAGGTCGGGTTCGTGCTCGGCGCCGACCTGCCCGGCGCGGACTGCACCGAAGAGGACGTGCTCGCCGCGACCGTCGCCTACGCACCGTCCATCGAACTCATCGACTCGCGGATCAAGGACTGGAACATCGGCCTGGCCGACACCATCTCCGACAACGCCTCCTCCGCCGGCTTCGTGCTCGGCAAGGAGCGGGTGGCGCCCAAGGACATCGACATCAAGTCGATCGACGCGGTGCTCACCCGCAACGGCGAGGTCATCGCCGAAGGCCGCAGCGATGCGGTGCTCGGTGATCCGGTCATCGCGGTTGCGTGGCTGGCCCGCAAGGTCGCGAGCTTCGGGGTTCGGTTGAAGGCAGGCGACGTCGTCCTGCCCGGTTCCTGCACGCGCGCCATCGACGCGCGTCCCGGAGATGCTTTCCATGCCGAGTTCGCCGGACTCGGTTCTGTCCGTTTGCAATTCACGTAGGAGGTAAGTCGTGTCCGAAGGGACCGTCACCGCCGCGATCGTCGGGTCCGGCAACATCAGCACCGATCTGCTGTACAAACTGCTCCGCTCGGAGCACATCGAACCGCGCTGGATGATCGGCATCGATCCCGACAGCGAAGGCCTCAAGCGCGCCCGTGGGCTTGGTCTGGAGACCTCGCACGAGGGTGTGGACTGGCTGCTCGGGCAATCCGAACTGCCCGACATGGTCTTCGAAGCCACCTCGGCGTACGTGCACCGCGATGCGGCGCCGAAGTACGCGGAGAAGGGGATTCGCGCCGTCGACCTCACCCCCGCCGCCGTCGGGCCCGCCGTGGTGCCGCCGGTGAACCTCGGGGCCAACGTCGATGCGCCGAACGTCAATATGATCACCTGTGGTGGTCAGGCGACCATTCCAATCGTCGCGGCAGTGTCGCGCGTGGTTCCGGTGCCCTACGCCGAAATCGTCGCGTCGGTGTCGTCGGTGTCGGCCGGGCCCGGTACCCGCGCCAATATCGACGAGTTCACCAAGACCACCAGTCGTGGTGTGCAGACCATCGGTGGCGCCGAACGCGGTAAGGCCATCATCATCCTGAACCCGGCCGAGCCGCCGATGATCATGCGCGACACCATCTTCTGCGCCATCCCCGAAGACGCCGACACCGATGCGATCGCCGACTCCATCCACCGGATGGTCGCCGACATCCAGCAGTACGTGCCCGGCTACCGGCTGCTCAACGAGCCCCAGTTCGACGAGCCGTCGGTGGTGTCCGGTGGCCTGGCGAAGGTCTCGGTCTTCGTCGAGGTCGAAGGGGCAGGCGACTTCCTGCCGCCTTATGCGGGCAACCTCGACATCATGACCGCCGCCGCCACCCGCGTCGGCGAGGTCATGGCCAAGCAGATCGCCTCGGCACGGGTGTAAGGAGCGTTCCCCCATGGCTTATTCAGCTGAACTCGATATTCGCGTCACCGACACCTCGCTGCGTGACGGATCCCATCACAAGCGCCACCAGTTCACCGCGACCGAGGTGCGTGACATCGTCACCGCGCTCGACGGCGCCGGTGTCCCGGTCATCGAGGTCACCCACGGTGACGGCCTCGGCGGTTCTTCGTTCAACTACGGGTTCTCCAAAACCCCTGAACAGGAACTGATCACCATCGCGGCCGAGACCGCGAAGCAGGCCAAGATCGCGGTGCTCATGCTGCCCGGCGTCGGCGTCAAGGAAGACATCAAGATCTCCCAGGACAACGGCGCGAGCATCTGCCGCATCGCCACCCACTGCACCGAGGCCGACGTCTCCATCCAGCACTTCGGCCTGGCCCGTGAACTCGGCCTGGAAACCGTCGGCTTCCTGATGATGTCGCACACTCAGCCGCCCGAGGCGCTGGCCAAGCAGGCCAGGGTCATGGCCGACGCGGGCTGCCAGTGCGTCTACGTGGTCGATTCCGCCGGTGCGCTCGTGCTGGAGCAGGTCTCCGACCGGGTCGCCGCACTCGTTGCCGAGCTCGGCAACGACGCGCAGGTCGGCTTCCACGGCCACGAGAACATGGACCTCGCCGTGGCAAACTCGATCTACGCCATCCGCGCGGGTGCCACCCAGATCGACGGCAGCGCCCGCCGATTCGGCGCAGGCGCGGGCAACACCCCCGTGGAGGCACTGGTCGGTGTCTGCGACAAGCTCGACATCACGACCGGCATCGACTTCTTCGCCATGGCCGACGCCGCCGAAGACGTCGTCCGCCCGGCCATGCCCGCCGAATGCCTGCTCGACCGCCAGTCCCTGATGATGGGCTACGCAGGTGTCTACTCCAGCTTCCTGCGCCACGCCGAACGCCAGGCCGAACGCTACGGAGTCTCGGCGGCGGAAATGCTCGTCCGCGCAGGCAAGCGCAAGCTCGTCGGCGGACAGGAGGACCAGCTCATCGACATTGCGCTGGAACTTCAGCGGGAACAGGCGCCAGTCACCGCCTGATCCCCACCCGAAACGGGCCGCGAACGAAACCCCTCCGTTCGCGGCCTGTTTTCGTTTCCGGTCGGAGCAGTTCGCGGCCCTACTCGCCCTCGGGCTGTCGATCCGTGTGGGCGACCAATCGGTCCCGCCCGAGTTCTACGACCGAGGACGTCGAGAGCAGGTCGACGATCTCGGCGAGGTGGTCTCGAACAGGTCGAGCAAAGCCGAGTTTGCGATGTTTCCTGTGGCTACGACCAGTAGCGACCTAGGGCAGCGGTCGAGCAGGTGGCCGACCCAGAAGTCACGATCCTTCGTGATGACCACTCGGCCTTCGCTGTCAGCCCGCTTGGCTATGTCGCTGTCAGGTGTGCGATTGCCGAGCTCGAGCTCCGAGGTGTGCACACGATCATGCCCGGGGATTGGAGAAAGCCGGCGAGTCGACGGGGTAGCTGGGCATCGACCAGGAATTTCACGCTGCATCGAAGGTGATTGTCGTTCGCTGCGCGGTTACCGCAGCGGCGTACTCGAGCACCGCGAGAATCTCTTCGAACTCGAGATCCGGGTAATCATCGAGGATCTCCTCGGCGGCCATCCCCGATGCGAGGAGCTCCAGCAGCATTTCGACCGTATAGCGCAGGCCCCGCACCACGGGCTTGCCGTGACAGATCTCAGGATCAGATGTGATACGGGCGAGGTGCGACATGACGTCTACTGTAGCGAGCATCAGTAGACAACGTCCCGGAGAAATCGTTTGAACGAACCCCAGGCCGTGGTTGATGTGCGGACCGAGATTCGCTTTGCGATGGCGCACACCGAAGCCGTCTACCTCCGGCGCACTGAACTCGGCCTGACTCAGGCCGAGCTCGCCGAGCGCGCTGACCTCACGCAGGTGAAGATCTCCAGGATCGAGGGCTCTGACGCCGTTCCGACTCTGCCGTTGTTGACGACGCTGGCGCGTGCGCTCGATGCGTCCCTCAACATCGCGATCGACGATGACAATCCGCAAGTCGCCTTCCTACCGCACGGCAAAGTCTCACGGCCGGCTCCCGTGGCCTGCGCCCCGTCGCCGGTGTGGTTGTCGGAGCTGGATCCCGACGATCAAGCCGAAGCATTGGCCGAAATTCGCGCCGCGGTCGAGCGCGCAGCGGTGTCTGGTGATTCGGCCCTGCTGCGGGAAGTCCTTTGGGCATGGGAGACAACCGTCGCGGTCATGCGTGACCCGGTGCGACGTGCGGTGCTTGCCGGTCGATCCAACGAGTCCGATTTCATCGAGGTCGCGGCCCCAGAGTAGGGCTTGACGAGCAACCGCGGGCTGCTGTGATCGCCGCAGGCGACGCGTCGACTCACCGCTACTTCGACCGCAGCACGAGGATCCCCGGCGTCGTGCGCACGTAGTCGAGCAACGGGGTGTCGACGACCTTGTTGTCGGCAGCAAGGGAGGAGGCGTTGCGGAAGACGGGGCCCGTCGGCGTGGAGACGAAGATGCCGACGTGGGTGACGTCGAGGCCGGGCTGGTCGGTGTAGGCGCCGATGTAGTCGCCGGTGCGGAGGTTTGCGATGACCGAGTCGTCGACGGCGGAGCTGGGGATATAGGTGATGCCACGGTCGGTTACCGGCAGACCGGGGAGGTAGTTGGTGCCGTCGGCTTTCGCGTTGAGGTGCTTGGTGGTGCTGATCGCGGCGGGGGTGAGGGTTGCGGTGATGTCGGTGGAGGCGGTGCGTGGGGTGTGCGCCCAGTCGGTGAAGAAGTGCTTGCGCTGGGAGAATTCGACGCGGCCGCCGGTGTAGCGGGTCGCGATCAGGTTCGCCACGAACTCGTCGCGGGAGGTGGAGCGGCTGAGTGCTTCGACATAGTCGAGGTAGGTGAAGCAGTCGACCCGGCGGAAGTCGACGACGAGCTGTTCGGGTTCGGTGGCGGAACCGATGAGCATGTTCGCCCCGTACGGGGTGCCGAGGAACTGCCGGGACAGCAGCTCGATCAGCTCACCCTTGCTTTGCGGCGCGGCGCCGGTGCGGACCGAGAGCAGTTCGTCGATCCGGCGGGCAGTGAAATCGTCGATGCTCGGCGCGGCGGCGGCCCCGGGTATCAGCACAGCCGGACCACAAACGAGCGCCAGCAGAACCAGCAACGCACGGACGATGATGCGCAAATCGCCTCCCGGTCGGTTCTGCACCTGGTCGGTATTCACCGTAGACCCGATCTACACGCCCCCGCCCAGCTCCACGATGATCCGGTCCAACTGATTCGTCCGCTGCGCAGGCGTCCTGGCTTTCATCAGTCGCAGCAACAGCGCGTACTGCCCGCTGCGATCCAGCGCCTCGAACCGTTCCCGCGCGACCGGGTCCCGTTCCAGCGCTGTCGCGAGATCCTCGGGAACCGTCGCCTCCCGCTGGGACGCGTACGCGGCCTCCCACCGCCCATCGGCCCGCGCTGCCTCGACCGCCGCCAGGCCCGGCGCCCGCATCCGTCCCGCCGCCAGCAACGCCTCCACCTTCGCCACATTCACCTGCGACCAGGGACTACGCGCCCGTCGAGGCGAATACCGCTGCACGTAATGGTCCGCGTCGAACCCCCGTCGAACACTATCGATCCACCCGTAGCAGAGTGCCCCGTCCAGCGCCTCACTCAGCGTGATCGTGGCGTCCTCGGCCCCCTTCTTGGCGATCTTCACCCACACCTCACCGGCCCGGTCATGATTGGCCGCCAACCACGCCTCCCACTCCGCGGTGTCGGTGCAGGTGATCACGGTGCTGTCGACCTTGTTCATTGCGTTCTCCTGGGTTCGTCGGTCTTTCTGTACCCCATCTTCCGTATATAAGTGCTCAACAACTGAGCACTTATGGGCAGCTATTCGCGACCCACAGGTATATCTATCGCTATACTTCTGGGTGTGACAGAGGGCGAGTGGGAGATCTACGTCGTCGATGAGGTGCGCGAGTGGATCGGGTGTCTCGAACCCGGTGCACACGCTCGAGTTGTTCAGGCATTGGACGCGCTAGCCCAGGGTGGGCCGGGTTTGGGCCGCCCTCTCGTTGACACGATCGCGGGGTCAACGTTGAAGAACCTGAAAGAACTCCGCCCGGGCACGACGAGGATCCTGTTCGCGTTCGATCCTTGGCGGTCGAGCATTCTGCTGGTGGCGGGGGATAAGAGGGACCGGTGGAGCGAGTGGTATGAGGAATCGGTCCCGCTGGCCGAGCAGCGTTACGCGGACTATGTGAAATCCCGTGTGGAGGAAGATGCGTCATGACTGAGTACACACGTTGGAAGGACATTCGCGCCGAGCACGTCGAACGTGCCGGTGGCGAGGCCGCCGTGGCGGCGGGAAAAAGGGAACTGCTGGCCGAGGTGCTCGGTGAGCGTCTCGCCGAGATCCGGCGATCGAGGGGACTGACCCA
Source organism: Nocardia sp. NPDC059180 (assembly GCF_042754945.1). Taxonomy (NCBI): domain Bacteria; kingdom Bacillati; phylum Actinomycetota; class Actinomycetes; order Mycobacteriales; family Nocardiaceae; genus Nocardia; species Nocardia sp. NPDC059180. The sequence continues at coordinate 880,132 of NZ_JBHZBU010000001.1, forward strand.
GGAACAGGTAGCGGAGCGGATGGGCGTCACAAAAGGTCGCGTATCCCATATCGAGCAGGGCGAGATTTCCGGTCAGGAAGTGCTCACTCGGTACGCAGCCGCACTCGGCGGAGAGCTGCACCAAGCGATCTACTTCGACAACGGTGACATCGCCGCAATCGCTTGACCTGCTGATCGCATCGCCGATAGTGGGGCACGCTCGAGCTTGGCCGCGCCGGTCGGTTCCACGGCGGGAATGAGGGCGTGGCCGATGGAGCACGCCCCTCACACCTCTACAACCAGGTATCCAACGTGGTCGTCGTAAGGAAATGCTCCAGATCCGCCCGCCACGGCGCCGGAACCGTCTTGTCCGGTTCGATGGCGGTGTACTGCCCGCGGTAGAACAACAGCGGCCTGCCGGAGGTGGTCGACTCCGACAGGGCCAGCACACGGCCGATCACGATGTGGTGATCGCCGCCGTCGACGACGCGGTCCACCGAACACTGGATGGTGGCCAGGGCGTCGTCAAGGAGCGGTAGCTCCAGTTCGGAGGTGCGCCAGTCGATTTCGGCGAACTTGTCCGGTTCGCGGGAACCGAAGCGGGCGCACAGCTGCTGCTGTTCTTCGGCGAGGACGTTCGCGCAGAAGCGTCCGTTGCGTTCGATCGCGGCCCAGGAGCGCGAGCCCTTGGTGGGGCAGAACAGCACCAGCGGTGGGTCGAGCGACAGGGCGGCGAACGACTGGCAGGCGAAGCCGATCGGCGTTTTCTCCGCATCGTCTCCGTCGAAGGTGGTGATGACGGTGATGCCGGTGCAGAACTGCCCCAGCACATTCCGGAACTGGCGACCGTCGATCTCCGGGTATTCCTGCGTAGTCACTTCCGCCCCGTCACTCATCGTTATTTCATCCCAACGGTGAAGTCGTGACCCCACAGCGATACCGCGGTGGACTCCCGCGCGATCCAGGCGTGATCGTCGACTTCCAGACCTTCACAACCGAATTCGATATCGAATCCGCCCGGGGTCTTCATGTAGAACGACAGCATCTTGTCGTTGATGTGGCGGCCGAGGGTGGCCGACATCTTGACCTTCTTGCGCGCCGCGCGGTCGAGGCACAGGCCGACGTCGTCGGAGTTCTCCACCTCGAGCATGAGATGCACGATGCCGGTCGAATTGGGCAGCGGCAGGAACGCCAGCGAATGATGGCGCGGGTTGCAGCCGTAGAACCGCAGCCACGCCGGATCGCCGTCGGCGGGCCTGCCCACCATCTGCGGAGGCAGCCGCATCGAGTCACGCAACCGGAAGCCGAGCACGTCCTGGTAGAACGCCTGCGCCGCAGTATCGTCGGTGCAGGTCAGCACGACATGGCCGAGGCCCTGCTCCTCGGTCACGAACTTGTGCCCGTAGGGGCTGACGAACCGGCGGGCCAGGTACTGCGAACCGTGGAAGGCCTCGAGCGTATTGCCGGAGGGGTCCTCGAAACGGATCATGTTCTCGACCCGGCGCTCGGCGAGCTCCTCCTTGGTGGCCTCCTTGAAGGCGACACCGGCACGAGCGAGAGTCTCCCGAAGTTCCTGCAGTGCAGGAGCGTCGGTGACCTCCCAACCGGAGACCAGCAATCGGTCCTTCTCGCCCGGGACGATCACCAGGCGCGCCGGGAAATCGTCCATCCGCAGATAGAGGTTGTCGGTATCGGGACCGGGAGCCTCCATCATGCCGAGCACTTTGAGGCCGTACTCGCGCCAGGCCGCCATATCGGTGGCCTCGATGCGCATATATCCGAGCGCGCGAATCCCCATGGCTATTTCACCCCGTTCAAGAAATCCGTTGCCAGCCGGTTGAACTCGGCGAACTTCTCCAGCTGGGCCCAATGCCCGCAGCCACCGAACACGTGCAGCTGTGCCCGCGGGATCGACTTCAACGCCACCAGCGCGCCGTCGAGCGGGTTGACCCGGTCTTCGCGGCCCCAGATCAACAGCACCGGCTGACGCAACTTGTAGGCGTCGCGCCAGAGCATGCCCTTCTCGAAATCGGCACTCGCGAAGGACTTGCCCATGGCCTTCATGGCGGCGATGGATTCCGGAGTGCCCGCCGCGGCGAAACGCTCATCGACCAACTCGTCGGTGACCAGTTTCTGGTCGAACACCATGATCCGGATGAACGCCTCGATGTTCTCGCGCGTCGGCTCATAGGTGAACTTCGACAGCAGCCGCACACCCTCGGTGGGATCAGGCGCGAACAGGTTGGTGCTCAGTCCGCCCGGACCCATCAGGATGAGTTTGCCCGCGCGGTCGGGGTAGTCGAGCGCGAACCGCACCGAGGTGCCGCCGCCGAGCGAGTTGCCGAGCAGATGCACCTTCTCGGTGATCCCGAGGGTGTCGAGCAGATCCTTCAGCGCGGATGAGCTGTGTACGAAGTACTGCGGATGCTCGGTCGGCTTGTCGGACTTACCGTATCCGGGCTGATCGACGGCGATGACGTGAAAGTCCTGCGCCAGCACCGGAATATTGCGCGAGAAGTTCGACCACGACGATGCGCCGGGCCCGCCGCCGTGCAGCAGCACGATCGTCGGACCGTTGCCGACGCCTGCTTCGTGGTAGTGCAGTTTCAGGTCCGGCCGCACCTGCGCGAACCGGGAGGTCGACTCGTAGGTGAGCTCGGCGGTCGAGGTCACGTCACACCATCCCGTCGGTAACCGGCAGGCCGAATTCGTGTGCTCCGTACATCAGGTACGCGCGCTCGGGATCGTTGGAGGCGTGCACCCGGCCGGCGTGCGCGTCGCGCCAGAACCGCTGCAACGGTGTGCCGTTGGCGAGTGCGGTGGCGCCGGAGCTCTCGAACAGCTTGTCGATCGAGGCGATGGCCCGGCCGGTGGCGCGGACCTGGTCGCGGCGGGCGCGTACCCGCAGATCGAACGGGATCTCCTTGCCTTCGAGGAGCAGCGCGTACTCGTCGGCGACATTGCCCGCCAGCTGACGCCAGGCGGCATCGATATCGCTGGAAGCCTCGGCGATGCGGATCTTGGTGAACGGATCTTCCTTGGACTTCTCGCCGGCGTAGGCCGCGCGTACCCGCTTGCCCTGGTGCTCGACGTGGGCGGCGTAGGCGCCGTAGGCCATGCCGACGATCGGCGCGGAGATGGTGGTGGGGTGGATGGTGCCCCACGGCATCTTGTAGACCGGGTCGGTGTTCTGCTCCAGGCCGGGGGAGGCCAGATCGTTCATCGTCTTGTAGCTGAGGAACCGGTGCCGCGGCACGAACACGTCCTCGACCACCAGGGTGTTGGAGCCGGTGCCGCGCAGGCCGACCACGTTCCAGACGTCGTCGATGCGGTATTCGGAGCGGGGGATGAGGAAGCTGCCGAAGTCGACCGGGCGGCCGTCCTTGATCACCGGTCCGCCGACGAAGGTCCAGTCGGCGTGGTCGGAGCCCGAGGACCAGGCCCAGGAGCCGCTGACCCGGTAGCCGCCCTCGACGACGGTGCCCGCACCCATCGGCGCGTACGAGGAGGAGATGCGGACGTCGGTGTTCTCGCCCCACACCTCTTCCTGCGCCTGCTGCGAGAACAGCGCGAGGTGCCAGTTGTGCACGCCGATGATGCCTGCCACCCAACCGGTGGAACCGCAGGCGCTGGCGAGCTTGCGGACGGTGTCGTAGAAGATCACCGGATCGGCGGCGTGCCCGCCCCACTGCTTGGGCTGGAGCAGCTTGAAGAAGCCGGTCTCCTGCAGTGCCTTCATGGTCTCGTCGGGGATACGCCGCAGGTCCTCGGCCTCTTGTGCGCGCTCGCGCAGCATCGGCAACAGCGCTTCGACCCGTTCGGTCACTTCTTGCGTCATCTTGCGGACCTGCTCCTGCCTTGGTTGGTAACCCGTACTCATTTGTCTCTGAGACTAGAACACGTTCTTATTTCTGTCGAGAACAGGTGTTCATTGCTGATTTTGACACGGCATGCGCAGGAAGTAGGCGCTATCGCTGGCGTGGAACGCGACATTTTTGTAACGTGTTCTAGTACAGAAGGAGGAGGATTCGCGATGGCAGTTACCCCACAGGGGAGCGGTGCGAAGGTCAGAGAGCTGGATGTCGGCTCGGCGCCCACCCGTTTTGCGCGGGGATGGCATTGTCTGGGTCTGGCCAAGACGTTCCGCGACGGCAAACCGCATTCGGTCAACGCATTCGGCACCAAACTCGTGGTTTGGGCCGACACTGCGGGCGAACTGCGTGTGCTCGATGCCTACTGCAGGCATATGGGCGGCGACCTGAGCATGGGCGAGGTCAAGGGCGACGACATCGCCTGCCCCTTCCATGACTGGCGCTGGGGCGCGAGTGGCAAATGCACCTCGATTCCGTACGCGCGTCGAGTGCCACCACTGGCACGGACCAGGAAGTGGACCACCCTCGAGCGCAACGGCCAGCTGTTCGTCTGGCACGACCATGAGGGCAATCCACCGCCGCCCGAGGTTGCGATCCCCTACATCAAGGGCCCCTACACCGATGCCGAGGGCAATTCGCTCGAGGAGCTCAACGATGACTGGACCGAGTGGACCTGGAACTCGCTGCTGATCGAGGGCGCCAACTGCCGCGAGATCATCGACAACGTGGTCGACATGGCCCACTTCTTCTACATCCACTTCGCCTTCCCGACCTACTTCAAGAACGTCTTCGAAGGTCACGTCGCGACCCAGTTCCTGGAGACCAAGGGCCGCCCGGATGTGGGGATCGCGGCCAAGTACGGCGGTGACAACCTGCTCAAGTCGGAAGCGTCGTACTTCGGCCCTTCTTACATGATCAACCCGCTGGTCAACATCTATGGCGGTTACGAGATCACGGTCAATCTCATCAACTGCCATTATCCGGTCGACCAGGACTCGTTCGTCCTGCAGTGGGGCCTCAGCGTCGAGAAGCCGAAGGGGCTCGATGACGCCACGGCGGCCAAGCTCGCCAAGAGCATGACCACCTTCTTCGGCGACGGCTTCCTCCAGGACGTCGAGATCTGGAAGCACAAGTCCAAGGTCGACAACCCGCTGCTGTGCGAGGAGGACGGCCCGGTCTACCAGCTGCGCCGCTGGTACGAGCAGTTCTACGTCGACGCCGCCGACGTGACCGAGAAGATGACCCAGCGCTTCGAGTTCGAGGTCGACACCACCAAGGCCAACGAGGCGTGGGAAGCCGAGGTCGCCGAGAACTTGCGACGTAAGGCCGAGACCGAGGCTGCCGAGGCCGATTCGGCCGCCGCGGAGGCGGGTGTGTAATGACCGCGACCTGGGCGAAAGCACCCGACTTCGCCGATCAACCTGCGCGGCGAGCCGCGGTCGCCGCCCAGACGGTCGTCGACAAGTCGCGGTACCTGGAGGAGGGGCTGACTCCGCTGCGGTGCCTGACCTGTCAGAGCGAGGTCATGGTGCGCAAGAGCAGTTCGCATCAGACCTCGATCCAGTGGACCGGCGACCCCGCCGCCCACTGCCCGGTCTACGCCAGGCTCGCCGAGCAGGGCGCCGGACCGGGACGACCCGAATCCTGCGCTGATCTCGACCGGACCATCAAATGGGCGGTCGACGAAGGGGTGATCGACATCGCCGAGTAGTGGTCGGCGATGAGGACGGGGCGAGGATGTACTCCTCGCCCCGTCGTCGTTTCTCGGGTTCACAATTCTTCGATGCGCCAGGTGATGCCGTGTGGGGCGAGGGCGTCGAGGAAGTCGGTGGCGTCGAAGGCTTCCGCTGCGGCGAGCGCGCCGGGTTTGGTGGTGTTCTCTGCCAGCCGGACCGCCGCCTCGACCGCCATCAACGCGGAATCGCGGTAGGAGTCGAGGCCGCTGAGCACGCCGCGCACGGACTTGCCGGACCCTTCGGCGTCGACCACGAGGTCGTAGTGCAGATCGGAGGCTGGATCGGGCGTTGCGGGCAGCGCCGCGACAACGTCGGCGGTCAACTTCTTCAGCCCCTCATGGAACTCGGTGGGCAATAGCCCCGTCACGGAGGACACCGCGCTGTGCCGCGGGATGGTGAGCACCGGCGTCAGCGGGAATTTCGAGGCGGGCCGGGGCTGCTCGGTCGGGTAGCGCAGCTCAGCGACCGGCGGCCGGCCGGTCTGCCACCCGCTGTCCGCATAATGCCAGCCGCCCTCGCGGAACCAATCCACACTCGCCAGCACGGTCTCGGCGCTGCCGCGGGACCCGTCACCGCCGCTTCGGCTGTGATGGCTGATGGTGATTTCGGCGGCACCGTCGACGCGTCGGCTGGTCAGGTGGCCCAGCAGGTCGCCGGGCAGATTGCTGTCGGTCACCGCAGGCACCAGGGTGATGCCCGCGGCTTCGGCACGTGCGGAGTAGTCCTCGAAAACCCTTCGCACGAACAGTTGTTCGCCGGACAGATCGGTGTAGTGCGCGTCGGCGTCGATGGCGGCCGACAGCACGGCTTCGCCGTGGTCGACGTAGGCGGGCAGGCTGCTGATGACGACGTCGGCGTCGCGGAACGCGGCCACCAAGGCGTCGTGGTCGTCGAGGGAGGCCACCCGGATGTCGGCGTCGGCCAGGTCGGCGGCAGTGGCGGCAGTGCGCAGGCGGTCGGCGTCGCGGCCGACCAGGACCGGTGTGAGCTCGCGGCGGCGCAGTTCGGCGAGCAGGTAGCCGCCGGTGTGGCCGGTGGCGCCGTAGACGGCGATGGTCTTGGTGGAGTTCGTGTTCGTCATGTTCATCAACGTATGCGGTACTGGTGAGCAAGGAAATGCTTGAATCGCTCTACTTCATGTCTGAAACGCTCAGTCTCTGAGCTGTAGAGTTATTCCCGTGGACATTCTCAGCGACACCATCGCGGCCATCAGGACCGGTAGCCCCTCCTCCGGGCTGTTCATCCGGCACGCGCCGTGGGGTCGCCGCTATCCCGTCGTGCCGGGCGCGGGTTTTCACGTGGTGCTGCAGGGTTCGTGCTGGGTGGTACCACCCCGAGCCGAACCGATCGCACTCGGCGTCGGTGACGTGCTGTTCATGCCACGCGGCGCCGACCACGACCTGATCGATAGCCCAACGTCACCGGTAACCGAGACGGCCTATCCGGGGGAGCCACGCGAGATCGCCGGACCCGGTGTGCGCACCGCGCTGCTGTGCGGCGCCTACGAATTGGGCAGGCGCCGCAGCCATCCGCTGCTCAACGAACTACCCGAGTTCATCCATGTGCCTGCCCGCCCCGGCCGCGACCCCGCCCTGCGCGGAGCCGTCGACCTACTGGCCGCTGAAGTTGCCGAACCCCGCGCGGGCAGCGATGCCGCCATCCCCGCCATCCTCGACACCCTGCTGCTGTTCGTGCTGCGCGCCTGGTTCGACGAACAGGCCCGCGACCGAGCAGGCGGCTGGGCCGGTGCCTTCGCCGATCCCTCAGTCGCCGCTGCGCTGCGAGCGATGCACGACGACCCCGCTCACGCATGGACGGTGCCGGAGCTCAGTGCCGCCGTGGGCGTTTCGCGCGCCACCCTCGCCCGCCGCTTCACCGCCACCATCGGCGAACCACCACTGTCCTACCTCACCCGCTGGCGCCTGCTCACCGCCGCGCGTCTGCTCGGCGAGACCGACGCACCACTGGCGACGATCGCGGCCCGTGTCGGCTACACCTCCGAGTTCGCCTTCGCCAAGGCGTTCAAACGGGAGTACGGGGTACCGCCGGGGCAGTATCGGCGTGGGGCCGAAGCGCCGAGCACTGTCGCGGTTTGAAGCCGCTGCCGTACCGCGAGCGAGCTGTTGATCCGTTGCCGTGCGGTAAGAACGAGAGCATGGATGTTCGGCCGGCGGATGCCCGGCTTGTCGAGTACGTGGACCTGTTGGGGGAATTGCTGCCCGGTGAACGGGTGGCGGAACTCGAAGTGCGGGAGGGGCAATTCCATCTCGTCGTGCTCGGTGCGGATGCCGTCGTGTGCCTGCCGCGCACATCGGCGGCGGGCGCGCGCCTGCCGATGCGGGCTGCGCGGTTGCGAGTGCTCGGCGAGCTGGGGCTCGGCGTCGCGGTTCCGGAACCGCTGGCGGTCGGCGCCGACGGTCGGTTGCCCTACCTGATGCTGTCGCGCATTCCGGGAGCACCGCTGGATCCGGGATCGGTGGATGGGGCGGTCGAAGACGTTGCGCGGCAATGTCACGACCTGCTCAGCGCCTTGGCCACGGCGGGCGGCGATCCCGCGATACGTGCGGAGCTGCCCATTGCCGCACCCTCTCGCTGGGCCGAATTCGCCGCTGACGTGCGCGCAGAGCTGTACCCCTTGATGAGCGCAGACGGCCGATACCGAGCAGACCGCGAGCTGGCCGCACTCGACCTGCTGTCGACGCCGGCCGAAGCGGTCGTCCACGGTGATCTCGGCGGCGAGAACCTGCTGTGGGAAACCACCGAGGCGGGGCCGGTGCTGCGCGGTGTCGTCGACTGGGACGATGTCGGTATCGGTGATCGCGCCGAGGACTACGCGGCGCTCGCCGCGGGCTACGGCGACGAGTTCCTGCGCGCGCTACTGGCTCTGGCGGACCCGAAAGATGAGACCTTGTCGGCGCGAATATCCACCATCCGGGCCACTTTCGCACTCCAACAGGCCCGGGCCGCGTTTCGCGACGAGGACGCCGCCGAACTCGCTGATGGTCTGACCGGCTACCGCTGCCTCAGCTGAACGGCGTCTGCGGACGCTCCTGCAACTCACCGTCGATATAGATGTCGACCTTCTCGTTGTAGAAGCAAGCCAGCCCGGCGATCTTCTGGCTCTCCGCCACCGGCGTGCGGTAGATCCACACCAGGTCGGCGTGGTCGGTGTCGCCGATGCGGATGTTCCAGTAGTCGGCATTGCCTTTGTAGGGGCAGCTGCTGTGGGTGGTGGAGGGGTGCAGCAGATCCATCCGCACATCGGTGAGCGGCAGGTAATACCGTGCGGGCAGGCCGGTTTCGAACAGAATGCGCGGAGCGTTCGAGTCGGCGACGGTGACGCCGTCGAGCTCCACCCGAACATTGCGCGAGCTGTTGAGGATGTCGACCCGCGAGTAAGGATCACGCGGGTGCACGTAGATGGGCTCGTCCTCCTCGAACCATTCGTCCATCGCATTCCAGTCCAACCGCACCAGCTCGCTCAGCTCCGACGACTCCAGGTACCGCACCGCCGCGCCTGGCACGATCGCACCGTCGACGACCAGGTCGTACCCGGTGCCCTCACCGCGGTGGATGGATTCGCGGACACTGCCATTGGGCTCGAGTTTCGCGCGCAGGTCGGCAACCGGGATGTAGTAGGTGGGGTAGTAGGGGATCTCCCAGACCAAGGACGGCCGGGTAGTGTCGGCGACGAGCTTCCCCCCGAAATACACCCGCACTCGCTTATGACACGGCTCGATCCTGACCTGCTCCCGCTGCACTTCGGTCATACCTTCTGACGGTACTCCGACCGATATCCGCGCAGGTAGGAGTGTGTACTAACAGCGAACAGGCCCCGCCGGGTGGGCGGGGCCTGCGGATCGAACGACCGAGGTCGTCAGTCGCCGACGGTGATCGCTTGCGCCTCCTCGACGCTGTGCGGTTCGGGATCGTGGTCGTCGATATGGGCCAGTGCGGAGCGTCCGCCGAGCAGGACGAGCACGGCGACGGCGGTGCAGGCGGCGCCGACCCAGAACGGCAGTGCGGTGTTGTGTTCGCCGAGCTTGCCTGCCAGCCACGGTGCCGCGGCGCCGCCTGCGAAGCGGACGAAGCTGTAGGCGGCCGAGGCGGTGGAGCGTTCGACCGGCGCGGAGATCATCACGGCCTCGGTGATCAGGGTGTTGTTCACGCCGAGGAACAGGCCGGCCAGCACCACGCCGACGATCAGTACGGGCTTGTGCTCGGCGAACATGGCCATCACCGCTAGGTCGGCGGCGAACAGCGCCAGTGCCAGACCCATCATCGGCAGGGTGCCGAAGCGGCGTTGCAGCGCGGGAGCGAAGTACACCGAGGCCACCGCGAGCATCAGGCCCCAGCCGAAGAAGATGAAGCCGATCGCGTAGGTGCCCATGTCCAGCGGGAACGGGGTGTAGGCGAGCAGGGTGAAGAAGCCGAAGTTGTAGAACAGCGCGGTCAGGCTGACCACGAGCAGGCCGCGGTGGCGCAGCGCCTTGAACGGCGCGGTGATCGAGGTCGGCTTGGCAGGCTTCGGGGTCTCGGGCAGCAGCACCACGAGGCAGATGAACGCGATGGCCATCAGCACGGAAACACCGAAGAACGGTCCACGCCAGCTGACCCCGCCCAGTAGACCGCCGACCAGCGGGCCGGTCGCGATGCCGATACCGAGCGCGGCCTCGTAGAGGATGATGGCGCGGGCGACGCCGCCGCTGGCCGCGCCGACGATGGTCGCCAATGCGGTCGCGATGAACAGGGCATTGCCCAGGCCCCAGCCCGCGCGGAACCCGACGATCTGCTCGACAGAGCTCGACATACCGGCCAGCGCCGCGAACACCACGATGATGGCCAGACCGGCCAGCAGCGTCTTCTTCGCCCCGAACCGGCTCGACACCACACCCGTGATCAGCATCGCCACACCGGTGACCAGCATGTAGCTGGTGAACAGCAGCGATACCTGCGACGGCGAGGCGTTGAGCTGCTCACCGATCGGCTTGAGGATCGGGTCGACCAGGCCGATGCCCATGAACGCGATGACGCTCGCGAAGGCGACGGCCCACACCGCCTTGGGTTGCTTGATCTTCTCTGCTGCGGGCGCGGCGCTGTGCGTCCTGGTCGTGGTTGTCATCGGTGTTCCCTCGGTGTCGGTTCGTGCCGGTTCGCGTCGTCGGTTGCTTTGAGCGCGTCCAGCAATTCGGTGAGTTCGGCCTCCAGCCGGATCAGTCGGTCGGTGTCGTAGCCGGGCAGTCGCGCGGCGAGCGCGGCGCCGAAGGCTCGGCGGGATTCGACCAGCCGGTTTCGTCCGGCCGGGGTGAGGGCGACGACAACGGCCCGGGCATCGTCTGGGTCTTTGTGCCGGGTGGCGTATCCGTCCGCGACCAGCTTGCCGATCAGCGCCGTTGCCGCCGGTTGTGAACATCGATCGATGCGGGCGAATTCGCTGACCCGTAGTTCACCGTGCTCGTCGAGCACCGACAGTGCCCGCAGTTCCGCGCGCGGTGGGAGGGTGTCACCACTGATCACCCCGGCCAGCCGAGTCAGCCGAGCGGCGTTGACCACGAGATCGACGACGATGTCCTCTGCGGATGTCGCCTGGCTCTGCTGCACCTGAATATTATTACATAGGCTAACTATCTATTTGTGGTGAAATGAGTCACCAAAGACGCGACTGCCCGGCCGCACGAATCGATGTGCGGCCGGGCAGTCGAGTTGAGTAGTCCGCTTACGCCGACTGGGGAAGCGGCCGGTGCCGCGGCTTCCCGAACAGCAGCGCGTCCCCGTGGGCCCGCTTGAAGTGCAGGTGGGCGTCGTGCTCCCAGGTGATGGCGATACCGCCGTGCAGCTGAACCATTTCGGCGGCCACCGTCGAGTAGGTCTCCGAGCAGTGGCGGCGGGCGACCCAGACGTCCTCGGCGGCCGACGGGCTGCCGGTGCCGACCGCGAACGTCGCGGCATAGGAGGTGGACTTGGCGGATTCGACCAGCACGTACATATCGGCCATGCGGTGCTTGAGCGCTTGGAAGCTGCCGATCGGGCGACCGAACTGCACCCGCGACTTCGCGTACTCGACCGTCATCTCCAGGCACTGTTCGGCCGCGCCGACCTGCTCGGCCGCCAGTGCCGCCCAGGCGATCTCGCGCAACCGGGCGATGATCGGCGCCGGATCGCCGGTGCCGAGCCTGCGTCCGGTCACGTTCGTGAAGGTTATTTCGCCGAGCTTGCGGGTCGGATCCATGGTGGCGGACGGGCGGCGTTCGACACCAGTTGCGGCCGGATCGACCTCGAACAGGCCGGACTCGGTGACAACGATCAGCGTGGTCGCGTTGGCGGCGTCGAGCACGTAGTGCGCCGTCCCGCTGAGGGTTTCACCGTCGGCTCGCACTCCGAAGCTGTCCCAGCCGTCCGTCCCGGCCCAGCACACCGCAAGTGTGCCTGCGCCTTCGGCGACATCCGGCAGCAGCCGTTCACACGCCTCCGAATCACCGGACAGCAGCACCGCCTGCGTACCGAGAACCGCCGACCCCAGCATCGGAACGCCGGCCAGCGAGCGGCCGAGTTCGCCGACCACCAGCAGCGATTCGACCACGCTCGCGCCGAACCCGCCGAACTCCTCGGGAATCGCCAACGCCGCGACCCCGACCTGCTCACACAGCGTCCGCCACAGTGCGGCGTCGTAACCGAGTTCGCTTTCCAGCGCCTCCCGGCCGACCGTTGGCCCGCCGCTACGAGCGACGGCTCCCCGCACGGCGGCGACGAGTTCCTGCTGCTCCTCGGTGATCACGCAACAACTCCGTTCTTGCCTGCGGCGCGCAATGCCTCGGCGATACGCCCGCGGTGGAAGTCCGGTGTGCCCCACGCCGAACGCAGCGCCGTGACCTTCGTCAGCAGCAGCGACAGGTCGTATTCGGCGGTGTAGCCGATCGCGCCGTGCACCTGGAGGCCGGTTCGTGCGGCGAGGTGGGCGGCATCGCCGCAGGCCACCAGGGCCGCGGAGACGTCGCGACTGCGGTCGGGACCGCCTGCCGTCAATGCCGCGCGGTGCAGCAGGGGTTCGGCCAGATCGAGGGCGATGAGCACGTCGGCCAGCTTCTGCTTCACGGCCTGGAACTCGCCGATCGGCCGGCCGAACTGCCTGCGCTGCTTGGCGTATTCCGTCGCCGCGTCCAGCAGGCCGCGACCCGCGCCGAGTAGTTGCGCAGCGCACGCCAGTGCACCGGCATCGAAACCGGCGGTGATGGCGGTGGTGACCCCCGCACCCTCGGCGATCAACTCGTCCGGGACGACGGTGAACAACCGTCGCGCCGGGTCCACCGAACGCACCGGCTCGCCGATCTTTGCGGTGTGCAGCCGATCGCCGTCCGCGATCAGGATCACGTCGGCCACATCGGCGTCCAGAGCGATCGCCCCGCGCCCCGGTGAGGCGATGGCGATCGTGCCGAGCGTCGTGCCCGCCGCGATACCCGGCAGCCACCGCGCCGCCGCGTCTGCGGCAGAAGTGCCGGAGACGCCGGCAGTTCCGGACGCCGTGCCCGCAAGCGCTTGCAGCAACGCGGGAATCGTGGCGGCCGACTCGACCAGCGGCCCCGGCGCAGCCGAGCGCCCGAGTTCTCCGAACGCCACGACCAGGTCGATCGGTTCGGCGCCGATGCCGTCGAATTCTTCGGCGACAGCGAGCCCGAACACCCCCGCCCCGGCGAGCTGTTCGATCAGCGTGCGTCCGGCGGCGTGCTCACCCGCGGCCCACGCGCGGACCGCGGCGGGTGTCTTACCGGCGTCGAGCAGCTTGCGCACACTGGCGGCGAAATCGACGTGTTCCGGGCTCAGTGCGAACCTCATCGGCCGCCTCCTCTCGGTAGGCCGAGGAGCCGCTCGGCGATGATGTTGCGTTGGATCTCGTTGGTACCGGCGTAGATCGGTCCCGACAGCGAGAACAGGTAGCCGTCGGTCCACGGCCCGGCCACCTCGGCGGTGTCGCCGAGCAGATCCAGTGCCGTTTCGTGCATGGCGATATCGAGTTCGGACCAGAACACCTTGGTGATCGAGGATTCCGCGCCGAGCTTGCCGCCCTCGTTCAACCGGGTGACGGTGCCGAAGGTGTGCAACCGGTAGGCCTCGCTGCCGATCCAGGCGTCCACCACGGCATCGCGCGCGGCGGTGCCCGCGTCCTCGGTGCTCGACCACAGCTCGATCAGCCGCTGCGAGGTGGCGCTGAAGCGGCCGGGGCTGCGCAGCGACAGTCCGCGTTCGTTGCTGGAGGTGCTCATCGCGACCCGCCAGCCCTCGTTGGGTGCACCGATGACGTCGGAGTCCGGGACGAACACCTCATCCAGGAAGATCTCCGCGAAACCGGGTTCACCGTCGAGCTGCGGAATCGGACGCACCGTGACGCCCTCGGCGTCCAGCGCGAACATCACGTAGGTGAGCCCGCGATGGCGTTCGGCCTCCGGGTCGCTGCGGAACAGGCCGAAGGCCCTGTCCGCATAGGCCGCACGCGAACTCCACGTCTTCTGCCCGCTCAGCAGCCAGCCGCCGTCGGTTCGGCGCGCGGTGGAGCGGATACCGGCCAGGTCGCTGCCGGCTTCCGGCTCCGACCAGGCCTGCGCCCAGATATCGTCGCCGCGGGCCATGCGCGGCATGATCCGCGCCAGCTGCTCGGGAGTGCCGTGCTCGAACAGGGTGGGCGCCAGCAGAAAGATGCCGTTCTGGCTCACCCGGCCGGGTGCGGCCGCGGCGTAGTACTCCTGCTCGAACAGCACCCATTCCAGCAGCGAGGCGTCACGTCCACCGAACTCCTCCGGCCACGACACCACCGAATACCTGGCTTCGGCGAGGGTGTGCTCCCACTCCCGATGCGCCTCGAACCCGGCCTTGGTGTCCATCGACGGCAACGGCTCGGCCGGTTTGTTCGCGGCCAGGAAATCGCGGACTTCCAACTGGAAGTCGCGGGTGGCCTGATCCAGATCCAGATCCACTTACTTCGCCCCGTTCTGCGTGGCGTCGGCCTGCGCCGAACTCGCCGTGGCCTTCATTGATTTGGCGTTCATACCGCCGAGGGAATCCGCGCCGACCTCCGCGTTGTGGGCGTGCGCGAAATGGTGCAGGCCGAACACCGAGTCCATGCCCGCACGCATCCCCATCAGATCCTCGGCCTGGTTGACGGCCTTCTTGGTCAGCGCCAGGCCGAACTGCGGCATGGTCGCGATCTTGTCGGCCAGCGCGAAGGTCTCGGTCTCGAGCTCCGCACGCGGCACGACCCGGTTGACCATGCCCCACTCCTTGGCCTGCTGAGCACTGAACCGATCGCCGGTGAACAGGAACTCCTTGGCCGCCCGCGGACCGAGCACCCACGGATGCGCGAAGTACTCGACACCCGGAATGCCCATCCGCACCACGGGATCGGAGAAGAACGAGTCCTCGGAGGCGACGATCAGATCGCACACCCAGGCCAGCATGAGCCCACCCGCGATGCAGGCGCCCTGCACCATGGCGATCATCGGCTTGGGGATCTCACGCCAGCGACGGCACATCCCGAGGTACACCTCGGTCTCGCGGGCGAAGCGCTGATCGCCACCGGCCCGGTCCACATGGTCCCACCACAGGGCGGCCTTGTTCGGGTAGCGCACATGATGGTCGCGGCCCGGCGTGCCGATGTCGTGTCCGGCGCTGAAATGCTTGCCGTTGCCGGCCAGCACGATGACGCCGACCTCCGGGTCCTCCACGGCCCGCTCGAACGCGGCGTCGAGAGCGTAGGTCATCACCGAGTTCTGGGCGTTGCGGTAGTCCGGGCGGTTCATGGTGATGACGGCGACCGCGCCGCGGCGCTCATAGGTCACCACATCCGGTTCGAACGGCACCGCTGCTTCTTCGGCAGGCATTACGACTTCTCCTCACGTAGTTGACGTTTGAGCACCTTCCCGGCGGCGCTGTAGGGCAGCTGGTCGCGGAATTCGACGACGCGCGGCACCTTGAAATTGGCCAGCACGGTGGTGGCGTGGGCGATCACCTGCTCCTCGGTGAGCGTTGACCCGGGTTTGCGCACGACATAGGCCTTGCCGACCTCACCCATCCGGGTGTCGGGTACCCCGATGACGGCCGATTCGGCAACGCCGTCGAGCCGGGCGAGTGCCTGCTCGATCTCGGCCGGATAGACGTTGAAGCCGCCGCTGATGTACATGTCCTTGAGCCGGTCGGTGATCTTCAGATAGCCGCGCTCGTCGACGGTGCCGATATCGCCGGTGTGCAACCAGCCGTCGGCGTCGATGGTCTCGGCGGTGGCCTGGGGGTCGTCGAGGTAGCCGAGCATGACGTTGGGTCCGCGCAGCAGCACCTCACCGGTGGTATCGATGCGCAGCTCGTATCCGGCGATGGCGCGACCACAGGTATTGGCGATGGTTACGGCGTCGTCCTCGGCGCGGCACATCGTGCCGAATCCCGCCGATTCCGACAGCCCGTACGCGGTGATCACGACATCGAAGGCCAGCTCCGAACGCATCCGTTCGATCAGCACCACCGGCACCGTCGCGGCGCCGGTGACCGCGACGCGCAGCGAACCCAGGTCGTACTGCTGCCGGTCGGGGAACTCGAGGATGGTCTGGTAGATCGTCGGCGGTCCTGGCAGCACGGTGATCTTCTCCTCGCCGATCATCCGCATCGTCTGCGGCACGTCGAAGACCACCTGCGGCACGATCGTCGCGCCGGTGACCAGGCAGGCCAGGATGCCCGCCTTATAGCCGAAGTTGTGGAAGAACGGGTTGACGATCAGGTATCGGTCCGAGCTGTCGAGCGTCGAGCAGTCGACCCACGCGCGCACCACCGACAGCGCCTGCCGTTGCGCCACCAGCGTGCCTTTGCTGCGGCCGGTGGTGCCGGAGGTGAACAGGATGTCGGCGACGTCGTCGGGGCTGACCGATTCCGCACGCTCCCGCGCCTGCTCACGGGTCACCGCTTCGGCGACCCGCGGCAGCTCCGACCAGTCGAGTACCCGGGGATCGGCCGAGGTCACCGATGACGACTCGACTGTCATCGGTGCCTCGACCGGGATGACCACGATCGTCGGGATCTCGAGATCAGGCGCGGCGGCCAGCAGTTCGGTGAGCCGCTCGCGCCGCAGAAACGGCCCGGAGATGAACAACGCCTTGGCATCCACCCTGCGCAGCACATCGGCGGCCTCGTCGGCGGTGTAGCGGGTGTTGAGCGGAACCAGCGCCGCGCCGCAGTAGTGCGCGGCCAATGCGGCGGTGATCCAGTGGTGGGTGTTCGGCGCCCACATCGCGATGCGGTCGCCGCGTTCCACCCCACGTGCGATGAGCGCCCGCGCCACGTCCTGCACCGCTTCCAGCAGCTGTGTCCAGTCCAGGCGTATATCGCCGTCGGCCACGGCCGGTGCGGTGCCGAAGGTGTGCGCCGCATCGTGCAGCGCCATCGGGGTGGTCTGTGCAGGGGTTGTCACGGGTTGTCCTCACCGTCGGTGCGGTCAGTAAGACCAGAGCCTTACAAAGCAAGTGCTTGGTAGGTTATCCTACTGGCGTGGGTGCGATCCAGACCTCAGAATCCGACACCGGCCGCAGTGGCGGGCCGACTTCGGCGATATCGGCCGCTACCGGCGACGATGCCGCCTTCCGCGCCGAGATCCGCGCATGGCTGACGGAGAACCTGAACGGCGAGTTCAAGCAGCTGCGTGGCCTCGGCGGTCCCGGCCGCGAGCATGAGGCGTTCGATGAACGACTGGCCTGGGATCGCCATCTGGCGGCGTCCGGGTGGACGTGTCTCGGCTGGCCGAAGGAATACGGCGGCCGCGAGGCGAGCGTGCGGCAGCAGATCATCTTCCACGAGGAGTACGCCAAGGCCGATGCGCCCGCGCGGGTCTCCCACGTCGGTGAGGAACTGCTCGGCCCGACCGTGCTCGCCTTCGGCACCGAGGCGCAGAAGCAACGCTTCCTGCCCGGCATCCGGACCGTCAGCGAGCTGTGGTGCCAGGGCTATTCCGAACCCGGCGCGGGTTCCGACCTGGCCGCCGTAACCACCTCGGCCCGCCTCGACGGCGATGAATGGTCGATCAACGGCCAGAAGATCTGGACCTCGCTGGCGCATGTGGCCGACTGGTGCTTCGTGGTTGCCCGCACCGAGCCCGGCTCCAAGCGGCACAAGGGCCTGTCCTACCTGCTGGTTCCCATGGATCAGCCGGGCGTCACCGTGCGTCCGATCAATCAGCTCACCGGCACCTCGGAGTTCAACGAGGTCTTCTTCGACGATGCCCGCACCGCCGCCGACCTGGTTGTCGGCGAGCCCGGTGACGGCTGGCGCATCGCCATGGGCACGCTGACCTTCGAACGCGGCATCTCCACCCTCGGCCAGCAGATCCGCTTCGAGCGTGAACTCGCAGGCGTCGAGGAGCTGGCGCGCAAGACCGGCGCCCTCGACGACCCGCTGATCGCCGACCAGATCGATCGCGCCTGGGTCGGGCTGCGGGTATTGCGCGCGCACGCCATGCGCACCATGGAGAACGCGGGCGCCGACGACGGCGGTGGTCAGGCCTCGGTGGCGAAACTGCTGTGGGCCAACTGGCATCGCGGCCTCGGCGAACTCGCCATGGCGGTACGCGGAGCGGCGGGCCTGGTGGCCGCCGACGACGATCTCGACGAATGGCAGCGGTTGTATCTGTTCACCCGCGCCGACACCATCTACGGAGGTTCGAACGAAGTGCAGCGCAACATCATCTCCGAGCGCGTGCTCGGTCTGCCGCGGGAGGCTCGTCCGTCATGAGTGAAAGCGTTTCTTTGTCTGTCGCGCCCGCTGTTGTGGCCGGACACGGTCTGCTGACCGATCGCAAAGCCGTGGTCACGGCCGCCGCCGGGACCGGTATCGGCTCGGCGACCGCGCGCAGGCTGCTGTCGGAGGGCGCCGACGTCGTCGTCTCCGACTGGCACGAACGCAGGCTGGGGGAGACCCGCGCCGAGCTGAGTGCCGAATTCCCCGACCGCAAGGTCGAGGCCATCGTCTGCGATGTGTGCAGCACCGAACAGGTCGACGAACTGGTGCGCGGCGCCGCCGCGGCGCTGGGCCGGGTCGACATCTTCGTCAACAACGCCGGCCTCGGCGGTGAGACCCCGGTAGTCGATATGACCGACGAGCAGTGGGACCGCGTGCTCGATGTGACCCTCAACGGCACCTTCCGCTGCACCCGCGCCGAACTCGCCTACTTCCGCGAGGCAGGCCACGGCGGTGTGGTGGTCAACAACGCCAGCGTGCTCGGCTGGCGCGCCCAGTACGGCCAGGCCCATTACGCCGCGGCCAAGGCGGGCGTGATGGCGTTGACCAGGTGCAGTGCCGTCGAGGCGGCGGAGCTGGGTGTGCGGATCAACGCGGTCTCGCCGAGCATCGCCAGGCACGCGTTCCTGGACAAGGTCAGCTCCACCGAACTGCTCGACCGGCTCTCCGAGGGCGAAGCCTTCGGCCGGGCCGCCGAGCCATGGGAGGTCGCTGCCACGATCGCCATGCTGGCCAGTGACTACACCACGTATCTGACCGGGGAAATCGTCTCCATCAGCAGCCAGCGCGCCTAGGGAGCGCGCTTCCGGGACCGAAAAAGCCGGGTCCGTCCGGGCCCGCTTGTGCGATGCTGGTTGAGGTCGGGATCGCACACCCGGAGGGGCGATGGCTATGGGCCCAGACCGCCGAATTGCCCGAGAAAAGCCTACACGCGAACAACTCGAACTCGAGTTGGTGCGTGACGTCGTGCTTGCCAGACGCAGGCAGGAATCCCTGGTCCTGGCCGCGTTGACCTTCGGTGCCGAACTCCTGGACCGCAAGCGCAGATCGGCCGTCGCCGCGCGGGCGGTGCGCATTCTCGAGGCCTACGCCGTCGACGAGAACGACATAGCCCGCGATCCCCGCGGTGCCCTGCGTGCCGATATGGCGCGCGAGCGGGCACGCGCGCGCCGCATCGGGTTGGGCAGCGGTGGTTCGGGCGGCGAGGCCGAGCGGCGCAGGACCCATCAGATCGACCGGCTCTACGAGGTGCGCGCCGATCTGCTCGAGGTGGTGCGCCGGTCGCGCAAATTCCGATTCGACCGCGATACCTTCTCCGACGAGATCGCCCAAGGCTTGTGCGCCGTCACCGACAAATTGGTGACAGCCGCGGATATGGACACCTACCAGGCCTGGCAGCGCGGCATGGTGCTGAAGCTGATCGAGGAGCCCACGCGTTACGGCCCGCCGCGGGTCATGGCGACCGTCGACGCCGGTCCGGGCCGCAAACCCCTCACGGTCGAATGGGACAGCTGCGAAAGGCGATTGGCCCTGGTGATGCGCATGATGCGCGCCGGAATCTCACCGATCGTCATCTGTGACCGGCTGCTGGCGGACCTGTCGATGTCTTCCCCGCTGCGATACTCGGCCCGCTGAAAATCTCGCCCCACTATCCCAAGCAAATGCTTGGTTGTATTATGGCCGGGTGACCGCACCAGACCCGTCCAAATCAGCCCGGCGCACCGAACTGCTCGGATTGGCGGCCGACCTGTTCGCCGAGCGGGGTCTGCGCGCCACCACCGTGCGCGATATCGCCGATGCGGCCGGAATCCTATCGGGCAGCCTGTACCACCATTTCGATTCCAAGGAATCGATGGTCGATGAGATCCTGCGCGGCTTTCTCGACGACCTGTTCGGCCGCTACCGCGAAATCGTCGCGTCCGGGCTGAGTTCCCGCGACACCCTCGAGGCGCTGGTGCTGGCCTCCTACGAATCGTTCGACCGCTCGCACGCAGCGGTCGCCATCTACCAGGCCGAGGCCAAACGCCTGCGCGGCGTCGAACGCTTCACCTACATCGACGAATACAACAAGGAGTTCCGCGCCCTCTGGCATCAGGTGCTGACCAGCGGAGTCGGTGACGGCAGTTTCCGGGCCGAACTCGATATCGAGCTGGCCTACCGATTCCTGCGCGACACCGTCTGGGTCGCTGTGCGCTGGTACCAGCCGGGTGGGCCGGTCACCGTAGACAACCTCGCCAAGCAATATCTGACCATCGTGCTCGACGGGCTGACCGTGCCCGGGCACACCACGTAGGAGTCTGAACATGTCAACACCTTCCGGTTCGCGCCGCCCCTACACCCCGTTGCGCGAGGCGTACGTGATCGACGCGGTGCGCACCCCGGTCGGCAAGCGCGGCGGCGCGCTGGCCGGCGTGCACCCGGCCGATCTCGGTGCCGCGGCCCTGCGTGGTCTGCTCGACCGCAACCCGATCGATCCCGGTGTGGTCGACGACGTCATCGTCGGCTGCGTCGACAACATCGGCCCGCAGGCAGGCAATATCGGTCGCACCGCCTGGCTGGTGGCCGGGTATCCGGAGGAAGTTCCCGGCGTCACGGTGGACCGGCAGTGCGGTTCCAGCCAGCAGGCCATCAACTTCGGCGCGCAGGCCATCATGAGCGGTACCGCCGAGGTGATCGTCGCGGGCGGTGTGCAGAACATGAGCGCCATTCCGATCTCGGCGGCCATGCTCGCGGGTAAGGAGTACGGCTACGAATCGCCGTTCGTCGGCGCGCAGGGCTGGGATCACCGCTACGGCACCGGCGAGGTGTCACAGTTCCACGGCGCACAGCTGATCGCCGAGAAGTGGGGCATCAGCCGCGAGGACATGGAGCGCTGGGCGCTGCGCAGCCATGAGCGCGCCCGCAACGCCATCAAGGACGGCCGCTTCGATCGCGAAATCGTGCCGGTCGGCGACTTCTGGATCGATCAGGGCCCGCGCGAAACCAGCCTGGAGAAGATGGCGTCGCTGCCCGCACTGGCCGAGGGCAGCCCCCTCACCGCCGCGGTCGCCTCGCAGATCTCCGACGGCGCCAGCGCCACCCTGCTCGCCTCCGAGTGGGCGGTGCAGGAATACGGCCTCACCCCGCGTGCCCGCATCGTGCACGTCAGCGCCCGCGGCGCCGACCCGATCTTCATGCTCAGCGCCCCGATCCCCGCCACCAAGTGGGCGCTGGAGAAGGCCGGGCTGACCATCGACGATATCGACGTCGTCGAGATCAACGAGGCCTTCGCCCCGGTCGTGCTGGCCTGGCTGAAGGAGACCGGCGCCGATCCGGAGAAGGTCAACGTCAACGGCGGCGCCATCGCCCTCGGCCACCCGCTCGGCGCCACCGGCGCCAAACTGTTCGCTACCCTGCTCAACGAGCTGGAGCGAGTCAACGGACGCTATGGCCTGCTCACCATCTGTGAGGGTGGTGGCACGGCCAACGTGACCATCATCGAGCGTTTGGATCGCTGATCCCTCGCCGATAGCGGCCCGGTCTTCGTGACCGAGCGGCTTCGCAGGACCGATGTGCCGGGACAGCACATCCCGGCGGGTTGCGTTCATACCTACGCGTTCGCATCGCCGCGAAAGCGGTTCTGTCGCGCCGGATCCGAAAACGCAGATTGGCGGCCTCCCTAGTTGGAGGCCGCCAATCTGCGTTACCGAAGAACCCGGCCTACCGAACCGGACAGGTGCGCTCGGCGCAGATCTGACCCGGCAGCGCGGAACGGGATCAATCGCCGGATCATAGGTTCCATCTAGCGTGGCTTTGCCGGCCAGCGTCATCGGCTGTCGCGCCGGCGTTCCGTAAATCGACGCGGTAGACGCGAAGCGCCCACCAAGCGGGGGCCGAACTCGACCGTAGTCGTGCGAATCAAGTCGTCTTCTCGCACGTGGAGGCGAAATCTGGTTGAGAGATTCCCGTCCCGCACGTATACCGAAACAATGAGTATCGGAATTGTGGGTCTGCTACGGGGACTGTATATGGCGGAGTGGGCGGCGCGGATCGGGCTCGAGGTGGGAGCGATCTGTGATCGTGACCCCGAACGTCTGGCTGCCGCGCACGCGAAGTTTCCCTCGGCTCGGGCGAGTGTGGACTGGGCCGAACTGCTCGATGCGGGCCTCGATGGCGTGATCATCGCCAATGATTTCGACGCGCATGCGGAGTTGGCCATCGCGTTCCTGGACCGCGGGGTTCATGTGCTGTCGGAGGCGGCGGCCTGTGCCTCCGAGGAAGAGGGGCGCGAGCTCATCGCCGCGGCCGAGCGATCGAGGGCGACTTACTCGTTCGCCGAGAACTATGTCTTCCATCCACATATGCGGTTGGTGCGCGAGTCGG
The DNA here is from genome assembly GCF_042754945.1 of Nocardia sp. NPDC059180. Lineage (NCBI taxonomy): Bacteria > Bacillati > Actinomycetota > Actinomycetes > Mycobacteriales > Nocardiaceae > Nocardia > Nocardia sp. NPDC059180. Next base: position 902,843 of record NZ_JBHZBU010000001.1, read on the forward strand.
TGGAATCCGGCGAACTCGGCACTGTCGTCTCGGTCGAGGCCGATTATCTGCACAGTCTGTCGCCGCAGGACACCGCCGGACTCATCGGCGACCCGGCGCACTGGCGCGGTCGCATCGCACCGACCGCGTACTGCACGCACACCGTTTCCCCGCTGCTGAACCTCACCGGCGCATGGCCGGTCGAGGTCAGCGCGTTCCCGGTCGGTCCAGGTGGCGACCGCCCGGCCGCTGTCGTGCTGGTCATCCGCCTCTCGGACGGCACCCTGGCACTGGCTCGCCACGGCTTTCTCGCCGGAGAGGCCGACAGCCATTGGAGCTGGGTATCGGTGCGCGGCGCCAACGGGCTCGCTGAATCGGTGCGCGCCTCCGGCGACAGTGCCTGGTCGGTGCGGGTGCGCACGGAAGGGTGGGCACAGCCCGACGGGCAGACCCGCGAGGAGGTCCGGGTACCTGCCGCCTATCTGGTGGGTGGAGAGCCGGTCGACCGGATGGCCGAAGGCACCATCGCGGTGCTGGAGGGATTCCGCGCCGCCATCGAACACGGTGCGGCACCGTTGATTCCGGTGCGTCCGGCGGTCGCTGCATCGCTGGTGGGTGTGGCGGGTGCGCAATCGCTGGCCGACGGCTCCGGACCCGTCCTCATCCCTGACGTGTCCGCCTGAGCGTTGGTGAACTCGATCCGGCTCCGATCGCCCGCTCCACCTCCTCGACCGATAGCGGAGATCCCAGCTCCGCAGCCGGAGACTGCGACGCATGAGGTCGGCGGTATTCCGATCAGGGTCAGCAGAACCGTTGTCCGCGGTCTGCTCGTTTCTTACGTTGGCGAAGTAGATCATTCGCGCATCCACAGGAACGGGAAACGATGGCATCGAACCCTCTGCATCTCGGCGTCGCGCTGGACGGGGCGGGCTGGCATCCGGCCGCATGGCGGGAACCGAACTCCCGTCCGGCGCACTTGTTCGAACCCGGCTATTGGGTGGACCTGGCCACGACCGCCGAGCGTGGGCTGCTCGATTTCCTCACCATCGAGGACAGCCTCACCGTGCCTGGTGAACGCCACGAGTTCGGTGACCGGGTGGACCGGGTCCGGGCCAGGCTCGACGCGCATCTGATCGCCGCACGGATCGCTCCGGTGACCAAACACATCGGGCTGATCCCGACCGTGACGACCACGCACACCGAGCCCTTCCATGTCTCGAAGGCGCTGGCCACCTTGGATTTCACCTCGCACGGACGGGCAGGCTGGCAGGTGAAGGTGTCCGGTGCCGCCACCGAGGCCGGGCATTTCGGGCGACGCGAGATCCGCGCGCTCACCGCCGATGATCTCGTGCGCGTGCGCAGTGGTGAGCCGCTGCCCGAATCGGTCGTGGAGTTGTTCGACGAGGCAGGCGACGCCGTGGAGGTGGTGCGCAGGCTGTGGGACAGCTGGGAGGACGGCGCCGAGATCCGTGATATCCCCAACCGGCGCTTCATCGAGCGCGACAAGCTGCACTACATCGACTTCGAAGGCCGATTCTTCCGCGTGCGCGGTCCGTCCATCACGCCTCGGCCACCGCAGGGGCAGCCGGTGGTGACCGCACTCGCCCATCATCCGGTGGTCTACGAGTTCGCCGCGCGCGCTGCCGATCTGGTGTTCGTCACGCCGGATATCGACGACGGTCCGGCACCGGTGCTCGCCGAAGTCGCCGCGGCTGCGGCGGGCAGGACCGGTGATCTTTTGCAGGTGTACGCCGACCTTGTCGTCTTCCTCGACTCGCTGGACGAGACCGGCGCCGAGCGATTGGCCCGCCTCAACGAATTGTCCGGCAGCGAATTCAGCTCCGACGCCGCGATATTCACTGGCAGCGCCGATCAGCTGGCCGACCTGCTGGCGCAATGGAACGAACTCGGCATCGACGGATTCCGCGTGCGTCCCGGTGTGGCGGTCGACGATCTGACCGCCATTGCCGACCACCTCGTCCCTGCGCTGCGCACCCGCGGACTCGCCCGCACCGAGTACCCCGACGGTTCGCTGCGCGCCCTGCTCGGATTGTCCACAACCATCCCCAGCCGCTACGCCATCGCCTGAACGAGGTCACCATGAGCACTCCACGCAAGCAGGTCATCCTCGGCGCCTACCTCGGTGGCGTCAACCACCACACCTCCTGGTGGCATCCGGAAGCGGGCAGTCAGATCGATTTCGGCTCGTTCGAACACACCGCACGCACCGCCGAACGGGGCAAGTTCGATTTCTTCTTCCTCGCCGAGGGATTGGCACTGCGCGAGCGGGCAGGCAAGATTTTCGACCAGGACATCGTTGGTCGGCCCGATACCTTCACTGTCCTCGCGTCCCTGGCCGCAGTCACCGAACATCTCGGGCTCGCGGGCACCATCAACACCACGTTCAACGAGCCCTACGAGCTGGCACGGCAGTTCGCGACGCTGGATCATCTGTCCGGTGGTCGAGCTGCATGGAATGTGGTCACCTCGTTCGACGCCTTCACCGGCCAGAACTTCCGGCGCGGTGGATATCTGGATCGCTCACAGCGGTACGCCCGCGCGGAGGAGACGGTCGCGGCGGTACGGGAGCTGTGGGATTCGTGGGAGGCAGGCGATATCGTCGCCGACCGCGACACCGGGCGTTTCCTGGCCCGGCCGGATGCGGGCTCGTTCGCCATCAAGAGCAGCCAGTTCGATATTTCCGGCCGATTCACCGTGCCGCGCAGCCCGCAGGGCAGGCCGGTGACCCTCCAGGCCGGTGTCTCACCGCAGGGGCGGGATTTCGCCGCTGCTAACGCCGACGCGATCTTCTCCCCGTACGGCAAGCTGCCCGAGGCCGCCGACTTCTACCGTGACATCAAGGCTCGTGCGGTAGCGGCGGGCCGGTCGGCCGACGACATCAAGATCCTGCCGTCGGCCAGTTTCGTGCTCGGCGACACCGAGGCCGAGGCGACAGAGAAGTTCCATGCCATTCGCAATGAACAGGTCACCGGCCAGACCGCGCTGATCCTGCTGGAACAGATCTGGAACCGCGATCTGTCTACCTACGACCCCGAGGGTCCGGTGCCCGATATCGACCCGGATCCCGAAGCGCCGCCGATCATTCAGGGCAAGGCCTTCGTCTACCAGGACCGCTTCGACACCGTCGCCAAGCTACGCGCGGTGGCGGAGGAGAAGAAGCTGACGTTGCGCGAAGTGGTGATCGATCAGTTCGAACGAGGACCGCTCGTTGGCACCGCGAGTCAGATCGCCGAGAAGATCGACAGTTTTGTGCAGAACGACGGCTCCGACGGTTTCATCCTCGGCTCCCACCTGGTGCCCTCGGGACTCGACGAATTCGTCGACCGGGTGGTGCCACTACTCCAAGATCGCGGCGCCCTTCGCACGGAGTACACCGGAACGACTCTGCGCGACAATCTCGGGCTGCCCAACCTCTATTCGAGCAGTAAGGTCGCCACGAGCGCCTGAGCACTTCCAGGAGCGCGGACGACGCCGATCCGCGCTCTTTGCATTCGGGCCCGCCGCCCTGCCGATCACGCCGTCGGGCACCTAACGTCAGTGCGACTTCGGTCGCGATCGACGCAATGATTACATCAATCTATCGTAGTGGCAGGAACTCCACTGGCCGCCGCATGGGCATCCTGATGCGGTTCGCCTCGGCCGAAACGAAGTCAGGCGGCCTCCCGTGAAGGGAGACCGCCTGACCGGTGACCGAGCAGGGCCGGTTACTTGGACGCGCCGGGGATCGCCTGGGCGTCGTCGGTGAGCGCGGCGATTGTGTCTATCCGCGCGACCGCATCGCGAATGATGCGGTCGATGAGTTCCTGACAGGTCGGCAGATCATCGATGATGCCGGTGACCTGGCCCGCGGCGAGCACGCCCGCCTCGGTATTGCCCTCGACCAGGCCCGCTTTCAGCAGCATCGGGGTGTTCGCGGCCATGATGACCTGCGACCAGGTGAGGTCCTTGGCCTTACGCATGGCCAGACCGTCGCGGACCATGGTGGACCACTTCATGCCGGTCATGCTCTTGAACTTGGCGGCATTGGCGACCGCGGCGGTCAGTCCGCGCCAGTTGCCCGAATGCTCCAGGCGCTGCACCAGTTCGGTGTTCAGCACGCGGTGCGGCATGCCGTCGACCTTGAGCGAGACCACCGTGTCCTGTAGGTGCCGGTTCAGGTATTCCTGCTTCACCGCTTCGGGGACCTGGCTTTCCTGGGTCAGCAGGAAGCGGGTACCCATGGCGATGCCTGCGGCGCCGTAGGCGAGTGCGGCGGCCAGTCCGCGGCCGTCGAAGAAGCCGCCGGCTGCGACCACCGGGATGTCGACCGCGTCGAGCACCGACGGCAGCAGCAGTGTGGTGGCCACCGGACCGGTATGTCCGCCACCCTCACCGCCCTGCACGATCACCGCGTCCGCGCCCCAGGACGCCACCTTCACCGCATGCTTGGCCGCGCCGATCGACGGAACAACCACGACACCGGCGTCTTTCAGCTTCGCGATGAGGTCCTGCTTGGGCGCCAGGGCGAAGGAGGCAACCTTGACCTTCTCCCGGATCAGCAGGTCGATGCGCTCACCGGCGTCGGAGGCGTCGGCGCGGATGTTCACACCGAACGGCTTCGAGGTATGCGATTTGGTCTTCGCGATGGCGGCTTCGAGCTCGTCGTAGGTCATGGTGGCCGAGGCCAGGATGCCAAGCCCGCCGGCCTCCGCGGTGGCCGCGACCAGCCGCGGCCCGGCGACCCAGCCCATGCCGGTCTGCACGATCGGATGCTCGATGCCGACCAGCTCGGTCAGCGGCGTCCGCAGCCGTGCGCTCATGCCGACACCTCCTTGTCCCGGAACCCCTTGGGATCGAGAACGGTGCGAATGATCCGCAGCTCTTCCTCGGTCGGCAGCCGGGTTTCGCCCGCCTCGCCCAGCTCGGCGATCTCGAACGAGGTGTTCTCGGCGACCTCGTCGGCGGCCACACCGGGATGCAGCGACAGCGCCCGCATCGTGTGGCCGGGGCCGCCGAAGTCGAAGACGCCGAGGTTGCTCACCACGCGGTGCAGGTGGTGGAACCGGTAGGCGGGGTTCTCGGGATCGATCTTGTCGTAGCCGATTCCGGAGACGATGTCGACGGTCTCGCAGAACACGCGCTTGTTGTGCCTTGGCACGAAGTAGCTGGTGGCGTGGTTGATGGTGTTGCCGGGGGCGCCGCGCACACCGAACATCTGCCGGGTCGGCTGCTGTAGCGGGCCGAAGGCCGACAGATTCTGATTGCCGTACCGGTCCAGCTGATTCGCGCCCATGACGACGTGGCGGCGACCGGAGGCGACCACATCGAACACCCGGGAGAACGGAATCCAGCCCTCGACGGGAGCCTTACCGCCGATCGGCGGAACCTCGGCGAACAACAGCGCCTCGCCGTCGGAGAGCAGCAGATCCGGCTCGAAGGTCAGCCGCGCCAGCCGGGCGCCGATGGTGGTGACGGTGGACATGGGGCTGGCCATGATCTCGCCCGCGCCACGGAAGATCTCGGCCGCGGCGACGACACAGACTTCGGCACGGGTAATCGTTGCGGTGTCTGACATTACTTCTGCTCCTCGGCGAAAGCGCGGACGGCGGCCTGGTATTCGTCCTCGGACACGTCCAGGTAGCGCGCCTTGAACTCGGCCCAAGACTCGGGGGTCTTGGCGGCCTCCACGTAGTGGCGCTGGAACTTCTCATCGCGGCCGTAGCTGCCGGAGAAGGTGAAGTGCGCGCCACCCGGCGCCTCGACCACGCCGTCGACCATCATGCGGTTGAGGATGATCGACTGTTGCGGAACGGCCTTCACCAGCTCCTCGGTCTCGACCAGGCGGTCCACCGACAGGTAGCGGCGCTCGGCCGACAGGCAGTACAGGTCGTCGAAATAGGGGTCGACGCCGGTGTAGGCCGCATTGCCGTGCTTATCGCCGAGGTCCAGGTGCACGAACGCGGCATCCAGATTCAGGGCGGGCATGGCGATCAGGGTCTCGGTCTTGCCGTCGGTCGGGTAGGGGGACTGAACCGTCTTCAGTTCGCCTTCCCAGAAATCCACCACGGCCGAACCCAGGCCGGCGCGGATGGGCAGGAACGGCAGGCGGGCGGCGGCGGCTTGCAGACCGCACTTGATCATGCCTTCGTCCATCTCGCGCACTGTGATCGCGCCCTCGGTGCGCGCCTTGGCGAACCACGGGTCGTAGAAGGGAGCCGAGTCCAGCGACACGAATCCGTAGTAGGCCTTGCGCACCTTGCCCGCCGAGCACAGCAGGCCCAGGTCGGGGCCGCCGTAGGCGACGACGGTCAGATCGGTGATGTCCGAACGCAGCAGCGCCCGGACCAGGGCCATCGGCTTGCGCCGCGAACCCCAGCCGCCGAGGCCGATGGTCATTCCGCTCCGCAGTTCGCCGACGATCTCGTCGAGCGTCATTTGCTTGTCGCGCTTAGGGGGATGGCAGTCGGCGGAGCCGACGGGGTGGGTAGGCACAGTTCCTAGTTACCTTTCTTCTGCGCGGCCAGATCGTCGTCGAAGCGCGCCCGGATCTCATCGGCCACACCGGCGAGGTTGAGCTCCATGGTGAAGCCCTGCTCATAGCGGTAGGAGCGATGCACGTCCTGCACGTCGATGCCGTTGAGCGCGCGCTTGGCGGCGCGGATGACGCGGCCGTCCTTGTTGGCGATGTTCTTGGCGACGTCCATCGCGGCGGCGTCGAGCTCGGCGCGCGGTACGACCTGTAGCACCGAGCCGTAGTGGTGCAGCTGCTGCGCGGTGAGGGTGCCCGCCGTGTAGAACATGGCCCGCATCAGGTGCTGCGGGATCAGCCGCGACAGATGGGTGGCCGCCCCGAGTGCACCGCGGTCGACCTCGGGCAGACCGAAGGTGGCGTCATCGGAGGCCACGACGATATCGGCGTTGCCGACCAGGCCGATGCCACCGCCCAGGCAGAAGCCGTTGACGGCCGCGATCACCGGGACCTGGCAGTCGTAGACGGCGGCGAAGGCCTCGAAGCATCCGTGGTTGGCGCGAATCAGGGCGGTGTGCCCGGTGTCCTGATTCATCTCCTTGATATCCACGCCCGCGTTGAACCCGCGGCCCTCTGCGCGCAGGACCACCACCTTGGTCTCCGGATCGCGGCCTGCCTCGCGCAGAGCGTCGGCGAGAGCGAACCAGCCGTCCGAGGGTATGGCGTTGACCGGCGGATAGTCGACCGTGATGACGGTGATGCCGGTTGATTCGGTGTGACGGTTGATCCCCATCGCAGTTCCCATCGTGAGCGAACCTTGGCTAAGCAAGCAATTGCTTGGTAGGTTAGCACGGTGGCACTCGAAATCGATCTGTCCGGACGCGTCGTTCTGGTAACCGGCGGTGTTCGCGGCGTTGGCGCGGGCGTGAGCCGGGCCCTGCTCGCCGCGGGCGCGACCGTGCTGGCCTGCGCACGCCGTCCCGGAGACGCCCCGGTGGAGTACGAGGGACGGCAGGCCGAATTCCTGCCCTGCGATGTCCGTGACGGCGATGCGGTGCGCGAGATGATCGACACCGTCGTCGCCCGCCACGGCCGCCTCGACCACCTGGTGAACAATGCGGGCGGCGCCCCCTTCGCCCTGGCCGCCGACGCGAGCAAGAACTTCCACGCCAAGATCATCGAGCTGAATCTGCTGGCGCCGCTGCTGGTGTCGCAGATCGCCAATGCGGTGATGCAGGCGCAGCCGGACGGCGGCTCCATCGTCAATATCTCCAGCGTCAGTGCGCACCGGGCCTCGCCGGGCACCGCCGCCTACGGTGCTGCCAAGGCGGGCGTCGACAGCCTCACCGCCTCGCTCGCCGTGGAGTGGGCGCCGAAGGTCCGGGTGAACTCGCTGGCCGTCGGCCCGGTAGAAACCGAACTCAGCCAGCTGCACTACGGCGACGCTGACGGGGTGGCGGCAGTCGGAGCCACCATTCCGCTCGGGCGTCTGGCCCGCCCCGAAGACATCGGCCGCTGCGTGGCCTTCCTCGCCTCACCGCTGGCCGGCTACGTCAGCGGGGCGACGCTCGAGGTGCACGGCGGCGGTGAGCGCCCGGCATTCCTGGACGCAGCCAACGCGGCCACGCCGAACGGCGCGCCGAAGCCCTAGCCGATCAGACCTGGTCAGCGCCACCGGCATACCCCGACGGCCTGATCGCCCACCACCGACCGCTGCGAAAGAGATTAGGAACACGATGGAAACCAGTGGGATCTGCGCCGGACGTACCGTGATCATCACCGGCGCCGGCCGAGGCATCGGCCGCGCGCACGCGCTGGCGTTTGCCGCGGCCGGTGCGAAGGTGGTCGTCAACGACCTCGGCTCCGCGCTCAACGGCGCCGATACCGGCGAGACCCCGGCCGAACAGGTCGTCGCCGAGATCCGTGCGCTCGGTGGCGAGGCCGTCGCCAACGGTGACGACATCGCCGACTGGGAAGGTGCGCGCCGGCTCATCCGCCAGGCCGTCGACACCTTCGGCGGACTCGATGTGCTGGTCAACAATGCCGGTTTCGTACGCGACCGGATGCTGGTCAACCTGGCCGAGGACGAATGGGACGCCGTGATCCGCGTGCACCTCAAGGGCCATTTCGCCACCATGCGTCACGCCATCGAATACTGGCGCGGTGAGTCCAAGGCGGGCCGCCCGGTCGATGCCCGCATCATCAACACCAGCTCCGGTGCCGGTCTGCAGGGCAGCGTCGGCCAGGGCAACTACGGCGCGGCCAAAGCCGGAATCGCGGGTCTGACCCTCACCGCGTCCGCCGAATTCGGCCGCTACGGCGTCACCGTCAACGCCATCGCCCCGGCCGCCCGCACCCGAATGACCGAAACGGTCTTCGCCGACGACATGGCCGCACCCGAGGAGGGCTTCGACGCCATGGCCCCCGAGAACGTCTCCCCGCTGGTCGTCTGGCTCGGCAGCCCCGAATCCGCAGGCGTGACCGGCCGCATGTTCGAGGTCGAAGGCGGCAAGGTCGCCGTCGCCGAGGGCTGGCGCCACGGGATCCCCGTCGACCGCGGCGCCCGCTGGGACCCGGCCGAACTCGGCCCGGTCGTCGCCGACCTGCTCGCCAAGGCCAACCCGGCCGAGCCGGTCTACGGCGCGTAATCGGCGAGCACTAGAACGCTCTGCGGTGGCGGACCGGGACTTCCGGTCCGCCACCGGTGTGTTTCGGCTGCCATCGGAAGATCCGGGTCGCCGTCGCCCGCCGGTCGCGGTTGCCTCGTCGAGTCGCTACCCGAACCATCCGATGCCCGCCGGGTGTGGGGTGTAGTAGGCGGATGCGGCGGCCGTTTTGCGCCGGAGCCGGGACGTGCCTCGGCTGACGTTGTGACGGACTGCATACCCAGGGGTTCGGCGGTCGCGGAATCGGACTCGCCAGCAAACCGACCGTCAGGTCCCTCCCGCCGGGGTCCGCGTGGCGAGCCTCCGGCCTCGACAGACGTGGTTTACGCCGTCCAGGCGATCTGAATGCCCGGTCGATCGCGGCCCTGGAGGGGGCGGTACTCCTGCGCGGTCGGGAGCCCACGGTTTACTATGGGCAACCGTTGTTGGAGTCCGGGGTGTGCGTGTGGCCGGGCGAAGTTCTGCGCAGTCTCTATGAGGGGAAGGCCGTCGCATGGCCATTGGTCGCTTTACGCGTGTGCTCGCGGTAGCGGGGGCCGTCGGCTGCCTCGGGCTACTCGGGCCGGTAGCGGCCGAGGCCCAGCCCGGTGGTTCCGGGCAGGGCGGGAACAGCGCCCCGAATCCGGGCAATGGTGCCGTGCCGAACCCGGCGAACGTGGGCAACGGCCTGCTGCCGAACACGGGCAGCGGCGCCGGAGCCGACCCGGGGGCGAACGCGGGGAACGGACCGGCCACGAACTCAGGCAACGCCGCTGGCGCCGATGCGGGCAATGCCCCTGGTGCCAATGCCGGCAACGCCCCTGACGCGAACGCGGGGAATGGTGCCGCGCCGAGTATCGGCAACGGGGCGAACGCGACCAACGGAGCCGTCCCGGTCGATGATCAGGGCGAGGAATGGCAACCCCTGACCATCCCCGGTCGGCAATCGGTCGACGCGGGCATCGAACCGACAGACGTCGCCGGTCCCGGTACCGGCTCGGCTGGAGCCGGATCAGCCGCTGCGGGCTCCGCAGCCGCCGGCTCCGCTGCCGCGGGCTCGGCAGGCCTCGGTGCCGGTCTCGCCGCCGGATCCTCCTCTCTCGGTACGATTCTCGGTTTCGGTTCGGTCGGGCTGGGTGCTGCGCTCGGCACGGGTTCGGCGGCAGTCGGATCGGCGGGCGTCGGTGCGCTCGGAACCGGTTCGGCCGCAGTCGGTTCCGCTGGGGTCGGCGCCCTCGCCACTGGTTCCGCTGCGCTCGGCACCGGATCGGCGGCCCTCGGTACGGGTTCGGCCGCTGTCGGCTCAGCCGGTGTCGGTGCCCTCGGTACGGGTTCGGCGGCTGTCGGTTCAGCCGCCCTCGGTTCTGCGGGAATCGGTTCGGCCGCAACGGGTTCGGCTGCGGTTGGTTCGGCGGCCGTCGGCTCCGCAGCGGTCGGCTCGGCGTCCCCGCTGCTGTTGCTGCTGATTCCCATCCCGCCGGTTCCCGCGGTCCCCGCGCTGCCTCCGCTGGCCATTCCGCCGGTACCGGTGCCCGCGCCGCCGGTGATCGCACCGGTGGTTCCGGCGATTCCGGTCGTGCCGGTGGTCGCACCACCCGCCCCCGCCGCTGTTCCGCCCGCGCCCGCACCGCCTGCCGCGGCCCCCGCTCCGGCGTCACCGCCCGCGATGGCCGCGCCGTCGGACCCGGACGTGCGCAACACCAGCGCCGAGGACGGTCTGCCTGCGCCGAAGATGCTGACGGTGATCGGTGGTCTGATCGCACTCACGCTGGCCGGAGCAGGTTCCGGTGCGGTGAGCTTCCAGAGTGCGTCGGCGGCGCAGGCGCGGATCGATGCCGCGCGCGCGCAATTCTTCGGAACGGGTGCGTGATCGGCGATGACACAGAGTAAGGCGCAGAGTGGTTCGCGGTCCTACCGCCGGGTCGCCGCGGCGGTGGACGCGGTATGCGCGGTGGCGGCCGATTTCGACGCCACCACCCTCGACGAGGTGGTGCTCGCCATCGCCGCCGAGCGCAAACGCATGATCGAGATCGCCGATGCCGACCTCGGCCCCGGTGTATGCGGTCAGCGCCGCTTCTATCCGGACAAAGACGTGATCGTGCTTGCCACCGCGCTGCCGAGTCGCGAGCACACCCTCGCACACGAGTTGGGGCACATCGTGTTCGACCACGAGGGTGCGCCCGCACCGGAGGTGACGCTGGAAGCCAGCGACGATCTGATCGCCTACATGCTGAGCCAGCGCGCTCATCAGCAGATCGTCGACGACGGCGAGGACGAACAGGCCGAGTGGGAGGCCGAGACCTTCGCCGCGATGCTGATGACGCGGCTGCGCGTATTCAACAACCGGGGCGCGGGCGTCTCGGTCCTTCGATTCGATGAGGCTCTTGGATGACCTTCTGGTTGACGGCCATGCTGGTCTGGGTGGCAGCCGGTGCGCGGGTGGGGCGCGTGCTGGTCAAGCCCGCGACCACCGCCCGGGTAGCCATCGTGATCGCGGTGTCCGCGGTCGCGCTCGCCGCCACCGTCGCGATTCCCGATGTGGGACTTGCGGTCGACAACCTGCTACCGGACGGTCTGCGCTCCGGGATGCTCTCCGACGGCGTCGTTGTCGCGGCGTGGCTGCTGTTCACCACGGCGACGTCGGTGGTCGCCTCGGCCGCATGGCCGGTCGTCTCGCGCCGTAACCTGCGCCAGATCGCGCTGGCCATCTACGCGGTCGGCGCCGTCGCGGCCGCGACAACCCTGGCCTGGACGCATGTCGTCGGCTGGGTGATCGTGGCGCTGGGTGGGCTGTTCATCGTCGTCACCGGTCTGCGCAACCTGGACTGGACCGCGCTCGGGCGCGGTATCGCGATCTACACCGCGGGTACCGCTGTGGTGGCGGTGATGGCGGCACTCGAGATCCGTCGCGCCGCCATCGACGCCCCACGCGCCGAACCTGGTGTGGCGGACTGGGGTTGGCCTACGTGGCAGATCGCGAGCCTGTTGATCGCCTTCGGCGCGGTGTGGATCGTGATCGAGTTGTGGGTGCGCGCGCGGCTGCTGCTGCGACGCATCGAGCTGCTGCACCGGGTGCTGGTCAAGCGCTTCCCCGAGGTCGTCGCGCATGAGCAAGGCGGAACGTCCACGCAGTTGAAGGCTTCCGACCGAGTCGCGCAGATCATGGACGCGCTCTACCTGCAATCGGGTGGTGGCGTGGAGATCGTGTCGGCCGGTGATCCGCCGACCTCGGTGACCCAGCGTGCCGATCGTGTCGCACGATGGGCGCGAAACCCGCTCGGCGACGTGGTGGTCGACGCTCGCTGGATCGCACCGCCCGAGGGCGTGAGCCCGCGCGGTTGGGTCAACGCGATCGCGCAGGCCTTCGATACCACCGCCCGCGAGCAGCAGAAAACGCCGACCGCGGCCGACGCGCAGCGCTGATCCCGACGGTCCGATTCCGGCCTTTCCGCTGCTCTGGCGCGGCTCACGCTCCGGGGCAGCAGTTTTCGGCCGTCCTCGTCGTGCGGATTCGCTGTGAAGTGGCGCCGATCACATAACACAACACAGTGCGACCCAATGGGTCGCACTGTGTTGTGGTGTGCGAGAGTCTATTCGGTCCCGTCCGGAGGAACTTCGGGCAAACCTTCACTTGCCCGGAGTTTCTCCGCCATGGACGTGAGTAGATTCTGAGATTCTTCGGACAGATCGAATGCCCGGCTCGACAGCCGGCGCAGCCCGTAACCCTGCAACTGCGACAGCAGTTCTAGATCATGGTCGATCTTGGCGGCGTAGATGTCGTTGAAGAAGTAGTCCGGCTTGACCTTGAAGAACTTCGCCAACGCGGCCACCGTCTCGTCCGACGGATTGGTCCGCTGCCCGGACCGCAACTGTGACAGGTACGGTTTGGAGATCGGATGCCCTGAGGCCGTCAGCGCAGCTGCGACCTCCGCGTTCGTGTGCGGCTTACGCCCCGGGGGATGCACGGTTTCGAACAGCTTGTTCAGCCGCGCCGCGAAATCAGCCATTGTGAGCCGCCCAATTCCCTTCGCTGTACTAACAGTCGTTATCTCGGATACGTATCATTGATATTAGCGGCTCAGTAACTGAAAACCTACGCCTGATTCCGAATTTCCTTGAAGCTTCCAGGTCGGTATCCAGTGCAGAGGCTCCGAGCGTGGCGTTTGCGGGTTCCACCAACGGCTCTTGTGGAGCCGTCCTGCCAGCAAGTTCTAGCCCGTCGCGGGGTTCTTCCCGGTCGGACCGGCGGTAGCCGCAAGATAGCTGACACCTCATCTACTCATCTGTACCGATCTTTGTGTGGCGTACGACACGTTTTGCCGCCCCCGAGATGAACGTTCAACTTACACCGGGGAATTGGTTGAAAGGCCTACAACCGCTCGATGATCGTGCCTGTCGCTAGTGCGCCACCGGCACACATGAGCACCATTGCGATGCTGCGGTCGGAACGCTCCAGCTCGTGCAAAGCCGTTGTGATGAGGCGGGATCCGGTGGAGCCGACCGGATGGCCGAGCGCGATGGCGCCACCGTTGACGTTCACCCGGTCCATATCGGGCTTGTGCACCGACGCCCATGACAGCGGCACCGAGGCGAACGCCTCGTTGATCTCGAACAGATCGATATCGCCGATGCTCATGCCCGACCGCTCCAGCAGACGGGTAGTGGCCTGCACCGGGCCGTCGAGGTGGAATTCGGGTTCCGAGCCGACCAGGCACTGGGTGACGATGCGAGCCCGCGGGGTCAAACCTTCGCGGCGCGCGGCCTTTTCATCCATCAGCAGTACCGCGGCGGCACCGTCGGAGATCTGCGAGGACGTACCCGCGGTGTGGATGCCGCCCTCGAGTACCGGCTTCAGGCCGGCCAGGCTCTCCGTGGTGGTCTCGCGCAGACCCTGGTCGCGGGTGACGTCCATCTTCTCGCCGGTGAGGTTGCCTTCCTTATCGGCGACCGGCGCGGTCACGGTGAGCACCTCGCGGTCGAAGCGGCCCTCGGCCCAGGCCTGCGCGGCCAGTCGCTGCGAGCGCACGCCGAGCGCGTCGACGTCGTCACGGGTGATGCCGCGTCGCTTGGCAATTCGTTCGGCGGCCTCGAACTGGTTGGGCAGATCGATATCCCACGACGCGGGCCTGCGCGGGCCCGCGTTCTCGCCGACGTTGGCGCCGAGTGGAACCCGGCTCATGGCCTCGACGCCACAGGCCATGCCGATCTCGATGGCATCGGTGGCGATGAGGCCCGCGATGAGGTGGTTGGCCTGCTGGGCCGAACCGCACTGGGCGTCGATGGTGGTGCAGCCGACCTGCCAGGGGAGCCCGGCGTGCAGCCAGCCCACTCGGGTGACGTTGTTGGACTGCTCGCCCGCCTGGGTGACGCAGCCGCCGATGACCTGCTCGACGAGGGCGGGGTCGAGGTGTGCGCGGTCGAGCAGACCCCGCTGGGCGGCGCCGATGAGTTCGGACGCGTGCAGGCCGGACAGCCAGCCGCGGCGCTTGCCGATCGGGGTGCGGGCGGCTTCGACGATGACGGGTGTACCCATCTCCAACCTTTCCTCAGGGACAGAACTGGAACGTGTTCTTGACACTTGTCACGGGCGGATCTGTCCGGTTTCTTCCCTAGTTTTCCCGCCTGTGCTTCAATAATTGTAGAACGTGTTCCAGTTCCGTGGTCGAATGGATTCACTGGCCCGTGGTGTCCGCGGTCGCGGTAACGCGAAGGAGGCAACTGGTGGTAGCCCCTCGAACGGTTCGGCCCGACGTGCCGGACGGATTCGATGTCACCGATCCCGAAATCTATGCCCACCGTATTCCGGTCGAGGAGTATGCCGAGCTGCGCCGGGCCGCTCCGGTCTGGTGGAATCCGCAGCCGCCGGAGGTCGGCGGATTCCATGACGACGGGTTCTGGGTCGTCAGCAAGCACGCCGATGTCAAGGAGGTCTCGCGGCGCAGCGATGTGTTCTCCACTTATGAGAACACCGCGATTCCGCGATTCAACGACGACATCACCCGCGAGCAGATCGAGCTGCAGCGGTTCGTCCTGATCAACAAGGACGCGCCTGAGCACACCAAACTCCGCAAGATCATTTCCCGTGGGTTCACGCCGCGTGCGATCAACAGCTTGCGCGCCGAACTCTCGGCGCGTGCCGAGTCCATCGTGAAGGCTGCTGCCGAGTCCGGTTCCGGCGACTTCGTCACCCAGATCGCCTGCGAACTGCCGCTGCAGGCCATCGCCGAACTCATCGGCGTCCCGCAGGAAGATCGCATGCGGGTCTTCAACTGGTCCAACGATATGACCAGTTACGACGATCCCGACAGTACCGCCGACCCGGTCGTGGCATCGGCGGAAATTCTCGGCTACGCCTATCAGATGGCCGCAGACCGTAAGCAGAATCCGGCCGATGACATCGTGACCACGCTGATCGAGGCCGATATCGATGGCGACAAGCTCTCGGAGGAGGAATTCGGGTTCTTCGTCATCATGCTGGCGGTGGCGGGTAACGAGACCACCCGCAACGCCATCACTCACGGCATGATCGCCTTCCTGGAGCACCCCGATCAGTGGGAGCTGTTCAAGAAGGAACGCCCGGCCACCGCGGCTGATGAGATCATTCGCTGGGCCACCCCGGTGACCTCGTTCCAGCGCACCGCGCTGGAGGATGTCGAGCTCGGCGGCGTGCAGATCAAGAAGGGCCAGCGGGTGGTCATGCTGTACCGCTCGGCCAACTTCGATGAGGACGTCTTCGCGAATCCGGAGAAGTTCGACATCATGCGCGAGGACAACCAGCACCTGTCCTTCGGCGGTACCGGCGCGCACTTCTGCGTCGGCGCGAACCTGGCCCGCCTCGAGGTCGATCTGATCTTCAATGCGATCGCCGATCATCTGCCCGATATCAGCAAGCTCGGCGATGCGAAGCGACTGCGTTCGGGTTGGCTCAACGGCATCAAGGAATTCCAGGTCGATTACAAGACTGCTCCGGTCACCGCCCAGTCCGCCGACTGACAATCGCTGCCGGTCAACCGTAACGACAATGCCCCTCGATCCGCGGATCGAGGGGCATTGTCGTTACTTTTCGCTCCTGAGCGTCGCTCTGGGTGCAGGCTCAGCCGATCCGGTCGTGCGGCTCAGCCGGCCTTTCGCGCCGTCGCCATGGCTCGATCGACCTCCCAGTACGCCCGCAACGCGGCGATCTTGCCCGCCGTGTCGACCCGGTAGGTGAACACGCCCTCGGCATCGATCAGGTGTCCACCAACCGTGCTGCGGATGATCCCGGTGAACGCGACTTCTGAACCGCAGGCAAACGAATCGCCGAACAGGAACTCGATGGATTCGGTCGCCGCGATCGCCTTGTCCCAGAACGCCGAGATGGCGTCGCGGCCACGGTGGCCGACGCCTTCCGGATCGAATCCCGAAGGCCCGATCGGATCTTCGACGATCCCATCGGCCGCGAACAGATCGAGCCAGGCCTCTTTGTCCCGGGCACGCACCGCGGCTTGGGAGGCCTTGCCTGCGGCGCGCGCCGGATGGTCGGTGATGGGGGAGGAGTCGACGGTCATAGCAGCCCTTCTGGTCGGCCTCAGATGATCGGATCGTCGATATTCGCCGCCGCGAACTTGCGCAACGATTCCTTTTTTGCTTCCAGTTCGCCGTCGAACCCGATGCCGTCCATCACCCACGGGACCACGATCGCGTCGGTGACACTGGCGCCGGCCAGATCCTCGTACCCGGATCTGCCGAACTTGTCGATGCAGACCGCCTGGATCTCGAACGGCTTATCGGCACGACCGTACTCCGTGCGCAACCGCCCCAGCGTGTCGATGGTTTCGCGGAGCTGGTCGAACTTCATCATGGCCGAGGTCCAGCCGTCGCCGACCCGCGCCGCCCGGCGCAGGGCCGCGTCGGTGTGGCCGCCGATGTAGAACGGCACCGGTTCGGTCGGCGCCGGGCTCATCTGCAACGGATCGAAATCGAAGAACTCACCGTGGTACTCGACCATCCCGCCGTCCAGGACCAGCTTGATGACCTCGATCATCTCGTCAACCCTGGCACCGCGTCGCGCGAAGGGCACGCCGCACCACTCGAATTCCTCCGGCGCCCAGCCGATGCCGACACCGAACCCGAACCGGTTGCCGGACATATTGGCCACCGAGCCGACCTGGCGGGCCAGCAGCAGCGGATTGCGGGAGCCGAGCTTGAGGACGTTGGTGTAGAAGCGGATCCGGCTGGTCACCGCGGCCATAGCGGTCGCGGCGATCAGCGGATCGACCCACGGCGTCTCCGGACCCCAGAAACGGCTGCCGTCGGGGGTGTAAGGATACTTCGCCGCCGCCGATTTCATATAGAACAGCGAATCGGGCAGCGCGATCGAGGAGAAGCCGCATTCTTCCGCGGTGCGAGCCAGCTCGGGAAGCTGCTCGAGCGGGCTCAGTGCGATACCGACGGTGAACTTCATGCCGGACGCTCCGAGCCGACCACCCACATCGAGAAGTACTGCGACCCACCGCCGTAGGCGTGTCCGAGTGCCTTGCGCGCATTGTCCACCTGACAGGCGCCTGCCCGGCCCATCACCTGCTTGGCGGCCTCGGCGAAACGGATCATGCCGGAGGCGCCGATCGGGTTCGACGACAACACACCGCCCGACGGGTTCACCGGCAGCGTTCCGCCGATTTCGGTTTCACCCTTGTCGGTGAGCTTCCAGCCGTCACCCGGTGCGGCGAATCCGAGGTTCTCCAGCCACATCGGCTCGAACCAGGAGAACGGGACATAGATCTCGGCGGCGTCGATCTCGCTGAGCGGGTCGGTGATGCCCGCCTGCTTCCACAGTGCGGCGGCCGCGTCGCGACCGGCCTGCGGATTGACCTGATCACGCCCGGAGAAGGTGGTGGGTTCGGTCCGCATGGCGGTCGCGTGCACCCACGCCACCTTCTTACCCGACGCTTCCACTGCCGCAGCCGACTTCTCGCCACCGATCACGACCGCGCACGCGCCGTCGGAGGAGGGGCAGGTCTCGTCGAAGCGGATCGGATCCCACAGCATCTGCGAGGCCAGCACCGATTCCATGGTGATATCGGGCTGCTTCAAATGCGCGTACGGGTTCTTGGCGCCATTGCGCCGATCCTTGGCCGCCACCATCGCGCCGATATGGCCAGGTGCGTTCGAACGGCGGATGTAGGAGCGCACATGCGGTGCGAAGTAGCCACCCGCGCCCGCGCCGACCGGCATGGTGAACGGCACCGGAATCGACAACGCCCACATGGCATTCGACTCCGACTGCTTCTCCCACGCCACCGCGAGCACCCGCTCGTGCACGCCGCCCTGGACCAGGTTGGCGGCGACGACGCCGGTCGAGCCACCCACCGACCCCGCGGTGTGCACGCGAAGCAGGGGTTTGCCCGGTGCGCCGAGTGCGTCGGCGAGGTACAGCTCGGGCATCATCACGCCCTCGAACATGTCCGGCGCCTTGCCGATCACGACCGCGTCGATATCGGCCATGGTGAGGTCGGCGTCGGCCAGCGCGCGATCGATGGCTTCGCGGACCATGCCCGCCATCGACACATCACTGCGTTTCGTCACGTGATGGGTTTGTCCGGTGCCCAGCACCGCAGCCGGGAAACTCATCGGCCAGCCTCCGAATCCAGAACGGTCACAAGGTTTTGTTGCAGCGCGGGCCCGCTGGTGGCGTGCGCCAGCGCGCGCTCGGCGGTGCCTGCCATGATTTCCTTCGCCGCGTAACCGATGCGCTCGAGCCCGGCCGCGAACATGGGATTGCCTGCCAGCGCGCCACCGGAGGGATTGACCCTGGTGCGCTTGTCGAGACCGATCGCCTCGGCAAGGATCAACTCCTGATGGCTGAACGGAGCGTGCAGCTCGGCGATATCGATACCGCTGGTGTCGCCGCCGGTCACCGCGTGCGCGGCGGCCTGCGTCGACGGCGAGACGGTCAGATCGCGCCCGCCGAGGGCCGAGGAGTCGATCCGGTGCGACATACCGGTGATCCATGCCGGGCGTTCGCACAGTTCGCGGGCCCGGTCACCCACCGCGAGCACGATGGCAGCCGCGCCGTCGGTGATCGGCGCGATGTCGTGCTCACGCAAGGGATCCGCCACGTAGGGACCCGCAAGCAGGTCGTCGACGGAGGTGCCGCCGGTGCGATGTGCCCGCGAGACCGCGGCCATATCGCGTTCGCTCCAGCGGCCGGCATCCAGACCTGCCCTCGCCTGCAAACCCGCGATGGACAGCGAATCCGGCCACAATGGCGTCACCAGATACGGATCCAGTTGCATCGACAGGATCTGGCGCAGTGTGCCCGCGGAGGACTTGCCGAAGCCGTACACCAGGGCGGTGCGGGCCTGGCCGGAGCGCAGCTTCACCCACGCTTCGTACATGGCCCAGGCCGCGTCCATCTCGACGTGCGATTCGTTGATCGGTGGAACCGCGCCGATCGTGTCGACCGCCGAGATGAACGAGAAGGCTCGTCCGGCGAGGTAATCGGAGGAGCCGGAGCACCAGAAGTCGATATCGGACTTGGTGATGCCGAGCTGGTCGTAGAGCTGCTGGAAGCACGGCTGCAGCATTTCCACACCGTTGGTGGTGCCGAAGGTCTCCCGCACATGGGGCGCGTGCGCGAAGCCGACGACGGCGATGTCGGTGGCGTTATCGGTCGAACGCTCGGTGATGGTCACTCGGGAGCCCTCTCACAGGTGATGCTTGTAGGTTTCGTAATCGGCATCCGGCTCGCCGGAGGGCTCGAAGTGGTCGACGTTCTCCAGGCCGTAACCCCACTCCTCGCGCGGCTTCCACACCGCGCGCACCCGCATGCCCATTCGGACCTCGTCGGCCGCGCACCCGAGTACCAGGTGCAGCACCGGAATGTCGGCGCCGTCGAGCAGGACGTAGGCGGCGACGTAGGGCGGCTTGATCCGCTGCCCGAGGAACGGCACGTTGACGATGCAGAAGGTGGTGACCGTACCGGTATCGGCCAGTTCGACCATGTCGTCGGTTGGCCTGCCGGTGGTCGGATTGGCGCCACGCGGCGGGAAGTAGACCTTGTCCCCGGCGTCGGTGCGGCCGCCGATGAGCTTGCCTTCCTTGAGCCCACGCAGATACACCGTCTCCTGTGGGGAGGCCGTGTGCTTGTAGCTCATATCCACCGGCGTCACGATCATGGTGACCGGCTCGGCGTCCGAGGCCCGGGTTTGCGCACCGGCGGTGGAGGTTTCGCCGGGCTCGAAGCAGGCGATGTCGTGGATGGTGCCGGTGGTCTCGGCGGCCCAGCGGGCGCGAACGCGCATGCCGGTGCTGATCTGCTCCGGGCTCGCCACATCCACCGCGTGCAGCAGTGCGGTGTCGGCGCCGTCGAGCTTGACCAGCGCGTAGGCGAACGGGCGATCGAAGGGCTGACCAGGCAGTGGATCACGCACCCAGGTCCAGGAGACGACGGTGCCGACATCGGCGACGTCGACGAACTCGCTGAGCGGATCGGCTGTCACCGGATCGTATTCCGACGGCGGAACCAGCACCCGGCCGTCCGAGCCGCGCACGCCGACGATGCGGCGATCGCGCAGCCCGGTGAGGAACGTCCCGATGGTCGGGCCCACCGAGCGGGTGTAGTCGAATTTCATTCGCAGCGGCGCGCTGAGTACGTCGCTCGGTTCCAATCCGGGCGGGCGATCCTGCGTGATTGCCGTGGGTGCAGTATTCCCATGAGTCACGATATCGAGTAGAACAGGTTCTTATTCTGCTGGCAAGCAATGGACCGGAAAGGGGACCGATATGCGGTTCGGATTGCAGCTCGGATACTGGGGTGCGGCGCCGCCGCAGCAGGTCGGTGAATTGGTGGTCGCCGCCGAGCAAGCCGGCTTCGACGCGGTGTTCGCGGCCGAGTCGTGGGGATCGGACGCGTTCGGTCCGCTGGCATGGTGGGGGTCGTCGACCAGCCGGGTCCGGCTGGGTACCTCCGTCGCGCAGCTGTCCGCGCGTACCCCCGCCGCGACCGCGATGCATGCGCTGACACTGGACCATCTCAGCGGCGGTCGCGCCATTCTCGGGCTCGGCGTCTCCGGTCCGCAGGTGGTGGAGGGGTGGTACGGGCAGCCGTTCGCCAAGCCGTTGCAGCGCACCAGGGAGTACGTCGACATCATCCGCAAGGTGCTCGCGCGGGAGGCGCCCGTCGTCAGCGACGGGCCGAACTACACGCTGCCCTTCACCGGTCCCGGCTCGACCGGCCTCGGTAAGCCGCTCAAGCCGATCGTGCACCCGCTACGTGCGGATTTGCCGATCTGGCTGGGTGCGGAAGGTCCGAAAAACGTCGCACTGACCGCCGAGATCGCCGACGGCTGGCTGGCCATCTACTACGCCCCCCGGCTCGCCGGGATGTACAACGAGTGGCTCGACGAAGGCTTTGCCCGCCCTGGCGCCCGCCGCACCCGCGAGACCTTCGAGATCGCCGCCAGCGCCCAGGTGATCGTCACCGACGATCCGGCGAGCGAGATCGAACGGCTGCGCTGGGTGATGTCGCTCTACATCGGCGGCATGGGCGCGCCCGAACTCAACTTCCACGCGCAGGTCTACCGGCGAATGGGCTACGAGCGCGAGGTCGAGGAAATCGGCAAGCTCTTCCAGGCCGGCCGTAAGGCCGAGGCGGCGGCCGTGGTGCCCGACGAGATGGTGCTCGACACCACGATCATCGGCAACGAGGACGAGGTGCGTAAGCAGATCGGGGTCTGGGAGGCGTCAGGTGTCACGATGATGCTCGTCTCGGTGGGCGATCTCGATCAGCTGCGGCGGCTGATGCCCTTGGTCGCCTCGTAGAACATGTTGCAGAATTGCGGGCGGCTTCGGTCGCTCGCAAACATCCGGGACGGGTGCTCAGTCGTCGATCTCCCATTCGGGAGGCAGGGTCGGATGCGCGCGTAGTGGTGACCGGAGCAGCATCACGATCGGAACCGTCATGACGGCGACGCCGACCCACAGTGCTGTCGGCGCCGACCACACTCCGGCGAGTAACCCACCGGCGACGGTGCCGAGTGGTGTCGCGCCCTGTGTGACGACCGCCGCCGCGGCGGTGACGCGGCTCAGATACCGGTTCGGGGTGACACGTGCGCGTAGCCCTGCGACCGCCACCGAACGGCCGACCAGGGCCGTTCCGAGAAGTATCTGCCCGATCGCGATCAATACGATCGCCTGATCACGCAGCACACCGGCCAAGGGCAGGAACAACATCGCGACCGGCGCCAGTCCCGAGAACAGCATCGTCATCCGGATTTCGCCGAACCGCCGCCGTAGCCAGGGGCATACCAAGGACGCGACGAAGCCGGAGACCGCACCGACGGCAGACAACGCTCCGAACAACCACGGCTCGATGGCAAGAGTGTCGAGCAAGAAATATGCCATCACCGCGATCATGATTCCGGCGCCGAGGTTGTTCACAGCTGTTTGACCGAGCAGCAGGCGCAGCAGAGGCTGGCGGAATACGATCCGGACGCCATCGGCGATCTCGGCGCGGAAGTTGCGCCGAACCTGCTCCGGCGGAGACGGTTCGACCGGATGGATGCGCCGGACCAGTACCGCAGACACCAGCTGACACGCTGCCGCGACGCCGTAGAGGACGGGAGCTGCGATGGATTGGGCGGCCGCGCCCGCCGCCGCGGGCGCGATGACGCTGATGGACGTGGACGATGTGGTCAGCCGCGCCTTGGCGTCGGACACCCGCTTCTTCGGCAGGATCAGCGGTAGCACGCTCAGATGCGCTATCCCGAAGAACACTCCTGCGATGCTCAGTATTACCGCAACCAGCATGAGCTGAACCACGGTGAGCGAATCGGCGAGATACGCGATGGGGATGCTCGCGAGGGCGAGCACATATGCCGTCTCGGCGGCCGACAGCACAGTGCGCTTGGGCATCCGGTCGACCCATACGCCAGCCGGAAGCCCGAACAGTAGATATCCGATATTGGCGCACATCGCGATGAATGCCATCTGCACCGGCGACGCGCCCAACAGGACTACTGCGGTGATCGGCAGCGCGAAGCCCGCGATCTCCCCGGATGCGTCGCGAAAACCGTTCGCCAGCCAGAGGTTGCGAAAATCGGCAACCTTCAGGACCTCCGACCGGTCGTCCTCCGAGACCGTAGTCACGCCGGCACCTCCGTCGCGGTTGTCGATTCCGTGCCGTCCGCAGCTGCGAGCTGCTCGACCGAACAGCACCGCGCCACGATCCGAGCCTGCGCTACCGCGTAGCTCCGGTCGAGGGCAAGTATTCGTCGGCGCGATTCGTCGATCGGTGCGCGTCGAGCCCGACCTACTCGGCCGGCGCCGTCGACGATGTGGTTCGAGTGCGGATCGATACTGAACAGGGGGATGTCGCCGCTGAGTAGTTGACGGGCTTCCGAGGCGATGATCTCGGGGCCGACGGTGGTGCGCGGATGCCGGCCGAGCTCCTCGACCAAGCGATCGTGGATCTCGCGGTAGGAGGCAGCGGACGGGGAAACGGCGATCTGCGCCGACAGTCGCGCGTATCCAGGAGTCGAGTACACCAGCGCCCGAGACAGCGACTCTCGCGGGCAGGACCGCAGGGCGTCTTCGACTGCGTTCCTGTTCCGGCGAACGTTGGCGTATCCGTGCGACAAACCCGCGACGAACTCGTCGATGTACCCGCGAAGCCCCTGGAAGTGACGGCCGAGCGGGGTCGGCTTGCTATCGAGCCGGGTGGTCATCCGAACGGTGAGTCGACGGTCCGGACCCGACTCCTGCAGTGACGGGAAATATCTCGATACGCCGGGGGTCGAGAGCGCCATGAACCCAGCCGATACTTCCGATCCGGCCGTGCTCGGATCCTGAAGCAGCAAGGTGGTCAGCAGGTTTCGCTCGCGCTCGAAGGGGCTCATGGCGAGAACGGTCTCGTCGTCGATGATCGCAACCGCGCCATCGGTGGGCGCGATATTGCCGTAATGCAGATCGATGATCCCCAGGCAGTCGGCGGCGGCAGCGAAAATCCCTGCTCGATACCAGAACTCCTCGTCCGAAACAGGGTGCGACGGTTCCGGAACCGCGTCCTGAAGGTAGCCGTCGAGCATCGGGGTATCGGGCGGGATGTGGATGGACGCCGAGATATCGGCCGCCTCGAAAAAAGCAGTCAGCGTTTCACGGCGCGAGAAGCGGCCGGGCTTGTAGTACTGAAACGCACCTCTCTTGCAGACTCTGGTGGTCGTCCGGCCACAACGATGCGGATCGCCGATTCCCGGTTCGATACGGTCGGGTTCGGCGCCGCCATCCGCCAGCGCTTTGTGTAGGCGGTCGGCTTCATCGAGGCAGACCGAGATCTGCGGGGCAACTATGCCGCGCCAGATGACGGGGTCGTCGTCGAAAACACGACGAGCGAGTACGGGGAGGAGTCGACCGGCATTGCCGGCGTCTACCGCTGTTCCAGTCTCCTTGGACACGACCGCGATCCGCAGAATCAGATACCGCAGCCATTCGTGCCGCACCCCCCTGAGGTCGATGTACGAGGGAACCCGATAGGACTCCCGCAGGTGGTCGTCGAACGCTTCGAGCACCATCAGGTCATAGTCGGAATACCGCATGAGAACTCCCCATTTCTCGATCGGCCGATCCGCGACGCAGAGGCCAACGGTGAACGCCGTTTTCGATCGTAGCCATGGCCGTGCGCTTCGCGAACGCTCTGCCCGCCCGTCACAGAAAGGGAGTGATATACATCACATTTGAGGAAGCGCGGGCCGCTTTTCGGTAGCCCGAATCGCACATATCGGAGGGCTGAACCCGTTGCGAGCCTCTCATTTTGGAGCTTTCGAGGAAAGATTGGCCAGCTAGGAGGCGGGTGTCCTGCGATCCATGTCAATGGTTGCGATCGCAGCGATCAGTATCGGCCCGCGTTCGTGCGGCGGCCACAGGATGCGTGCCGAACCGGCGCCGTGCTGCCCCTCGACCGAGAAGTCATGTGTCACTGGTCGAGGTCGGAAAGTCTTGCTAACGTCCGAAGGGTGATCATTGATCACTCAGTCGAGAACTGAAGGGAGGGAAATCATGAGCACTTCGCTTGCTACCACGGTCGAGAAGTACATTACGGTCGAGGAATTCGACAAGATCTTCGAGGATCCGACCGCAGTGGTTCGGACCAACAACGCCGCCACGGCCGAGGCCGACTAACTGGCATTCATTGCGGGCAGGCGATTCTATTGCCTGCCCGCAATGTTTGCATGGATCCGGGCCAGGAGAAGGGTGAAAGCAGTGGGGGGAAATGTCACGGTGTATGCCGGTCCGACTCTGAACCGGGATGACGTGGCCGAATTCGATCGAGAGCACAATACAATTACTGTGCTACGGCCGCCGATCAAGCATGGAGACCTTTTCGGTTCAGCACTCGGACCGGATGAGACCGTCGTCGTCATCGATGGTCTCTACCATCAAAACCCCGCGCTTCGGCACAAGGAGTATCTGCATGCTCTGGATGCCGGTGCGCGGGTGATCGGTGCCAGCAGCATCGGCGCGATCAGGGGTGCCGAGCTGTTCCGCTTCGGGATGGAAGTCGTCGGAACCGTCGGCCGATGGTATCTGCAAGGCGAGGTCGATTCCGACGCCGAAGTCGCGGTTGCACATCTCGATGATGAGCACGGATGGCGGCCGCTGAGCATTCCGATGGTGAATATCCGGTATGCCGTACAGCACGGTGGATTCGATTCGACCGTTGCCGACCGGATCATTGCGATCGCCCGCGAAATCTTCTACGTCGAGCGCTCTGGATCGGCGCTCGTCAATGTGATCGATGCGGAATTCGGCGCGACGGTTTCGTCGGCTCTTCTGCCGGACAAAAAGCTGTGTGAAGAGCACGACATCAAGAAGCTCGACGCTCTCACTGCGCTCCGGCACGCGCATTTCTCTGATACCGCATCAAATGGCCGTCGGACGCAGCTGGCGACGGCGGATTGGCGAACCCCGTATTTCTATCAGTGGCAAAACGATGCGATCGATTCGGGTCGACTCGTCGCCAGGGTCGAATACCAGCAACTCTACTGTGCGGAATTTCCGGCCATCTGGCTGAAGTACCTGGAATACGTATCCGACCACCCCTACGATTCGTCACGGGGCCGAAGTATGAGCGACCGATTACGATCGATGACGCCCGCCGGGGCGCCGGATTGCATACCCCAGGTATTCCTTCCTCGCTACGCTCTGGCGGACGCTCGGACGGTGGCGATCCTACTGTCGGCGGAATCCGCAGCGGATGTGTCCCGGGTACGTACGGCCCAGCATGCGGAATCGGAACGGAACATCCCTGGGTCCAGACAGCTCAAAGCGGAGGTCGCGGACGAGCTGCTGCGCGAACTCTGGGCATCGGGCCCGACTCTCGAGGACGAGTGTCGCCGTCGGGGGTTCACCGGCGTGAAGCAGGCACGCCGAGCACTGCGACGCTTCATCTTCAGCCATCACGACATACTCCGGGGGACCACCGATGCGCATACCGATCGACGACCGTGAACTTGCGCCGAAAATTCGACTGGACGGCACCGCACGAACGCGCACCGCGGACCAGACCTGGCGCCGGATAGCACCGCATCTCCAGACGGCAGGCATCACCAGGGTCGCCGACGTGACCGACCTCGACTACGTTCGGATTCCGGTGGCGATGGCGGTCCGGCCGCTGTCGGAATCGTTGTCGGTGTCGCAGGGCAAAGGTGCCAGTCGCCCGCTGGCGAAGATATCGGCCGCGATGGAATCACTCGAAACCTGGCACGCCGAGAATATCGACCTCCCGACGATGCGCGAGTGGCACGGCAGGCGCGACCTGGGATACGGAGTGACCTCGGAATTCGGCAGCCATCTCTGTCGTCCGCTGCTGGTGGACGAGGTACTCGAGTACTACCCGGCAACGACCATGATCTCCCGCGAGCCGACTGCCGTTCCGCGAGGTCTCGTCGATATCAGCTTCGCGCGGTGCGACTTCCGCATGAATGCTTTTCGGGAGACGAGCTCGGGGCTTGCGTCGGGCAACAACGCGGACGAAGCGGCTCTGCACGGGCTCTACGAGATCTTCGAACGCGACAGCAGCGCCCGCCTCGGCGAGGCCGGGGATCGGATTCCGATCGACCTGCGGTCGGTGCGGGACACGCACTGCGCATTCCTGATCGAGCGCATGCTGGAAGCCGGGTGGGAGGTCACACTGGACGCCATTCCTTCCCGTTTCGGTGTGCCGACGTTCATCGCGAGCGTCTTCTCACACGAATTTCCGCTCGAATGCGCAGGGGCGGGTACGCATGGCGACAGCGCGATCGCGATGAGCCGCGCCCTCAGTGAGGCAGCGCAGACCCGGCTGACCGGAATATCGGGTACTCGCGACGACCTGCCGGTTGTACCGGTGTGGGAGCACCTTGCCGCCGGCCCGCGACGGTCGACGGTGAGCGGCTCGAGTACGGTGCAGGAAGCGCTCGCGGAGTACGGGTTTCGTGCGATCGATGGCGACACCATCACCGACGACCTCGCCGAAGCGGCGCATCGTGCAGTGTCGGTCACCGGGTTCGAGCCGGTGCTTCTCGATCTGACCCATCCTGGGATGCGCGCGGACCTCTCCGTGATCAAGGTGCTACTGCCGGGTGCGGCAGCCGACCGCCGCGGCGGGATACCAGGGCCGACGCAGACGCGCCGAGCCGATTGAATGGCCATGATCAGTGCGGTGCAGGCCGCTTTCATCGTTTCGTTGCCGCTCAACACGTTCGCGGTCACGAAGTATCTTATGCTCGGCCGCCGGGCACTGAGCTGGAACTTCTCGCCGGTGTTCGGCATCGCGTTACCGCCCCGGCTGGTGTTGATCGGCAACGTCGCAGCTCCGCCGTGCCTCAGCCTGGCGTTGGTGACCCTGGGTGAGCGCGATCTACTCCGGAACGTCGTCGTCATCGGTCTGCTCGGGTTCTGGCTGCTGTGTAAGAACCTCCGGGTATCCAATCACTCGTTTCTGGCCGTCGTCACGATCGTGACGCTGTCCCTGAGCTCCGATCGGGCATCGGCAGCGGCGGCGACCGCGGCGATACTTGCGGCGATGTATGCGGCCGCCGGAATCTCGAAGCTGAACCGCGGCTACCTTCGCGGTGACCGCAGCCTCGGCCGGCGTGTTGTCGAGCTGAACCTGAACAACAATTCCGCCCTGCTCGCTCGTACTCCGGAAAGCCTGCGTCGGCTGCTGAGCTCTGCCGCCATGGTGGTGGTGCCGGCAGTGGAGATCGTTCTCGCCGTGGCGATGATCAGCGGCGCCCCGCTGCTCTGGTGTCTCGTAGTGGGCTTGGTGCTTCACTTCGCGTTCGGGATCTCAGGCAACTTCGAATTCTCCATGGTCGCCGCGGCAGTGTGGTTGGCGTTGGTCGTGCTTTCGCAGCCGGTTTCGGTCGAGCGGGTTGTCGATCGAGTCGTTTCGACCGGTCCCGCATTCGTTGTCTACCTCGCGATGCTGGTGGCTGCGACCGGGGCATGGCAGTGCACCTGGCAATACTCGAGCCGGCGGGCTGGGCTGGTGAACGAACTGTGCGCGGCGTTGTGCTTCGGTGTACTGTCCTGGATTTCGTTGGCGAAGGTCGATGCAGGCGTGGCGGTGGCCGTCGGGATTGCCCCGCTGCTGGTGATGCTGGCGGGAACGGTGGGTGCCGTCGTTGTCGGAGTCCGCCTCGAGTTCGCTTTTGCGATGTTGTCCAATCTTCGCCCCTACGGGACGGACTGGATCTACCTCGTGCCGCGTCCGCTCATCACACCCACGTACTACTTCCTGAGGCTTCCCGACCAGATTCCGGTGTCCTTGCTGAGTGACGTGCCGCCCGCTTTTCTCAAGGCGGCGACGTCCGGGGAGATGGCTGTGCACAAAGCGACTGCCACCCGGCTGGCGCGGGTCTTCCGTCATCACGGAGCGACCTTGGTCGCTTGCCGCGCGCTCGCGGATACGAGGCTCGGCAAAATGGTGCCGGTGACGCCGGATAATCCCGCCGCCTGGAATGACCTATCCTCCGACCGTCCGCGTTGTCTGCTGTTTCCCCCGCTGATCCCGGCTGATCTGTCGGATCCTGTCATCGGCTGATTCGATGTGTGGCCTGCACGTCGGGTCGTTCCGAGTTCCACCACCGAGTCGTCGCGATCTCGAATTCCTCCCAGAAGATCTCGTTGGACTCTTCGCCATGCCCGAGACCATTGCGTAGCACCTCCCAATCCAGCCGATCCGAATCGCCCGCCGAGGTGATGATCGGGCGGAGGTGCTCCACGATATGGGCGACATCGCCATTATTGGCGCGAATCGCGGCCCAGAAGCAGTCGTTGCGGAATTCTTCTTCGAACAGCGTGCAGATCCGGCGGGGCAGCGGGCGTCGCGGGCTGTCGCCGGTCGGTTCGCCGTACGGATCGGATGCCAGCTCGGCGGGAAGCGACGAGTGATAGTTCTCCCACCAGGAAAGGTCCGGAGGGTAGTTCTGTGGCGCATATGCGAAGGCCATCGACGGTATCGACTCCGACGATGCTCGCCACGCGTAGCGAATGGCGGCATATCCGCCCGCAGACCATCCGTTCCAGACAATGGCCGCGAGATCGTTTCGCCGGGCGAGGTCGACCGCCAACCGGAGCAGATCATCCGACATCGGCTCGGCCTGGAGGAACCAGCCGATACGGGATTCTGGATGCATCCGTAATACCGGGTCGGAGACGAAGACGGTGATCGCGCCCAGCTCCGCCGATGAGGCGAAGCGGCCGAAGATCGGGGGCTGGTACTTGGGCCGCGTCACCATGCCGTGGAAATTGACCAGTAGATAGGGCTTGACACGCGTGGTCGGGTACGCGACGGCGTATTCGAGTGTGCGGCCGCACTCAGCGCCGGCCGGACCTTCATTCAGGGTTCCGCGCTCGATATGCGCGTACCTGCGTTGTGAATCTGTGTAGTTGGTCATGATCCCCCGTGAAACCAGCCGCCCTGGAAAGGAATCCGGGCATCCTCAGCATATCGTTGCTCCGGGCGGATAGTCCGGCGGTGGCCGCAGAGTTCGTGCGCACCGACGACACCCTTGTCGATATCTAGAACGCGTTCTAGATTCGATGGCGTGACGCAGGAGTCGGCAGAAGTTCTCGGATTGTGGAATATCGCCGCGGCCCAGCCGCGGCGAATCGCACTGGTCGCACCTTCGGGACGGATGGTGACCTTTCGGGAACTGGCCACCCTCGCCGACCGGTACGCGGGTGGCCTGCGGGCGCTCGGCCTGCGTCCCGGTGCCACGGTGGCAAGCATGCTGCCCAATGGCGTCGAGGCGGTCGCGATGTATTTCGCGGCCTATCAGAGCGGGCTGTATCTGGCCGCGGTGGACTGGCATCTGACCGTGCCGGAGATCGCCAACGTGCTCCTCGACAGTGGGGCCGAAGCGTTCGTCGCAGGGCAGCGGTTCGCCGAATCCGCCCGGCTCGCCGCCGACGCCGCGAGATTGCCCGTCGCGGCGCGGTTTTCCGATGGCGAGATCGAGGGGTTCAAATCACTGGCGTGGCTCGGGGCGGCGGGTATCCGCAGGCCGGGTGACCGCACGGTGGGTGCGTCGATCTGCTACGACGTGCGAACACCGCAGCAGCTCACCGGAATCCGGCGCCCGCTCACCGGGGCCGATCCCGATGTGGTGGCACCGCATTCGACCGGATTCTTCGGTTTGTTCGCGCTCGCGCCGCACAGTGAACATGTGCATCTGTGCGGTTCGGCGCTGTCGGGTGCCGAGGCGCTCGACTTTCTCACCGTCTCGATCCAGCTGGGCCATCGCGCGGTGCTGATGGATGGCTGGGATGCCGCCGAAGCCTTGCGATTGATCGAACGGCACCGGGTGACCCACAGTTTCGTGACACCGGCGCAGTTCGACCGCCTGCTCGCGTTGCCGGAAGCGATCCGGCTCCGATATGACCTGTCGTCGCTGCGCCGGATCGTGCACGGGCCCGCGCCGTGCCCACCGGCGACCGAGCAGCGCATGCTCGACTGGTGGGGCCCGGTGCTCACCGGCTACCGAAACGCCACCGAGGGCGTCGCGGTGCCCGGCGACCCGGACCGCCACTCGAATCTGATTCCCGGCTGACCGGTGTTCAGGCGGCTTCGCGCAGCTCCGGCTCCAGGCCGAACAGCGGGAACAGCTTGTCGGTGTCGAGGAAGAAGTTGAGCCCGGAGATCTCGCCGTCGGTGAATTCCAGGACGGTGATCGACCACGGCACCCACACGCCGGGCTCATCGCCCGGCTTGTAGTGGCCGAAGGCGGGCAGACCATTGGCGCCTTCGAGCCGGACCAGACGCGAATCCCGGCAGGCCGAGCCGTGGCCGAGCATGAACTCCGCGACATTGGCCGGCCCGGACACCCAGAACTCGAGCGGCGGCATGGACAGCGCCACATCGGTTTTCAGCAGTGTGGTGAGGCTGTCCATATCGTAGGACTCGAACGCCTTGACGAAATCGTCGATCAGTTTGCGCTGATCGTCGTCGGACTCGTCATAGGTGTCGGTGACCGCGGGCTGGACCTTGGACATGGTGGCGCGGGCGCGCTGCAGGGCGCTGTTCACCGAAGCCGGCGACATGGTGAGCGCCTCGGCCGTCTCGTTGGCGGAGAAGCGCAGCACCTCGCGCATGATCAGGATGGCGCGCTGCGTGGCGGGCAGATGCTGACAGGCCGCGACGAACGCCAGCCGCAGCGTATCCTTGGCGCTGGCGTGCTCGGCCGGATCGGCGCCGAAAGCCAGGGCGTTGGGGATGGGCTCGACCCAGACGTAATCCGGCTGCGGTGCGGTGAGCGGTGAATCCGGGCTCGACGGACCGGACATATCCATCGGCCGCGCCCGGCGCTGCGGACCGTCGAGCATGTCCAGGCAGACATTGGTGGTGATCCGGTACAGCCACGACCGCAGACTGGCCCGGCCCTCGAACCCGTCGTAGGCCTTCCAAGCGCGGGTGAAGGTTTCTTGCACCGCGTCTTCGGCCTCGAACGAGGATCCGAGCATGCGGTAGGCGTAGGCACACAACTCGCGGCGGTGTACCTCGAAAGTATCCATGACTTCGGCGGTGGCTGCGCCCGACGTCTCGCTCATGGATGTCACTGTGGCACAAGCCACCGACAACAAACAGACGTCGAAGCGGTCGTTTGCCGATGGAAACACCACCTCAGTCACACATCTCACCAGTACCGCCAGTAACGGGTATCGGCATTCTGAACCCGGATTCGGCGACAGCGATGAGTTTGCGAAACGGCCCCCGTCTCTATGGGTGAAGCGAGCAAACAACGACCGAGAGGCCGAAATAATGAGCAGCAAGATGATCTTCGTCAATCTCCCCGTGACCGACCTGCCGCGGTCCAAGAACTTCTACGAGGCGCTCGGCTGGAAGGTCAACCAGGACTTCACCGATGAGAACGCCTCCTGCATCGTGATCGACGACAACATCTGCCTGATGCTGCTGACCAGGGAGTACTTCGCCACCTTTGCCACCCGCCCGATCGCCGATACCGCGGCGACAACGAGCGCGGGCTACGCGCTCTCGCTCGGCAGTGCGCAGGAGGTGGACCAGCTCACCGATGCGGCGGTGGCGGCAGGCGGGCGTGAAGAGGTCAACGAGGACAAGCGCGCCCAGGAGGCCCAGGTCGGCATGCACGGACGCACCTTCCTCGACCCCGACGGCCACCAGTGGGAGCCCTTCTGGATGGACTACCCGGGCGCCAACTGACCGCACACAGCGAACGTCCCCGGCGCGTCGAGCCCGCCGGGGACGTTCGTGGTTTCGGTGCGATTCAGTTGCCGGTGAAAGTCGGCTTGCGCTTCTCGGAGAAGGCCTTCGGGCCCTCCTTGGCGTCGGCCGACTTGAACACCGCCATGCCGAGCTCGGCGTCGATCTTGAAGGCGTCCTCCTCGGGCAGGCATTCGGTTTCGCGGATGGTACGCAGGATCGCCTGCACCGCAAGCGGGCCGTTGGCCGCGATCTTCTCGGCCAGCTCCAGCGCCTTGTCCAAGGCGGTGCCGTCGGGCACCACATGGCCGATCAGGCCGATCTCCTTGGCTTCGGCGGCGGTGACGTGCCTGCCGGTGAGCAGGATGTCAGCGGCGACGGTGTAGGGAATCTGGCGTACCAGGCGCACGGCCGACCCGCCGAGCGGGAACAGGCCCCAACGCGCCTCGGACACGCCGAACTTCGCGCTCTCGCCCGCGACGCGGATATCGGTGCCCTGCAGGATCTCGGTGCCGCCGGCGATGGCGGGGCCCTCGATGGCCGCGATCAGCGGCTTGGTGAGCCTGCGGCCCTTGAGCAGCGCCTCGATCTTCGACAGATCCCAGCCGCCGCCGGAGAACGAATCGCCGGGATGCTGCGAGGTCATCGCTTTCAGATCCGCGCCGGCACAGAAGGCGCCGCCCGCGCCGGTCAGAATCGCGACCCGGATATCGGGATCGCTGTCCACCTGATCCCAGGCATCACGCATGATCGCCATCATCTCGCCGGAGAGGGCATTGCGGGCCTCGGGGCGGTTCATGGTGACGATGAGAACGTGGTCGCGCTTCTCGACGAGGCAGTGCGGCATCGCGGAAATCTCCTGGCTCGAGGACGTGGTGTGAAAGGCACCCTTGTCAGGAACGATAACACGTTCTATTTTTAGGTCTGTGAGCTACAACATAGCGGACCTCATCGAGCACACCATCGACCTCATGCCCGACCGCGTCGCACTGGTCGACGACGTTCGTGAGGTCACCTATGCCCAGTTGGAGGAGCGGACCAACAAGCTAGCCCATTACCTGCAAGAACAGGGCGTCCAGCCGGGCGACAAGGTGGGCATCTACTCGCGCAACACCATCGAGGCCGTCGAGGCGATGGTCGCGGTGTTCAAGGCGCGCGCAGTGATGGTCAACGTGAACTTCCGTTACGTCGAGAACGAGTTGCAGTACATCTTCGAAAACTCGGACATGGTCGCGTTGATTCACGAGCGTCGCTACAGCGACAAAGTGACCGCCGTGCGGCCGAACGTGCCAAGTTTGACGACCGTGATCGTGGTCGATGACGATACCGCCGGACAGGTGTCCACCGCAGCGGATTCGGCCGATTACGAAACCGCCCTCGCCGCTTCCTCGGGCGAGCGTGACTTCGGTGAACGTTCCGCCGACGACATCTTCATGCTTTACACCGGCGGCACCACCGGCATGCCCAAGGGTGTGATGTGGCGCCAGGAGGACTGGTGGCGGGTGCTCGGCGGTGGCACCAACTTCGGCACCGGCGAGAAGATCGAAGACGAATGGCAGCAAGCCAAGACGGGCGCGAGCGGCGCGCAGATGGTGCGCTACCCGATCCCGCCGATGATCCACGGTGGTTCGCAGGCCGCGACCTTCCACGGCCTGTTCGACGGCGGCAAGACCATCATGCTGCCGGAGTTCAACGGCCACAGCGTGTGGCAGGCGATCGACCGGCACGGCGTGAACATGATCTTTATTACCGGCGACGCGATGGCCCGCCCGATGCTTGACGCACTGCGTGAGGGCAACCCGGAAACCGGTGCGGCCTACCAGCATACGAACCTGTGGGCCATGGCGAGCAGCGCCGCGTTGTTCTCGCCCACGCTCAAGGACCAGTACCTGGAACTGCTGCAGACCACCATGATCACCGACTCGATCGGCTCCTCGGAGACCGGGTTCGGCGGCTTGGCAGTCGCGGCCAAGGGTGCGACGCACACCGGCGGACCGCGGGTGAAGATCGACGCGTCCACCGAGGTGCTCGACGACGACGGCAACCCGGTCGCGCCGGGTTCGGGCCAGGTCGGCATGATCGCCCGTAAGGGCCATATCCCGCTCGGCTACTACGGCGACCCGGTCAAGACGGCCGCGACGTTCAAGGAGTTCAACGGGGTCCGCTACTCGATCCCGGGTGACTACGCCCGCGTCGAGGAGGACGGCACCGTCACCCTGCTCGGCCGTGGTTCGGTGAGCATCAACAGCGGCGGCGAGAAGATCTACCCGGAAGAGGTCGAGGGCGCCCTCAAGACTCATCCCGAGATCTTCGACGCCTTGGTCGTCGGTGTCCCCGACGAGCGCTGGGGCCAGCGGGTCGCCGCGGTCGTCCAGTGTCGCGGCGACAAGCGCCCGACTCTCGACGAACTGCGCCCGGTCCTGACCAAGGAAGTCTCGTCCTACAAGATGCCCCGCAGCCTCTGGTTCGTCGACGAGATCAAGCGTTCCCCGGCCGGCAAGCCCGACTACCGCTGGGCCAAGGCACAGACCGAAGACCGCCCCGCCGACGAACACGCCGACGCGAGCGGCAAGTAGCCACACCCTCGATCAGGGCCGCCGCGAACACCGCGGCGGCCCTGATCGTCGTTTCCGCGCACTTCACTCGATGACAGAACGAAATCGGCCCGCCGGATGTCCGGCGGGCCGATCTCGTTGTCGGACGACTCAGGCCGAGTCGGCCAGGTGCTGCGCGAGGGGGAGTAGGTGGTCGGGGGTGGGGCCCAATGCGAATTCGTTGTGCTTGGCGGCAGTGAAGTAGTTCTGCACGATGTGGTCGCGGTCGATGCCGACGCCGCCGTGGACGTGTACGAGGGTGTGGGCCACGCGGTGGCCTGCTTCGGCGGCCCAGAACTTGGCGGTATGGACCGCCGGTGCCGCGGGCAGGTCTTGCGACAGTTGCCAGGCGGCCTGGGTGACGGTCAGGCGCAGGCCGCCGACATCGATGTAGGCGTCGGCCAGGCGCTGGGCCACGGCCTGGAAACTGCCGATGGCCTTACCGAACTGTTCGCGTTCGCGGGCGTAGTCGGCCACCAGTTCCAGTGCGCGTTCCAGGGTGCCGAGCTGCTGGGCACTCACGCCGAGCCAAGCCCGAAGCAGCAGCCAATCCAGGATCTCGGCGCCGGTGTCCACGGTGCCGAGCAGTTCTGCGGGGGTCTCGGCGAGTTCGACGGCGAATTCCGCGCTGCGGTCGACCACCTGCTGGGCGGTCACCTGCACAGAGGAATGCGACGGGTCGACCAGCAACACCGCGGTCTGCCCGGACACGGTGGCGGGCACCAGGATCCGATGCGCGCGGTCGGCGACCGGGACGGTGGTCTTGAGGCCGGTGACGCGCCAGCCGTCGGCGGTCTCGGTGGCGGTGGTGTCCGGTTTTCCGGTATCCCAATTCCGTTCCTCGGTCAGCGCGGCACTGAGGATCACCTCGCCCACGCCTGCCTGCCGGGCGAGTTCCTGCTGGTCGGGGCTGCCGTAGCGCGCGAGCGCGCCCGCACCGAGCACGATCGAGGACAGATACGGTGCGGCCGCGACGTACCTGCCGAGTTCACGCAGAATCGAGGTCTGCTCCAGCACGCCGAAATCGTTGCCGCCGACTGATTCCGGTAGCGCTGCCGCGAGCACACCGGTCTCGGCCAGTGACTGCCACAGCGGTTCGTCGAAGCGCACCGCGGCGGTATCGAGTTCGCGCAGCCGGTCGTCGGTGACCAGCTTGGCGCATACCTCGCCGGTCAGCCGGGCCAGATCGCCCTGGGCCTCGGTAGGGGTGAAATCCATGGTGAATACCTACTTTCGAAGTCCGGTCTCAGCGGGCGGAGGCGGGCTGCTTCAACGCGGTCATGGCGATGATGTCGCGCTGGACCTCGTTGGTGCCGCCACCGAAGGTGAGGATCAGCGCCGCGCGGTGCATCCGCTCGAGCCGGCCACGCAGCACCGACCCGGGGGAGTCCTGGCGCAGGTAGGCCTGCGGTCCGAGGACCTCCATCAGCAGCCGGTAGGCCTCGGTGGCCAGTTCGGTGCCGTACACCTTGCACGCCGAGGCGTCCCACGGACGCGGTGCGGCGTCACCGCCGGCATCGGCGCGGCTGGCGATCTCCCAGTTCAGCAGCTTCAGGTATTCGACCTTGGCATGGACGCGGGCCAGGTTCAGCCGCACCCATTCCCGATCGATCACCCGCGAACCATCCGAGGAGGTGGTCTCGCGCGCCCACTCGACGGTCTGGCTCAGTGCGAGCGCCAGCGGCGCGGACGAGGTGAGCGCGACGCGCTCGTGGTTGAGCTGGTTGGTGACCAACGGCCAGCCGCCGTTCTCCTTACCGACCAGCGAGGTCGCGGGTACGCGCACGTCCTGGTAGTAGGTGGCGCTGGTATCCGGCCCGGCCATGGTGTGCACCGGGGTGTAGGAAAAGCCTTCGGCGTCGGTCGGCACGATCAGCATGCTGATGCCCTTGTGCTTCTTGGCCGTCGGATCGGTGCGGCAAGCCAGCCAGATGTAGTCGGCGTAGGCGATGAGGCTGGTCCACATCTTCTGGCCGTTGATGACGTAGTCGTCGCCGTCGCGCACCGCGGTCGTGCGCAGCGAGGCCAGGTCGGTGCCCGCACCGGGCTCGGAGTAGCCGATGGCGAAGTGCAGCTCACCGGCGGCGATCTTCGGCAGGAAGAACTTCTTCTGCTCGTCGCTGCCGTAATGCATGATCGTGGGCGCGACGGAGTTGATGGTCAGGAACGGCACCGGCGCGCCCGCGATGGCGGCCTCGTCGGTGAAGATCAGCTGATCCAGCATCGGCCGATCCTGGCCGCCGAACTCTTTGGGCCAGCCGAGGGCCAGCCAGCCGTCGCGACCCATCTCCTGCACGACCTCGCGGTACACGTTGCCCTGCCCGTATTCGCCGGTCTGCGCGCTGAGCGCGACGCGGCGTTCGGGAGTGATCAGCTTGGCGAAGTAGTCGCGCAGCTCCGCTCGTAGCTCTTGCTGCTGCGGCGTGTAGGCGATGCGCATGGGCGTTACCTCGGGCCTTCATTCATCGAAAATGGACACGCGGATAGGAAACCGGCGTTCCGATCATTGCATATCGACTGAAACATGTTCCAGTATTGATAGTGGATCCACTCGATGTCGGCCCGAACGGCCGCATCGGCTTGTTACTCTTCGGCGAGAGCCGCGGTGAAGGAGTTCTGATGAAGGTCAGTGTTGATCTCGACCAGTGTGAAGCGAACGGAATCTGTGTCGGAATCGCCCCCGACGTGTTCGAACTCGACGATGAAGACGTGCTGCACATCGCCGAGGGCGAAGTGCCCGCCGATCGTGTCGCCGAGGTGGAGGACGCGGTCGCGCAGTGCCCGAAAGCGGCGTTGAAATTATTGTGATCGACTCTTGCCGTGAACTGGAACACGTTCTAAAGTCGGCTCGGTGAACGATAACGATGTGAGCCTTGCCGGACGTGTTGCGATCGTGACAGGGGCGGGTGCAGGCCTCGGCCGCGCCGAGGCGCTGGCCCTCGCCGGTGCCGGCGCCTCGGTCGTCGTCAACGACCTGTCCGACTCGGAGGCCGTGGCTCAGACCATGGCCGACATTCGCGCGCTCGGCGCGAAGGCGGAATTCGTCGCGGGCAGTATCGCCGAACGGGCCACCGCCGACGAGCTGATCCGTACCGCCACCGAGGCGTTCGGCGGGCTGGACATCGTGGTCAACAACGCGGGTATCACCCGCGACCGGATGCTGTTCAATATGTCCGACGAAGACTGGGACGCGGTCATCGCGGTACATCTGCGTGGCCACTTCCTGCTGTGCCGCAATGCGGGCGCGTACTGGCGGGCCAAGTCCAAGGAGGCCGGCGGGCCGGTGTACGGCCGCATCGTCAACACCTCCTCCGAGGCCGGCCTGCTCGGGCCGGAGGGGCAGGCGAACTACGGCGCCGCGAAGGCGGGCATCACGGCGTTGACATTGTCCTCGGCGCGCGGCCTGTCCCGCTACGGCGTGCGAGCGAATGCGATCTGCCCGCGGGCCCGCACGGCGATGACCGAGGCGGTGTTCAGCGACGCTCCCGAGGGTGTCGTCGATCCACTCTCGCCCGATCATGTCGCGCGGTTAGTGGCCTATCTGTCCTCCCCGGCGGCTGAATCGGTCAACGGCCAGGTGTTCGTGGTGTACGGCCCGATGGTCGCGCTCATGGCGGCGCCGGTCGTCGAGCAGCGCTTCGACGCACCGGGTGAGCAGTGGTCGGCCGGCGATCTGGCCGCCACGCTGGGCGGGTACTTCGCCGAGCGGCCCGAAGGTCGTACGTTCTCTGCAACAGCACTACACGAACTGGGCTGACCAGCCCGGTTGACCGCAGACCGTCCCATTTGCTTTCTGAACGGCCGTCCAAGAGTTGATCAGTCGTCCAGCAGTTGGTAGACATGAGGATCGTATGTGCCAGGGCTCACAACCGTGATGCTCACCACGTATGAAACAGGTTTCAATCCGAGTCCTCGGATTGAGATGAAATAGCACTTCAAATGGGGCCAAAAGCCCTCGCGGAATTCGGTGAACATGTTCTACTTGTCCGCGGCGGAGTTGCGGCAACGCGCCCGCCGGCTGGATCGGTATTCAGGCAAGGAGGATCGGCGATGAACGAAGTCCTTGCCGTGCCACTAAGGGCTGTCGGCGGGTTCTTCGAACTCACCGCGGACGTGGTGCGCGCGAGTGTGCGCCGGCCGTTCCAGCTGCGTGAATTCATTGACCAGTCGTGGTTCGTCGCCCGCGTATCCATCGTTCCGACGGTGCTGGTCGCCATCCCGTTCACGGTGCTGGTGAGCTTTACGCTCAACATTCTGCTGCGCGAGATCGGCGCCGCCGACCTCTCCGGCGCAGGTGCCGCATTCGGCTCGGTCACGCAGGTCGGGCCCATGGTCACCGTGCTCATCGTGGCCGGAGCCGGCGCCACCGCTATCTGCGCGGACCTCGGCGCTCGCACGATCCGCGAGGAGATAGACGCGATGCGGGTCCTTGGAATCGACCCCATCCATCGACTGGTCGTGCCGCGTGTGCTCGCATCGATGTTCGTCGCGGCCCTGCTGAACGGCCTGGTAAGCACGATCGGAATTCTCGGCGGCTTCCTTTTCTCGGTGTTCCTGCAGGACGTCAATCCGGGTGCGTTCGTCAACGGCATCACGTTGCTGACACATTTCCCGGAACTGGTCATATCCGAGGTGAAGGCGACCCTGTTCGGCCTGGCCGCCGGCCTGGTCGCGTGCTATCTGGGGCTGAACGTCAAGGGAGGGCCCAAGAGTGTCGGAGACGCCGTCAATCAGACTGTTGTCTTCTCGTTCATCGTGCTGTTCGTGTTGAACGTCGTCGTGACCGCCGTTGGCCTCAAGTTCGCGATGCGGTGAGAATATGGCATTCGTAATCGCATCCCGCTTCCCGCGGATGACCAATCGTGCCCGCCGGGCCGTTGCAGCGTTCGATTCCATCGGCAACCATGCGGTCTTCTACCTGCGATCGGTGGCGTCGGTACCTCGCGCACTGATGCACTACCGCACCGAAACCATCCGGCTCATCGCCGAAATATCCATGGGGACCGGAGCTCTGGCGGTCATCGGCGGCACCGTCGCGATCGTCGGGTTCCTGACCTTCGGTGCGGGTAGCGTCATCGCCATCCAGGGCTACAGCTCGCTGGGCAATATCGGCGTCGAAGCTCTTACCGGCTTCTTTGCCGCATTTATCAACGTCCGAATCGCGGCCCCGGTGATTTCGGGTATCGGGCTGGCGGCGACGCTTGGAGCCGGTACGACCGCGCAGCTCGGCGCCATGCGGGTATCGGAGGAAATCGACGCGTTGGAGGTCATGGCGATCCGTCCGGTGCCATTCCTCGTCGGTACTCGCATCCTCGCGGGCATGATCGCCATCGTTCCGCTGTATTCACTCGCGGTCGTCGCTTCGTTCCTGGCGAGTCGTTTTTCGACAGTGGTCGTCTACGGACAGTCGGCGGGCGTATACGACCACTACTTCGAAACGTTCCTGATTCCCAGTGACATCCTCTGGTCGTTCGCGCAGGCGATCTTCATGGCCGTAGCGGTCATGGCGATACACACCTACTACGGGTTCCACGCCGCCGGCGGACCGGTCGGCGTCGGCGTCGCGGTCGGCAATGCGGTGCGGGCCTCGCTGGTCGCGGTGGTCATGGTGACGTTGTTGACGTCGCTGGCGATATATGGCACCTCCGGCAACTTCCATCTCTCCGGGTAGGGCATCGAAAATGGCGGGTACGCACGATCGAAATGCGGCCGGGGGCCCCATGGGCGCCGGCCCGGTTTCGAAAGAACGACGGAAAGACACTCTGGAGAAGCCGTGGGTCATCCGGCTCGCCGGTATCGGTATGGTGCTGGGCCTGGTGGCTGTGGTTGTCGTCTGTCTGGTCATGTTCATGGGCGGTTTCGAGAACACCGTCAGGGTCTCGGTCGACACCGCTCGCGCGGGGCTGGTGCTCGATCCCGATGCCAAGGTCCGAATTCGCGGTATCCAGATCGGCACGGTAGCCGGAATCGAGAACACCGCCGACGGTGCACGGCTGGAGTTGGCGATCGATCCCGACCAACTGGAGTTGGTGCCGTCGGATGCTGTCGTTGATATTCGCTCCACCACGGTGTTCGGCGCGAAGTATGTCAACTTCGTCGCGCCGCCGGATGCTTCGACAGAGCCGATGCAGCCGGGTGCGGTTGTGCAGGCGACCCAGGTGACCGTCGAATTCAACACGCTGTTCCAGCATCTCAATGACGTCCTCGGCAAAATCGATCCGACCAAGCTCAATGCCACATTGACCGCGATCGGCTCAGCCCTCGACGGCCGTGGAGACACACTGGGGCAGCTACTCGTCGACAGCGAGGCATACCTGCGTGATATCAACCCGATCTTGCCCGCGCTCCAGGCGGACCTGCAGAAGACGGCCGCAGTGAGTGGGCTGTACGCCGACACCGTCCCGAACCTGTTGCGTACCACCGATAATGCCGTGGTCACCAGTGCGACGATCGTGGACAGCGAACAGAACATCGACGCGCTGCTGGCCAACCTCATCGGACTCGCGAACACCGCGACCCCGCTGTTGAACGACACCGAGGGCCCGATCGTCGAAGCGCTCAGGCTCCTGGAACCCACCACGGGACTGCTCAATGAGTATCGTTCGGGGCTGTACTGCACCATCGTCGGCCTCGGCTCGAACATGCATATCGTCAATGACATCTTCGGCGGTCGCTATCCGGCCGTCACGATGAACGCAGGTGTCATGCCCGGCGGCGAACCGTACAAATACCCGGAGGACCTGCCGAAGGTGAACGCGACCGGGGGCCCGCACTGTGAAGGAATCTTGGATCGTGTACCCGGTGTCAACGCCAATTACCTGGTCACGGACACCTCTCAGGGTCACGTCTGGCAGCCGGCGACGCAGCCACACGTGAACGCCACTGTCTTCGAGTTGCTGTTCGCCGGAATGCCGGGGGTGAAGTGATGAGGTTCAAACCACGGGCTGTCACAGTCAAGCTCGGGTTGTTCACCTTGGTGATGGTGCTGATCCTCGGCATGCTCGGGGTGGTCTTCAGCCAGATGCGATTCTCCAGGGAGAACGGGTACCACGCGGTGTTCACCAGTTCCTCCGGCATCCTTCCGGGGTCGCAGGTTCGCATCGCGGGCGTTCCGGTCGGCTCGGTGAGCGAGGTCTCGGTCGGCGACGACAATCTGGCGCACGTCGAATTCGATGTCGATCGCAAATACCGGCTGTATGAGAGCACCGAGGCCACCGTCCGATACGAAAATCTCGTCGGTGACCGTTATCTCGAACTGCTCGAGGGCCCCGGTAGCGCGGAGGTGCTCGCCGCCGGCGGCACCATCCCCTTGGAACAGACCAAGCCCGCACTGGATCTGGATCTATTGCTCGGTGGCTTCAAACCGCTGCTGCGTGGCTTGAATCCGGCGCAGGTCAACGACCTCACCGGGGCGTTGCTGAAGATCTTCCAGGGTCAGGGCGGCACATTGGTCTCGCTGCTGAACAGTTCGGGCTCGTTCACCCAGACGCTCGCCGATCGTGATGCCCTGATCGGCAGCGTGATCGAGAACTTGAAGACCGTGCTGTCC
Organism: Nocardia sp. NPDC059180; assembly: GCF_042754945.1. Taxonomy (NCBI): domain Bacteria; kingdom Bacillati; phylum Actinomycetota; class Actinomycetes; order Mycobacteriales; family Nocardiaceae; genus Nocardia; species Nocardia sp. NPDC059180. The sequence continues at coordinate 945,780 of NZ_JBHZBU010000001.1, forward strand.
ACCATCGACGAACGCGACGAGCAATTCGCCACCACCCTCGACGAGCTGCAGCGTTTGATCAGTGGGCTGTCCGCGGACAAGGATCCGATCGGTGACGCCATTCCGAGGCTCGCCGGAGCCACCGGCGATCTCACCGAACTTCTGCAAACGGCGCGACCAGATCTGAAGAACACTATTTCCGAGCTGGGCCGGGTCTCGCAGAACCTGGACGACAACTCCGGTGAGCTGCAGTGGATTTTCGAGAACCTGCCGGAAACCTACAAGAAGCTGGTCCGGATCGGCTCGTATGGTTCATTCCTGAACATCTACGTATGTGCCGCGGACATCATGGTCGACGGGCCTGACGGCAAACCAATGCTCCTCAAGCCGCCAGGAACCCAGACGACTGGAAGGTGCGCCAAGTGAACGGGCGACGCTCACCGCTGATCAATTACGGCATCGTGGGGATCGTGCTTGCGGTCGCCATCGCGCTGTCCACACTGCAGTTCGACCGCTTGCCCTTCGTGCGCTCGGGCGCGACGTACACCGCCTATTTCGCTGATGCCGGTGGTCTGGTGACCGGTGATCAGGTGCAGGTCGCGGGTGTGCGCTCCGGCCAAGTCGAGGAGATCAGCCTCGATGGCGACAAAGTGCTCGTCCGTTTCTCGATGAGCGAATCGATTCCGTTGGGCGACAAGACCTCCGCCGCCATCGAAACCAACACCCTGCTGGGCCGAAAGGCGCTCGCGGTGACGCCGACCGGCGACGGAAGATTACGCGCGAGCGATCCGATCCCCCTGGAGCGCACCCGTTCGCCGTATTCACTCAACGACGCGCTCGGTGACCTCGCGACCACCGTCCAGGGTTTGGATATGGAGCAGGTGAACGCGACGCTGGACACACTGTCGACGGCTTTCGCCGACACACCGGCCCCGCTGCGGGCTGCGCTCGACGGCGTCACCGCGCTGTCGCGCAGCATCAATACCCGCGATCAGGCACTGGTCGATCTGCTCGGTAAGGCGCAGAACGTGACCAAGGTGCTCTCCGACCGTGCCAACCAGATCAGCGCGCTGGTGGTGGATGGCAACGCACTGCTCGGCGAGCTGGATGCCCGCCGCGGCGCTCTCAGCCAGCTCATCGTGTACATCGACGGGCTCGCCAAGCAGCTGACCGGCGTCGTCAATGACAATGAGGCCCAGCTCAAACCCACACTGGACACGCTGAATTCGGTGCTGACGCTGCTGCAGGACAACCGGCAGAACCTCTCCGATGCGATCGACGCCCTCGGTCCGTATGCGGGCGCGCTCGGCGAGCAGGTCGGCAGCGGCCCGTACTTCCAGGCGTACATCTCGAACTTCACCAGCAAGGGATTGCAATTGCTGATCGATGCGATGGTGTGGCCGCAGCATCTGCCCGAGAGCCTCAAGTCCTTCCTCGATCCGCTTCCGTCTATCGAGCCGGGGATTGTGGAGCCGCCGCGATGAACGCACTTCGAAAAGTCACTGGATTGCCTCGTTGGACGCGAACCGTCGCGCTGGCCGCGGTACTCGCGATCGTGCTCGGCGTCGGCTGGTTCCTGTTCGACAACGTCGGCAAAACACAGATCACCGCGCAGTTCCCGTCGACCAGCGGCTTGTACGCCGGTGACGATGTGCGGGTGCTCGGCGTCAAGGTCGGACGGATCGACTCGGTGGAACCCGGTAAGGATCACGTCACCGTAAAGATGACAGTCGATCGTGGGATCGATCTGCCGGCCGACGCGGCAGCGGTGATCATTTCGCCGTCTCTGGTGACCGCGCGCTTCGTTCAGCTGGCGCCCGCGTACACCGGAGGGCCGAAGCTTTCGGATGGCGGAACCATTCCGATCGAGCGGACCGCAGTTCCGGTCGAATGGGATGAGATCAAGACGGAGTTGTCCAACCTGGCGACAGCGCTCGGCCCCGTCGGTGAGGACGAGCAAGGGTCGTTCGGGCGGTTTGTGGATACCGCCGCCGAAAACCTCGACGGCAACGGCGAGGCTTTCCGCAACACCCTGCGCGAGCTGTCCGGCGCGATCAGCACGCTGTCGGACGGCCGGACCGACCTGTTCTCGACCATCCGCAATCTGCAGACGTTCGTGGACGTGTTGTCCAAGAGCAACGATCAGATCGTGCAGTTCGGCGACCGGTTGGCCTCGGTGTCATCGGTACTGGCCGGGGTTTCGGAGGAGTTGGGTGCCGGTCTCGACAGTCTGGATATCGCGGTTCAGGACGTCCAGCGGTTCATCGAATCACGCGGTGGTGCGCTCACCGAGAGCGTGGAACGGTTGAGCGATGTCACCCAGTTGCTGGTGGATAAGCGTCCGGAGCTGGAAGGACTGTTGCACCAGGCGCCGACCGCGCTGGTGAACTTCTATCAGCTGTACAAGCCCGCCCAGGGCTCGCTGACCGGCTTCCCGGTGTTGACCAATATGGCTGATCCGGTCAGCTTCATCTGCGGCTCCATCCGAGGGGCGGCGACCAATGATTCGGATAAGAGCGCGGATCTGTGCGCACAGATGCTTGGACCCACATTGCAGAAGCTGGCAATGAATTATCCGCCGTTGATGCTCAACCCGGTGACCACTGCCGGTGCGTTCCCCGAGCAGTTGGTGTACAGCACGCCGGAGCTCGCGGCCCGTGCAGGAACTCAGGTGAGTGTTCCGAAGTCGCTGGCCGACATGGTCGTCCCAGGGGGCAAATGATGTTGTCGACAGGACGTAAGCGTATCGGCGGCGTGATGGTCGCTGCCTGCGTCGCGATCGGGGTGAGCGGCTGCGAATGGAGCGGCTTGAACTCATTGCCGATGCCCGGCGCCGTCGGCACCGGAGCGGATTCGTGGCAGGTCGATATTCAGATGCCGAATGTGACCACGCTGACTCGCAATTCGCCGGTCCGTGTCAACGATGTGATCGTGGGGACGGTGACCGATATCGAGGTGGAGGACTGGCACGCGCTGGTCACGGTGAGCCTGGAAAAGGATGTGCAGCTGCCGTCCAACGCGACTGCCAAGATCGGGCAAACCAGTCTGCTCGGGAGCAACCACATCGAATTGGCCGCGCCAACCGATGTTCAGGGGCAGGGCAAGCTGCGCGATGGTGACACCATTCCGCTCGAGCGAGCGGGTGCCTTCCCGACCACCGAGGAGACGCTGTCCGCGCTGTCGGTGGTGCTCAACGGTGGTGGTCTCAGCCAGATCGAGAACATCACCACCGAGCTCAACAAGGCTCTGGTGGGTCGCACCGATGAGATCCGCGATCTGCTGCCGCAACTGAATCAGCTCATCGGCACGCTCGACACCCAAACCGGCGACATCATCGCGGCCATGAGTGAACTGGACCGGTTCTCCGGAATCCTCGCCGGGCAGAAGGACATGCTCGCTTCGGCGATCGAGAACATTCATCCGGCGCTGACCGTGCTCGCCGACCGGCGAGAGAGCATCACCGGGACGCTCACTGCGCTCGGTGGCCTCAGCGATGTGGTGAGCCGCATCGTGCAAAACGGCGGCGACAATCTGACGGCCAACCTGGCAAACCTGTGGCCGACGCTGCAGGAACTGGCGAACACCGGACAGAATCTCAGCACATCGCTGAGTATGCTGCTCACCTTCCCGTTTCCGATGCACGCCCTCGATGGTGCGGTCCGAGGCGACTACCTCAATGTGAAGGTCATCTACGACCTGACATCGGAGCGGTTGTCCAAGAACTTCCTCACGGGTACGGCGGTCGGGCCGCGCTACACCGGTGTCGAGGGGGCGCTCGGCCAAGTGGGCGGGACCGACGGAGCGCCGGTCGATCCGAGAACCGCGCCACTGCAGCCGAGGCCGCAAGGGCCGCCGCCCAGTATCCCGGGGCTGCCACCGATTCCAGGGCTTCCTGCTATTCCCGGTATCACTGTGCCGCAGGGGAGTGGACGATGAAACTCACGCGATTCGTCAAGGTCCAGCTCGCCATCTTCTCCGTGCTGACGATTATCGGCCTCGGAGTGATGGGCGGGGCATATGTGAAGTTGCCTGCCATGGTCGGGATAGGCCGCTATGACGTGACGGTCGAGCTGGCCGCGACGGGCGGGCTGTACGAGACTGCCAACGTCGCTTATCGCGGTACCAATATCGGCAAGGTGACCGCTGTCCGGCTCACCCCTGATGGGGTAGCAGCCGAGCTGTCGATCGACAGTGACTACAAGATCCCCGCCGATGTAGAAGCGTGGGTGCGTAGCGTTTCCGCGGTCGGCGAGCAGTATGTGGACCTCGTTCCCGGCGAGGACACCGACGGTGCCAATCTGTATGACGGATCTGTCATTCCGGTCGAGAGCACGAAACTGCCGCAGGATGTCGGCGCCATGCTCGACCAGGCCGACCGACTCCTGGAGAGTGTGGCCGATACCGAGTTGCGACTGGTCATCGACGAGGCCTTCAAGGCGTTCGATGGCGCGGGGCCGGACCTGCAGCGGTTCATCGACTCGGCTTCCCTGTTGGTCCAAGAGGCGAAGAACAACGCGGAGCCCACCAAGGATCTGATCGCGAAGATCGGGCCATTGCTGGATACCCAGATCGAGTCCGATGCGGCTATCCGTACGTGGACACGGGATTTGGCCACATTGACCGATCAGCTGCGCGAACATGACCCATCGCTGCGTAACGTCATCGACAAGACTCCCGCCGCTGCCGCTCGTGCCTCCGACCTCTTGAGCGATGTCACCCCGACGTTGCCTTTGCTCGCCCGGAATCTCGTGAGCGTCGGACAGGTCGCCTACACCTACAACGCAGGTCTCGAACAGCTTTTGGTGATTTTTCCGCCCTTGATCGCGGGTCTGTTGACGGCAGCGACCGGTGGCCCGCTCGAGTACGGCGTTATCGTGGATTTCATGGTCGGACTCAACGGCCCGATCGGGTGCACCACGGGTTTCCTTCCGCCTGATCAGCGTCGGTCCGCTGCCGAACTCGACGCACCGGACACCCCGGCGAATCTGTATTGCAAGGGCCCGCAGAATGCGCCCTATGCGGTGCGTGGCATTCGCAACATGCCCTGCATGGAGGTCCCGGGCAAACGAGCCCCATCGCCCGAGCTGTGCCGCGATCCCGAGGGGTACGTGCCGCTCGGCGACAACCCGCCGTTCGGCCCGCCGAACCCGGTCACCCCGTCGGGCGAGCCCGCCGCCGGTGACGGCAACGGTGTCGCCCCGGCCAGCGCCCCTGGCGGAACCCGCCCGGCCTCGGTGGAGACCCGGACGTACGATCCGAAGACGGGTACGTACGTCGGTTCGGATGGTCGTACGTATCGGCCGGCACATATCGGCTCGGACGGTTCCGGGGTTGTCCCGGCGAGCTTGACAGCGATGTTCCAGGAGCAGATGCAATGAGTGACAGCAACGGAGTGCGCAACCGCGCCCGACGGCGCGCGGTGCGCTCGGAAGGTCCGCCACCGGACGAGGTCGGCGTTGACGTGCGGGTAGACCACACCACTGCGCCGCCCACGCAGCAGCAGCCAGCGGAGGAGAAGGCGCCGACCGCGGAGCCCGAGGAATCGCCCCGCGACCCGGCTGTTGACGAGAAGACCGTCGATCCGGCCGGCGATGAGAAGACTGTCGCCGAATCGGCGGAGACCAGCACCGATCCTGCTGCGGATGCGAACACCGAAGCTGGTGCGCAGACGCAGGTGAAAACATCCGATTCGGCGGAGGCGGGGGCACTCTGGCAGCGGGTTGTGGCGGTGGCGGCCGTTGTGCTGGCCGTCGCCCTGCTGGCAGGCGGTGCGTACATCATGAATCTGCGCGGCGATATCGCTGATCAGCAGACACGGCGCGCCGACTATGTCCAGACGGCGAAACAGGCCCTGCTGAACATCACGAGTATCAGTGCCGAGACCGCCGAGGCCGATATCAACAGAGTGTTGGAGGTCTCCGCGGGTGATCTCGCCACCGAGTACGAACAGCGCAAAACCGACTATGCCGGGATTGTGAAGAAGGCAGAGGTCCGGGCCAAGGGCAAGGTGATCGACGCTGCCATCGAGAGCTCTGACGATCACTCGGCCATCGTGCTCGTTGCCGTCGAGCAGACGCTGACCAACGGCGCTAAGGAAGGCCAACAGCAGCGTCAGTACCGCTTCCGTGTGACGGTCTCCGAAACCGACAAGGGGCTGGCAGCGACACGAATGGAGATGGTCGTATGACAGCGAAATTGCGCGATCGGTTGTTTGTGGTGGGGGCAGGTGTCCTGCTCGTCGCCAGCCTGGCCATCGGTTCCTGGATGGGCTACGGGTATTGGCAGGACCGCCAGGCCGAACAGGCCCGCGAAGACTCGGTAGCCGTGGCTCGCCGAGCAGTCGAAGGGATGTTCGGCTACAACTTCAAAACGATCGATGCCGACATGGCCAAGGTCACCGAGGACATGTCCGATGACTTCAAACAAGACTGGGACAAGGTGACCGAGACCGTCCTCGTGCCCGGCGCGAAGGAACAGGAACTCGTCGTCAAGGCCACCATCGTCGGCTCCGGCGTGATCAAGACCGAGGCGGACGAGGCCGAGGTCATGATCTTCATCAACCAGCAGACGACCGGCAAGGACCCTGCCTCGGGTACATACGACGCCAGCCGATTGCGGGTGAAACTGGAGCGCCCGGACGATCGCTGGCTGGTTTCCGACGTCGATCCGATCTGATCCGCTCGCCCTGATCGTTCGTTGATCGAGTCGGTGGGCGCTGTCGACAAACGTCGTCGCAGGTCCGTAGTTCCCATTCGTGCGGTCGCGGATCGACCGTAATCGTTGGCATACGTGGCCGGCCGGCGACCTTGGTCGTCGCGGCGTAGTTCGGCGTTTTGCCGGCGCGTCCGTCCAGTGTCGCGCCCGAGCACGGCGTGTCGAACACGCATTCGATTGTGCGATGTAACTTGCGTGCATGGTGTCCTCAAAGCACGAGGCGATGCATCGGCTCTTTCGACACGACCCGGGCGCTTTCGCCAGCGCGTTCCGCGCCATCGGCCTAACGTTCCCCGACCCGATCGCCGTCGAGCAGGTTTGCGTCGACCTCACCGAGACCGCGCCACTCGAGCGGCGAGCCGATAGCATCCTGCGCATCACTACAGCCACCGACAAGTTTCTGGTAATCGTCGAGGCGCAAGGCAAGGTCGATTCGTCCAGACCGGGAGCGTGGACCTACTACCTGGCATTCGTACAGGAGAAGCACCGGGTCCCGGCGATATTGGTCGTTCTCTGTAGTGATCGAAACACTGCCGCGTGGGCCGACGCGGGTTTTACGATCGGGCACCACCTCGCCCCGAACCTGACGCTGAAACCACTCGTCTTAGGGCCCGCCAACGTCCCCGCCGTCTCGGATCCCGACATCGCGGCTGCCAACCTGCCACTGACAGCTTTGTCTGCGATTACCCACGCCACCGAGCCTGATATCGGTGCAATACTGGACGCAGCCGCCGCCGCGGTGCGGGAGCACGGCGACCAAGACGACGTTCAACTGTTCATCGAACTGATCGACCGCGGTCTGACCAACACACCTGCCGCCGGACAATGGAGGAAACTGATGGCGATCGAACTGTCGTTTTTCCGAGGCGACACTGCACAGCAGCTGCGGGACGAGGGGCGCGAAGAAGGCCTTGCCACAAGCGTGCTGCGGGTGTTGCGGCGTCGTGGTGTCGTCCTCAGCACCGCCCAAGAGCTGTCGATCTCGTCGTGCCACGACCTTGCCCGGCTCGGTGAGTGGCTCGAACGCGCAGCAGTTGCCGACTCTGCTGAGGACGTGTTCGGACGCTGAGTCTCAGCCTGCTGTCTTTTCGCGGGGCAATCTGACCGCGAAGGTGGTTCCTTTGCCGACGGTACTGCGCACGTCGACGCTGCCGCCGTGCGCACCGACCAGCGCCTGCACTATCGACAGCCCCAGCCCCGTCCCTCCGCTGTCGCGGCTACGTGAGGTATCGGTGCGGTAGAAGCGTTCGAAGATCCGGGCAGCCTCCTCGGCAGGCAGACCTGGGCCGGTATCGGTGACCTCGAGCAGGACCTCGTCGTCCATCGGAGTGAGTGCAACGGTGATCGCCGCATCGGGTGGGGTGTGCACGAGTGCGTTGTTCAGCAGGTTGGCCAGCACCTGACGCAGCCGGGCGTCGTCGCCGGGAACCTCGTAGGTGCCGGTTCCCGGCCGCGCCTCGAGATCGATACGGCGTGGCGGCGACTCCGGATGACGTCCCGCGGCCACGGCTCGTGCGCTGTGCACGGCGTCGCTGGCCAGGGCGAGCAGATCGACCGGCTCTCGTTCGAGTGGGCGCTGGGCGTCGAGGCGGGCCAGCATGAGCAGGTCGCCGACGAGCACGCTCATCCGGTTGGCTTCGCTTTCGATGCGCTCCATGAACAGGCCCGCGTCAGTGGCGGCGCCCTGCCGGTAGAGCTCGGCGAATCCACGGATGGTGGTGAGCGGGGTGCGCAGTTCATGGCTTGCGTCGGCGACGAAGCGTCGCATATTGGCTTCCGAGCGCCGGGCCGCCTCCTCGGAGGCTTCGGTCGCGGCGAAGCCGGTCTGGATCTGGGTGAGCATCGCGTTGAGCGAGGTGGCCAGGCTGTCGACCTCGGTGTTGGTGCCGCGCACCGGGACTCGCCGATGCAGGTCGCCCGCCGCGATTTCGGCGGCGATCTCCTCGACCTCGATCAGCCGCCGCAGACTGCGCCGGATCACGAAGTACCCGGCCACCGCCAGCGCCGCCAATACCAGCGCACCGATCACCAGTTCCAGCACGATGAGCCGGTCGATGATGGCCTCGGTCTCGTCCATCCGCAGCGCGACCAAGCTGGTGCCCTGCGGTCGCTCGGTGTAGAGCACCCGCCAGTTCGACGAGCCGCCGTCGACGGAACCGGTGGTGAATGGCTGGGAGCCGGGGTCGGCGGGCACATCGGGCGCACCGGCGTCGTTGTCGTTGATGTGTACTACCCGCCCGGACGAATCCGACAGGCGTGCGTAGAAGAGCCTCGGCGGCTGCTCGATATCGGTCGGATCCGGGGGCCGCGGCAGGAACGGCCTGCTGGGGTTGGCCCAGGTGTGGGTGGCCTCGTAGAGCTGCCGGTCCAGGCGGTCGACCAGGACGGTGCGTAGCGAGGAGGTCACCGCGACACCCGAAGCCAGCAGTCCCGCCGCCGCGAGCACCACAAGCGCGAGCACCAGGGTCACTCGCAGGGGAATCGCCGCCGCCTTGGCCGCTATCCGATCCTTCACCGCCGCCCGCTATCCGGTTCGCGCAGTACATAACCCACCCCACGCAACGTATGAATCAGCCGCTGCTCGCCGGTGTCGACCTTCTTGCGCAGATACGAGACGTAGGTTTCCACCACACCGACCTCGCCACCGAAGTCGTAGCGCCACACATGATCCAGGATCCGCGGCTTGCTGAGCACCGTCCCCGCGTTCACCAGGAAATACCGCAGCAGCGTGAATTCGGTGGGCGACAACGACACCGGCTCGCCGGCCTTCCACACCTCATGGGTGTCGTCGTCGAGTTCGATATCGGCGAAGCGCAGCCGGGTCCGTTCGGGCGCCGGTGCCGCCTGGCCCGCGCGGCGCAGGACCACCCGCAGCCGCGCCACCACCTCTTCGAGGCTGAACGGTTTGGTGATGTAGTCGTCGGCGCCGAGAGTCAGGCCGGTTACCTTGTCGTGCACGTCGTCGCGGGCGGTGAGGAACAGCACCGGCGCGTCGAAACCGTCGGCGCGCAGGCGGCGCAGCAGGCCGAACCCGTCCATGCCCGGCATCATCACGTCGACGATGAGCGCCTGCGGCCGGAAGGAGCGCGCAAGGTCCAGCGCCTGCGCGCCGTCGGCGGCGGTGGCGACCTCGAAGCCCTGGAAGCGCAGACTGACGGCGAGCAGTTCGACGATCATCGGCTCGTCGTCGACCACCAGCACCCGCGCCTCGGGTGCCTGTTGCGGCGTAGCGGTCATCGGTCCATCGTCGCCCCCGCCGCTGGGTTTCGGCTGCGGACTCGCTGTGTGGTTGCTGTGAACGCCCGGGTCAGCGGTGAGGTTCGGAGTACATGTCGTCGTCGGAGAGCAGGGCGCTGCCCGCGACCTGGTCGTGCGCCAGGGCGTCGAGGAACGCACGCGCCCAACGGTCCACATCGTGGGTGAGGACTTGCCTGCGCAGCGCCCGCATCCGGCGCCGCTTGGTATCGCGGTCATCGGTCAGCGCCGAGGCGATCGCGTCCTTCACCGAATCCAGGTCATGCGGATTGCACAGGTAGGACTGCCGCAATTCCGCTGCCGCGCCGGTGAATTCGCTCAACACCAGCGAACCGTTCAAGCCGCTGTGACAGGCGACGTATTCCTTGGCCACCAGGTTCATACCGTCGCGCAGCGGCGTCACCAGCATGGCGTCGGCGGCCACGAAGAATGCGATGAGTTCCTCGCGCGGGATGGGCCGGTGCAGATAGTGCACCACCGGGGAACCGACCATGGCGAACTCGCCGTTGATCCGGCCGACCTGACGTTCGATATCGCCGCGCATCTTGATGTAGCTCTGCACCCGCTCCCGGCTCGGGGTGGCCAGCTGCACCATCACCGTGTCTGCCGGATCGATCCGGCCCTCCATCAGTAGCTCCTCCAGCGCGTTGAGCCGGATATCGATGCCCTTGGTGTAGTCGAGCCGGTCCACGCCGAGCAGGATGTTCTTCGGGTTGCCCAGCTCCGAGCGAATCTTGGCGGCGCGTTCGCGCACCGAACGGCGACGCGAATGCTCGTCGAGTTCGGCGGAGGAGATCGAGATCGGGAAGGCGCCCACGCGCACATTCCGGAATCCCACCTGCACCACACCCAGCTTCGACCGGACACCGACGGTGCCGCGCGAGGTGGGCTGACCGGCCAGCCTGCGGGCCAAGTACAAGAAGTTCTGCGCACCGCCGGGCAGATGGAAACCGATCAGATCGGCGCCGAGCAGGCCCTCGATGATCTCGGTGCGCCACGGCATCTGCATGAACAGTTCCACCGGCGGGAACGGGATGTGCAGGAAGAAACCGATCGTCAGATCGGGGCGCAGCATACGAAGCATCTTCGGCACCAGCTGCAGCTGATAATCCTGCACCCAGACCGTGGCACCCTCGGCGGCGACCTTCGCGGTGGCCTCGGCGAAACGCCGGTTCACCTGAACGTAGGCGGCCCACCATTTGCGGTCGTAGACCGGCCGCACGATGACGTCGTGGTAGAGCGGCCACAGGGTGCCGTTGGAGAAGCCCTCGTAGTAGTCCTCGACCTCCTGTGCCGTCAGCGGCACCGGATGCAGTTCGAGACCGTCCTCGATGATCGGATCGACATCGGCATCCGGGACACCGGCCCAGCCGACCCACGCGCCCTTGTTGCTGCGCAGGACCGGTTCCAGCGCGGTGACCAGCCCACCGGGGCTGCGCTTCCAGCGCGTGCTGCCGTCAGGGAGCTTTTCCAGATCGACCGGGAGCCGGTTGGCGACCACGACGAAACCGGAGTTGCCGCCGCCCGAGCCGATCGGCTGTGCCTCGACCGGTTCGGGTTCGGCCACCCCGGTGTCGATCGGACCGGAGCCGTTGGGCGCGGAAACGAGCGACCCGGATGGATCCGATTCGGCGTAGTCGGAGTCGTTGTCGTCGGACGGCTGGTCGGTCATCTGGTCCACTCACGCATCCTTGTCTGAGGGCCGGCGTTCACGGCTGCCCGATATTCCTCGGCTGCCGCCTTCGGGCCGTCGCTCACGCCGCGCTGCGCTTCGCTGTTCCCGGTTCAGTTGTGGATGGATCGCCGGACGTCGCCGTTGGCGGCCGTCGATCCGGATAAGGCGTTCAGGCTCCTATTCGCCCCGCATGCCCTGGCCGATGCCGAGCATCGACAGCAGCATCCGGCATTCGTCGGCGTCCGCTGCGTAGGCGGCGACGACGCGCTGGGCCTGACGGGCGGTTTCGTCGGCCAGCGGCTCCAGGTCCTCGTCGGCGATTCCGTTCGCGCTGCTCTTCGCGGCCATCTTCAGTCCTCCCAGCAAATTGCGCTCGTACGTGCGAATAGTCAATGGTATCTGGCGCGCGGTCCGGGCATGCCCAGTGCCGGAGCCCACCCGGTGTACCGGTGCTCGCGGTACCGATACCGTGGGCAGCGCAGTACCAACCTTACGAAAGGGTATGCGGATGCCGCTGGCCACGGTGAACGGAATTTCACTCAACTACCAGGTCAAGGGCGACCGAGCCAAGGGCACGGACACGAAGGGCGCCGGTCCGCTTGTCGTCATGATCATGGGCACCGGCAGCCCCGGACGGGTCTGGGAGCTGCACCAGGTGCCCGCTCTCGTCGCCGCGGGCTATCGGGTGTGCACCTTCGACAACCGCGGTATCGCGCCGACCTACGAGGCCGTCGACGGCATGACCATCGACCAACTGGTCGCCGACACCGCGGGCCTGATCGAACTGCTCGACGAGGGCCCGGCCTTGGTCGTCGGCACCTCGATGGGCGCGCGCGTCGCCCAGGAGCTGTCGCTGGCCCGCCCCGAGCTGGTGCGCAAGGCGGTGTTCCTCGCCGGACACGGGCGCCTGGACCAGTTCCAGAAGACGCTGTCGCTGGGTGAACACGATCTGGACGCGAGTGCCGTCTCGCTGCCGCCCAAGTACGAGGCGGCGGTGACCGCGGTGATGAACCTGTCGCCCGCCACCATGGCCGACCCCAACGCCGCCAGGGACTGGCTGGATCTGTTCGAGTTCACCGGCGGCCCGGTCACCCCGGGTATCCGCGCTCAGCGACGAATGGATCACGATTTCGATCGGGTGCAGGCGTACCGGGCCATCACAGTGCCCTGCCTTGCGGTCGGGTTCGCCGATGACCGGATGATCCCGCCGTACCTGTCGCGTGAGGTCGCCGATGCCATCCCCGGCGCCCGCTACCAGGAAATTCCCGACGCCGGGCACTATGGTTACCTGGAGCGGCCGGAAGCGGTGAACAAGATCCTGCTGGATTTCTTCGCCGCCTGATCGTGGGGCCCGAGGTAACCGCCCGGCCGTAACGTCTCCCTTGCTAGGGTCGACACAACGCTCGGGGTTTCCGACGCCCGCGGTTCGCGTAACCCGGCGGCGGTCGACCCAGCAGCGATCCCGTACACAGCGCCAGTATCCAGTGAGGTGAAATGAGCACCAATCCCTTCGACGACGAAGACGGCCGCTTCTTCGTTCTGGTCAACGACGAGGAACAGCACTCCCTGTGGCCGGCCTTCGCTGAGGTCCCGGCCGGTTGGCGAGTGGTGTTCGGCGAAGACAGCCGTGCCGCGTGCGTCGAGTACGTCGAGAAGAACTGGACCGATATGCGTCCCAAGAGCCTGCGCGACGCCATGGCCGCCGACGATGCGGCCCGTCAGGGCGCCCAGTCCTGACCACGGCCGATACTGCGCCGGGACATCCTCGACTGGACTGCGTACCGCATGGCACCGTAAACCCGGTGTCACGCGGTACGCACGCCCGGTTATGATGACTCCGCTTTCCGCCTCCTTAGCTCAGTGGTAGAGCACCGCTCTTGTAAAGCGAAGGTCGTCAGTTCAATCCTGACAGGGGGCTCCAACAGCGAGGCCCTTACCTGAGGCGTTATCCAGGTAAGGGCCTATTCGTGTCTGGGCCTTCGTGTCGCCGACTGCTGTAGCGGTACCGATCAGTCACCCGGATACGCACCGTGATGACCGATCCGAGGGATGCACGGGATACGCGACAGCGCGCTCGGCGCTGACCATCTGTTGACAGTCGCGATAGCCCGAGCGATCGCCGAGATGGTGCAGACCTCCCCAGTTATCAGCGGATATGACCCAGTATCGATTAGGAGATGTGACCCGGATCACTCTTTAAAGATGATATCACGGGCGATACTATAGATGCGTGTCGAAGGTGGAGAAGCTGCTCGCCAAGATAGCGGAATCGCCGAAGAACATCCGGTATGAAGAGCTCTACTCGGTCTGCCAGGAGCACTTCGGAATCCCCCGCCAAACAGGAAGCAGCCACGCCGTTTTCAGCACACCATGGCCAGGAGATCCCCGCGTCAACATCCAGGAAGGCGACGGAGGGAAAGCCAAGGCCTACCAGGTCAGGCAAGTCCTGGCCGCGATCGACAAGCTTCGTCAGATGGAACCGGAGGAGGGTGCCTGACATGTCTGATCTCTACAACCTGCCAGACGCCGCGCACTACGCCTATCGAGTCCTCTGGTCCCCAGAGGACGATGAGTTCGTGGCACTGTGCACTGAGTTTCCATCGCTCTCTTGGCTGGCTCCAACCCAGGAGGCGGCACTAGAGGGGCTTCGGGAACTGGTAGCCGACACGATCAAGGACATGGCCGTCAACGGCGAGGCCGTCCCTCAACCGCTCTCCGAAAGGAGCTACAGCGGAAGGTTCCTCGTGCGCACATCGTCTGAACTTCATGCTCGTCTGTCACGAGAAGCCGCCGAACAAAATGTCTCGCTGAACCAGCTTCTAAACCAGCGACTGGCACGCGGCTAGCTGCCGGTCGGTCGGCGAGGCTGCCGAAGACCAGGTTTGAACCCAAATCGTGCACTTTGCAGGGGGGATCTGCTGCTGACGACCTGCCGCGCGATCAGGATCGCAGCACGCGAGGCGGTCGCAGAGCCGTTGTTCCTCGACCCACCTCACCCGAGGTGGGTCGAGTTATATCCGAGACCTGCAACGCCTCGAGCCGACGACCGCGGAGGAATCCGAATTATCCTACGGCGCAACAGGCATCGCGCGCTCCGAACGAATTCACCTGTCGAAGTCGATGGTCCTTCCCGCGGGGGCGGTGCGCAGACGGTTATGCCCACCCACACCCGCGTATGCGCGGCATGCTGCTGCGTTATCGACCATCTTGAAAAGACCGGCCCGCGCCGCATGGGGCGCGGGCCGGTCTGCGCCCTGGCCCATCAGCGCGTAGTTCCCGGGGATTGATGCCCCTACGAGTTCGGCTCCGGGTGATCGGTCGGAGTATGAATGATGTCGAAGTACACCGCCTTGTCCTCGGCATCGGGGTACACGCGGTAGGTGAATTCCGTGTCGGTCAAGGTGACGATCTCGACGTCGCGGCGGAATTGTTCTTCTCCCGCCTCATTTTTGGCGACGAGGGTCCGTGTCTTACCGTCCGGTGAGACCGACCAGTCGCCCTGCATCTTCGGTGAATCGTCGAGGTTGTACATGGTGAAGGTGCCATCCGGCTTGAAATAGGCGAAGCCGACGTAATTGCTGACGTTGGGGTCGGTCAGCGGCACTATCGCACCACTGGCGTCTGTCGCGGAGGTGGTTTCCCACGGCGTGGAGGCCAGCACGGCAGCCGGTGAACCAGGCGTCACCGCCATGGTGGTCGTGGTGGTAGCCGCGTCGGTCGTTGTCGTCGCAGCGGAGGTTGTCGTCGCCGCCGAGCTGTCGTCAGAGCTGTCATCGGCACAGGCGCCGATCAGACCGACCGCCGCGATAGCCAGAAAAACAGGGGCAACCTTTATCATCGGTACCTTCTCACGTGTCAGCGGAGCTATCACACGAACCTGGCAGAAGTCACGGTAATCCCAACGACATGGTTTGTGGGGTGTGTTGCTTTCATGCTCGGCGAATCGCAGGGCCCTTTTGTTATGGAGTGACCATCGGAAAGGCAGGATCGAAATCGTCGAGCAGGTCGGCGAAGGTGCTGAGCACGGTGTCGTCGCCATCGAGGGTGATCTTGCCCCCGCCGGCCAGTGTCGCCCCGGCCTCGGGCTTCAACAGCGTCGCCACCAGGAACGGTTTGGCGCCCGATATCGCCAACTGGGCGTCGTCGACCTTGCCGCGGCGGGCATTGAGGACGCCGCGCCGGATCCACATCGTCCACTGTTCACCGGCGTCGGTGAAATCCAGGTTGATGCGTAGATCGATGTCGGCGGCATCGATCGCGCGCTGCCCCTCGGCGAGAATCTTGTCGGCGCCGGCGAACTCGACGAAACGCTTGGCGGCCTCGACCGGCGGATGCGGATGCAAGGACACCGGATCGCCGTCCCACATCCCGAGTTCCTTGGTGTACACCGCGCGCACGTCGTGATGCACGGTGCCGTGGTAGCCGCGGTTGGCCCAGTTGCGGCCGAGTTCGTCGGGCAGCTCGATCTCCTCGGCCGCCTCGAGCGGTGTGTATCCCTTGTTGGCCAGCCGCAGCGCCTGGTCGTGGATGTATTTGTAGGTATCGCGCTGTGATTCCAGGAACGCGGTGATCTGGTCGTTCCCCCAGACCGGCCAGGTGTGCGGCCCATAATGCACTTCGGCGTCGGCACCCCAGCGTTCCAGGGTCTCGTCGAGGTATCTGGCGAAATTGCGAGCGTCACGGGTGCGTGCGCCGCGCAGTGTCTGGATGTTGTGCAGCGAGTGATTCGCGTTCTCCGCGCAGGTCAGCGCCTTGAACTGGGGAATCCAGATGTGCATTTCCTCCGGCGCCTCGGTGTCGGGGGCGTAGAGGAACTCGAACTCGATGCCCGCGATCTCGCGGCGAGTACCGGTCTCGGTGATGAGATCGGTCGGCGACATGTAGGACACCGACGGGCCGCGAGTCGCCTGGAGCCCGATACCGCAGGTCAGGAATCCCTGCGGGCCCGGCGGCAGCATCGAGCCGAACGCATAGAAGCTACGGCGCGCCATAGCGTTTCCGGCCACCACATTTTCACCGATGGCGAATTTGTCGAACTGTAGTCCAGGCGCGATGATCGGCACCTTGCCCGATGCCACGTCCTCGGCCGACACCACACCCTTCACGCCGCCGTAGTGGTCGATATGGGTGTGGGTGTAGATCACCGCCCGCACCGGTTTATCGGTGACGTGCTCCCGGATCAGCTCCATACCCTGCCGAGCCGACTCGACACCCGCCATGCAGTCGATGACGACGATGCCGTCCTCGCCCTCGATCACGGTCATATTGGCGATATCGTTGTTGCGCGCCTGGTAGACGCCCTTCGTCACCTCGAACAACCCGCCGACGCTCACCAGCTGCGACTGGCGCCACAGACTCGGATTCACCGAATCCGGCACCGGCGGGTCTCCGGCGAGATAGTCGAACTGGGTGGGGTCGAACACCACCTTCGAGCTGTCGGCATCGGAATACACCGGCCCGGGTAGCGGCGCGATCAGACCACGGCGTGCGTCCGTGAAGTCGGCTCGATCGTCCATATCGTAGAGCTGGGTCGCCGCTCGGTTGATCTCCGTCGTGGCGGCACTTGGCGGTTTCGGGTGCTGGCACATCGCGGGCTCCTGTCGAGACGATGTCGTCGCGCTCGAGCCTCGCCCGTCGACCATGAACCGGCATCACCCTTACCGGATGAACTTCCACTCGCGCGGCGACGAGCACGACAGGCCGCCGTGCTCGTCACGCGTGCTGCGGAACGCTCACCCCTTCTTGGCCACGTAGTAGCTGTTCAGCGGGTCCGCATCCTCATGGTGGATCTTGACATCGGTGAAGCCGGCGTCGGCCAACATCGACAGTGCCGTCTGCTCGCCCCAGACCGTGCCGAGGCCGTCGCCGTCGAGGCCGAGCGAGACGGTCATGCAGTGCATGGTCGAGACGGTGTACAGGAAGGGGCCGAAGGGCAGGTCCGAATTGTCCTCGAGGTGGCTCGAGGCCTGGATGTCGACCATGAGGAAGACGCCGTCATCTCGAAGCGCCGCCGCGATATTCCCCAGCACGGTGGCCGGATGGGCCTGGTCGTGGATGGCGTCGAAGACGGCGATCGCGTCGTATGCGTCGGTGACGCCGAGGTCGGTCACATCGCGCACCACGAAGGTCGCGTTGGTCAAGCCCAGTTGCGTGGCCTCCGCTCGTGCCGCGTCGATCGCTTCGACCGAGAAGTCGTATCCGGTGAATCGACTCGCCGGGAAGGCCTTCGCCAGCAGGTTGATCGCGTGCCCGCGACCGCAGCCGATATCGGCGACATCGATACCGTCACGCAGCCGCACATCCAGACCCGGCACCATCGGCAGGATGGAGTCGATCAGCGCGGCGTCGAGCGTGCCCGCACTGAACTCGGCCATGAACTGGTGGAACCGGGGATAGTTGTCGTAGGAAAGCCCGCCGCCGACCCGGAAGCATTCGGCGATAGCGGGTTCGACCTCACCGAGCATCGAGACGACCTGCATGAAACGCGCGAGATTGTTCGGCCCCGCCGCACGGGTCAGCGCTGCGGCATGTGCGGCAGGCAGCTGGTAAGTCTGTGCGGCCGCGTCGAATTCGACGATCCCCGACACGGTCATCGCGCCGAGCCATTCCCGCACGTACCGCTCGTTCAGTCCGGTGGTGGCGGCGAGATCGGCACATGTCACCGGGTTCGGCAGCATGGCCATGGCGTCGAACAGCCCGGTCTGATGCCCGATGCTTGTCATCATCGCGGTACACGCGTCGTTGAGGACGCCCACCATCTTGGCGGCGAATTCTTCGACGGTGGTCTCGGTGGGTGCCGGATGGACAGTAGTCATGATGCGCTCCTCTTCGACTCGCCGCAGAATCCGCGGCCGGAATGCCGTCGCCATCGAGTGCGGCAGCGAGAGGAATTACGGGGAACGCGTGCGCATCGGTTCATCGCCGAGCGGAGTCGGTCCGTGCATCGGGTGGGGAGCAGCGGTGTGGGGAGCGAACGAGGCTCCCCACATCGAACCCCTCAGTCCGGGACGTTGGCGCTGTGGCCGAGGTCGCGCAGGGCCTGCTTGATTTTGGCCTGGGCTTCGTCGAGGGACTCGGGGGACGGGTTGGGGTCGGCGCCGGAGATGTCGAAGTTGCCCATGGTGAAGGCAGGGAAGACGTGCACGTGCAGGTGCGGGACCTCGAGGCCTGCGATCAGCAGACCGGCGCGGGGAGCGTCCCACGCGGCGCGCACGGCCTGGCCGATCGTCTGGGCGACGCCGGTGAGCCGGGCGAAGGTCTCGGGGTCGAGGTCCTGCCACTGGTCGATTTCCTTGCGCGGAACCACAAGGGTGTGGCCCTGGGTGACCGGCGCGATGGTGAGGAAACCGACGAATTCGTCGTCCTCCCATACGAATCGACCGGGGAGCTGACCAGCGATGATCGCACTGAAAACAGAAGCCATGATCGCAGGTTACGCGCACCGGTGACGGTCGGAGCGCTGCCGCCTACACCGCGACGAAATGCGACAGCATGCCCTGCACCTCGTAGATGTCGACCTGCCGGTTGAACTTCTTCTGCAACGGCGTGGAGCTGCCCGCGATCCAGATGGCCAGCTCGGCATCGAGGTCGAAGGTGCCCGCGGTCTCCACCGAGAAATGAGTGATCGAGCGGTAGGGGATGCTGTGGTAGCTCACCTTGCGGCCGGACATGCCCTGCTTGTCGACCAGGATCAGCCTGCGGTTGGTGAACAGGATGGCATCGCGGATGAGCAGGTAGGCGGCATAGATCTGCTCACCGTTGCCGAGGAGCTTGGCGTATTCCTGCTGGGCCTGGCCGGGATCGATCCGCCCGGCGTTGCCCATGATTCCGTCCATCAGACCCATGGCCCGCACATCCTCGCGTGCTCGGGTGGGGGAGCGCCCCCCACTTCGGTTGTCTCCAACCATCATCCACGGCGTTGCCGCGCGCAGTCGGCGCTATGGACGGGACCCGCGCCGTCCAGGGTGAATGGGCGTTCGCGCGCGAGGGCGCCGGGTGCCGCGAGCCGCGAACCTGACACGCGGAGCGGGACCGATGCACCTATAAGCTGTCTGCCGTGCGCGTACTCGTCATCGGTTCCGGAGCCCGTGAACATGCCCTTGTCCTCGCCCTGCGTCGCGACCCCGCGGTGCAGGCAGTGGTGGCCGCACCGGGTAATGCGGGCATTGCCCAGCACGCGCAGATCCGTCCGGTCGATCCCAGCTCCGCCGAGGCCGTGGTCGCGCTGGCCACCGAGCTGGCCGCCGACCTGGTTGTGATCGGCCCCGAGGTGCCGCTGGTGCTCGGCGTCGCCGACGCGGTGCGGGCCGCGGGGATCGCCTGTTTCGGCCCGTCCGCCGCCGCTGCCCGGATCGAGGGCTCGAAGGCGTTCGCCAAGGATGTGATGGCCGCCGCGGGTGTGCGCACCGCGCACAGCGAGATCGTCGACAATCCGGCCGAGCTGGATGCCGCACTGGACCGCTTCGGACCGACCTGGGTGGTCAAGGACGACGGGCTGGCCGCCGGTAAGGGCGTGGTGGTCACCGCCGACCGGTCCGCCGCCCGCGATCACGGCGCCGAACTGCTGGAACAAGGTCATCCGGTGCTGCTCGAGTCGTTCCTGGACGGTCCAGAGGTTTCCCTGTTCTGCCTGGTCGACGGTGAGACGGTGGTGCCGCTGCTGCCCGCGCAGGACCATAAGCGCGTCGGCGACGGCGATACCGGACCCAACACCGGCGGCATGGGCGCCTACACCCCGCTGCCCTGGCTGCCCGAAGACACCGCACGCGCGATCGTCACCGATGTGGTGGAGCCGGTCGCCGCGGAGATGGTGCGCCGCGGCAGTGGCTTCTCCGGGCTGCTCTACGCCGGGCTGGCCATCGGCGCCGAAGGCCCGGCCGTTGTCGAGTTCAACTGCCGTTTCGGTGACCCGGAAACCCAGGCCGTGCTTGCCCTGCTCGACAGCCCGCTCGGCGAGCTGCTCTACGCCACCGCCACCGCCACCCTGTCCCAGGTGCAGCCGCCGCGCTGGCGCGATGGTTCGGCGATCACCGTGGTGGTCGCCGCCGAGAACTACCCCGGCCGTCCCCGGCTCGGTGACGTCATCACCGGTGCAGGTGAGAACTCGGCCGACGACGCCGCCACGGTGCTGCACGCCGGTACCGCGCAGCGTGAGGACGGTGCGCTGGTCTCCGCCGGTGGGCGCGTGCTCAGCGTCGTCGGCACGGGCACCGACCTTGCAGCCGCACGCACTGCCGCCTACGAGCGGATTGCCGGCATCAAGCTTCCGGGCAGCCACTACCGGACTGATATCGGCCTTGCCGCCGTCGAGGATCGCATCAGCGTGTAGTCGAGCGGGCGCCCGCGTGGTTCAACACCGCCACGGCTCTGCGTCGGATGAGTTCCGGTCGGTCCCGCGATGTCGTCCGATCCGCAGCGCGGGTGTGGTTTCGGGCCGGGACACCGTGATCTCGGTCGGGGCGCTGTGGTGTCGGTCGAGCCTTCGGCACGGATCGAAGAAGGGCGGATCCAACCGGGCAGCGGCCCGCAGTTGTGCCGAATCCCGTCCGGATCCCGGCGCGCCGCGCGGTTGTCCAGCGAGCCGAGCCGTCAGTTCACCGCTCAGCTGTAGGTGAGCCCGTGTAGCGCCAACCAGCGCTGCGGGTCGACGTGTTGCCCGCCGACGATGACCTCGAAGTGCAGGTGGGGGCCGGTGGAATCGCCACGGTTGCCCATGCGGGCGATCTGCATGCCCGCCGGGACGCGTTCGCCGACGGAGACGAAGAAGTCGTACATGTGGCCGTAGACGGAGATGCTGCCGTCGTCGTGGCGGATGCGAACCCAGAGGCCGAACCCCTGTGCCGGGCCCGCGTCGATGACGGTGCCGTTGGCGACCGCGTAGATCGGGGTGCCGATCGGACCGGCGACGTCGATGCCGTTGTGGAAGGTGCCCCACCGCGACCCGAACCCGGAGGTGAACGCGCCGATCGCGGGCAGGACGAAGCCGCCCGCGCCCGGCGCGATGCCGCCGGGCAGCACGGTGCCGGGGATCATCGAGACCGCGGGCGGTGGTGGGGCGCCCATCCACGGCTGCCGTTCGCCGGACGCTGCCGCCGCCGCTTCATTCCTCGCGCGCTCCAGGGTGGCGCGGGCCGCAGCGGCCACAACTGCCTGTTCACGCAGGCGTTCGCCGTGGTCGACGGCATCGAGGTAGCGCCGCACCGACGGTGTGGTCGTCTGCATCTGCCAGGGGTAGGCCACCGCGATCCGCTGCACCTGCCCCGGCGCGGGCCCGCTGTCGGTGACCATGCCGAGGAAGGTGGAGTCCGCCGCCGCGAACAACGCGACCACCGTGACCCCGCCGATCAGCACCCGGTGTTTGCGCAGGGTGGCGCGCACCTCGTCACCGGTCGGGCGCTTGGCCAGCAGCTCCTGAATGTCATCGCGGGACGGCCGCTTCCGGGTCAGCTCACGGACCCGCTCGACATGCGGCCCGATGAAGGCACGCAGCCCAGGCCGCTTTCCCTCGCCTCGCGTCCGCCAATCCGGTGCGAGCACGACCCCGCCCACCATGGGCACGTCTTTCAAGCGCTCGGATGCGGGGATGTCGGCTTCGCCGTCCCCGGGCGCGCGGGACTCGGCGGCTGCGAGGGCGCTCGCCTCATTACCGCCTGCTGCCGATTCCGAGTCCGCGTCATCGCCCGGTGCGCTCGCTTCGGACCCGGCGGCCGTGGCGGATCCAGTGCTTCTGGTCTCGTCCGGTTCGGCGGTCGGTTCGCTGTCCGGGAAGTCGAGGTCGGGTTCCGAGGGCTCGACGACGGTGGTCGCGACCGCCCGCCGGTTTCGGCGCAGCCGGGGAAACCGCAGTGCGCGGGAGCGGGTGATGGTCACGGGCGTGTCATCGGCGGAGTCGGTGCGGCGCTGTTCGCCGAGCCCGGTCTCGTCGGCCGCGCGGCCGTCGGTGGCGGGCTCTTCGACGGAGTCCTGGTCGAGTGTCGACCGGGGGGCCTTCTCGAGCATCAGGTGCGACCATATCGCCCGACAGCGGTGAGCGTGTGCTCTACCGTCTGTCGGGTGTTCACAGAATCTCGGCGGTCGACCATTCCACCTTTTTACGTGATGGATGTCTGGAAAGCCGCAGCGGAACGAGCCAGGACGCACGGCGATGTGCTGGTGCTGGCGGCCGGGCAGCCGTCGACGCCCGCGCCCGCGCCGGTGCTGCGCGCGACCAAGGCCGCGATCGACGCCGAATTGCTAGGCTACACCGAAACTTTCGGCATCCTGCCGTTGCGTGAGGCGATTGCCGAACACCACCGCGACACCTACGGCTATCCGGTCGACCCCGACGATGTGGTGGTGACGACCGGTTCCTCCGGTGCGTTCACCCTCATCTTCTTGGCCGCCTTCGACCCCGGCGACACCGTGGTGGTGGCTCGTCCCGGCTATCCGGCCTACCGCAACACCTTGACCGCGCTCGGTTGCCGGGTGGTGGAACTCGACTGCGGCGCAGAGACCCGCTTCCAGCCCACCGTCGCCATGCTCGACGCGCTGCCCGAACCGCCGAAGGGCTTGGTGGTGGCCAGTCCGGCCAACCCGACCGGCACCATGATCGACCCCGATGAACTCGCCGCCGTCGCCCGCTGGTGCGAGGACAACGGCACCCTGCTGATCTCCGACGAGATCTACCACGGCATCACCTACGGCGGGGAGCGCACCGCGTCGGCGTGGGAGACCTCGCGCGAGGCAGTGGTGATCGGCTCGGTGTCGAAATACTTCTCGATGACCGGCTGGCGGCTGGGCTGGATGCTCGCCCCGACCGGCATGCGCCCCGCGCTGCAACGACTGGCCTCGAACATGACCGTCTGCCCGCCCGCCATCTCGCAATACGCGGCGCTGCACGCCTTCGGCGCTGAGTCCAAAACCGAACTCGACGGCCACGTCCGCCGCTACGCCACCAACCGGAAACTGCTGCTCGACGGCCTCGCCGAACTGGGCATCACCGATCTGGCACCGGCCGACGGCGCCTTCTACGCCTACGCCGATATCGCCGATCTCACCAGTGATTCCCGCGCCTGGTGCGCCGAGGTGCTCGAGCACACCGGCGTCGCGCTGGCACCCGGACTCGATTTCGACACCGTCGCCGGGAACCACACCGTGCGCTTCTCCTTCGCCGGCGCGACCGCCGACATCGAAGCCGCGCTGCTGCGCCTAGCTGACTTCCTGCGACGCTGAGCACTAACCAAGCGGTCGAAGATAGTGTCCGGCAACAACTTCGCACAGTACGACACCATCGCCGCGCGGATGCGGTAAAAACATCGGTGGCTGCTAAATCCTTCCGATTCCGCACGGATGAACTGATGATGACTGGCACGATGGCACGGTGATAACCGCGACGACCCCGAAAGGCGAACGGCGTCGCCAAGCTCTGGTAGCAGCTGCTGCCGAGCTCCTACTCGAAGGTGGGTTCGATGCGGTAAGACACCGCTCCGTCGCGACACGGGCCGAGTTACCCCTTGCGTCCACGACGTACTACTTCGAATCGCTGGAAGATCTGATCGCCAGGGCGGTCGAGTTCAGCGGTAATGCGGAGCTGGAGGCGATGCGCCGCAGGATCGGCGAGGTGAGCCACCGCCGACGCGGCGCCGAGGCCACCGTCGAGCTGGTCCTCGACCTTTTGATCGGTACCGATAGCCAGGACGAGGACGCGCGCGGGCAGCTGATCGCCCGCTACGAGCGCACGGTCGCCTCCGCCCGGCATCCCGAGCTGCGTGAAGTGCAACAACGACTACGTGCCCAACTCGACGATCTCCTTGCCGATGTGCTGCGTCGCTCCGATCGGGTGGTACGGCAGGAGCAGCTGCGCAGACTGGTCGCGGTGGTCGACGGTGCGGTGGTCGCGGCACTGACCGAACGCGACCCGCAGCCGCGGCGGATGGCCCGCGGCGCGCTGCTGGAAGTGATCGACATCGTCGCTCCCGCGACGCCCAGCAGGTCGACAGGTTCCGAGCACTAGACTGACCGGACGTGAGCCTCGTCCCGAACGTCCTAGCCACCCGCTACGCCAGCCCCGGGCTGGTGCATCTGTGGTCCCCCGAGAACAAGATCGTGCTCGAGCGGCGGCTGTGGCTGGAGGTGCTGCGGGCGCAGGCCGAGCTCGGCATCGACGTGCCCGACGGTGTCGTCGCCGACTACGAGCGCGTCATCGACCAGGTCGACCTGGCTTCCATCGCCGAACGTGAGCGCGTCACCCGCCACGATGTGAAGGCCAGGATCGAGGAGTTCAACGCTCTCGCCGGGCACGAGCACGTGCACAAGGGCATGACCAGCCGCGACCTCACCGAGAACGTCGAACAGCTGCAGATCCGGCTCTCGCTCGAGCATGTGCACTCCCACGGTGTCGCGATCGCCGCCCGACTGGCCGAACGCGCCGCCGAATATCAGGTGCTGGTGATGGCGGGCCGTTCGCACAACGTCGCCGCCCAGGCCACCACCCTCGGCAAGCGGTTCGCCTCCGCCGCCGACGAGCTGCTGATCGCGCTGACCCGGCTGCGTGAGCTGATCGACCGCTACCCGCTGCGCGGGATCAAGGGCCCGATGGGCACCGCCCAGGACATGCTCGACCTGCTCGGCGGCGACGCGAACAAGCTGGCCACCATGGAACAGCAGGTGGCGCGCCATCTCGGCTTCGCCACTGTGCTGACCAGTGTCGGCCAGGTGTACCCGCGCTCGCTGGACCACGATGTGCTCTCGGCGCTGGTGCAGGTGGGCGCAGGGCCGTCGTCGTTCGCGCACACCATCCGGCTGATGGCGGGCCACGAGCTGGTCACCGAGGGCTTCCAGCCCGGCCAGGTCGGCTCCTCGGCTATGCCGCACAAGATGAACACCCGGTCCTGCGAGCGCGTCAACGGCCTGCAGGTGGTGCTGCGCGGCTACGCGTCGATGGCCGCCGAGCTGTCGGGCGCGCAGTGGAACGAGGGCGACGTGTTCTGCTCGGTGGTGCGCCGCGTCGCGCTGCCGGACGCCTTCTTCGCCATCGACGGCATGATGGAGACCTTCCTGACGGTGCTGGCCGAGTTCGGCGCCTACCCGGCCGTCATCTCCCGCGAACTGGACCGCTACCTGCCATTCCTTGCCACCACCCGCATCCTCATGGCGGCCGTGCGCACCGGCGTCGGCCGTGAGACCGCACACGAGGTCATCAAGGAACACGCGGTGGCCGTCGCGCTGGCGATGCGTGAGCAGGGTCGCGAACCCGATCTGCTCGATCGCCTGGCAGGCGATTCCCGGATGCCGCTGGACCGGGAGGCGCTCGACGCCGCCCTTGCGGACAAGTCGGCGTTCATCGGCGCTGCCGGTGCGCAGGTCGGTGATGTGGTGGCGCAGGTGGACAAGCTCGTCGCCGCGTATCCCGAGGCTGCTCGCTACACGCCGTCGCCGATTCTCTGAGAGGGCGGGTGAATCCGTACACGATCTTCGCCGACATCATCGCCGGGAGGGAACCGGCCAGCCGCGTCTACGAGGACGATGACGTCATCGCGTTCATGGATATCCGTCCGTTGACGCCAGGGCATCTGCTGGTGGTGCCCAAGGTGGCCGCGCGCAGCCTGGAGGAGCTCGATCCGGAGATCGGCGGCAAGCTGTTCCGGGTCGCGCAGATGCTCGCTGCCGCCCTGCGGACCAGCGAGGTGGGGTGCGAAGGGGTGAACTTCTTCCTGGCCGATGGAGTTACCGCAGGTCAAGAGGTATTTCATGTGCATCTGCAGGTCATCCCACGCACGATCGGGGACGGTTTCGGGCTGAAGGCGAGACCGACCACTCCGCACCGGGCGGATCTCGATTACCTCGCGGGTGCCATCAGGGGTGCGTTGAATCGCTGACCCCTCACCTGGGTAACACACGTGAAAGCGGTTACGTACCGGGCAGTTTGCTGCCGAAACGCCGAATCTTCAAATGACCGCCGACAACTCGTGCCTGGGTTAGTTTAGAGGGCCATTGTCATGCGCTGATACAGGAGGGGAAGTGCGTAGAGCAAGAATTGCTGCCGTGGTGCTGGCATTCGCGGCGGCACTGATCGGCCCGGCGGTGGTGTCACCCGCGCCGGCGTCGGCGGCCCGCCTGGTCCGCGTCGACGAGCTGAGCCCCACCCGATCGGCGATATTCGTCGAATCCGCAGCGATGGGCCGCACGATCCAGGTGCAGGTCCTGCACCCGGCCGGCGGCGGATCGCGGGCCTCGTACTACCTGCTCGACGGACTCGACCCCGGCGTCGGCCAGAGCACCTGGACCAATGCCACCGACGCCGAACGCTTCTTCTCCGGCCGCAACGTGAACGTGGTGCTCCCGGTCGGCGGCCAGGCCAGCTACTACACCGACTGGATCCACGACGACCCCCGCTTCGGCCGGTACAAGTGGGAGACCTTCCTGACTCAGGAGCTGCCGCCGATCATCGACGCCCAGTTCAACGGCAACGGGGTCAACGGCATCGGCGGCCTGTCCATGGGCGGTAACGCGGCCTTCATCCTCGCCGCCCGCCATCCCGCGCTGTATCGCGCCGTCGCCGGGTACAGTGCCTGCCCCGACACCGCTATGGCGCAGGGTGCGGTGATGTTCTCGGTCGCCAATCGGGGCGGCAACCCGCTCAATATGTGGGGGCCGCCCGGCAGCCCCGCCTGGGCCGCACACGATCCCGCGCTGATGCTGGAACAGCTGCGCGGCAAGACCCTCTACCTGTCCACCGGCACCGGCATCCCGGGCCCGCACGAGGCCGAGATCAAGCCGCAGCTGGCGGAGAACATCTTCCTCGGCGGCCCGGTCGAGCTCGGCGTGAACCTGTGCACCGTCGCCTTCGAGCAGCGGTTGCGTGCCGCCGGAATTCCGGCCCGGATCGATTACAGCCCCGTCGGCACCCACTCCTGGTCGTACTGGCAGGACACGCTGCACGCCTCCTGGTCCACCATCGGACCCGCGCTCGGCGCCTGAGCCCCAGCATTCGGCGTTCGATCAACCGGCCCCGGCGCATATGAGCGCCGGGGCCGGTTCGCGCCACTCACCCTGTGCCGTCCACCCCGGTGTGCGACAGTTCCGACGCACGGTCGACACCGAGATCCTGGCTCGGCGCCGGGCTGCGGCCGAATCCGGGCGGGCGGTGTACCGGCGACCCCGGCTACGGTGGTGCGCATGGCTCTCGACAGTGGTAGCGGATCGACAACCGACGACCAGACGGTGACGGCGCCGATCGCCAAGACGGTGCCCCTCGAGCGGGTGCACCACGACGACGTCTTCGTCGACGAATACGAGTGGCTGCGGGACAAGGAAAGCCCCGAGGTCATCGCCTACCTGGAGGCGGAGAACGCCTACACCGAGTCGCGGACCTCGCATCTGCGCCCGCTGCGGGACAAGATCTTCGACGAGATCAAGGCCAGGACGCTGGAGACCGACCTGTCGGTGCCCACCCGCGTCGGCGACTACTGGTACTACTCGCGCAGCTTCGAGGGCAAGCAGTACGGCGTGCACTGCCGGTGCCCGATCGACGCCGACGCCACGGGTATTTATGCCTGGACCCCACCCCAGCTGGACGTCGACACCGAGATCCAGGGCGAACAGGTCCTGCTGGACAGCAACGCCCTCGCCGAAGGCCACGACTTCTTCGCCCTCGGTGCCTTCTCGCTCAGCTACGACGGCAACCTGCTCGCCTACTCGGTCGACACCGCGGGCGACGAACGCTACACATTGCGCTTCAAGGATCTGCGCACGGGCGAGCTGCTCGGTGACGAGATCCCGCGTACCGCGCCGGGCGCCACCTGGTCGCTGGACGGTACCCACGTCTTCTATCAGACCGTCGACGAATCCTGGCGCCCCGACACCGTCTGGCGCCACCGCCTCGGCACCGCGACCGACGCGGACGCGAAGGTCTTCCACGAGCCCGACGAACGCTACTGGGTCAGTGTCGGAGCGACCCGCTCGGAGAAGTACCTGATGATCTGGGTCGGCTCCAAGATCACCACCGAGGGCTGGGTGCTGGAATCGGACAACCCGGAGGGTGAATTCCGGGTGCTGCTGCCGCGCCGCGAAGGCGTGGAGTACGCCGCCGAACATGCCGTGGTTGCGGGCCAAGACCGGTTCCTGATCCTGCACAACGACGTCATCGCCGAGGGTAAGCCGGGCGCGGGCGCGAAGGCGGAGAACTTCGTCCTCGCCGAGGCGCCGGTGGCCGATCCGGCGGAGATGACCGTGCTCATCGACCACCGCGACGATGTGCGCCTCGAGGACGTCGACGCTTTCGCCGGGCATCTGGTGCTCAGCTACCGGCGCGAAGCGCTGACCCGCGTCGCGGTCTGGCCGCTCGGCCCGGACGGCTACGGCGAACTGCGCGAACTCGACTTCGGGCTGGAACTGTTCGCCGCCGGTGTCGGCGCGAGCCCGGAATGGACCCAGCCGACGCTGCGTCTTGGCGTCACCTCCTTCATCACACCGATGCAGGTGTTCGACTATGTGCCTGCCACCGGTGATCTGATGCTGCGCAAGGAGCAGCCGGTGCTTGGCGGCTACGACCCGAGTGACTATGAGCAACACCGGGATTGGGCGCTCGCCGAGGACGGCACCCGCATCCCGATCTCGGTGATCAAGCGCAAGGATCTCGACACCACCGCACCGAAGCCGTTGCTGCTCTACGGTTACGGGTCCTACGAGGCCAGCATGGACCCGTCGTTCTCGGTGTCGCGGCTGTCGCTGCTGGATCGGGGCATGGTGTTCGCGGTGGCGCATGTGCGCGGCGGTGGTGAGATGGGCAGGCTCTGGTACGAGAACGGTAAGACGCTCACCAAGAAGAACACCTTCACCGATTTCGTGGCCTGTGCCCGTCATCTCGTCGATAACGGCACCACCGCCGCCGATCGCATGATCGCCGACGGCGGCAGTGCCGGTGGTCTGCTGGTGGGTGCGGTGGCGAACCTGGCGCCGGAACTGTTCGCGGGCATCCTCGCCAATGTGCCGTTCGTCGACCCGCTGACCTCGATCCTGGATCCGTCGCTGCCGCTGACCGTCATCGAATGGGACGAGTGGGGTAACCCGCTGGCGGACAAGGACGTCTACGACTACATGAAGTCCTATTCGCCCTACGAGAACGTCGAGGCCAAGGACTATCCGGCCATTCTGGCGATCACCAGCATCAACGACACCCGCGTGCTCTACGTGGAGCCGGCCAAGTGGGTGGCCAAGCTGCGCGCCACCAAGACCGGCGACTCCCCGCTGCTGCTCAAGACCGAGATGAGCGCGGGCCACGGCGGCGTCAGCGGTCGCTACGAGAAGTGGAAGGAAGTGGCGTTCGAGTACGCATGGGTGCTCGATACCGTTGGTTCGGCCGCCTGATCCGGTCAGGCCCGGAGGAGGCAGCGAAGCGTCACCACGTAGGGCGCGGATCAGGTGTAATCGGGCACAGCCTGACCAGGTAAGGGAGTTCGTCGGGCGGTCATCCGGACAGCACGTCGAATACATCTGCGGCTGGCACCGTA
The DNA here is from genome assembly GCF_042754945.1 of Nocardia sp. NPDC059180. NCBI lineage: Bacteria > Bacillati > Actinomycetota > Actinomycetes > Mycobacteriales > Nocardiaceae > Nocardia > Nocardia sp. NPDC059180. The sequence goes on from NZ_JBHZBU010000001.1 coordinate 975,891, forward strand.
GGTTCATGAACGCTGAGCTGATCGTGTCGGTTTCCGGTATCCGGGACACCACCCGGGACGCGGCGATCGAATTCGCCGCGGAGATGGATCGGCGTGACGTGCGGCTGTCGCTGCTGGTGGCGCCCCGGTTGAAGGGCAAGTACCGGCTGGTGAACGACCCGGCCACGCAGTCATGGCTGCGCGGCAGACGGGCCGAGGGTGACGCCATCGTCCTGCACGGCTACGACCAGGCCGCCACCAAGCGCAGGCGCGCGGAATTCTCGACCTTGCCCAAGCATGAGGCGCTGCTTCGGTTGACTGCCGCCGACCGGGTGCTAGAGCAGGTCGGCCTGCGCACCCGGTTGTTCGCCGCACCGCGCTGGGATGCGTCGGCGGGCGCGCTCGCGGCCCTGCCGCAGACGGGTTTCCGGCTCGCGCTCGGCCTGACGACCATGCTCGACCTGGAACGCAATACCGCCCAGAAATCCAGGGTGTACGGGATCGGCGAGGGGTTCCGCGCCGAACCGTGGTGGTGTCGCGCGCTGATCATGGGTGCGGCCCGCACCGCGCGTCGCGGTGGTGTGCTTCGCCTGGCCATTTCGGGTGCTCAGCTGGGTCGTTCCGGTCCGCGGCAGGCCGTGCTCGACGCCGTCGACCTCGCCCTCTACCACGGTGCGGTCAGCGACGTGTATCGCTGGGAACCGTTCACCGCGGCGCGGGCGGCATGAGACGCCGCCGCCCCGGTTGGGCGATCTAGGGGCGGCGGCGTCTACCTGCGCGGAGCGTGTTGTCACGATTTGGGTGATGGTTGCGTGTCAATAGCCTGAATCGACCCGATGACCTCACGGTTTCATGCCACAGTGGTCACGGCGGCGTGGTGTCGGCCGCTTCTGGATTGCTGTATCGGGCAGGACCGAGCAGGCAGGAGGGAGCGATGACCGCGACCACGACGAGCGCCACCGCCACCAAATACATCTCCTGGGTGACCTTGGCGCTGATGACCACCAGCTCGGTGGCCAGTCTGCGGTCGGCGCCGACCATGGCCGTCTACGGCCTGGCGTGTGTGTTCCTCTATCTCGTTCCCGCGCTGCTGTTCCTGCTACCGACCTCGCTGGTGGCGGCGGAACTGGCGTCGGGCTGGCAGGGCGGGGTGTACCGGTGGGTCGGCGACGGCCTGTCCAAGCCGCTCGGGTTCCTCGCGGTGTGGTGCCAATTCGCGATGACGATCTTCTACTACCCGAGCCTATTGGCCTACGTGGCAAGCACTTTCGCCTACATCATCCATCCGTCGCTTGCGGCCAACGGCGTGTATGTCGCGATCGTCATCATCACCGTCTACTGGGCGGGGGTGTACATCTCCTCGCAGGGCACCAAAACGGTGGCGGGTCTGTCGAGTATGGGTCTGGTGATCGGCACGTTGATCCCCGGCACTGTGCTGGTGCTGTTGGGATTGGTGTTCCTGGCGCAGGGCAATCCGTCCGCTGCGCCGATGGATGGCGACCATCTGCTCCCTGCCTGGGCGGGCCTGGCCAGTCTGGTGCTGATCGTGAACAACTTCCTCAGCTACGCGGGCATGGAGATGAACGCGGTGCACGTGTCCAGCCTGCGCAATCCCGGCCGCGAATTCCCCAGGGCGATGTTCATGGCCGCGGGTCTGGTCCTGCTGATCTTCATCCTGCCGGCCCTGGCGATCAGCTGGGTGGTGCCCGCGGCGAACCTGAGCCTGACCGCAGGCGTGATGCAGGCCTTCGACGGGTTTTTCGGGCATTTCGGGATCGACTTCCTGACCCCGATCGTCGGTATCGCGCTGGTCGCCGCGGCGTTGGGCGGGATGCTCACCTGGCTGGCGGGCCCATCGAAGGGGTTGCTGCTGATCGGGCGCTCCGAGGGTTACCTGCCACCGATCCTGACCAAGACGAATGCCCATGGCGTGCAACAGAACATGCTCGTCGCGCAGGGCGTGTTCACCACGCTGATCGCCTTGCTCTACGCATTCATCCCGAATGTCTCCAGTGCCTACTGGATTCTGTCGGTCATCACCACGCAGGTGTATCTGATCATGTACGTGCTGATGTTCGCGGCGGCTGTTCGATTGCGCCGCAATCAACCCGATCATCCGCGCGGTTATCGGGCGCCCGCTCTGGTCGGGTTGTGCGTGATGGGCGCAGTGTCGTCGGTGGCGGCGTTCATCATCGGGTTCGTACCGCCCTCGCAGTTCGGTGGCGGTAACACCCTCGTCTACGTGCTGATCGTCGGTGGCGGGCTCGGGATTGTCGGCCTGCTGATTCCGTATCTGTTCTATCGATTCCGGCGGGAGAGCTGGAAGATCGCGGCGCCGGAGGTGGCGGCATGATCGGGTCAGCGCCCGGAGGCGTCAGCCTGCGTCACCACGGAGGGCGCCCCGCTCATGCCAGAAAGGGCATGGCATGACGACCGGCGACGCGCCCGATCGCAAGCGGCGCATCATCTACATCACCACGATCGTGCTGCTGTGCACGTTCGCACTCTTCGGTCTCGCACAGTTCGACCGCATCCGCGACGATCACCAGGCCGATGTGCTGGCGGGACAACTACACGACCAGCTGGTCGCCGCGGGTCTGCCCGCACCCGACCCGCAGATCATCGCGAATTCGCTGGGCCGTGACGGTGGGATCGTGTGCCAGGACCCGTCCTCAGCGCTGATCAAGGCCCGATATCAGCAGTCGATCACCACCGGGGCGGGCGGACCGGGCCAGCGGCCGGTGATCGGTCCGAGCGATATGGTGCGGGCGGTGGAGCTGGCGATCGCCACCTATTGCCCGGAGCGGCTCGATGACTATCTGAATCAGGTGGGGGACATGAAGTTCGACGATACGACGAAGTGAAGGTGCCATGACCTCCGATGACACACGCGTATCCGACCTGCGTAAACGGGTCGCCGAACAGATGCCGCAGGCGCGAGCCGACCTCGCGCAGCTGGTTGGGCTGAAATCGGTGGCCGATCCGCGCCAGTTCCCGCCCGAGGAATGCGAACGCACCGCGTATTGGGTGGCCGACGCGTTCGCGGCGGTCGGGCTCACCCGGGTCGGCCTGCACGAAACACCCGACGGCAGTAAGGCCGTCATCGCCTCGCGCCCGGCCCCGCCTGGCGCGCCGACGGTGCTGCTGTACTGCCATTACGACGTGCAACCACCGCTCGACGATGCTGCCTGGCGGACCCCGGTGTGGGAACTCACCGAGAAGGACGGCCGCTGGTACGGGCGCGGTGCCGCCGATTGCAAGGGCAATATCGTCATGCACCTGACGGCGCTGCGGGCGCTGGGCACCGATCTGCCGGTGGGTGTCACGCTGGTTGCCGAGGGCTCGGAGGAGCAGGGGACCGGCGGGTTGGAGCGTTTCGTCGAGGCGAATCCGGATCTGCTGCGGGCGGACGCGATCCTGGTGTGCGACAGCGGGAACTTCGCGGTGGGCGTGCCGACGTTCACCGAAACGTTGCGCGGCAACGTCAATGTGGTGGTGACCGTGGAAACCCTTGCTGGGCCGTTGCATTCGGGCATGTTCGGCGGGGCGGCGCCGGATGCGCTCGCGGCGATGATCAAGCTGCTGGATTCGCTGCGCGACGAACATGGCAACACCACCGTCGATGGGCTCGCGAATGACGAAACCTGGTCCGGTGTGCAGTATCCCGAAGATCAGTTCCGCACCGATGCCGGTCTGCTCTCCGGTGTCGGCCTGCTCGGTGACGGCACCGTCGCCGACATGCTGTGGGCTCGCCCGGCGCTCACCGTTCTCGGCATCGACGCCCCCAAGGTGGTCGGTTCCTCGGCCGCGGTCCAGCCGATCGCCCGCGCCCGCCTCAACCTGCGCATTCCACCCGGCACCGACCCGGAGAAGGCCCACCAGGCCCTGGTTGCGCACCTGAAATCCCATACGCCGTGGCAGGCGAAACTCAATATCGAACTCGAATCCACCGGCGCCCCGTTCCGCTCCGGCCGCGGCGGCCCCGCCCGCGCCGCCATGGAATCGGCCCTAGCCACCGCCTACGGCCGCCCCGCCACCACCCAGGGCCAAGGCGGCTCCATCCCCCTGTGCAACGTCTTCGCCGACACCTACCCCGACGCCGAAATCATGCTGCTCGGCGTAGAAGAACCGCAGTGCCTCATCCACGCCCCCAACGAAAGCGTCGACCCCACCGAGATCGAACACCTCGCCCTGGCCGAAGCGCTGTTTCTGTCCTCCTACACCCGGTAGTGCGGGACGGCCTCTATCGGCGCGGATGGATTTCCACGGTCCAGTGCGGGGTGTGGAGGCGCGGTTCAGAACTCGGCGGAATCTTCCGGCTGGAGGACGCGGAATTCGGTTCCCGCCGGCCCCATTTCGGCGAGGCGGCCGAAGTAGATGCCTTGGGCTTCGGGGGCGATGATGCCGAAGTGGATGGGGATGGCGGTGCGGGGGGCGACGGCGCGGAGGTAGTCGACGGCTTCGCTGATGCGCATCCAGGGGGCGACGGCGGGGATGGCGAGGACGTCGACGGGGTTGGGTGGGACCCAGAGGGAGTCGCCGGGGTGGACGAGCTGGGCGGGGTCGGCGGGGGTGCCGAGTTGGAAGACGGTGTTGTCGATGACCGGGATGTCGGGATGGATGACGGCGTGGCGTCCGCCGCCGCCGGTGATGCGCAGGCCGTCCAGGTCGATGACGTTGCCCGCGTGCACCGCCTCCCACGCGCCGCCGCGCTGCTGAGCGGTCTGTGGATCGCTGAACAGGCGGGCCTGCGGGTTGGCCGCGATGAGCGCCTCGATCCGGTTCGGGTCGATATGGTCGGGATGCTGATGGGTGACGGCGATCGCGTCGAGGCCGGTGATGCCTTCGAAGCCGTGCGCGAAGGTGCCGGGATCGAACAGGACCTTTCTGCCGTGCAGCTCCACGAGGATGCAGGAATGACCGAAGTGGGCTATGCGCATACGGCCACGTTAGGCGCAGTTGCGAATACGCTCCAGCCTCTCGGTGAGTAAGGCTGTGGGACGCGCCACAACGGGCAGGACACAACCAACCCGCTACCGCGCCGGTCGTGCCCTACAACTACGCTGTTCAGGTAACCCCCACCACCACTCGAGGAGCAACGCGTGGCACGAGTCGTTGTCGAGGTGATGCCGAAGGCCGAGATCCTGGATCCGCAGGGTCAGGCCATTGTCGGTGCACTTCCGCGCCTGGGATTCCAGGGAGTCTCGGACGTCCGGCAGGGCAAGCGATTCGAACTCGAGGTCGGCGATGACGTCAGCGACGACGAACTCGCGCAGATCGCGGAATCGCTGCTGGCCAATACGGTCATCGAGGAGTGGAAGGTGGTCCGCGTCTCATGACATCGCGCATCGGGGTCATCACCTTTCCCGGCACGCTCGATGATGTGGACGCCGCCCGCGCGGTCCGGCTGGCCGGCGCCGAGGCGGTCGACCTCTGGCACGCCGACGCCGATCTGAAGCAGGTCGACGCCGTCATCGTGCCCGGTGGGTTCTCCTACGGCGACTACCTGCGAGCCGGTGCCATCGCCCGGTTCGCGCCGGTCATGGGCGAAGTCGTACGCGCCGCCGAAAACGGCATGCCGGTGCTCGGCATCTGCAACGGCTTCCAGGTGCTGTGCGAGGCCGGGCTGCTGCCCGGTGCGCTCACGCGCAACGAGGGCCTGCACTTCATCTGCCGTGACGAATGGCTGCGCGTGGACGCCGTCGACACCGCCTGGACCTCCCGCTACGAGCCTGGCGCCCAGATCCTGGTCCCGTTGAAGTCCGGTGAGGGCCGCTTCCAGGCATCCGACGCCGTGCTCGACGAGCTCGAGGGCGAGGGCCGCGTGGTGTTCCGCTATGCGGGCGACAACCCGAACGGTTCGCAGCGCGGTATCGCGGGCATCACTTCGGCCAACCGCCGCGTCGTCGGCTTGATGCCGCATCCGGAACACGCCACCGAGCCGCTCACCGGCCCGAGTGACGACGGGCTCGGCCTGTTCCTCTCGGTGCTGGACACGCTCGTCAGCGCCTGAGGTCACCGAGCGGTCAGCGGGCCGAATAGCCCGAACGACAGCTGCCGGACAATTACCTTTCGCCCACCTCTGAGCGACAACACGAAACGTTGTCGCTCAGAGGTGGGCGAAGTGTTCTCCTCGGTGGGAGCCGTTCCGCCTGCGGGAACGTAGCCGGGTTCGTGGACTCGGGCGCCCAGCGTCCGCATACCGGAATCACACCGCCACGATGGGCACTCGCGGCACGGACCCACGAACCGGCGCTGCGCATAGGATCGCGGTATGCCGGTTTCCTCCACCGCGGCTTCGGCCGCCGGGCTGTGTGCCTTCATCGATGAGTCGCCGTCACCGTTCCACGTGTGCCATACGGTCGCACAGGATCTCGACGAGCACGGATTCACCCGGCTCGACGAGACCTCGGTGTGGCCGACCGATGGGCGCGGACGCCATTACGTGGTGCGCGGCGGCTCGCTGGTGGCGTGGGCCGATCACGATCCCGAAGCGGCGGCGCCGTTCCGGGTGGTCGGCGCGCATACCGACAGCCCCAATCTGCGGGTCAAACAGCATCCGGATCTGAGTGCCGCGGGCTGGCAGCTGGTGGGTCTGGAACCCTACGGCGGTGCCTGGCTGAATTCGTGGCTCGACCGTGAGCTCGGCTTGTCCGGGCGGTTGAGCGTGCGTGAGGGAAACACCGTCGGACAGCGGCTGGTGCGCGTCAACGAGCCGATCCTGCGGGTGCCGCAGCTGGCGATCCACCTGTCCGAGGATCGGCGCGGAGTGACCCTCGACCCGCAGCGGCATGTGAACGCCATCTGGGGTGTCGGCTCCGAACCGCGCTCGTTCATCGCTTACGTCGCCGAGCATGCGGGCGTCGATCCGGACACAGTGCTCGGCTGGGAACTGATGACCCACGATCTGGACCCGAGCCGGTTGGTCGGCCGCGACCGAGATCTTGTCAGTGCGCCTCGCCTGGACAACCAGGGCACCTGCTACGCGGGCCTGCGCGCCTTCCTCGCCGCCATCGACACCCCCGGTGCGGCGGTACCGGTGCTGGCCATGTTCGACCACGAGGAAGTCGGCAGCCAGTCCGACCGCGGCGCGCAGTCGGATCTGCTGCCGACGGTGCTGGAACGAATCGTGCTGACTCGCGGCGGCGGCCGTGCCGAATACCTGGCGGCGCTGGCCGGTTCGATCTGCGCCTCCGGCGATATGGCACACGCGACCCACCCGAACTATCCGGACCGGCACGAACCCGCCCACCGCATCGAGATCAACGGTGGCCCCGTGCTCAAGGTGAATCAGAATCTGCGCTACGCCACCGATGCCACCGGCGCGGGCGCGTTCGCCCTCGCCTGCGATCAGGCCGGGGTGCCGCTGCAACGATATGTGCACCGCGCCGATCTGCCGTGCGGATCCACCATCGGCCCGATGACGGCCGCCCGCACCGGCATGCCCACCGTTGATGTCGGCGCGCCGCAGCTGGCAATGCATTCGGCCCGTGAGCTGATGGGCGCCGCCGATGTGGGGTCCTACGCCGCGGCGCTGGCCGCCTTCTTGACCCCGGAGACCGCGGGCCGATAGGTCAGCACGGCGACAACGAACACCGCGAACGTGGTGATCACGTAGCCGCTGCCGATGATCTGCTGCCACCAGGCCCAGTCGAGTTCGCGGTCGGCTTCATGGGGCAGCAGCCAGTGCGGGCCGATCAGGAACATCACCGTCATCGCGGCGACCGCGCCGATCAGCCAGGGATTGCGCCGGCCGCGGGCGATGGCGTCGGCGGTCAGCAGCAGTGCGGGCGCGACCCACACCCAGTGGTGCGACCAGGACACCGGCGAGACCAGCAGGATGGCGGCCGCGTTCACCATGAGCGCGGCCACCGACGCGCCGGCCACGATGAGCCTGCGCATCCACAGCGCCGCGAGGCCGATGGCGATCAGCGACAACGAGATCCAGATCACCGTGGCGAGCGAATCGGACACACCGAGCCGGAACGCGAAACCCTTCAGCGATTGGTTGCCCGCGTAATAGGGCGGGCCGATGCGGCCGGTGTCGGCGAGGGTGTGGAACCAGTACTCCACCGAATCGCTCGGGAAGATCAGGAACCCGAGCCCGACCGCGCCGATCGCGGAGACGACCAGCGTGCCCGCCGCCTTCCAGTCCTTGCGCAGCAGGAAATAGAGCAGATATCCGGCCGGGATCAGCTTCACCGAAACCGCGATGCCGATGAGCATGCCGCGCGGCCAGAAGGGCTTGCGCACCAAGCAGTCCAGGGCGACCGCGGCCATCAGGACCAGGTTGATCTGGCCGAAGGAGTAGGTCTGGCGCACCGGTTCGAAGAAGCCTGCCAGCGCGACCGCGGCAATGACGACGGCCAGCGCGCTCATCCGGTCCAATTCGGGACGGATCCGTGCCAGCACCAACCACAGTGTGATGCCGAGACTCAGCACCGACGTGGCCAACACCACGATCTCGGCCACGCCGAGCGGCATGAGCGCGAGCGGGGCGAAGAACAGCGCGGCCAGCGGGGGATAGGTGAACGGCAGTCCGATGCCGAACACCTTGGGCATGGGGCCGTAGAGGTCGCCGTCGTCGAGCCATACCCGCGCGCCGTTGCGGTAGACCTGCAGATCGATATAGCCGTCCCACCAGTGGACCAGGGGGGCGATGATCGCGTAGATCAAGAACAGCGCGATCGCACCGGCCAGCCAACGCATCTGGCGTGCGGACAGGCCGCCGGTGCCCGCGAGCGCTGCGCCAATGCCGAGCGCTCCGTCGTTGTTGGACGCTACGACATCGCCGTTCGAACCGGGGCGTGCGTCAGCGGTGGTGACGGGCTGCTCGGCCGGTTCCGCAACCCCCGATCGATCGTTCACCGGGACAGATTAGCGGGTACCCCTATGCCCCGGGGTCGGCCGGGTTTGCCCCGGCAGTAGTCGCGTTTGCCCCGGCAGTAGACTCGCAGGCGTATCTCGCGGCAATTCAGCAACTCGGCGCATCGCAGCGGCGGTCGTCTGGATTGTCTCCGCATGCCTGGCCGAAAGGACCCTGGTAATCCCGTGACTCCGCAGGTCGACACGGTCGCAACCGCAGCAGCCACTCCGGACATTCCGCAGCCGTACCTCGAGCTCGGGCTCAAGGATGACGAATACGCCCGGATCAAGGAGATCCTCGGTCGCAGGCCGACCGACGCCGAACTGGCGATGTACTCGGTGATGTGGAGCGAGCACTGCTCCTACAAGTCGTCGAAGGTGCATCTGCGCTACTTCGGCGAGACCACCACCGAGGAGATGCGCGCCTGCATGCTCGCCGGTATCGGTGAGAACGCGGGCGTGGTCGACGTCGGCGACGGCTGGGCGGTCACCTTCAAGGTGGAAAGCCACAATCACCCGTCCTACGTCGAGCCGTATCAGGGCGCCGCGACCGGCGTCGGCGGCATCGTGCGCGACATCATGGCGATGGGCGCTCGCCCGATCGCGGTGATGGATCAGCTGCGCTTCGGCGCCGCGGACGCCACCGATACCCGTCGCGTGGTCGACGGTGTGGTGCGCGGCGTCGGCGGCTACGGCAACTCGCTCGGGCTGCCGAACATCGGCGGCGAGACCGTCTTCGACGCCTCCTACCAGGGCAACCCACTGGTGAACGCGCTCTGCGCGGGTGTGATGCGGGTCGAGGATCTGCATCTGGCCTTCGCCTCGGGTACCGGCAACAAGATCATCCTGTTCGGCGCTCGGACCGGCCTCGACGGTATCGGCGGCGTCTCGGTGCTTGCCTCGGACACCTTCTCCGGCGACGAGTCCGGTGCCGGCCGCAAGAAGCTGCCGAGTGTGCAGGTCGGTGACCCGTTCACCGAGAAGGTGCTCATCGAGTGCTGTCTGGAGCTGTACGCCGCCAAGCTTGTCGTCGGCATCCAGGACCTCGGCGGCGCCGGGCTGTCGTGCGCCACCTCCGAGCTCGCGGCCGCCGGTGACGGCGGTATGCGCATCGAGCTCGACAAGGTTCCGCTGCGCGCCGCCGATATGACTCCGGCCGAGGTGCTGTCCAGCGAATCCCAGGAGCGCATGTGCGCGGTGGTGACGCCGGAGAACGTGGACGCGTTCATGGCCGTATGCCGCAAGTGGGATGTGCTGGCCACCGTGATCGGCGAGGTCACCGATGGTGAGCGCCTGATCGTCAGCTGGAACGGCGAGACCGTGGTCGACGTGCCGCCGCGCACCGTCGCCCACGAAGGCCCGGTCTACGAGCGCCCCGTGCAGCGCCCGGACTCCCAGGACGCGCTGATCGCCGACACCCCCGACACCCTGACTCGGCCCAAGACCGCCGACGAACTGCGCGCCACCCTGCTGCAGATGGTGTCGAGCCCGCAGTTGTGCAGCCGCAAGTGGATCACCGAGCAGTACGACCGCTACGTGCGCGGCAACACCGTGCTCGCCGACCACGCCGACGCCGGTGTCATCCGGATCGACGAGGAGACCGGCCGCGGTATCTCGCTGGCCACCGACGCCTCCGGCCGCTACACCAAGCTGGATCCCTACACCGGCGCCCAGCTCGCGCTGGCCGAGGCGTACCGCAACGTCGCCACCACCGGCGCCACCCCGAAGGCCGTCACCAACTGCCTGAACTTCGGCTCGCCGGAGGACCCGGGCGTGATGTGGCAGTTCCAGCAGGCGGTGCGCGGTCTGGCCGACGGCTGTGTGGAACTCGGCATCCCGGTCACCGGCGGCAATGTCAGCTTCTACAACCAGACCGGCCAGGACGCCATCCTGCCGACGCCGGTGGTCGGCGTTCTCGGCGTCATCGACGATGTGCACCGCCGTATCCCGACCGGCCTCGGTCTCGAGCCCGGCGAGACGCTGATCCTGCTCGGTGACACCCACGACGAGTTCGGTGGGTCGATCTGGTCGCAGGTCGCCCACGATCATCTGGGTGGTGTCCCGCCCAAGGTCGACTTCGCCAGGGAGCGGCTGCTGTCGGAGGTGCTGACCGCGGGTTCCCGCGACGGCATGATCAGCGCCGCTCACGACCTTTCCGAGGGCGGTCTCGCCCAGGCGGTGGTCGAGGCGGCGCTGGCCGGCGAGACCGGTTGCCGCATCCTGCTTCCCGAGGACGCCGACCCGTTCGTCGCACTGTTCTCCGAATCGGCCGGCCGGGTGCTCGTCGCCGTGCCGCGGTCGGAGGAGACCAGGTTCACCCGCATGTGCACCGCCCGCGAACTGCCGTGGGTGCGTATCGGTGTGGTCGACCAGGGTGCGGATTCGATCGAGGTGCAGGGTCAGTTCTCGGTGCCGCTGAGCGAACTGCGCGAAGCGCACGAAGCCACCCTGCCCAAGCTGTTCGGCGCCGCCGTCTGAGCCGAGTCCCGCTGGGACCGAACACGACACGACACTCACCCCGTCCGTACCCGGACCCCTCGTGATCACCGGGCCCGGGCGGGGTGAGTTCTTTCAAGCGACAGACTTGAACGGATCGTGCTCGGCGATCAGCTTCTCCATCCGCGCATCGTCGAGGCGCCCGCGGATGGAGTCCGACTCGTGCTTGTCCCTGACGACTTTGGCCAGAGTGAATGTGCTGGTCACCAGGAACAGAACGGTCATGGCGAGGAATCCGCGCTGCCACTGATCCAACGGCAGATAGAAGATTCCGACGCCCGCCCCGAACAAGCTGATGCCGAACGCGATCGCGGCCTGGGCGATGTAGGCCGAGGTGGTTTTCGGCTGTGCGTTTGGTGTACTCATGGTTATCGAGTGTGCTGCGCCGGGGGGCGGCGGCAACCGGGTACAACTACTCGAGCGCGGTGGGTAGTTGCCGCGCCGTGGGTGGGGCAGCATTCCTGCATTGTCGTAGCGTGCCGCCATACTGTCCTGGTGCTCGAAACGGCGTCCACCCTCACGAAGCTGCGCACGCGCGGCGTCGCGGCGGTGCACCGTGCCGAGGAGATCATCGACCTGAACTACGTCGGGCTGGTGGTCGCGACGGTGTTCTTCGCGCTGTCGGTCACGCCGTCGCTGGTGCCACGCGACTGGATGTTCCAAGGTCTGATCAGTGGTATCAACGCCGCCATCGGCTACGGCGTCGGATGCGTACTGGAGTGGCTGTTTCGGTTGTGGGTGCGCCCGCGGCTGACCAAGATCCCCGCGCCGCCCACTTGGGTGCGCTACGGGGTGAAGTCGGCGGTTCTGCTGACAGCCGCCGTCATCGCCGGATACATGCTGGTGCAGTCGGCGCGCTGGCAGCGTGAGATCACCGCGCTGATGGGTATGGAAGGCACCACCACGCCTGCGTACCTGCGCACGGGGCTGCTCAGCGTCGCGGTCGGTGTGCTGGTCGTCGCGGTGTATCGGACGGTGCGCGAGCTGATCCTTTTTCTGGCCCGTCAGCTCTATCGCTGGGTGAAGGTGCCGCGGGAGCTGGCGCCGGCGGCGGGCTTCCTGGTACTGGTGCTGCTGGCGGTCACATTGTTCAACGGCGTGGCCACGCGTGCGTTCTTCGCGGTCGCGAACTCGGCGTTCAGCGTGCGCAACGACCACACCTCCGAGTTCGCGGTGCAGCCGCAGCTACCGGAGAAGTCGGGCAGCCCGATGTCGCTGGCGAAATGGGACACCCTCGGATTCGAGGGCCGCTGGTTCGTCTCGCACGGCCCGAACGCCGCCAGAATCACCGAGGTCACCGGGTCACCGGCCAAGGAGCCTATCCGGGCCTATGTGGGGCTCGAGTCCGCCGAGGACGGCGAAACCCAGGCCGAGCTGGCGGTTGCCGAACTCGAACGAGCGGGTGCCTTCGACCGGCAGGTGATCGTGGTCATGACCACGACGGGCACCGGCTGGGTGAATTCGATGGCGGCAGGCGCGATCGAATACATGTACGGCGGCGATACCGCCATCGTGGCCACCCAGTATTCGTATCTGCCCAGCGTGCTGTCGTTCCTCGCGGATAAGAGCAAGGCCGCTGCCGCGGGCCGCGAGGTGTTCGATGCCGTGTATCAGCACTGGTCGGCGCGGCCGGAGGACCAGCGGCCGAAGCTGTTCGTCTACGGCGAGAGCCTCGGATCGCAGGGTTCGGAGGCGGCTTTCGATGGGCTGGCCGATCTGCGGGAAAAGGTCGACGGCGCGCTGTGGGTCGGCCCGCCCAATTCGAATCGGTTGTGGCAGCAGTTCGTCGCGCGGCGCGATCCCGGCTCGCGGGAGGTGGAACCGGTGTACGCCGACGGGTTGGTGGTCCGATTCGCCGCCGACGCGGCCGATCTGGCGCGACCAGGCCCGGAATGGCGGAACCCGCGCATCGTCTACTTGCAGCATCCCTCCGATCCGATCGTCTGGTGGTCTGCGGATCTGATCTTCTCGCAACCGGATTGGTTGTCCGAGCCGCGCGGCGCCGACGTATCCGGTCGGATGCAGTGGGCACCATTCGTCACGTTCTGGCAGGTCACCGCTGATCTCACCAATGCTCAGGGCGTCACTGACGGGCACGGGCACCGCTACGGCAGCCTGGTGCTCGACGGCTGGGCGGCCATCGCGGCGCCACCCGGTTGGAATCCGGAGCTGGCCGAACGGATCCGGCACGAGATCGAGCTCTCCGAGGCGTACGAGCGGCAGATCAAGTGAGCGGTCGCGTCGTGCTCGCGGTGGGTCTGCCACTGCTGTGGAGCAATTGGCTGGTGCCGCGTCTGCCAGAGGACATGCGGGTGCGGACCGTCGTCAACGCGAGTGTCGCCACCGGCTATGCCGTCGCTTTCGGTGCGCGCCCGAACTGGTCCTCGTCGCGGGGATGGCGGTACGGACTCGGCGCCGCCGGAATCGTCGCGGCCGGTTACGGTGCGGCGGTGGCCATTCCGGCGGTGCGCCGCGCGCTGGCCGAGCGTCCGGACCGAGCTCCCGGTGTCGCGACCGGCGAATGGATCGGCGTGCACATTCCGCTCGGCACCGTCTACAGCGAGGAACTGATCTTCCGCGCCACCCTCGAACCCTTGCTGGACAACACCTTCGGCCCCCGCGTCGGATCGCTGGTCGGCGCCACCACCTTCGGGCTCTGGCATATCGCGCCCGCCCGCGCCGCAGGGGAGAACGTGCCGGTGACCGTCGCCGTGACCGCCGCCGCTGGTGCGCTCTTCGGCCTGCTGCGCCGATATACCGGCAGCACCACCGCGCCGGCCCTGCTGCATTGGGCGATCAATGCGGGCGGTGTGCTCGCCGCACGATTGGCTGCCCGGCGCCGCTGAGCGGGGAGCGCGACGACCCGATCGACACGACCTCGTCACGTACATCGACTTGGGTCGCTATATCGAAGATCGTCGAGATCAGTCGATTCGGCCGTGCCCTATTCGGTGGGACGGCTGCCCAACCGCAAGATCGGCAGCCACCGAGAGACCTCGTCGGCGCGGCTGCCGGACGCGGTGAGGGCACCCGCGTCGCGTGCGTCGGCGAAGTCCAGTAGGCCGGTGGCGAGCAACAGCCAAGTTCGCGGGTCGGTTTCGACGACGTTGGGTGGGGTGCCGCGAGTATGCCGTGGCCCCTCGATGCATTGCACGGCAACGAACGGCGGCACCCGAACCTCCACCGAATGCCCCGGAGCCGATTCGGCCAGCGTGCGCGCCGTCATCTTGACGGCTGCCCCCAACTCTGTGCGCGCAGGTGCAGGCGCTGTGTCATCGAGCAGCCACTGGCGTACCGCCGTGACCGCGGCCCGCATCTCTTCCGGTTTCACCACCGTGCGTCGCACCACGGGCCCGACCATACTGCGGCCCACCGACTCGATCTGTACCTGCGTATCGGGCGTGCGCCGGCCTCGGACACGAGCCGCCCACACACCTAGTCCGAATCGGTGTTGACGGGCGTCGCGTTGTCTGCGCCCTTATCCGGTTTGCCGGGCACTGTCGCGTCGGGTTCGCCTTCGGCGGATGGGGACTTGTCACCGACGGACTCGTCCGTGACGGCAGGCTCGGCACCCGACGCGCCGCCACCGGACGACGCGCCCACCTTGGCCGCAACCGCGACCCGGTTCCCGCGATGCAACCCCTTGTAGTCGTAGTACCGGGTGATCACCGCGCCGAACACGAGGGCGAAGGCCAGGCCGAGCAGCGCCATCCACACGCCGCGGCTCAGGCCCGCGGAGAAGCTGCCGTCGAAGTACAGGATCGAGCGGACGCCGAGGAACACCTGGTGCATCGGCTCCCAGGTGGCCAGCCAGTGGAAGTACTTGGGTGTCGCCTCGATCGGGACGGTGCCGCCGGAGGAGGGCAGGCCGAGGATGATGAACAGGATGAGGTTGACCAGCAGACCCGCCGTACCGATGGCGGCGAGGATGGACAACCCGGTCATCCCGACTGCGGTCAACGCCAGCGCGCCGTAGAGGTAGAGGCCGAGTGGGTGGTCGATCGGCATGCCGAGGATCTTCGCCACGCCCAGATAAACGCCCGAGATGATGTTGGCCGCGATGACCATCACACCCCATTTGATGAGCAGGGTATTGAACCGGGAGATCGGCGTCGGCGGGAAATGCACGTACCAGGGGCCGTATTCGGTCGGGACGAAACCGAGGGCGGCGTCGATCATGGTGTGGATGATCATCGCGCCGACCACACCCGCCAGCAGAATCAGCAGTGCGTAGAAGAACGCGGTCAAGCCTTGGCCGGTTCCGTCGGGCAGCGGACGGTACTGCTGGTAGACGATCTGCACCGGATCCGCCAGCGCCACCCGCGCCGCACCGCTCGGCTCCGGACCCGGTGGCGCGCCCGGCTCCGGCGCGAGCTGCGTGTTCACCTGGTCGGTGAGCTGCTGCCCGACCTGCTGACGCACCTGGGTCAGGGCCTCATCACCGACCCGCAATACGATCTGGGTGCCGAACGCGCCCATGCGCGGATTGGTCTGCAGAGTGATGATCGGACGCTCGATATCGCCGGGGATGACGCTGCCGACTCCGAGAATGCCCAGTCGCTTGCTGAAGTCGCTCGGGATGACGATCGCGCCATAGATCTGCCCGGTCTGCATCATCCGCTCGGACTCGCTGATGCCGACCACCCGCAGATCGACTTTGTCGGCGGGCATACCCTGCTCCAACGCGTCGGCGATCTGTTTGCCGAAGTTCACATGTTGCGTGGCATCGGGCGGCCCTGTGACGTCACCGACATCCTGATTCACCAGCGCGATGGGGAAGTCGTGCAGATTGCCTTCCGGATCGGCGACGTAGTCGAGGTACATCACCCCGAGCAACGCCGTGAGCAGGGTTAACACACCGATCGGCAGCAATATGCGCACCCCGAGGCGGCGATCCGGCCCCTTCGCCGCTGCGCTGTCCGTAGTCGTCACGGCTCGCACGGTAACAGCCGGAAGTCCCCGATATCGGCGACTGCGCCGCACCGATTTGCTGCGAGGATGCGCGTACCTCCGCATTCGCTGCGGCCATGCGCGGGCTGATGACGGGCACGCCCGGCTGTGTTCTCGGGGGCGGTGGTGAATGTCGCCGCGGATTCACCCGTAGAATGACGGTGCCCCCAGCCCGCCCGAACAGGGAGCACACGGTGACCAACGCCGACCTGCCGGTTGTCAGCAATCCCGCCCCCGCGGATCAGGACGAGAATCCACCACGCGAGGAGTGTGGTGTCTTCGGAGTCTGGGCGCCAGGCGAAGACGTGGCCAAACTCACGTATTACGGCCTGTACGCACTGCAGCACCGTGGCCAGGAGGCCGCGGGTATCGCAGTCGCCGACGGATCGCAGGTGCTGGTCTTCAAAGACCTCGGCCTGGTCAGTCAGGTGTTCGACGAGCAGACCCTGGCCGCGATGCCTGGACATGTCGCCGTCGGGCACTGTCGCTACTCCACCACCGGCGCTACCACCTGGGAGAACGCCCAGCCGATCTTCCGCACCACCGCCGTCGGTTCCGGATTGGCCCTGGGCCACAACGGAAATCTGGTGAATACGGCCGAATTGGCCGATCGGGCAAGGGAACTCGGGGTGCTGGGCGGTATGCCCCGCGGTGGCCGTCCCGGTCCGGTCGCCGCCACCTCCGACTCGGATGTGATGACGGCACTGCTGGCCCATGCCGCCGCCGATTCCAGCATCGAGCAGGCCGCGATGAAGCTGCTGCCCACCCTGAAGGGCGCCTTCTGCCTCACCTTCATGGACGAGCACACCCTGTACGCGGCGCGTGATCCGCACGGCGTGCGCCCGCTGTGCCTCGGCAGGCTGGATCGTGGCTGGGTGGTCGCGAGTGAGACCTCCGCGCTCGATATCGTCGGCGCCTCGTTCGTCCGCGAGATCGAGCCGGGTGAGCTGCTGGCCATCGACGCCGACGGTGTGCGTTCGCTGCGGTTCGCCACTCCCGAGCCCAAGGGCTGTGTCTTCGAGTACGTCTACCTGGCGCGCCCCGACAGCACCATCTCCGGTCGCTCGGTGCACGCGACCAGGGTCGAGATCGGCCGCAGGCTGGCCGGGGAGCATCCGGTCGACGCCGACCTGGTGATCCCGGTGCCCGAGTCCGGCACACCCGCCGCGGTTGGTTACGCACAGGGCTCCGGCGTGCCGTACGGGCAGGGCCTGATGAAGAACGCCTATGTGGGCCGCACCTTCATCCAGCCGAGCCAGACCATCCGTCAGCTCGGTATCCGCCTCAAGCTCAACCCGCTGCGCGAGGTGATCCGCGGCAAGCGCCTCATCGTCGTCGACGATTCGATCGTGCGCGGCAACACTCAGCGCGCGCTGATCCGGATGCTGCGGGAAGCCGGCGCCTTGGAGATCCACGTCCGGATCGCCTCGCCGCCGGTGAAGTGGCCGTGCTTCTACGGCATCGATTTCGCCTCCAGGGCCGAACTCATCGCCAACGGTGCCGGCTCGGACGACAGCTATGACGACATGGTGGAGAACGTGCGCCGCTCGATCGGCGCCGACAGCCTCGGCTACATCTCCACCGAGGGCATGATCGCCGCTACCGAGCAGCCGCGAACCCGGTTGTGCTGCGCCTGTTTCGACGGCGAGTACCCGATCGCGCTGCCCACCGAGGTGGCCATCGGCAAGAACGTGCTCGAGGGCATGCTCAACGGCCAGTCCGAGACCGCGCTGCTCGGCGAGAACGCCAACGCGAGCGCGTTGAGCAGGCCCTGAACTCGCCGCGCCGACACGCGACGGTAGCGTGATCAGGCAATCTATCCGCCGATTCGGTTTGGAGCTATCACCGAAAATGAGTGAACAGACCCCCAGTGGTGCCGGAGCCTCGTATGCCGCGGCCGGTGTCGACATCGAGGCCGGCGACCGCGCAGTCGAGTTGTTCGCACCACTGGCACGCAAGGCCAGCCGCCCCGAGGTCCAGGGTGGCCTCGGCGGTTTCGCCGGGCTGTTCGCGCTGAAGGGTGGTTACCGCGAGCCGCTGCTGGCTGCCTCCACCGACGGCGTCGGCACCAAGATCGCCGTCGCGCAGGCCATGGACAAGCACGACACCCTCGGGCTGGACCTGGTCGCCATGGTCGTCGACGATCTGGTCGTCTGTGGCGCCGAGCCCCTGTTCCTGCAGGACTACATCGCCGTCGGCAAGGTCGTCCCGGAGCGGGTCGCCGAACTGGTCTCCGGCATCGCCGACGGGTGCGTGCGCGCCGGTTGCGCTCTGCTCGGCGGTGAGACGGCCGAACATCCCGGCCTGATGGATCCCGATGATTACGACCTGTCCGCGACCGGTGTCGGCGTGGTCGAGGCCGACGCGGTGCTCGGTCCCGAGCGGGTGCGTCCGGGTGACGTGGTGATCGCGATGGGTTCCTCGGGTCTGCACTCCAACGGCTACAGCCTGGCCCGCAAGGTGCTGCTCGATATCGACCGCATGTCGCTGACGGGGCACGTCGAGGAGTTCGGCCGCACCCTCGGTGAGGAGCTGCTCGAGCCGACTCGCATCTACGCCAAGGACTGCCTGGCCCTGATCGCCGAGACCGATGTGCGCACCTTCGCCCACGTCACCGGTGGTGGACTGGCCGCGAACCTGGCTCGGGTGCTGCCTGCGGGCCTGGTCGCCGAGATCGAGCGCGGTACTTGGAATCCGGCGCCGGTGTTCAAGATGATCGCCCAGCGCGGCCGGGTGGAGCGGCCCGAGATGGAGAAGACGTTCAACATGGGCGTCGGCATGGTGGCCGTGGTGGCACCGGAGGATGTCGATCGCGCGCTGGCGGTGCTGACCGCGCGGCATATCGAATGCTGGACCCTCGGCACGGTGACCAAGGCCAAGGATGCGAGCGCACCGCGTGCGGTCCTGGTTGGCGATCACCCGCGCTTCTGATCCGGACTACGACGGAGCCGGTCGGCCTTCGGGTCGGCCGGTTTTCGTGTTCCGGGGGATCGAGCGCTACGGGCGTCCAGAGGGATCGAGTACCACGGGTGTCCAGTGAACGAGGACTTCGGATATCCCGTGGAATCCAGCAGTCGGGTGGTTCCCCGGTGTGCTGAGCATTCCGGTCACCGACAGCGGATGTGCGGCGGTGGGTGATCCACTGACGGCGGTTCGACCGAAGGAGCAGCGACTGCCCCGAGACGGGCCATGGCGACCCGGGTATGAGTTGCGGCTGCGGATCTACCGAAGCGGTGCGAGAACGCGGTGAGTGCTCGAACCGAGCTTTCGATCAGGTCTCGACAGTGATGTCGAGACCTGATGTCAGGCGAACCTCAGCGGCGGGCGATGCGACCGGATGGCAACGACTTAAGGGGAGGCCCGCTGGCCTCCCCCTCACGCGTTGCGACCGAGTCAGCGTCGCCAGTCGTCGTAGTCGTCGTCCTCGTTGTTCCAACGGGACAACGACTCGTCGGCATCGTGCTCATCGGACAGCACGTCACTCCGCTGAGAGTGGGGGCTACCCGACAGCTCGCGATCCGACAGCTCACGCTGAAGGCTCGCGAAGTCGGTTGATGGCGAGCTGTACTTCAGCTCGCGTGCAACCTTGGTCTGCTTTGCCTTAGCCCGGCCACGGCCCATGGCTGACCCCCTCGCGTCACAGCGGGGCGGCCTGGGGATTGGTGGCGGCCCCGTTCGAATTAATACTCTTCCTGACAGACACTCTAGCGCGTGTGCGGCGGTCGCGCTTCCAGGAGTGGTCGAACAGCTACCGAACCGAAGCCGTTTGCCCGAAGCTCGCCTGACTACAGCACGCCGGGGATCGCGCGAATGACGCCGACCCGCGCACCGCCACCCAGTACCGCCGGTGCCGCCAATTCGGCGAGGGCATCGGACCACTCGACGCCCATCCGTTGCAGAATCGCCAGCGTCAGCGGCATCCGGGCCCGATCGGCGCCGTCATCGATCTTGTAAGCGAACGATGTTCCGTCAGGTAGTGCGCCGGCGTGCACCCCGTCAGCGCCGATCTTGCAGACCAGGCCAGGGGTGGCGTCCATGGTCAATAGATCGGGGCCATTGGTGCCCGAAATCACTCGCGGATGGGTGCGAATGGCGTCGGCGACCCGGCGTTCGGGTGTTCCTGGCGCTGCCGTTGCCATCGCGGCGAAGGCACGGGCCAGGTTGATCAGCGAGACCGGGATGATGGGCAGGCCACACCCGTCGATGCCGAGGTCGGTTTCGGGTTCGCCGGTCATCTCGATGACCGTCGAGATGACCGCCCGCTGCAGGGGGTGGGAACTGTCGAGGTATCCGGTGGTCGGCCAGCCGTTGATCGCACATGTCGCGAGCATCGCCGCATGTTTGCCCGAACAGTTCATGTAGATCCGGCTCGGTGGCCGGTCGTGGCACAACACCATGGCGCGGGCGCGTTCGTCCAACGGCAGATCGGGTGGGCACTCGAGGGCGGGCTCGTCGAAGCCGAAGCGGTCCAGCAGCCGCCGGACCAGATCGACATGGTCGGGTTCGCCGAAATGCGAGGCCGTCGCGATGGCCAGTTCGGCGTCATCGACCGGATCGAATCCGTTGCGCAGCAGGGTGACCGCCTGCATCGGCTTATTGGTCGACCGCGGGTAGATCGGAACGTGGACCTCGCCGAGCGCGAAGGTGGGATCGCCGTCGGCGCCGAGGACGGCCACCGACCCGCGGTGCACGCATTCACGGAATCCGGAACGGACGACCTCGACCAAGTCCACGCTCACGCTCGCGCTCCTGCCTTCAGAGGGTCGCCGTCGTCGCGCCGTTGTGCCGCACGTTCGGCGTTCGCGCGGCGGCGGTGGTGGCGGTCGATCTGCATGCGGATGTCATCGGAGACGGTGGGCTCGGCGGCCAGCAGCAGCTCCAGGCGAGCAGGGTCGGCGCCGGTGAACACGTCACGGACGGTGATGCCGTGGTCCGGTACGTGCACCACATCGACCGTATCGCCTGCGCCGATCGTGCCTTCGGTGAGAACCCGCAGGTAGGTGCCGGTATTGGCGCGCAGGGCGAATCGCTTGACCCACTGTTTTTCCCCGCTCCAGTGCTGGAAGGTCGCGCACGGTACGCGAGGAGCGCTGACCTCGAGCAGGGTGTCGCCGATGGCCCAGCGGGCGCCGAGCACCGCGTCGCTGACCGGCAGGCCGGAGATCCGCAGATTCTCGCCGAACCAACCCGCGGGCAGTTCCCGATCGAGTTCGGTGGCCCAGTCCCTGGCGTCCTCGTCGGCGTAGGCGTAGACGGCTTGGTTGACCCCGCCGTGGTGGGCGGTATCGCAGACGTGGTCGCCGTCCAAGCCCAGTCCGCGCACCCCGACCCGGCCCGCGACCGGACGTTTGTCGATGGCCGTTCGGCCTACCCGGCCGGGAACCTCGAGTTCGGCGTGCAGCACGCATACCGCGAGGACTTCTCCGGTGTCACCGGCGCGCATAGCTGAACTCCCCTCCCCGGGGCGGTCGGCGTCGGAGGCGGTACTCAGCGGCCACGGAGCCGATCGACCGCCATGCGGCCCGCCTGGGGGGTGTCGTCGACCACGACCGAGTCCGGGTCGATGGCGGCGGCCGTCGGCCCGGCCTCCAGCTTGGCATCGGCCGGTACGGCGCGTTTGATCAGCGCGAGGGCGATCGGACCGTACTCGTAGTGATCGATGACAGTGCCGATCCGGCCGACCGATCGCCCGCCGGCGGTCACCGCATCGCCCGGTGCCGGGCGGTCGTCGGCCGAGCCGTCCAGATGCAGCAGTACCAGCTGCCGGGGCGGCTTGCCCAGGTTGTGCACCCGCGCGACGGTCTCCTGTCCGCGGTAGCAGCCCTTGTCCAGGTGCACGGCGCCGTATGCGGCGACGTCGCCGATCCAGCGGGCCTCATGCGGGATGGTGCGGTCGTCGGTGTCGATCCCGATCCTGGGGCGCAGCGCGGTCACCCGCAGCGCCTCGAAGGCCCACATACCGGCAGGTGCGGCGCCGGCCTCGGTGAGGGCGGTCCACCATGCGGTGAGCCGCTCACGGGGAACGACCAGGTCGAACGAGTCGCCGGTCGGCCACGGCATGCGGCGCAGGAAACCGCCGTCGGGAAGTGCAACCGCCTCATAGACGTCGGGCAGGGATTCGATACCGAGGGCGCCGGTCAGAGTCTCGACCTGCGGGCCGAGCAGGCTCAGGACCGCGTGATCGGTGGCCTCGCGCGGCTTCGCATCGGCCCAGAACACCATCTTGGCGAGGAAGTCCAGCAGGGCGGGGCCGCGTTCGGCCTCGGTGTCGATCCAGGCCGTGCCGTCGAGGTCGGTGAGCACGAAGTGGTGCTGCACGCGGCCGTTGAGATCGAGGTCGAGACTCTCGGCGGAACGGCCGTCGGCCAGGCTCGCCACATGCTGGCTGGTGATGGTGTGCAGCCAGCTCAGCCGCTCGGCGCCGGTGATGGCGAGCACGAAACGGTGCGACCGGTCCACGATCGCCACTCGCTGCGCGGCGGCGCGTTGTTCGCCGAATGGATCACCGTAATGCCACGCGACAGCGGCGTCGGGCGTACCCGGCGCTCCCGCGACGGCTCCCGGAACAGCAAGGACAGGGCTGGGTGCGGAGACCACGGACACGCCACCCACTGTAGGCGCGTCCCCGAAGTGCTGCCGGAAGCGCCCCGGACCCCGCACCCGTGCGGGCTCGTGCGCCCGTAGCCCGTCGCGCAGGGGCGCAGTGGCCTACGCTTCTTCGCATGGTGGATCGAGTTCTTGTAACACTCGACGGTGAGGTCCGAGATGCGGACGCGCCGTTGTTGTTTGCCGACGATATCGGCGCATTGCGTGGTGATGGCGTTTTCGAAACGATTCTGGTGCGCGAAGGCAGTGCGTGCGCCCTCGAATTCCATCTCGCCCGGCTGCGCCGCTCGGCTCAGGCTCTCGACCTGCCCGAACCCGAACTCGGTCGCTGGCGCGAGGCGGTCGAGACGGCGGCCAAGGAATGGGGCGCCGAGCGGGAGGGGCTGATGCGGCTGGTGCTGACCCGCGGCCGCGATGCCGATCTCAACAGCATGAAGGCCTCGGTGACCTCCGGCGAGCTGTCGGAAACGGTGCCGGTGCCGACCTCGTTCGTCCTGGTGGTCGGGGTGCCGGAGCGGGTGGCCAAGGCCAGGACCGAGGGTGTCTCGGTGGTGACGCTGGCCCGCGGTGTCTCGATCGATCTCGCCCAGGCGGCGCCGTGGCAGCTGCTCGGCGCGAAAACCCTGTCGTACGCGACGAATATGGCCGCTTTGCGCTTCGCCGCGCGGATGGGTGCCGACGATGTGATCTTCACCAGTACCGAGAACCGGGTCCTGGAGGGCCCGCGGTCCACCGTGGTGATCGTGCGCGACAAGCAGCTGATCACCCCGCCCGCGAAGAACGGGGTGCTGCCCGGCGTCACCCAGCGCGCGTTCTACGCCGAAGCGGAGCGGGCGGGCTACGACTGCCGCTACGAATCCCTGTACACCGCCGACCTGCTGACCTGCGACAGCATCTGGATGCTGTCGAGCATCACGCTTGCGGCGCGGGTGAATTCGCTGGACGGGCTGCGCATGTCGGCGCCGGACAATGCGCAGGAGATCATCGGTCTGGTCGAGCGTGGAATCGAACGGGCCGGAGCCATCGGCGACTGGTGAGACGCGCGCGCTGACCACACCTCCTGGCGAGCGGTCGGCGTGTCGTGTCGTGCGACACGTTGACCGGGCTGACCTGCCGCGTAATCTTTACTACGACACGTCGTAGATCGCCAGGAGGTCGATGTGAGTGCCTTGGACGTCTCGCGGTGGCAGTTCGGCATCACGACCGTCTACCACTTCCTGTTCGTGCCGCTCACCATCGGTCTAGCCCCGCTCATCGCGGGCATGCAGACCGCGTGGGTGATCACCGGCAAGGAGCATTGGTACCGGCTCACCAAGTTCTTCGGCAAGCTGTTCCTGATCAACTTCGCCCTCGGCGTGGCCACCGGCATCGTGCAGGAATTCCAGTTCGGCATGAACTGGAGCGAGTACTCCCGCTTCGTCGGCGACGTGTTCGGCGCGCCGCTCGCGCTGGAGGGCCTTGTCGCCTTCTTCATGGAGTCCACCTTCATCGGACTCTGGATCTTCGGCTGGTCCCGGCTACCGAAACTGGTACACCTGGCCACCATTTGGATGGTCGCCATCGGCGTCAACGCCTCGGCGTACTTCATCATCGCCGCCAACTCGTTCATGCAGCATCCGGTCGGTGCCCGCTACAACCCGGAGACCGGGCGCGCGGAACTGACCAGCATCGTCGAGCTACTCACCAACAACACCGCACTCGCGGCGTTCCCGCACGTCGTGGCGGGTTCGTTCCTCACAGCGGCCACCTTTGTCGCGGGTGTCTGCGGCTGGTGGATGGTGCGCAACGCACGCAGCGGTGACGAGAAGAAGCTCGCCGATGCCAGAACCATGTGGCGCCCAGCGGCGCGGGCGTCGCTGCTGGTGATCGTGCTGTCCGGGGTCGCGTTGATCTACACCGGCGACGTCCAGGGCAAGCTGATGTTCGAGCAGCAGCCGATGAAGATGGCGTCGGCGGAATCGTTGTGCCACACCGCGACCGATCCGAAATTCTCCGTGCTGACGGTCGGCACGCACAACAACTGCGACAGCGTCACTCACGTCATCGAGGTGCCCTTCGTGCTGCCGTGGCTGGCCGAGGGCAAGTTCACCGGCGTCACCCTCGAAGGTGTCGTCGACCTTCAGGAAGCCGCCGTAGAGAAGTTCGGCCCGGGCGACTACCGGCCCAATCTGTTCGTCACCTACTGGTCCTTCCGCGCCATGATCGGCCTGGCCGGCGGCTCGGCACTGCTGGTGTTCGCCGGATTGTGGGTGACGCGGCGTGGGCGGGTACCGGACCAACGCTGGTTCTCCTGGCTGAGCCTGCTCGCCATCCCCACCCCGTTCCTGGCCAACAGCGCAGGCTGGGTGTTCACCGAGATGGGGCGTCAGCCATGGGTCGTGGTACCCAACCCGACCGGTGACCCGAACCTGCGATTACTGGTGCAGGACGGTGTATCGAATCATTCCGCGACGACGGTGTGGGTCTCGCTGATCACCTTCACCATCCTGTACGGCCTGCTCGCGGTGGTCTGGTTCTACTTGCAGCGCCGCTACATCATCGAGGGGCCGGACAAACCCGCCGCACCCGTGCCTGCCAAGGGCGGCCCGGACGATACCGGCGGCCCCGGTGGCACACCGCGCACCGAAGAGCCTGCCGTCGAACAGCTTTCGTTCGCCTACTAGGAGCCGACGATGGATCTGCAAGAATTCTGGTTCGTTCTGATCGGCGTCCTGTTCACCGGCTACTTCGTGCTGGAGGGCTTCGACTTCGGTGTCGGCATGCTGATGCCGGTGCTCGGAAAGGGCTCCGACACGCGCAGGCGCGTCGTGCTCAACACCATCGGCCCGGTGTGGGACGGCAACGAGGTCTGGCTGATCACCGCAGGTGGCGCCATGTTCGCGGCGTTCCCGGAGTGGTACGCCAGCCTGTTCTCCGGGTTCTATTTCCCGCTGCTGTTGCTGCTTGTCGCGTTGATCCTGCGGATCTGCGCCATCGAATATCGCGGCAAGATCGACGATCCGGTCTGGCGGGCCCGCTGCGACATCGGTATCGGCATCGGGTCCTGGATTCCGGCGCTGGCCTGGGGCTGGGTGTTCGCCAATATCGTGCGCGGAGTCCCGCTGGACGCCGACCACCAGATGACCGGGTCGTTCCTGGAGCTGCTGAGCCCGTACGCACTGCTCGGCGCGTTGACGACCGGCCTGCTGTTCGCCTTGCACGGTGCGGTGTTCCTGAGCTTGAAGACCGGCGGCGAGGTACGCGATGACGCGGTGCGCACCGCGCGGCTGCTGCTTGCGCCGACCGCCTTGGTTGTCGGCGGGTTCGGGTTGTGGACCCAGCTCGCCTACGGCACCGGCTGGACCTGGATTCCACTGGGCCTTGCGGTGTTCGGCCTGATCGTCGCCGCGGCCGCGTGCTTCGCCCACCGCGACGGCTGGGCATTCACCGGCACTGCGCTGGTGGTGGTCGCCGCGTCGGCGCTGCTGTTCGGGTCGCTGTTCCCGGATGTGCTGCCCTCGACATTGGATGCCGCGTTCAGCCTGAACGTGGACAATGCCTCCTCCACGCCGTACACGCTGAAGGTGATGAGCTGGGCCGCCGTGATCGTGACGCCGGTCGTGCTCATCTACCAGGGCTGGACGTACTGGGTGTTCCGTAAGCGGATTACTGTTGAGCACATCCCGCCCGGTATCGGTCTGTCTCCCCAACCTGTCGAGGAGTAGGTCATGGCCCGTCGCGCGCCCATCGACCCGCGCCTGTGGCGGTACGCGCGTTCGGCGCGGCGCTATCTGGCACTCAGTGTCGGGCTGTCGGTCCTGACGACGATCACCATCGTGGTCGCCGCGGTGATGATCGGGCGAGTGCTGGCGGGTGTGATCACCGATCCCGGTGCCCGAGAGATCGGCGTATGGAGCGTCGAGTTGATCGTGCTCGCGCTGGCCGTCGGCTGCCGGGTGCTCGCCACCTGGGCGCAGGCCAGGGTGGCGCACCGAGCTGGCGCCTCGGTGGTCGCCGAACTCGAGCAGTCGGTGCTCGAGGCCGGGGCGCAGTTGCCGCCACGGGAGCTGGAATCACGCAGAACCGAACTGGCGGTTGTGGTCGGTAGCGGGTTGTCCGGATTGCGCGGCTACCTGGTCGGTTATCTGCCCGCGCTGATACTTGCGGTGCTGGTGCCGCCGGTGGTGCTTGTCGTCATCGCTGCGCACGATCTGGCCTCCGGCGTCATCGTGGTGATCACGCTGCCGCTGATCCCGATCTTCATGATCCTCATCGGGCTGCTCACCGAAGGCCGGTCGCGCGCCACCCTCGACGCCACCACCCGGCTGTCGGATCAGCTGCTGGATCTGTTCGCCGGCATGCCGACGCTGCGCGCGCTGGGGCGCGAGAGCGCGGCGGGCGAATCGGGCGTTACCGGCGCACGTGGCCCGTCGGTCGCCGTGGCCGAGGCCGGGAACACGGCCGGTGCCGACGGTTCGTCGCGCGCGGGCGCGAAGGCCGCACCCGCACCGGCGTCGGATCGACCGGACGCCCAGCCCCGCACAATGGCCGGCCGGGTCCAGGAACTCGGCGACGATCTACGCCGCCGCACGATGTCCGCGCTGCGGATCGCCTTCCTGTCCTCGATGGTGCTGGAGATGCTGGCGACCCTGTCGGTCGCGCTCATCGCCGTCTCCATCGGCCTGCGACTGGTCTTCGGCGAAATGAGCCTGTACGCGGGGGTTGTCGCGCTGGTGCTTGCGCCGGAGGTGTATTTGCCGCTGCGGACTGTGGGGGAGCGGTTCCACGCTGCGCAGGACGGAATGGCGGCGGCGGACAAGGCTTTCGCGGTGCTCGATCCGGGTGGCGCGGGTTCTTCGGATTCTCGGCCCAAGCAAGATGCGGCTGATCCGAGCGCCGGGCGTGACGCCGTCGGGCACAGCCTGGATTCGCCAGGGGTGGGGCGTTCGGCTGCGACCGATTCGCCTGCCAGCGGGCTCATCGAACTGCGCGACCTCAGTGTCGGAGCCCGCGACGGTATGGCGCCCGATGGCCTTTCGGCGGTGCTCGAGCCGGGGCGGGTGTCGGTGCTGACCGGCCCCAACGGTTGCGGTAAATCGACTGTGCTGCAAGCGGTTCTCGGGTTGATCGCACCGGACCGCGGGGTCGTGAAGGTCGACGGTATCGACGTGGCCGACCTCGATGCGACCCGGTGGTGGGCCAGGGTCGCGTGGCTGCCGCAGCGTCCGGTGCTGGTACCCGGCACCTTGCGGGAGAACTTGGAGTTGCTAGGTGCACGCGTCGCCGAGCCCGCACGCACACAGTCGGCGCGCGTGCTCGACGAACTCGAGGCCGCCTGCGCGGCAACCGGTTTCGACGCGGTTCTCGACGGGCTCCCGGACCGCTGGGATACCAGGGTCGGCGCGGGCGGTGCGGGCCTGTCCCTCGGCCAACGCCAGCGCATGGCGCTCACCCGCGTCCTGGCCGCCGACCGCCCCATCCTCCTGCTCGACGAACCCACCGCCCACCTCGACGCCGAGAGTGAGGCCGGTGTCCTTGCCACACTCACCGCCCGCGCCCGTGCCGGGGCGACCGTCGTCATCGTCGCCCACCGCCCGCCGTTGCTCGCCATGGCGGACAAGGTGATCGAAGTACCGGCCTCCACACGGCTTTCGGAGATCGGGGAGGGCCTCTATGTCTGAGGTCGTGCGGGACCTGCGGGCGATGTGGATCATGCTGCGGATGTCCCCGTGGCGGGTGGCTGTCGCCGTCGGATGGGGTGTGCTGGCGCTGGGGAGTGGGCTGGCGCTGGCCGCGCTGGCGGCGTGGTTGATCGCGCGGGCGTGGCAGATGCCGCCGGTGCTGGATCTGACCGTTGCGGTGGTGGCGGTGCGTGCGCTCGGTATTTCGCGCGGGCTGTGCCGGTATCTGGAGCGGCTGGCCACCCATGATGTGGCGTTGCGGGCGATGACGACGGCGCGGACGGCGACCTATCGGGCATTGGCCCGGTCGGATCTGTGGATACCGCGACGGAGTTCGGCCCCGGCGACTGTCGTACGCAACGCATCCACCACAGTCTCGGTCGAGAAGCAGGGCGCCGCGCTTTCGGCAGGGCGATCGGCCACGCACCTTCGCCGCGGTGACCTGCTGGTGCGGGTCGGCAGCGATATCGACGACCTCGGCGCGGTGGTGGTGCGGTCGTTCGTGCCGATCGCGGTGGCGCTGGTGCTGTCGGTTGCCGCCGTGGTGCTGCTCGGTCTCATCTCGATCGGTGCCGCCGCGATTCTGGCCGTGGCGCTGGTCGTTTCGGGCGTCATCGCACCCTGGCTGTCGGCACGCGCCGCGGCCGCGGCAGAACGGGCGGTGCGCGCCGACCGAGCCGAATTCACCGCACAGGCCCTGACGGTCCTCGACCACGCCGCCGAACTGCGCGTCGCCGGCCGCCTGGACGACGCCATGGCCGCGGCTTCGGCCGCGAGCAAGCGCGCCGTCGCCGCCGAAGACGCCGCCGCCTCCCGCAGCGCTTGGTCGGCCGCCGCCACCCCGCTGTCCATCGGTGCCAGCGTGCTCGGCGCCCTGCTCATGGGCATCACCCTCTACGGCCCGAACGGCGGCGCCCCCGGTGCCATGACCCCGATGGCCCTGACCATCCTGGTCCTGCTGCCGCTGTCGGCCTTTGAGGCCGTCGGCCCGCTCCCCGCCGCCGCCCAGACCCTCACCACTGCCCGCGCCGCACTGCACAGGCTCGAAGCAGCCAGTGCCTCCGAACCGAATCTGCTCGGCGACGGCTCCGGCGGCATGCCCGGGGGCCTGCCTGCGGTCGACCCCACCGCTGCCGGCTCGTCGCAGGCTCTGTCGCCGCACCGAAATTCCGACCACCCTCGAGCTGCCGGGACGTCCGGGTCGGCGCACGATCCCCTCAGCGGCTACCCGCAACGGCCGGACGCCCGTCGAATCGCGGTGATCGGCCCTAGCGGCGCAGGCAAGACCACCCTCCTGATGGCGTGGGCGGGTCTATTCGACACCCCGGTCCCCGGCATCACCTTCTTCGCCGAGGACGCCCACCTCTTCGGCACCAGCGTCCTCGAGAACCTGCGGGTCGCGCGCGGCGATCTCACGGCCCAGAGGGGCGAGCGTGCGCTGCGTGCGGTTGGTGCGGGCCCGTGGCTCGACTCCCTGCCGGAAGGCATTCACACCGATCTGGTCGGCGGTGCGGCGGCGGTCTCCGGTGGTCAGCGGCGTCGGATCCTGCTCGCGCGGGCGCTCATCTCGCCGGCAGGTGTCCTGCTCCTCGATGAGCCGACCGAACACCTGGAGGCGGAAGCGGGCGCGGAGCTGCTGCGGGCGCTGCTCGACGAGCACAGCGGGCTGGTCGAACCGGACCGGACAGTGGTCGTCGTCACACACCAGCTGCCGCCCGACCATCCCGCCGACCTCGTCCTGCACGTCGACGCATCAGGCCAGGTCAGCAAGGTTGTGGACGGCCGTGAAACCACCAGTTCCGCCCCACGCGAAATTCCGTTGCCGACCTCGTGACGCGTGGCTAGATTCGTCAGTACACAAGGAAGGAGGTGGTCTGAAGAATGTTTGACTCTTGGACGCGTGAGGTGGCTGCCAACTAGGCGTCACCGCTGTACGGATTCCCGTCGGCGAGGGCGCTGATAGTGAATCCCAGGCAGTCACCCGACCCCCGAGTCCCCGATCCTGTCCGATCGGGACCGATGTGCCGAGCACACCGGAACGGCTCGGGGGTCGTTCCATATCCACAGGAAGACAGAGAAAAGCGCGGCACCCGAATCGGGATACCGCGCTCGGTGGAGCAGCTCAGCCGATATAGCGCTGCAACCGCGCCGACAGCCGAGGCGCCAACGGCCCGTCCGCGACCACACGCTCCTCGACGTAGGCCAGATCCCCGCCCTCGACGATCCCGTACAGCCGCTTGGCGCCGCCGACGACCACACCGGATTGGCTGCGGATCACCACATCGGTGGCCAGCTCCCAGGACGACTGGGTCAGCGCCTCACCGTAGAACAGCTCGACGATGCCGGAGCTGTGCGTCAGCAACAGTTCGATGACCTCGTCGTCGGCGTCGGTGCCGACCCGCCAGAAGCCGGTCTCGCGCAGATCGGGGCCGCCGTAGCTGCCGTCGGAATCGATGACCCAGGAGCGGGAATCCCAGGCCAGGAAGTCACCGCCGTCATGGGAGACGATGATCTGCTGACCGAACCGGTAATCGCCACGCTCGGGATCGTTGCCCTCGCCCTCACCGCGCCAGACGCCGACCATCGGCAGCAGTGCGAGCATGGCCGAACTCAGATCCGGCCCGAGCCGCAGATTCGCGGTGTCCTCGGGCAGCGGAAGGTCCGGCAGCACCGGGATATTGCGGGCGCCGGTCGATTTCGCCCGCTCGACGGCGTCGGCCACGGCCTGATCGCCGCTACGCCGCTCCGGCTGTTCGGCCGGGGCGTTGCCGTTCATGTTCTCACTCGCTCGCTCGGCCGGATCGGAACCTTCGCTCGCGAGATCACTCATGATTCGGTGAAGAGCCGGTAGAAGACATACAGGCCGAACCATCCGATGAGGATGGACACAGCCACCAGCAGAATCTCGAAGAAGAGGACCACATCTGGAGTCTAGCTATTGCCGTGCGGCGATACGCAAACGGCCCCGTAGCCCCCTGACGGGGAGGCCACGGGGCCGTTGTTGCCGAAGCGAAGAGTTACTTCGCGACCGCGACGTCCACGCTGTGGATGCCCGCGCCCTCGGGGCGGACCTCGGCCGAGCCGTTGCCCGCCGAGCTCAGCGCACGCACGGTCCACGCGCCCGGCGCGGCGAAGAACCGGAAGTCACCGGTCCCCGACGCCACGACCTCGGCGGTGAAATCACCGTTGCCGTCGAGCAGGCGCACGAACGCGCCGCCCACCGGCTGGCCGTCGGTGCTCAGGACACGACCGGTGATGACCGTCTCCTTCTCCACGTCGACCCCCGCGGGGATGGCCTGGCCCTGGGTAGGTGCTGCACACATATTGATTACGCTCCCAACTCGATCGGTGCGCCGACGAGCGAACCGTATTCGGTCCAGCTGCCGTCGTAGTTCTTGACGTTCTGGTGGCCCAGCAGCTCCTGCAGCACGAACCAGGTGTGCGAGGAACGCTCACCGATGCGGCAGTAGGCGATGGTGTCCTTGGAGCCGTCCAGGCCGGCCTCGGCGTAGATCGTGGTGAGCTCGTCGTCGGACTTGAAGGTGCCGTCCTCGTTCGCGGCCTTGCTCCACGGCACGTTGATGGCGCCGGGGATGTGGCCGGGACGCTGGCTCTGCTCCTGCGGCAGGTGCGCGGGAGCCAGGATCTTGCCGGTGAACTCGTCAGGGGACCGGACGTCGACCAGGTTCTTGGCGCCGATGGCCGCGATGACCTCGTCGCGGAACGCGCGGATCGACACATCCGGGGCGGACGCCTTGTACTGGGTGGCCGGGCGGCTGACCGCAGCGGTGGACAGCGGACGGCCGTCGAGCTCCCACTTCTTACGACCGCCGTCGAGCAGCTTGACGTTGTTGTGGCCGTACAGCTTGAAGTACCAGTAGGCGTATGCGGCGAACCAGTTGTTGTTGCCGCCGTAGAGCACGACTTCGTCGTCGTTGGCGATACCGCGCGCCGAGAGCAGATCGGAGAACTGCTCCTGGTTCACGAAATCACGACGAACCTGATCCTGCAGGTCCTTCTTCCAGTCGAGCCGGACGGCGCCCTCGATGTGACCGCCGTCGTAGGCGGAGGTGTCCTCGTCGACCTCGACGAAGACCACGCCGGGGGCGTTGAGGTTCTCTTCGGCCCAGTCAACGGAGACCAGGACATCGGAGCGGGCCATGTTGTTCCTTTCGGTGGTGACTTGCAGGGTCAGTTCGGTGCCGGGGTCCGGCGGAAACGGGCTACCAGCGGATAGATCCGGCAGCCGAGGCAGATCCCGAACGCCGCATTCAGGAACGCGGCGAACAGAGCGAAGCCGGCGAAGATCGCGCCGACGACGGGGGCGCCGAGCACGAAGCCCAGCAGGCTCACGGCCGTGAAGGCCAGGCCGAGTAGTTGGGCGAACCGCAGCGGTGCCTCGGGTTCGGTCCCGGCGGGAGCGACGGGACCGGAGGAGGCAGCTTGCGTAACCACGGAGGGACCCGCGAGCGCCGTATCGGATACAGCGACCGGGCCCGAGCGCGGGGCGACGAGGTTCGCGTAGATGCGGCCGTACGGGTGACGTTTGGGCCCGTTGACGGCGCCGAGTCCGAAGACGACCGCCTGTGCCGCGATGAGTACGGCGGCGGTCACGGGGGAGAAGGCGGCGGCGATCAGGACCAGGACCAGGACGGCCGTGGTGATCCATGCGACGAAGCGCGGTCCGCGCACGTCGACGAAACCGGCCGGGATCGACCTGGTTCCGGAAGATTCAATGGAATCGGTGGACATCGGAGGTACTCCTGCGCTCGAGATGCTGTTCGGCGGGAAATTTGCCAATTCGCCGGGGGATCAAGGGATCTCTCGCGCGGCGAACGCTGGTCGGCGTCAGGAAATCTGAGCGGGCCGACCGATCAGCGGCACAGGCAGCAACAACCACCGAGCCGACACAGATCAACTGTGCGGCGTCGGGTGAGCATCAGCTCGCGGTGGGATTGCACGGAAGGCAGTTTACCCAATTCCCGGGGAGAATTGGAGCCCGGGTTGATCGAGAAGCTGTCCGGCCAGGTCGACGGCCGGTTTTCAGACTGTCAGCGGCGTCAGCGCACTGCGCAGATCGCCGACTTGCGGGACACCGGAGATGCGGAAGCGCTCGCGGCCCTCGGCATCGAAGACGAACGTGGTCGGCAGCGACATCACATTGAGCGCCTTGGCCAGGGTGGGGTCGGCATCGATATCGACCTCGATATCGCGCGGCGGCTGCGGCGAATCGGCCAAATCCTCGGTGACACCGGCGACTACGCGACGCACGGCCGTGCACGGGCCGCACCAGTCGGCGGAGAAATGCAGCACGGCGGGACCGGATCCGGTGACGCCCGCGGCGGCAAGCAGCTCGGCGCGTTCATCGGTGCCACTGTCGAGAGTGGCCGGGCGGACGGTGCCTTCGCGGCTGCGTAGATACAGCCCGACGGCGACACCGGCCAGCAGCATCACCACCAGAATTGTGATTTCGATCATTGTCGCCGCAATCTGTCGAGGTCGATCGTCACGTTCTCACCCCTGCCCTCGACGACGATCTGGCCGCCGAGCGCGAAGACCTCGGTGGGCCGGATGCCGAACGGAAGTTCCTTCGTATCGATGGTACGGGTGAATCGGGCCAGCACGGCGGGGGCGTCGGCCTCGGGGACGACGACGCTGGAGGTGTCGTCGGGGCCGCGGTAGAAGCCGGTGGCGATGACGCGGATCTGATCGCCGTCCAGCAGCAGATCGGCCTGGACGCTGACGCGCTCGCCTGCGATCTTCGCGCCGAACTGTCCGGTCGGTGCCTTGGGCAGGGTTCCGGTCAGCACCAGGGCGCCCGCAGTGGTCATACCCGTGCCGCCAGAGCCGCCGGTGCCGTCGGATTTGTCCGCCGGACGGGAATGAACCTGCAGGTCGGGAATGCCGAACAGTCTGCCGAGCTCGATCGGTTCCACCCGCATGCGCACGTCGACCCGGTCCACCGGCACGCTGCGGACCTGGCCGTCGACCAGGTCGCCCAGTGGCAGCCGCATGCCGGTGAGGGTCGCCTCGACGGCGATCTCACCGGGGATGTCCGGACGCATGCTGCGTGCGTGGATCTCGATGTTGTCGTAGCGGCCGTTGAACGCCTGACGCAGGAACGGGAAACCGTGGAAGGTCACCTCTGGGTCGGCGCTCAGATCGGCGCCTTCGCGCAGGGACCGGGACACGCGGTACTCCGAATACGCGGCGGCGCCGAAATCGATGACCACCGCCAGTCCCGCGAGACACAGCAGCCCGATAATCAGCTTGCGCATGTGATGAACAGTAACTGGGCCGCTCACCCGGATGACAAGCTCATCGGCTCATACGCGCTAATCTTGCATCCGATCACCTGTGACCAGCGACGTGGCACGCGGCGACGATGCCGGGCTTTCGCGTAGCTACGAAATGGGAGGAGTGCTTGTGGAGCTGCTCCTGCTCACGTCCGACCCCAACCCGGATTCGGTGCTGCCCTCGCTCGCGCTGCTGGCGCATACGGTGCGTCCCGCGCCGACGGAGGTGGCCTCGCTGCTCGAGGCCGGGACCGCGGACGTCGCCCTGGTCGACGCGCGCACCGACCTCGCCGCCGCCCGCGGACTGTGCCGCCTGCTCGGCAGCACCGGATCATCGGTGCCGGTGGTGGCGGTGCTCACCGAGGGCGGCCTGGTCGCCGTCAACGCCGACTGGGGTCTGGACGACATCCTGCTGCCGGGTACCGGCCCGGCAGAACTGGACGCGCGCCTGCGGCTGCTGGTCGGCCGCAACGGTGGTGTCGCGAGCCCGGAGAGCACCGGCAAGATCACCCTCGGCGAGCTGGTGATCGATGAGGGGACCTATACGGCCCGGCTGCGTGGCCGTCCGCTCGATCTCACCTATAAGGAATTCGAGCTGCTGAAATACCTGGCCCAGCATGCGGGGCGGGTGTTCACCCGCGCCCAGCTGTTGCAGGAGGTGTGGGGCTATGACTTCTTCGGCGGCACCCGCACCGTCGACGTTCACGTACGGCGGCTGCGCGCCAAGCTCGGCAGCGAATACGAATCGCTGATCGGCACCGTCCGAAATGTTGGCTACAAGGCCGTGCGGCCGGCGCGCGCCAATGCCAAGGGCGAAGCGCCGAGCTTCCCCGAAGAGGAAACCAACGGTTCCGACGACTCCCCGCTGACCCCGATCAACGGTAACGCCCAATAACGGCACGGTAGATAACGGGCCGCTCGCCAGCGGTGGGGAATGCCCGTTTTGCCGCTAAATTGGCGGGTAGTGCGACTCCGGGGTTTTCTGCGGCACAGTGGATGGGTGGTATGCGAATGAGCGACATGACGTTGCGCTGGAGCGATCAGCTCGACGCCGGGATCGCCGAACAGGTCCGGGCGTCGCTGGATCGAGCGGTGGAAGCCGACGGCGTGGCACCTGTCTCCGAACAAGCCGTGCTGTCGCTCCGGGAGCCGGGTGCGGCCCGTCATCTGGTGGGTCTGCGCGAGGATGCGGTGATCGGCTACGCGAACCTCGCGCCCGCGCACGGTGATCATCCGGCGATGACGGAGGTCGTGGTCGATCCCGAGGCCCGCGGCAACGGATACGGCACCGAGTTGGTCGCCGAAGCGCTGTCGGCGGGCGGTGTGGGAGCGCGGGTCTGGGCCCACGGGAACCTGCCCGCCGCGCGTGCGGTGTCGGCGCGGCTCGGGCTGACGATCGCGCGGGAACTGTGGCAGATGCGCCGCGATCTGGCTACCGAAGAGCTACCCGAACTGGCGGCGCCGGAAGGCATTCTGCTGCGCACTTACGCGGGCCCGGACGACGACGCCGAGCTGCTGCGGGTCAACAACGCCGCCTTCGCCTGGCATCCGGAGCAGGGCGGCTGGACCGAGCGCGATATCGCGGTGCGCCGCGACGAGCCCTGGTTCGACCCGAAGGGTCTGTTCGTCGCGGTCGATCCGGCCGAGCCCGATCGGCTGCTGGGATTTCACTGGACGAAGGTCCACACCGAACTCGACCCACCGCTCGGTGAGGTCTACGTGGTCGGCATCGATCCGGCGGCGCAGGGCCGAGGCCTCGGCAGGCTGCTCACCCTGGCGGGTCTGCACTATCTGCGTGATCGCGGGCTGAGCGCGGTGCTGTTGTATACCGAGGCCGACAACGAGTCCGCAGTGCGCACCTACACCCGGCTCGGCTTCACCGTCGCCCATGTGGATGCCGCCTACACCGCCGCTGACCACGCGAGCTGATATCCGGGCGAACCGGACACGAACACCTCACCCAACTGAACGGTAATCAGACGATCAGGGGAGCTCGAGTAAATGTGGGGCAAATGTCACAGCGGTCAGCGCGGTTATCGTCAGGCTGTTCACCTTCCGTTCACCCAGCCTGGTCCAACTGTCAACCGGGCGAATCTACGTTACTTGTGGGCAGCAGGCGCTGCCTGGTGCGCAAGTTCCCCGCGAACCGCACCACATCACCCGCCCGGGCCGGTGAGGGGCCGGGCGAGTAGTACGCAACATGCGGAGGAATTGTGAACTTCAAGCGCAGCAGCGCACTCGTCGGTGTGCTGGCCGCCGGGGCCATGACGCTCGCCGGTTGTGGCAGCGACGACAACACCTCGGCCACCGGTACCGAGGCGAACACCAATGTCGCCTGCGGCGGTAAGGAAGCGTTGAAGGCCAGTGGCGCGTCTTCGCAGAAGAACGCCATGGAGATCTTCACCGCGGCGTACGAGACCAACTGCGACGGCCAGACTCTCAACTACACCTCGAGCGGTTCCGGCGCGGGCGTCAGCGAGTTCATCGGCAACCAGACCGATTTCGGTGGCTCCGACTCGCCGCTGAGCGCGAAGAAGGACGAGCCCGTCAAGGCCGAGCAGCGCTGCGCCTCGCCGGCCTGGAACCTGCCGACCGTCTTCGGTCCCATCGCCATCACCTACAACATCGACGGCGTCACCGACCTCGTGCTCGACGGCCCGACCGCCGCCAAGATCTTCAACGGCACCATCAAGACCTGGGACGCCCCCGAGGTCAAGGCGCTGAACCCGAATGCCGCGCTGCCCGCCGAGCCCATCGCGGTGGTTTTCCGCAGCGACGACTCCGGCACCACCGACAACTTCCAGCTCTACCTCGACGCCGCCTCCGACGGCGCCTGGGGCAAGGGCGCGGGCAAGGTCTTCGCCGGCGGTGTCGGCGAGGGCGCCAAGGGCAACGAGGGCACCTCGGCCGCGGTGAACAACACCAAGAACTCGATCACCTACAACGAGTGGGCTTTCGCCAAGGCGCAGGATCTGTCCATCGCGCAGATCATCACCTCGGCGAGCCCGGAGCCGGTGACCCTGTCGGTCGATTCGGCCGGTAAGGCGATCGATGGCGTGAAGATCAAGGGTGAGGGCAACGACCTGGCCCTCGACACCTCGTCGTTCTACAAGCCGACTCAGGCCGGGGCCTACCCGATCGTGATGGCGACCTACGAGATCGTGTGCTCCAAGTACTCCGACGCCGACACGGCCACCGCCGTCAAGGCGTTCCTGACCTCGGCCGTCACCAACGGCCAGGAGGGTCTGGAGGGCGCCGGATACATCCCGATCCCGGACCAGTTCAAGACCCGGCTGACTGCCGCGATCAACGCCATCTCCTGATCGTCAGCCAGCCATGACCGTGCACCCTGAGGTGGCCCCCGCCGGTTCGTCGAAGTCGACGAGCCGGCAGGCGGCTGGAGATACTGCGCCTATGTCGAGCGAACCCAAGCCCGAGACACCTTCTGTCAAGGGACGACAGCCCCACAGCCAGCGGACCGAAACGATCTTCCGGTCGCTGGCCACGGCAGCAGGCGCGACGATCGTCGGCGCCATCGCGCTGATCGCGCTGTTCCTATTGATTCGCGCGGTTCCCTCGGTCATGGCCAACGAGGCCAACTTCTTCACCAGCACCGAGTTCTCCACCACCGATGCCGACCACCTGCGGTTCGGTATTCGCGACCTGTTCATGGTCACGGTGCTGAGCTCGATCTTCGCGCTGGTGGTCGCGGTGCCGATCGGCGTCGGCATCGCACTGTTCCTGACCCACTACGCGCCGAGCCGCATGGCCAAGCCGTTCGCGATGCTGATCGATCTGCTGGCCGCGGTGCCCTCGATCGTCTTCGGTTTGTGGGGCTTTCTTGTGCTGGCGCCCCAGATCGAACCGGTGCAGCGTTTCCTCAACGAGAAGCTGGGCTGGTTCTTCCTGTTCGCCGACGGCAACGTCTCCATCTCCGGTGGCGGCACGATCTTCACCGCGGGTGTGATTCTCGCGGTGATGATCCTGCCGATCATCACCTCGGTCTCGCGCGAAGTGTTCGCGCTGACCCCGGTCTCGCATATCGAGGCCGCCCAGGCGCTCGGCGCGACCAAATGGGAAGTCGTACGGATGACGGTGCTGCCCTACGGCCGCAGCGGTGTCATCGCCGGATCCATGCTCGGCCTCGGCCGCGCGCTCGGTGAGACCATCGCGGTGCTCATCGTGCTGCGTACCGCCGCACAGGCCGGCAGCTGGTCGCTGTTCGACGGCGGCTACACCTTCGCCTCGCGCATCGCCGCCTCGGCCGCGGAGTTCAGCTCCGCGCTGCCCACCGGCGCCTACATCGCCGCGGGCTTCGTGCTGTTCGCCCTGACCTTCGTGGTCAACGCGCTGGCCCGGCTGGCGTCCGGCGGAAAGGTCAACCAGTGATGACTACGACGACGACGCTCGACAAGCCGGTCAAGGCACCGACCTTCCGGCATGTGAGCACCGGCCGCCGGATCCGCAACAACCTCGCCACCGGCCTGATCACGCTGTCGTTCGGCATCGCGCTGATCCCGCTGGTGTGGGTGCTGTGGATGGTGGTCAGCAAGGGTTTCGAAGCGATTGTCGCCCCCGAATGGTGGACCAATTCGCAGAAGGGCGTGCTGCCCGACCAGACCGCGGGCGGTGTGTACCACGCGATCTACGGCACCATCGTCCAGTCGGCCGTCGCCGCGATCATCGCGGTGCCGCTGGGCATCATGGCAGCCATCTACCTGGTCGAATACGGCCGCGGCAGGCTGGCCAAGGTGACCACCTTCATGGTCGACATCCTCGCCGGCGTCCCGTCGATCGTCGCCGCGCTGTTCATCTTCGCGCTGTGGATCGCGACCATGGGCTTCCCGCAGAGCGCACTCGCGGTCTCGCTGGCCCTGGTGCTGCTGATGCTGCCGGTGGTGGTGCGCAGCACCGAGGAAATGCTCAAGCTCGTCCCCGACGAACTGCGTGAAGCCTCCTACGCGCTCGGCGTGCCGAAGTGGAAGACCATCCTGCGCATCGTCGTCCCGACCGCGCTGCCCGGCATGATCAGCGGCATCCTGCTCGCCCTCGCCCGCGTCATGGGCGAGACCGCGCCGGTGCTGGTGCTGGTCGGCTACAGCAAATCGATCAACTTCAACGTTTTCGACGGCAATATGGCCTCGCTGCCGCTGCTGATCTACCAAGAGCTGGCGAACCCCGAACCGGCCGGCCGGCTTCGGGTGTGGGGCGCGGCGCTGACCCTGATCCTGATGATCGCGCTGCTGTACCTGGCCGCCGCCGCGGTCAACAAACTGCTCACGCGGAACCGATAGAAGCGAACGGATACCCACGATGGCCAAGCGGATCGATATCAAAGACCTGAACATCTACTACGGCAAATTCCATGCCGTGGCCGACGTAGATCTGACTGTGCTGCCCCGCAGCGTCACCGCCTTCATCGGGCCGTCGGGCTGCGGTAAGTCCACCGTGCTGCGTTCGCTCAACCGGATGCACGAGGTCACCCCGAGCGCCCGCGTCGAGGGGGCGGTAATGCTCGACGGTGAGGACATCTACGGCTCGCAGATCGACCCGGTCGGTGTGCGCCGCACCATCGGCATGGTCTTCCAGCGCCCGAACCCGTTCCCCACCATGTCGATTCGCGACAACGTGGTGGCCGGGCTGAAGCTGCAGGGTGTGCGAAGCAAGAAGGAACTCGACGAGGTCGCCGAGCGCTCACTGCGCGGGGCGAACCTGTGGAACGAGGTCAAGGACCGGCTCGACAAGCCCGGCGGTGGCCTGTCCGGTGGTCAGCAGCAGCGTCTGTGCATCGCCCGCGCCATCGCGGTCTCGCCGGACGTGCTGCTGATGGACGAACCGTGTTCGGCGCTGGACCCGATCTCCACCCTGGCGATCGAGGACCTGATCACCGAGCTCAAGAAGGAATTCACCATCGTCATCGTCACCCACAACATGCAGCAGGCCGCGCGCGTGAGTGACCAGACCGGTTTCTTCAACCTCGAGGCCCAGGGCAAGCCCGGCAAGCTGATCGAGATCGACGACACCGAGAAGATCTTCTCCAACCCGTCGCAGAAGCAGACCGAGGACTACATCTCGGGTCGCTTCGGGTAAAGCTCATCCGCCTCCCCGCGATTCTGGCCGGACTCGGGTGTCACGGGCGAGGCGTTGGCGGCCGGCGGTAGAGCTGGTGGTCGGGTTCGCCCGTACCCGGTGAGTTACCCGGACCGCGCCAGATCAGTTGTGGCGGTGAGCAAAGGAGGGTCCGCGAGCATCGCGGACCCTCCTTCTTCTTTGTATTAAACCTCGGCGTCTTGGTCCGGCGGCAGCTCACCCGTGACCAGGAAGACCACTCGGCGGCCGATCTCGACGGCGTGGTCGGCGAAGCGCTCGTAATAGCGGCCGAGCAGCGTGACATCGACGGCCGCGGCGACCCCGTACTTCCAATCGCGGTCCATCAGCAGGGTGAACAGGTGGCGATGCAGATCATCCATCGCCTCGTCTTCCTGGTTGAGCTGGGCCGCGCGTTCGGGATCGCGGGTTTCGAGCACTTCCTTGGCGCTGGCACCCATGCTGACCGCGATCCGGCCCATTTCGGCGAAGTAGCCGTTGACCGATTCGGGCACCGCGTGGTTCGGGTGCCGCCTGCGGGTCACCTTGGCGACGTGCAGGGCCAGCGCACCCATCCGGTTGACGTCGTTGACGATCTGGATGGCGCTGACCACCTGCCGCAGATCACCCGCGACCGGCGCCTGCAGCGCGAGCAGCGCGAACGTCCGTTCTTCGACATCGGAGATCATCTCCGAGATCCGGTCG
Source organism: Nocardia sp. NPDC059180 (assembly GCF_042754945.1). NCBI lineage: Bacteria > Bacillati > Actinomycetota > Actinomycetes > Mycobacteriales > Nocardiaceae > Nocardia > Nocardia sp. NPDC059180. The sequence goes on from NZ_JBHZBU010000001.1 coordinate 1,017,535, forward strand.
TACTCACTGATCACCTGTTCGGCCAACGACAGGTCGGCCTGGAGCAGCGACTGGGTGGCCCGCTCCATGGCCGAACCCGCGAGACCGGCCATCTCGCCCAACAGCTGAGCGAGACCGGCCATTTGCTCGTTGTAGATGACACGCATGAAAACTGACACTAGTTCCCGGCGCTGTCCAAGTCACGAACAGCGGGTGAAATGCCGGGGCCGGGTCAGGAGCAGATGTCGTCGGCGGCGTTGATGTGCTCGAGATCATCGGGCAGCGGGGCCGTCGTTGCGCTCGCGGCCGCGGCGGGGACGTCGGTGATCGCCTGGCCGACGGCGGCCGGCTCATTGACAACGCCCTGGTAATCGGAGCCCAGAACGACTTCGATGATGCCGCCCAGGTCCTCCTCCTCGGCCGACGCGATGCTCGCGCCGGGGATCGCGCTGGCGACCGTGGCGGCCTCCGCCTCGTAGCCGGTCGAGTAACGCACGATCGTGGTATCCGTCGTACCCCCGGTGTAGTTGCCGGTGTTGTAGATCGGGAAGCCCACGTTGTTCAGCTTGTTGGCAGCGGTGGCGGCCTGGCCACTGACCCCGGAGCCGTTGGAGACCAGCAGCGACACGGTGCTCGGGTCCACGGCCACGTAGGCGGGTGGCGCGGGTGCTGCGGGCGTGTCCGGCGGGGTCGGCGCAGCCGCACCCGGCTTTTCACCCGGCAACGGCCGGTCATCACGAATCGCCTTGAAAATGGCCTTGATGTCGGTTTCGCGCGGGATCTCGTTGCCGTAGGTGGTGGTGCCCGCGGTCGGGATGGTCAGGAACGTGACCGCACCGGCATCCACCTTCGCCAGCGAGCGGCCGAGGGTCAGCAGGTCGTCCGGCTTGACCTTGTCGACGAAGGTGGCGTCAGAGAAGGCCTTGATGAATCCGTTGAGCTTGCCGAGGTCGAGCAGGACTTTGCTCGACAGCGCGGTCCGTAGCAGCGAAGCCAGGAATTTCTGCTGCCGGTTGATGCGGTCGTAGTCGCCGCGGATCTCGCCGTAGACCTTGCGGGCGCGCACGTAGTTGAGCGCGGTCTCACCGTTGATGGTCTGCTTGCCCGCCTTGTCCAGTACGGTGCCGAGCTCGTCGTCGATGAGCGGTTCGGTCGTGCAGACCTCGACCCCACCCACCTGATCGACCATCGCCTCGAAGCCGGCGAAATCGATGCCGATGAAATGGTTGATGGTGCTGCCGGTCAACCGCTGGATGGTCGATACCAGGCACTTGGGCCCGCCGAGCGCGTACACCGCGTTGAGCTTGGCGCCCATCTCCGAGGCGTAGCTCTCCTCGGTGTAGCCGTTCTTCGCATTGTCCCAGCCGTCGCATTTGGGTCGAGTGACATCCAGGTCGCGAGGGAAGGACACCATGACCACGCGCTGGCGGTTTTTCGGAACGTGGACCAACAGCACCGTGTCGGCGCGGGCACCTTCGGCATCTTCGATGGTTCCCGCGCCCAGCTCCCCGTTCGCGCCTGCGCGGGTATCGGTGCCGACGATGAGGTAGTTCTCATCGCCGAGCTGTGCGTTGCCGTCGATGACGTCTTCGGAGTTGTCGCCGAGCGCCGAGACCTGGTTGAGGCCATTTTCGCCGGCGCGCAAGTAGGTCCAGCCGCCGCCGGTGATCAGCAGCGCGACGGCGGCTGAGACGGCAAGCGCGGCCCGCCCGGCCAGGCGCGCGCGGCGATGCTTGCGCAGCTTGCTCTCCGCCAGCCGGGTCCGCCGCGGCGCACCGACGGCTTCCGGCGTTGCGGCGTTTTCGGTGGTCGGCCAGGAGCCGGTCTTGGCCCGAGCCCGGCCGGGACGTTTGGTCTCGTCGACCGGCGGGATGACATCGGTGACGACCTCCGGTGGGTCCGGGTTCCCACGCCTACTCGCCTCCGCTGTGCCCGCGATGTCCTGGACGACCGGCGACGCACCTGTCTTCCCGGCTCCGCGCGATGGTGTGCTGCCCGATTGCCGGCCGCGGCCCGAGGTGGGCTCGAGCGCCGCTGAATCGGATGCGGCGGGGGCGGGCTGTCGGCGTTTCGGGTCCGGGCGGGTCGGTCCCGCGGTCCCGGGTTCACCGGTCCGCCGTGCGGCATCCGGCTGACGTCGCATCGCACCGGTCTCCCTGCCGCGCCGCGATGCGTCAGCGGGCGGGAGCGGGGTCTCACCGGCGATGGGGTCGATCCCTCGGCGCTGGGTCGGCTCACCGCGACGCTGCGCGGACCGCCTGCCCTCATCGGGCGGGGGCGGGGCCGACTGTCGCTGGTTCGCCGCGGGGCGGCGCTGGGGAGGGGGCTGCTGATCGAGCCCGGGGGCCGGCTGTGGCGGCCTGCCCTGCCTGGCGCCCGGTGCGGGTCGCTGGTCCGGCGCGATCGGCTGCCGCGATGCGGTGTCGGGCCGTCGCTGCGGGGACTGCGGCTGACGTTGGGGTGCGGGGCGCCCCTGCGGCTCGGGACCGCGGCCCGGTGCGGGCTCGGCGGCCCGGCGCCTGCCGGTGCGCTCGTTGTCTACCCGGTTGACGAGATCCTGGACCGAGATCGACGTGGACTCGGTATCCGGCGTGACATCGGCATGGCGGGATCTGCGCGGCGCGTCGGCGCCGTCTTGTTCGGGGGAACCCGCCGCGGGATACCGCTCCCACGGGGCGCGACCTCCGGGCCGTGGCGAATGCCCGTGCCGATCGTCACCCACCAACGAACCTCGCTTTTCGTTCTGTCTCATTGCTCGGCCGGACTGTTGAATCCAGTCTTACCGCTGATCGGCCGGGTGCGGTGCTGTTGCCACCGCATCCGGCCGACCGAAGTGATTCCGCAATGATAACGATTCCGCCACGGTCGGCCACCCGACGCAAGCCCGGGCCTACCGAAACGTCATATGCCGAAGCGAATGCTGGGTGGTTGCCCGATCGCGATATCGGCGCCGGATTCAGCCGCCGCTGTGCATCAGGTCGGCACCCGCGGGGACGGCCGGATCGTCCGGATCGTCGAGCCAGCCGTGCGGCAGCGCGACCTTTCCCGGTGAGCCTTGACGGCCACGAGGGCCCTCGGCATCGCGGGGGAACGGCGCGGTGGGATCGAGCTGACCGATCAGGTCCTCGAGCTGGGCCAGGCTCGACACGGTCGCGAACGACCGGCGCAGATTCGCCCCGACCGGGAACCCCATCAGGTACCAGGCCATGTGTTTGCGCAGGTCACGCATGGCCTTGTCCTCGCCGTCGTGCTCCGAGAGCAGTGCGCCGTGCCGATACAGCACCTCGCCGACGCGGCCGAGGTTCGGCGGTTCGGGCAGCGGCTCGCCCCGCAGCGCGGCCTGCAACTCGGCGAACAACCACGGCCTGCCGAGGCAGCCGCGCCCGACGACGACACCATCGCAGCCGGTCTCGTCCATCATGCGTACGGCATCGTCGGCGGAGAAGATATCGCCGTTGCCGAGTACCGGGATCGTCGTGACGGCTTCTTTGAGCCGGCCGATCGCCGACCAGTCGGCCTGCCCGGAATAGCGCTGAGCGGCCGTGCGCGCGTGCAGCGCGACCGCGGCGGCGCCCTCGGCTTCGGCGATCCGGCCCGCGTCCAGGTAGGTCAGGTGGTCGTCGTCGATGCCGATGCGGAACTTCACCGTCACCGGGACACCGGCGGCCTCGGCCCCGGCGACCATTTCGCGCACGATCCGGGCGAACAGTGCCCGCTTGTACGGCAGTGCCGCACCACCACCGAGCCTGGTCACCTTGGGGACCGGGCAACCGAGGTTGAGGTCGATGTGATCGGCCCAGCCCTCGCCGACGATGATGCGCACGGCCTCGCCGAGCGTGGCCGGGTCGACGCCGTAGAGCTGCATCGACCGCGGATGTTCGTCCTCGTCGAACGACATCATGTGCAGGGTCTTCTCGTTGCGTTCCACCACCGCGCGGGCGGTGATCATCTCGCAGACATAGATCGAGGTCGGGCTGCCGAATTCGCGGCACAGTTTGCGGAACGCCAGATTCGTGATTCCGGCCATCGGCGCGAGCACTACCGCCGGATCGACCGGATACGGTCCGATCCGCAGCGCTGTGCTCAGCTCGCTCGTCGTCATCGTCACGCCCTCCAGTGTCTCATCCGCCCGGCACTGCTCAGCGCGTCGATCGGCTCACACCCGGGCCGGAGGCGATCGGCCGGTCAAGTGGTGTATGTGACCCTCGGTTCGAGACACTTGTGACCAATTCGTTAGCCTCATGTTCGCAAGGCATCGCCGCCGGGGAGTTTGTGCGATGCGGTATGCGATCGAAAGAGGATCAATGACCGAGCACTCCGGAAGCGGCGCCACCGCGACCATCGACAAGGAAGCCGCTGCGGCTCCTACGGCGCCGACACCCGAATCCAACCGACCCGGCACCGTCTCGGTGCAGGTCTCGACCATCGTCCGTGGCGCCGTTATCGGTGCGTTGGCGATCGCCGTCGTGGTGCTCGCCGCACTGTGGTGGTTCGCGCGCGGCGATGTCGCCGACCGCGAGGCGCGCGCTGCGGCCGACGCCCGCGCCGAACAGGTCGCCACCGAGTACGCCGTCGGTGCGGCAACCGTGAACTACCAGGACATCAACGGCTGGGTGAGCAGCCTCAAGGCGGGCACCACTGATCAGCTGGCGGGCAAGATGGACTCGACCGTGCCACTGCTGAAAGACCTCCTGGTACCGCTGAAGTGGACCTCCACCGCGTCGCCGATCACCGCGAAGGTGATGTCCGAGGACAACGGCATCTACCAGGTGAGCGTGTTCGTCAACGTGAACTCCACCAATGCCCAGACCCCGGACGGCGCGCAGACCACCGTCAGCTACAACGTGACGATCGATGAGGGCGCCGACTGGAAGATCACCCAAGTGGGTGGGGTCGACGGTGCGCTCTCGCTGAAGTAGCGCACTATCGCGGCTGTGCACACCCAGCGGTCCGGGTGCTACAGCCGACGCTGATCACAATGAAGCGCCCGCCGACCCAAACCGACCGCCGAGCCGCCATTCTGGCGTCTTATAAAATAACCGAAGCCACCGGTACCGGCTAGTAGTGCTGTGCGG